>NZ_JAWUXR010000010.1:0-37959 GCF_034111225.1 Flavobacterium sp. | reverse complement strand
GCTGGAGTTGCTGGTGATATCGTTACCGATGGATGTACTCAATATATAGATTATACCTTTAACATTACAGATGATTGTGAAAATGCAGCTGATGCTGTAGTAATTCGAGTGAGTCGTCATTACGATGAAACAAAACCAATTATTGCAGATCGAGATGATGTAGTATTAGAAGGCTGTAATGCAGAATGGCCAGCAGGCTTAAATGCAGATTGGACAGACAATTGTGGTATTAACGAACAAACTTCAGGCGAAGTTGCTGGAGTTGCTGGTGATATCGTTACCGATGGTTGTACGCAATATATAGATTATACCTTTAACATTACAGATGATTGTGAAAATGCAGCTGATGCTGTAGTAATTCGAGTGAGTCGTCATTACGATGAAACAAAACCAACATTCGAATGTCCTTCTAATATTGAAGTATTGGAATGTGAAGGATTACCAATAATTGTTTTACCTGAAGTATTTGACAATTGTGATGAGGATATTGAAATTGTTGCTGTTAGATCAGACGGATTGGCTTTAAATGATCCTTACCCAGTGGGAGAATTAATTACAATTAAATTAAATGCTTCGGATTTTTGTAATAATGCCGCTAATGAATGTGAGTTTACTGTATTAGTTAATTCATGTGACGCACCTCATTGTACTTATACGCAAGGTTTTTATGGAAATTATGGCGGTTTAGGTTGTACTCCTAATTATGGTACTGTAAACTCTCATGTAATGATGATTAATGCTTTAACACAAGTTGGAGGTAGTTATAATTTTGGTAGTTTAAATACAGGAAATTATTTCTTATTAAAACTATCAGATGTTACTGGAGCAAACATTCCTGTAAAAAATAATATTTTCACAATGCTTCCTGGTGGAGGAACACCTAGAGCATTAGTTGGGTTTGCTACATATGATATTTTTGCAACTTGGTCAGATAATGATCCTTTATATAATAAAGGAACTAATATTGGTAGAATAAATAATAATTTATTAAGTCAAACAATGACTTTGTTCTTTAATCTTCAAATGGATGGTTCTTTAAGTTCAGTAGTATTAGAACCGCAATTTGCCACAGCTAAAGCTGTATCTTGTGGCTCTGATACACCTGACATGAATACTGTTCAAATATTTAAGATTCCTTCAAATGTTATTTATTATTTAAATAATAATGGAGGTGCGACCGTAAGTTCTTTATTTGCTCTTGCAAACAGAGCTCTTGGAGGTGAAAATATTGGAGGTCTTTCAGCTTCTAACGTTAATTCTGCAGTTGATGCTATTAATAGAGGGTATGATCAATGTAGAATTAAAGTTGTAATTCCTGAAAAAGAAGATTCTGGAAGCAGTTTATTAAGCGCAAACTTTACTGTTTATCCGGTTCCTTTTAATGGTGATTTTACAATTCGATATGAATTTGATTATCAATCACCAGCAGACATACAAGTGTTTGATGCTAAAGGATCTTTATTGATGAATGAACATGATGAAAATGCATACTTTAACAAAGAAGTTAATTTTAAAGTTCCATTTAACCATGTAAAAGGAGAATTATATTATGTAAAAGTTATCACTAGAAAAGGTGTAACAGTTAAAAAAATAATCTCAACTAATCGTTAATTATTTAATTTAAATAAAAAAAGAGCAATACTATATTGCTCTTTTTTTTATTTAAAATTTTAAAATGGTGTTGTAATATTCATTATGTTTCTTAAATTCTTTTACGCCTTGTTTGAAGGTAAGATAGGGAACACCTTTTTGTTTGTTTTGTTTGCTTATAAGGTACAAATAATGAAAGTGTTTGGTAAGTTCTTTCCAGCCGTGAAGTAAGCTGTGGTTTGGATCGTAGATGTGTGTTGGTTCGCTTATTGCTCCATTAATTTCTACAATTTGAAAGTTGATTCCGTTTTCTAATTCATCGTATGAACTGAACATAATGTCCATTCTTCCGTAATTGAAACCTTCTATTTGGTTGCAAATTGTGTTGAAGGTATCGGTTAGTTTTGGAGTAATTAGATTGCTTGCATCGATAAATTTTGTTCCGCGGCAATGATTACCGTATGGAACTAGGTTTATGGTTTCGTTTAATCCTAAAACAGTATCTAGTTTTTCTTTGTACTCTTCTTCTAGTGTTTTGAGTTGAAATTGGTAACGTGGATCTTTTTCTAATAGTTCTTTAATGGTGTTTTTTCCGTTTCCTGTTAGTATTAGAAATTCTTTTGCAACGATTCCTGTAATTTTACCTTTTTCTTCATTTGGTAATTTAATATAAAATAGTCCGATTTCGTTTTGATACGGAATTAAATTTTGGACTAGAAAGTCAAAATTAGCTTTATTTGCATATTTTGAAAGTTCATCAATAGTATCAATTTTTTTTACTGCTGTTCCTCTGAGCCCAACATTTGGTTTACAAATTAAGGGATATGTAATTTGATGGCTTTTTATTAATTGTTCAATTGCATCTATTGATGTTTTGTTTTCAATTAATAGTGTGGTAGGATAATATTTTTGTGGAATAAGGTCGTAGATTTCTTTTTTAGATTCCATGAAAAAACCGCCATTTCTAATGGTTGGATTTGATGCATTAAAGTAAAAAAATGATTTTGTACATGCTACGTAATAGATGTATTGAAAATATATGGGAATATAAACGACTTGATACGGCCAGTATTCCCAATGTGTAACTTTGTGTAGAAATAATTTTATTTTTTTCATATTTCTAACAAGTCTATATAATTTAAAGATATAGTTTTATTTATAACACATTGTGTAATACTTACGGTTTTAAGCATGTTATTTCGGTTAATTTGCAATCCGTAATTTGTGTTTTCGTTTTCCGTAAATTGGTGAAAATGTAATAAGTCTTTTGCCGTTATATTTTTGGTTTTTTCAAGAAATTCTTCAAACCATTTAGCTCTTTCTGTTCGTATTTCTTTAGTATATAAAGTTGATGAAGACCAAATGTGTGAATCTGAACTGTCTAATTCTATTGTTGATTTTTCAATTTCGTTCCACTGTAATTGAAATAGATTTTTGCCATCAAAATATACAATTGTAAAAGATTCAATGTCGTTTAAATCGATTGTATTCCACTCTGAAAAAGGATTTTCAGCACTTATTAAATCTAAAACAATGATTCCTCTACTTTTCCTGTAATTTCCTTTTGAAATGTGTCTTTCTTGAGCACCATTAAGTAAAACAATAATGTTTTTATCATCATGGGCAAACCAAGTTCCTCCGGCTTGTGGATCTTTTGGGAATGTTATTTCTTTATTTTTAATTAATACTTTTTGAGGAGAAATAGCCTTGCTACGAGTGGTTTTTTCATCTCGATTAGAAGTAATGCAAATTCCATCATTTGTTGGAACGAAACTTACTGTACACATTGTGTTCTATATTCAATTGTTGATTTTGCAACACCAAATTCAGAACAAAGTTGGATGTTTTTATTTTTCAAAACCGCTACTTTTATTAAAGCTTGATGGTGAATACTATGCTCTAAATTATACAGTAATTCTCTATAATAGTTAGTTTGGACTTGAAATGTAACTATATCAACTCCTTGTTCTAATGTCATTTGAATATTTTCTAATTCAATATTTTCTAAGATGGCACTAATTGCATTTAACGCAACATTTTTGTTGGTTTGAATAGCAATATTACGCTCTCTTTTATCATAATTAACAATGCCTGTGATATGGCTTTTCAATAGAGATTGATACATTTCAATAATATGCCTTGTATGTTCTCCAATTGTAGCATTGCTTAATTCAGCGTGACAATAAGTATACTCTTTATCATTTAATTGATTTAAGAGTTTTGAGATTTGAATAAAATTTGCTTTAATTGCAGCGATTAGCATATTGTTAATTTGGTTTTTTAAATGTACTAAATTTATTTCTTTCTTCAAAAAGAACAAATACACAACAAACAAATGTAACTAGGGCTAAAGTAAATAATGCTCCACCATCATTATTAAAGTTTATTCCAATAATAAATAAATGGGATAAAATAGCACTTATCATAGTTCCAATACCTAAAATGGCCCCATAGAAACTTTTACTTGGAATTAATAATAATATCGCAGCTAATAATTCAATAACTCCTGAACCAATTCTTCCGTAAGGTTCTACTCCAAGTTTAGTAAATAATGCTATACTCTCTGGGGCAGCAGTGAATTTAAAAAATAAAGTTTGCAACATTATTACTGCAGGAACAATTCTAATTAACCAGTAATATACTTTTTTCATGATGTTACTTTTTAGGAATGAATTTTATAGAAACAGAATTAGTGCAAAAGCGCTGACCTGTAGTTTCTTTTGGTCCATCATCAAAAATATGACCTAAATGTCCGTTGCAATTTGCGCAAACAACTTCGGTTCTTACCATTCCATAGCTCATGTCTTTATTGTATTTTACACTTCCCTCAATAGCTTTGTCGAATGAAGGCCAACCACAATCTGATTCAAATTTTGTATTTGATTCAAATAGTTGTGCTTCACATGCTGCACATACATATGTCCCTTTTTCAAAATGATCCCAGTATTCGCCAGTATAGGCTCTTTCTGTTCCTTTTTTTCTTAAAACTTCATATTCTACTTCACTAAGTTGTGCTTTCCATTCAGCATCTGTTTTGTTTACTTTTGGTTCCATAGTTTCTTTCGTTTGCGATTGACATGATTGAATTGTGATGGCAAATAATAATAAAATAATCTTTTTCATAGCTTTTTATTTTATAGTTCAAAATTAGTTTTAATATAAGAAATAAAATGTTAGCTGAATTACAAATAGTGATTTAAGTATTAATTTCTAAATCTTTGATGTATTCTTCATGCTCAAAGAAGAAGTATTCAAAAGCTTCCATTTTTTCAGAAAAGAATTCAAATATTTCTGGCCAATGTTCTTTATTATTCATGCTTAAACCTGTTTTTTCAACCCAAACTCTACTGATCACTTTCCCAGTGCTTAAGTGAAACTCTCTTTCAAAAATTGCATCTGGCAAATGATTTTCAAGTAATAAATCTTTTAACGATTCTACTTTCTCATAATATACTATACGATTTTTATCGTTCTTTGGTTCTATATCTAATAAAACTTGTGCTTTTTTATTGTCAACATAAAACTTAAATGTAACATCTTTAATTTTTGTGTTGTATAATATCCATTTTCTAGAGTTTGAAGCTGCAAATGCTGTCCAAAACTCTTTCTTTAATCTTTGTGCTTCTTCTTTACTAAACATTTTTGTATTTGTTTATTGATATGTTAAAAAATAGACTTAACTTAGAATCTGTAAATTTTTTAACCAGATGTTATTTCTCGATTTTGTAAAATATATTCCAAAAATAGAAAAAGAAAAATTGCTAGCAGCAGATGCTCATGCAAAAATGGCTCCATTGGAACGAATTTCTTTTTTAAAGGAAACGAATTATGAAGACAAAAAGCCAAGAAAAGCGGCTGTTTTAATGCTGTTTTACCCTAAAAATAAGGAAACACATTTAGCTTTAATTGTTAGAAATACATATCCAGGTGTTCATTCTTCTCAAATTGGTTTTCCTGGTGGAAAAGTAGAATTAGAAGATAAAGACTTATCTGAAACAGCATTAAGAGAAACACATGAAGAAGTTGGAATTCATCCAAACAAAATTGAAGTCATAAAGCCATTTAGTACCATTTATATTCCACCAAGTAACTATTTAGTGTCGCCTTTTATGGGAATTTCTCATCAAGAACTTCAATTTGTTCCTGATTTAGATGAAGTTAAAAGGGTTTTAGAATTCCCGTTTTCTGCATTTATAGATGATAAAACCATTACTAAAGTTAAAATGACAACCTCTTATGCTACTGATATTGAGGTGCCTGCATTTATGGTTGACAAATATGTTGTTTGGGGAGCAACTGCAATGATGATGAGCGAATTGAAAGAAGCTATTGTAAATGTACTTAAATCGTAATTTTAGTTTTTTAAATTTTTGATTTTTTCACACTTAATTAGGTAAAAAAGCTACTGATTTGCTACATTTGTAGCCTTGCTTTATAATAAAAAACGAAAAATTATGGGATTATTTAAGAGAAATCCTTTTGGTCATATATTATTTTTAAAAAAATGGTTAATACGTGTTGCAGCTCTATTAACTCATAAAAGATATCGTGGATTTAACAGTTTACAAATTGAAGGTTCTGAAATCATAAGAAATCTTCCTGATACTAATGTTTTATTTATTTCAAATCACCAGACGTATTTTGCTGATGTTGTTGCTATGTTTCATGTTTTAAACGCAAGTTTAAAAGGAAGAGAAAATAACATTAAGAATGTCGGTTATCTTTGGAATCCAAAAATGAATATGTATTATGTTGCTGCTAAAGAAACTATGACTTCTGGTTTGCTTCCTAAAATTTTAGCCTACGCTGGAGCAATTTCTGTGGAAAGAACTTGGAGAGCAGAAGGTAAAGACGTAAAAAGAGGAGTGAACCCAAATGATACTGAAAACATTAAAGTTGCGCTAGAAGACGGTTGGGTGATTACTTTTCCACAAGGTACTACAAGATCTTTTAAACCTGTAAGAAAAGGTACTGCGCATATCATTATGCAACATAAACCTATTGTTGTGCCCATTGTTATTGATGGTTTTAGACGTTCATTTGATAGAAAAGGGCTATTAATAAAGAAAAAAGGAATCTTACAATCTTTTATAATTAAAGAACCTTTAGTTTTTGATTATGAAAAAGATTCAATTGAAGATATTGTTGAGAAAATTGAATATGCTATAGAACAACACTCTTCATTTTTAAAAGTTATTCCTGTTGAAGATTTAGAAGAACAGGCAAAACTTGACGAAGAGAGAAAATGGAAATATTAATAAAAAATCCCGCTTTTAGCGGGATTTTTTATTTTACTGCTTCAACAGTATATCCTTTTTTTCGAAGTAGTTTAATAACACCATTCTCTCCAGCTAAATGTCCAGCACCAACTCCATAGAAAGTAGGTTGTTCTTTTGAAACTTTTTCAATAACTGGAATCCAATTGGCATTTCTATCATTTAATAAAATATCATTAAAATCAGTTGAAATCTTGTTTTCTGACTCGTCCATTAAATCTATCATTCCCTCAATATCCTTATCTTCATAAACAGCGACCATTTTTTTAAATTCCGCTTTGTCTTTGACCATGTTGTCTTTTGCTGTTTTAATCAATTCTTCTACTTGAACTTTATATGGAATTTTATCAAAAACAGTTAATTGATCTGTAATTGTTTCTAAACCATACACTTCTTCTTTTTGTGCTTTAGAAATTTTCATCAATTCCATTTCAATAGATTGCATTGGACATTCTAAAAGTTTTGGAATAAACATAGAACTAATCATAAAGGGCTTGAACTTATCAACCATTTTGACAGAAATACTCACGTTTTCTTTTAAAAAGGTATCAACAATAATAGCATCTTCTTCTGTCATTAAAGATGAAATTGTTATACCGTCTTTCATCATCATTCCTTCCATCATGGTTGCTTGCAAACTTGGGTCATCCATATCAATTTCAAGATACAACTGAGAAGTTTCGTCTAAGGCTTTTGTAATATTATCATCAAAATGTATTTCACAAACTGCATGCATAGTTCCAAAAAGATAAGAAGGCTTTTCTAATCCGTTTCCAGAAATTTTCCAAAGTAAACTTTTTTCTAAACTTTGTGCATTGACTACAAAACCAATTACAAGCGAGACTAAAACAAAAATTATTCGTACCATAATATTATAAATCTATTTTCTTTAATTCTTTATAATTGTTGTTTAATCGCTTCATTAATATTCCATAAATCAGTTTGTAAAATAACCATATAAAGCCTATAACAGCAACTATAACAATAATGTAAAAGAAAGTAACCATTAAATAAAATAAGTTAGAATCCATTGAGCTGCTTACATTCTTAAATACTTTTTCAATATTAGGGTCATATTTCAACTGAAAAACAACCACAAGTACCATTGATAAGAAAGTCATTATTAAGTTATACCAAACATAATGCTGTACTGTTTTTCTGGTTTTTAAAATAGTGTGCATTAATTGCTTAACAGTATCAGTGGTATTAATTGTCTTGTAGTTTTTATAAAACAAGTAAATAAAGAAAAGAATAACACCATAGTTAAGAGTTGTAATAATAGGCATTACTTCCCTTAAATGGTATTGTTCTAATGTTTTTAAATAATTTTCATCAGCTGTAAAAAAGCCTAATACACTCCAAAAAGCAATTTCAAGAATACTAATAACCAAAATCCATTTTACAATAGAAGATGATTTTTTATGCAGCATTCCATAAATTTCTTTTTCCGTGATTTGGTTGAAAGAACTTTCGCTCTTCTTCCAATCTTTTTTTAATATATCTAATTCATCCATCATCATTACGGATTTAATATTTTTTTTAATTTACCCTTCAATCTGTTCATCTTTACTCTTGCATTCACTTCGGTAATACCTAATGTTTCAGAAATTTCTCTATAATCTTTTTCTTCTAAGTATAAAAAAACCAATGCTTTTTCAATATCATTTAACTCCCCAATAGCACTGTATAAAAGCTTAATTTGCTCTTCTTCTTCAAAATTGTAATCCTCTTGTTTTACTTTATGAAAAGTATTGTCAAATTCAATCGTGTTAATTGTTTTTTTCTTTTTCCTATAAAGGGTAATTGCAGTGTTTAATCCAACTCGATACGCCCAAGTGGTAAATTTAGAATCACCTCTAAAATTTGGATACGCTTTCCATAACTGAATAGTTATTTCCTGAAACAAGTCGTTATGAGAATCTTGGTCATGCGTATACAGTCTACAAATCTTGTGGACAATATTTTGGTTTTCCTGTAAAAGTTTCACAAATTGTTCTTCCGAAGCTTCACTCATATTCTATAAGTAGTTAAACACTTTAAGTTGTTACAATAATACTGATTATTTTTAGAAGCTATTTCCAGCTGTCCGTTATATCTGTCATTTCCATCTGGGCTATGAAATTGAAGGTTAAATCAAATAATAAATTCAGTTCACAAACAATTTCTATCGAAACAATCTTTGTATATTTGTAGTACATTTATTAAAAATTACAAATGAATATCCCTCGTTCAAGTTTTTCAAGAATAGTTATTATAGGTGGTGGTTTTGCCGGTATTGCATTAGCAAAGAAATTAAGAAATAAAAAGGTGCAAGTGGTTTTGTTAGACAAACACAACTATCATAATTTCCAACCTTTGTTATATCAAGTGGCTACTGGGGGTTTAGAACCCGATTCTATTGCTTATCCTATTCGAAAAGTAGTACAGGAATTTGAAAATTTTTACTTTCGATTAGCCGAAGTTCGTGAAATTGACACCAAAAACTGTAAAGTAATTGCAGATATTGGCGAAATAAAATACGATTATTTGGTTATGGCAACTGGTTCTAAAACGAATTTCTTTGGTAATAAAGAAATGGAACGCAATTGCATGGCTATGAAAACTATTCCGCAATCGTTAAACATTCGTAGTCTTATTTTAGAAAATTTCGAACAAGCTTTATTAACTAACGATATTGATGAACGTCATAGTTTAATGAATTTTGTATTAGTAGGTGGAGGGCCAACAGGAGTGGAGCTTGCTGGTGCTTTGGCCGAAATGAAAAAAGCCATTCTTCCCAAGGATTATCCTGATTTGGATGTTCGTAAAATGGAAATCAACCTGATTCAAAGCGGTGATAGAATTTTAAATACCATGAGCGAACACGCTTCTGAAAAAGCGGAAGAGTTTTTGCTAAAATTAGGTGTAAGTGTTTGGAAAAATGTTAGAGTAACTGGTTACGATACCAGAATTGTGACAACAAATTCTGATTTGTCTTTTGATAGTGCAACTGTTATTTGGACAGCTGGAGTACAAGGCGCTTTAGTAGGCGGTTTAAGTGCAGATAGTTTAGTAGAAAGAGCAGAACGTATAAAAGTGAACCAATTTAATCAAGTTATTGGTTACGAGAATATTTTTGCCATTGGCGATATTGCTTCCATGATTTCAGATGAATATCCGCAAGGGCATCCTATGATGGCGCAACCAGCAATGCAGCAAGGTCGACATGTAGCTGGAAATCTAATTAATCTAATTAATAAAAAAGAAATGAAACCTTTTATTTATAAAGACAAAGGTTCCATGGCAACTATTGGAAGAAACAAAGCGGTTGTAGATTTAAAAAACTACAAATTCAGCGGTGTTTTTGCTTGGTTTGTGTGGATGTTCGTGCACTTGTTTTCCTTAATTGGTTTCAAAAATAAAGCGGTTGTGTTCTTAAATTGGGTGTATAATTACATACGTTTCGATAGAGAAGCACGTTTAATTATTCGTCCGTTTAAAAAGAAACAATTGACTAGTTTTACGAGTGATGAGATTTAGGAAAAAGTAATTAGTGATTTGTGAAGAGTAATTAGTAAAAAAGAAGAAGTTTTAAAGTATTTAAAGCGAATGAAATTATATTGTTATTTATTGTTTAGGTTTTATTGGTTTTATTGGTTTTTTAGAGATGTTTGTGGAGAAGGGCATAAAATGGCTAGAATTTCATCAGGTTTAGTTGGTTCGTTAATTTGTTTTTTCCACATCATAATATTTCAATTGGTTTATGCTTTAATAATTAATAAAGCTGTCCATTTTTTAGCTGTTAAGCTACAAGTTGTCATCATTCTTGCAGTTTTGTTCTTTTTAAATTATTTTTTTCTTTTGAAAAACAATAAGTTTAAAAGGTATAATTTTAAAAAGTCAAAAGAAGGAGGAATAATGATAATTATCTATATTTTAGTTATGATTGCTACTTTCATTTATTTAGCAAACATTAACAGAGATAAAATTTTTAATGTATAGTTTTTTTAAGTTGAAAATAATTTAAAACGTATTTTTTTACTGCCAATTTATTTCTGCTCACTGACCACTTTCTCATACCCAATCATCAACCCCACAAACTTACTGTAGCTTTCTAAACCGTCTTGTTGTTGGTTCGCTTTTAAGAAACTATCATAGAAAATTTCAAAAGCAGTATCAATAGGCGTGTGGTACTTTTGCCAAAACTGCTCGTTTTCGTCAAAGTTTTTCAAAACACCTTTGCTTATAGTTGCAAGAAATTTTTCTGAATTTCCTTCTTGTATTTTTTCTAGGTTATGTAAACAATAACGCGTTATAAAACTATAGGCAGCATATTTAAAATAAATATCTTCATTTTTTGTAGCCGCAATAAAACCTATAAAATTACATTCGCTTTCGCTGCCAATCCCTGTTTGGTGTGCCATTTCGTGCGTAGTAGTTAAAGGGGAGTTGTATTTTGGTTTTAAAATATTAACCTGCGCTTCATTGGTAAACGGATTCAAATAACCACCAAAACCCATATAGCTTAAAGGATAACTAAACAATGAAGCTTTTGTACTTTTGTAATGGTATTGAAAATCATTTAACGCATCTGGTAAGTTTTTGTAACCATTTTGAGCCAACTCAAATATTTCGGTATTTGAATAAGGCACAACAACTTCAACGGAATCATTTTTGGTAATTTCAACCTGAATTGCATTTGTTTTAGCAATCATTTTTTTGGTAAATGCTTCTAGTTCGGCTAAAGTATATTCTTTATTGATGTTTAGTTTTTCGTGAAGTGGAACTCTATAATAATTCATTCCCCATAAAAGATGAAAAAAGAAATAGAAGATCGAAAACCAACTCAAAACAGTTAATCCGTTTGTTTTCCAATTTTTCCAAAATCCTTTTTGATGGTTCCAAATCCATCGTAGCAATAGAAAAATTAAAATATAATAAATCACATCGCCAATTGAAAATGGAATGCTTCCAAAAACATTTCGAGAAACAAAATAAATTTTAGGATACAAGCCTTTGCTGTACCAGTTTTCCACAAACTCAGGAAAAAAGGCCAAGGTTTTAACCAAGATAATTTGGACAACTAATAAAAGAGGTAATACGTATTTTCTTTTCAAAGTAGAATTTTATAGTGTAAATATAATGAGTTTTTCAATTCTATGGAAAATATACTTTGTAACTTTGTGACTTTGAATTTTTAAACTAAAATTATGAGCCAAGAAGTAAGAAACCTTGAACCAAAAGAACTTTGGAACAAATTCGCCGATTTAAATGCTGTACCACGTCCATCTAAAAAAGAAGAGCGTGTAATTGCTTTCATGATGGATTTCGGAAAGAAGTTAGGATTCGAAGTTGTAAAAGATCACGTAGGAAATGTAATTATAAAAAAACCGGCTTCTGCTGGAATGGAAAATAGAAAAACCATTGTAATGCAATCGCATTTAGATATGGTTCATCAAAAAAATAACGATACTGTTTTTGATTTCGATACACAAGGAATTGAAATGTATGTAGATGGAGACTGGGTTCGTGCAAACGGAACAACTCTTGGTGCTGATAACGGTTTAGGAGTGGCTACTATTATGGCAATTTTAGAAAGTACAACAATCAAGCATCCTGCAATAGAAGCTTTATTCACAATAGATGAAGAAACGGGAATGACTGGCGCAATGGGCTTACAAGGTGGAATGTTAGACGGAGAAATCCTTTTAAACTTAGACACTGAAGAAGACGATGAAATTGACATAGGATGTGCTGGTGGAATTGATGTTACTGCAACTGCAGAATATGATGAAGAAGATGTTACAGAAATTGCTGTTGGTTATACTATTACTGTAAAAGGATTAAGCGGTGGACATTCGGGAATAGAGATTCATAAAGGTTTAGGGAATGCAAATAAAATCATGAACCGTTTATTATTTGACGGTTATGATGATTTCGGCCTTCAAATTGCTTCTATAAAAGGAGGAAGTTTGCGTAATGCTATTCCAAGAGAAAGTGTTGCTCAAGTTATTATTGCTAATGTTTACGATGATGCTTTTGTATTTGATATGCAAGAAATCATCAACGAAATAAAAGTAGAGTTTAAAACAACAGATCCAAATTTAGATATTGTTATTGAGAAATCAGAAACTACTGCTACGAAAGTAATGCCACCTATGGCGCAATACTTTTTAGTAAGAGCTTTATATGCGGCACATAATGGTGTGTATAGAATGAGTGCTGATTTTGATAACTTAGTAGAAACTTCAAACAACATTGCAATGGTAACTGTTGGCGAAGGAAAATTAAGCGTAAAATGTTTAACACGTTCTTCAGTAGAAACTGCGAAATTTGATTTAGCAAACGCTTTACGTTCTGCATTTGAATTAATGGGGTGCGAAGTAGAGTTTTCTGGAAGTTACCCAGGTTGGACACCAAATGCTAATTCTGAAATATTAGACGTTTTAAGTTCAATTTACGAAAAACAAAACGGAAGTAAAGCTGCTGTTGTAGCTTGTCACGCTGGTTTAGAATGTGGAATATTAGGAACTAATTATCCTGAAATGGATATGATTTCTTTTGGACCAACAATCAAAGGAGCACATAGCCCAGACGAAAGAGCAAGTATTTCTTCTGCTCAAAAATATTGGAAACTTGTATTAGAAGTTTTGGAGAATATTCCAATGAAAAACTAAGCACATAATTTTATAAAAAAAACCTCGTTTGTAATGAACGAGGTTTTTTTTTGTTTAATGAATTTAAATTAGTTAATTATTTTTTCTGTGGATATTAAACCATTTTCCAATGTTGTTTTTATGATTAAAACATTTTTTTGATAATCATTATTAATTGAAAAATGATTAGTTGATAATTTATCTTTTGTGAATAATAGCCTCCCAGTGATATCAAAAATCTCTACTTTATTTATCATTAAACTATTATTATTATTATTATTATTATTAATGTTAATAAGATTTTTATTATCAATATAAACAATTAATGATGATATTTGATTTGAATTTTCATTAGATAAGCTAGAATCTTTAAAAACGATAGAAAACCTATTAATAAACTCGCCATTTATTGAATTAAAGGAATAAGAAGATTCCTTTAAATTATGAACAATTGACGTTTGATTGTCTTTTAAATAAATATCTTGAGAAGATGAAAACAATCCATCAAATCTATCCATAGCAATTGTAAAATTTCCAGAAATATCTGTTTTAAAACCTAAAAGTACTTCATCGTTTTGGTTAAAAGGATTAGCTCTCCCTTGAATTACATATCTTTCAGAGTCAATTATTGAATATAAATGTGTATTAGCATTATTTAATAATTTTCCATCAAAACCTTCATCATAGGCATTCGTAGCATTATCAATATATCCAACTAGAATCTGGTTGTAATTATTATTTGTGTCGCTCAAATTTAACCATATTCTATGCGCTTCATTCAAATCAGATGTAGTATTTGGACTAGTTCTAAAGAATTGATTATTACTAAGTGATGACCTCATATTGTTTTGAAAAATTATATTGCCGTCAATTGGAGTATTGGTTAAAAAGCCTTGACCTACTTGAATATACTCGTCAGGTATTTCTCCTCCAGCAACTGCTGCTGTACCTCCTAAATTATTTCTAGAAGCATAATTGTTTTGTGGGTATATTCCGGAATTTGCAGAAACAGTATGTGTCCAAAAATATAAAGTACCTATTCCTAATGCAGAGTTACCAGATATAAAGTCAGAAACTTTTAACGCAGATGCATATGGATTACCAATTAAGTTATATCCCGTGGTTACAGGTACCGAAATAGTTCCATTATTTAAAACACCTTTAAATTCTCCTAAATACTCAGATTCTGTAACTGAAGACCAATTATTCGGACTTCTAATTAAATACCCATTACCTATATTAAAATCTGTTGTACTAGGATTCGTAACAGAAATCCAAGCTGTTGGTGTTGTAGTACCAGAAGGGTTATAAGTGTAAAAACGATTTTGTAATGTTTCATTAGAAAAATCTAATAAATTTTGATTTAATACTGGTGAACTCCAAGCAGTGTAGTCTAATCTAATAATTGGAGCACTATTTCTTTTTACGATCGCTTTTCCAGTATTTACTACATCATTTATTTGAACTAAATTAACACCATTTTCTACTATAAAAGAATAATCATCAGCAATATTAATTTCATTTGTAACTGTAATAACGCCAGAGTTTATTATAACAGTAGAGCCAGTGTTAACTTGTACGGAACATGCATCAAACCCAGAACCATTATAATTTCCATTAAAAATTGCTGTTGTAGAGCAATCAGGTGAGCCAGATGACCAACTTGATCCATTCCATGTTGTTGAAGCAATACAATTAATCCTTGGATTTACAGTTAATGAAATTAGTTTTGTAACTTCACATCCGTTAAAATCTGTAGCTTTAATTTGAAAGTTAAATGTTTCACTTTTACATGAATTTATTGTGTTTGGAGCAATATCAAAATTACTACCATTACTAAATATTGATACACCAGTGTCATAGTATGGAGGGTTAATCCTTTCAATTGCATATAATAATCCAGGTACTGGATTTGAAATTGTAAAATTTGCAATGTCTCCTGAATATATTGTTAAATCTAACGGAGATATATCTAATGGAGGTAAAGTACAATTTATTACTTCAGTGACTGAACATCTAAACTCTAATAGCCCAGGTTCTTTAATTCCAATAGTTACTATTCCTCCTCCATAAAGGTCATTTGAAGTTACTGGAATTGACCAAGCTGTTGAAGAAGTAACTTGAGATATAATAAAAACTCCATCTATGTATAAACTTATTAAAACATTTGGAGCTGATGAACTTAATGTACCACTTATAGCTACAGTATTTACATCGTAAGGAGCATTAGTAAAAGCTCCACAACGGTTAGTTGATGGGTTTAAAGCAGTAACATATGGCGATGCTGAACTTGTTCCACAAGCTGAAGTTACAGTTGCAAAATAGGTTACACCATTTGTAGCTATTACTGAAGAAGACCAAGTTCCTCCACTAACAACAGCTGTACCTAAAGACACTGTAGGAGCTGAAAGGTCATATATATTAATAGTCGCTCCGTTTACCTCAGATAAACCTATTATTATATTCCCAGCTTCTATTTGGTTTGAATTATTTGCATTGCTAATAAAGGGAGCAGAAACACTACACGAAACTATTTTTGTAGCTGTAACAGATTCACATTTTAAATCTCCTTGAGCAGTAACTGCAACTAAAGCTCCAGCAGGCAAAGGAGAAATACCACTAAAACTGTAATTACCATCTGCTGTTACTTGGGTTCCTCTGAGTTGTCCATTTATATAAAGCCTAATTATATCACCGGTTAAAGCAGTACCTTGTATTA
The DNA here is from genome assembly GCF_034111225.1 of Flavobacterium sp. Taxonomy (GTDB): domain Bacteria; phylum Bacteroidota; class Bacteroidia; order Flavobacteriales; family Flavobacteriaceae; genus Flavobacterium. Next base: position 21,739 of record NZ_JAWUXR010000010.1, on the reverse strand, counting down.
TGCCAACACTCGATACTATTGGCTCTGTAATAATTACGGGTGCAACCGAACTTCCATTTAATGGATAACCTCCTCCAGATCTATCTAAACATATTGAAGAAAGTGGAGAAGGACAAAGTGCATTATTTAACTGACTAACTTTATATGTTCCTTCAAGCATATCTCCAGTTCCACTAGTACAAATACCTCCAAAAGTATTGTTTGCTGGTAAAATGCCATCCCATCCCCATACTCCTGTGCCATCTGCAGTAATTTTAGCAACTAAATTTTCTGTTTGACTAGCTGGTGGAGCTAGAAAACGATATATTATAATCGTACTGTTTGGGTCTGCATATCCTGTAATCCCTTTGTTACCAATACAAGTAATGACTGGCTCAACAGGTGTGTTCCCTGAATTACAATCATTAACTATTTCCATTTGTGGATTTGGATCACAAACTCCTTCTCCTGTTGCTACAGCTGTCGCATATATAATATCACCATTAACTAATGGTCCAGTTACAATCATTGACCAACCAGATCCAGATGTGGTTACAGTTGTATTACTTGATACCCCATTTACAAATACTTCAATAGTTGCATTTTGTGGTTTCTCAGGGCTTGTAGCAATCCAATCTCCTGAAATTGTAACATTTGTACCAGAAGTGATTGGTCCGTTTATTGTTGGAGGATTTGTGCAAGAGCATGGTGCTTCAGTTGTTGGTCCTGCGCCTATGGGTGTTCCACATTGATAGTTTATAATTTCTTCATAAGTATCACCTCCATTAATATCTGAAATCAAACCTCCTATTGCAGGTCTTGGTTCTAATACTGATGTTGCAGCATACCGTAAGGGAGTGGAAGAAGTAATCCCAAAATCTGAATACAAATCTGCTAAAACTATATAAAAATCAATAAAATAATCTGGATCGTTACAGCTATTTGTTAATTCAACAGATCTTTGTTGATGAAGAGAAATTGGGTAAGCTCTCATAAGAACAAATGGATTATCAGTTCCATCTACATCATACATTGCAACTTGCCAATTTGTTTCCAGCACAATTTCTATTTCAAAACCTGGGTTCCCATTTGTATCGTTTGTTTTTTGGATAAAGTTTGGGTCAGCATTTGGGCCTGTATTCCCAATTTTACCATCGGTATCAATTAAAATTGAAAAACCTCTAGAAGTATTTAAGGTATTTCCTTGTCGAAATCTAAATAACAAATTAGTCCCATCTGAATACATATAAACCCCAGATTCAGAATTATTGCTACTTACAATATCTGAATAGCCACAATTGCCCAAAGTTAAATCAGAGGCTAATTCTCTATATGGAACAGGTAACGCTTTATAAGGTATCTCGCTATTAGGTATCTCGTTTACTAATATAACATCTGTTGAATATCCAGATGAGGAAATTGAACTCCAACCATCTCCATTTGGATTTAAAGGAGTCGGTCCAACACCTCCAGCAGGTTGGCAGATTAAACCAGATGATAGCACATTTACCGTTGGAATTGAGTTAACATTAATTATAAAGTTTTTAGTTAAAGTACAACCACCAGCATCCGTAATAGTTACCGTATAGGTTCCTGAAGTAAGTCCAGTTGCAGTTGCCGCCGTCCCACCAGTAGGAGCCCATGAATAAGTATAACCAGGAACTCCGCCAGAAACATTAAGAACCGAAGCAGAACCATCATCCACACCATTAAAACTTACATTGGTTTGTGAAGTATGAGTAATAATAAGTTTACTCGGTTGTGTAATTGTGAAATTTTGAGAAGCTGTACAAGAATTTGCATCTGTAACCGTACAGGTCCATGTTCCCGCTGTTAAACCAGTAACAGAAGTAGTACCATCACCTGCTGGGTTACCTGGTGACCAGTTATAAGTATAAGGTCCTGTTGCACCTGTTGGTATATTTACACTTGCCGCTCCACTATTATCTCCAAAACAAGTTGATATGTTGGTTTGTGAAGCAGGAGTTAAAGGAATAGCACTTGGTTGTGTAATCGTAAATGATTGAGTATCTGTACAATTATTTGAATCTGTAACCGTACAAGTGTAAGTACCAGCTGTTAAGCCAGTAACAGAAGTAGTACCATTACCTGTTGGGTTACCTGGTGCCCAATTATAACTATAAGGTCCTATTCCACCTGTTGGAGTATTTACACTTGCTGCTCCACTATTATCTCCAAAACAAGTTGATATGTTGGTTTGTGAAGCAGGAGTTAAAGCAATAGCACATGGAAATACAGTTTCCATACTAATCACTACACTACTACTACCTGCACCATTAGTGGCAATTATAGTATAATTAGTAGCAGGGGTGCCCTTAGTTGGGGTTCCACTAATACCACCAGTGGTAGCATCAAAACTTAAACCCGTGGGTAATGCAGGGCTAATGCTATAACCGTGTAAACTGACTTTAAGGATTTGACTATTTTCTGTCACATATATAGCGCCAAAAGCATCTACGGCAACATCTTGAGGGTGATTAATACCTCCTGCAAAAGTGCTTACCACCCCGGCTGAAGTGATTTTACGGATTTTATAACTATAATCATCTGCCACATATACATTACCTGCAGCATCTACGTCAACGCCTGTAGGGTATGCAAAACTAGCTGCCGTGCCTGTTCCATCGGTTGAACCTCGTGTGCCACTACCTGCAAAAGTGCTTACCACCCCGGCTGAAGTGATTTTACGGATTTTATGATTGAAGTGATCTGCAACATATATAGTGCCTGCAGCATCTACAGCAACGCCATAAGGGTGATTAAAACCTCCTGCAAAAGTGCTTACCACCCCTGCTGGAGTAATTTTACGGATTTTATTATTATATTGATCTCCCACATATACATTACCAGAAGCATCTAAGGCAACTCCTGAAGGGTTAAAAAAACTAGCTGCTGTACCTGTTGCATCGTTTGAACCTGGTCTGCCACTACCTGCTAAAATGCTTATCGCCCCTGCTGAAGTGATTTTAAGGATTTTATTTTGTTGCGTGACCTGCCAATCTATTCTATGTTTAAGTGCCACATATAAATTGCCAGCAGCATCTAAGGCAACACCTAAAGGATCACCATAATAAATTTCATTACCACTTGCAATAGTACTTACTGTTGTTGTTGTTGTTGATGCGGTTACTGTACCACCACTATTTGTTGGGACTAATGGCGTTATGGCTGTGCCTGTTGGAAACGAATAAGGGCTGCCCGCGTAACTAATGTTGGGTACTTGTGCATTAACGCCAAAATGTACAAAAAACATTACTAAGAAAAGGGAAAAGGTGAGTTTTAATTGTCTCATAAACTATAGTTGTTTGGTGTATCAAATAATTAAACAGCAACAATCTCTAAAAATCGTTTCCAACCTTTGTTTTGTTTTGTGTTTTTTATAGAAATTTTATTAAAAGGTTCAAAATATGAATTTAATTTGATAATAGTTTAATTTTTTGAATCATATATTAAAAAAATAGTATTTCTTCTGCTCAAAATATTGGAAATTTGTTTTATAAGTTTTGGAGAATATTCCAATGAAAAAGTAAAAACATGATTATATAAAAAAAACCTCGTTTGTAATGAACGAGGTTTTTTGTTTTTTAATCTTTTGCATTTAAAAGAAGTGGAGTCGAGCCAAAATCAAGCCCAGCAATTGTATGCAGTATTAATTTTTAGTAAATGTTAAATAATCTGTTCCGCCATTTCCACCACTAACATCTTTTAGTTTAATCATGGTTGTTGATTTTTCAATAATTTCCCAATCATCTGTTAGTTCTTCAAATTGTAAAGGTGAACTAAATGCAATATTAAAATCTAAATCACTTATACTATCATCATTACTATTACTGTCGGTTACAGACCAAGTTCCTGTATAATTATTTGTTCCACTTGATGCAGTTAGTACATTATTTGCTCCAAAAGTAAAATTGTAACCATTAAAACTACTTGTTTCTTCGTGGTCTGTGTCATAATAATAAGTAACTCTCCAAGTTCCGGTATTTACAATATTAATAACATCAGTAGGATTATTAGTAGATGAAGATGGATTATCATCATTACTACACATTGATAATGTAGTAAAAACAAATAGCATTACTAAACTAAATTTAATTTTCTTTAAGTTTTTCATAATTTTTGTTTTTAATTGTTTTATAAATATTAACGTTTTTTTTTGCAAAATATTGCCTACAACATTTTGCAGACAAAAGTTGTGGTGGATATCCAAAACCAGACCTAAACAAATATAAAGGTAACTTTTTATATACTTGATATACATGTATTGTATAGTTTATAAGGAATATTATTTTGAAATGAGGAATGATATTTGTAAATTTATATAAAGCTATAATTTTGATAAACAATTACTTAGCTAGTATTAATTAAAAAAACTATATTATGAACATTCCAATATTTTTAGGAATTCTTATTGTGTTATTTTTAGCAGCAGGAATACGAATTATTTTTGAATATAAAAGAGCTTTAAAATTCAGATTTGGTAAGTATAATAGTCTTTTAAAGCCAGGTTTTAGATGGGTAATACCATTTGTTGAGACTATACAAATTGTTGATATTAGAGTTATAACAATTAATATCGTTTCACAAGAAGTAATGACTGAAGATAATGTGCCATGTAGTATTGATGGAGTTGTATTTTTCAAAGTAAATAACCCTGAAAAAGCTATATTAGAGGTAGAAGAGTATAATTTTGCAATAACACAACTTTCACAAGCTGCTTTAAGAGATGTTTGTGGAAAGGTGGAATTAGATACAATTCTTTCTAAAAGAGAGGAAATGGGAAAGAATATTAAAGCTATTGTTGAGCAAGAAACAAAAATTTGGGGTATTGAAATTATTGATGTTAAAATTAAAGATATACAATTACCAGAGAATATGAGGCGTATGATGGCCAATCAGGCAGAGGCAGAACGTTCTAGAAGAGCCAGAATTATTTTAGCATTAGCTGAAGAGCAAGCTGCAGGAAAACTATTGGAAGCAGGTAAATTAATTGATCAATCACCATCGGCTATTAAGTTGCGTTTGTATCAAACACTAGCAAATATTGCTACAGAAAAAAACTCTACTATACTTTTCCCTTTCCCTGAAGAGGTCTTGCCTAGAAAAGCAAAGAAAAAGAAAAAGAAAAACAAAAAGAAAAATGAAAACTTAACATTATAAGAGATTTCCCTTATACCAGTTTAAATGTCGGTTTTACAATTTTAAAACTATTTATAATATTATTAATTTAATAAACTACTTGATGTCTTATAGGTTGTCTATAGATAAAATGTAAAATTTGTTAAAATAGTTCCAATTCTCTTTTCAGTTGAGTAGGAGTTGTATTTTTTATTTTGGTAGGTGTTTTAAATTATCTAACTTTTTAAACTAAAAAGTAATTATATAAAAGAAAACCTCGTTAATAACGAGGTTTTTTTGGTTTAAGCGATTTCTACACTATTTTTTAAAATTGATTTTTCTTGTATTGTATCCTCCAAATTATACGCAAATAGTTTCGAACAATCCATAATATTTGGGATGTTGTCTAATTTACAAAGCTGTGTTACAACAGCTGCAAGACCATGGAATAAAATTTCTTTGTCTCTTGGATTATTTGGTTTGTGCCCTTTATAGTGCAACGGAAGTGAATAGCCACAATTTTTTAAAAAGACAGTTTCAATTTGCAATAATTCTAAAGGTGTATAACCATTAAATCGTCTGCCTAAATTTTGGTGTACTAAGCCTACATAATTTAACCGTAGAGAACCGTGGTTGTCTGATAAATGTTTCCAAAAGTCATTATTGTCTAATATGTTGCCAACGGCACATTGTGTACATGATTCCGGATTTAAGGTATTGTCATGAAAAGCATTGTATAATTTCATTATGGCCTGATTAAATCTGTAAGTAGTTTCCATAGCCTTTAAATTTTAATTTATTTATAACTTAAAAGGTACGAAAAAATGAAAGAATCAGCAAGTTTTAATGATGGAGGTTTTTTGTTTTTATAGGAAAAAATAAGATGCTCGCTTTAGTGGATTTTTTTTTGACGTTAACGTTTTGCTGCTTTGAGGTGGCTGGAAGTTCGTAACCGCTCAATTTTCGGCTTAACGAAAACTTGATGCGAAACGGTAATTCCACTAAACTCCAGCTAGCTCAAAACAGCTGTTGTGCACTGGTTTTATTTAAATTCAGCTTTGTTTCGTCTAACATATTCTAATGCTAAGCCTCCAATGTTTTCTTCATAAAGATAAAATTTATCTTCAAGTTCATTCCATTTTTCGGAAGTTTTTGTATCAATATTTTCTAATAGTTTACGCCTTTTATTGTTGTCTTTAGGGATTGGAGTTTCAGGAAAATAACTAAATGCTTCTTCAACTAATTTAGCAGTTTTATGCGCTCCAATTTTTTTTAGAGATTCTAACGTTTCATTTGCATAATCTCCACTTGAATTAAAGAAATATTGGTCAAAACCTCCATTATTTATTTCGGCTTCCAAAATTTCAACGTAAAGAAATGTCTTTTCGGCTTCATTTAGGTTTTCAAAATCTTCGTACAGTTGTGTTTTTTTCCAAAGTATTTCTTGAATTTTAACTATCGATTCGGTTTCGTCTTTAATCAGTAAAGCTTTGTCAATTTCCGTCATTTGAATACAATTATTAAATGTGAAAAGGATTAATATGTAAATGATTTTTTTCAATTCGTAAGTTCTGTTTTAAACTTGTGCACAACTTATAAATATACGCTATTAGTTACATCGTTTTTACAAGATATTAACACCAAAAATATTAAATACTTAATTAAGCTGCAATTATAGTTATCAACAAATAAAGGCTCACTTTCGTGAACCTTTATACTATAAGCTAACTAAGCTCAATTTTAATTTTTATTGTTTTTTTTCGCTTGTTCTTTCAAAATAGCTTGCAAATAAGGCGAAATAATTTTTTCTAATTCTCCTTCAGAAATAGATAACGCTTCTGGTCTTTCTTTTAATGCATTCCATGGTTTTGGACCTTCAAAATCATAGCTTCCAAAAACGATTACGGGTGTTCCTTTTAATTTTACTTCGTGTTCGTTTTGTAAAACCCATTGGTCAGCAAATTCATATAACATTTTAGCATCTTTTTCTAATAATCGCAAACAAGAATGTGATGCAGGATATCCCGGTAATTCATATTCATGAAAACCAACGCCTAGTTTGTTTTCAATATTAAAATTCCACTTTAGTATCCATTCATCATTAAAAGTACTCGTTGTTTCTTCGGCTTTCCAATTGGTAAAAAATAAGCCAGTTGGCGTTTTGTCTTTTTCTTTTCCCATACTAGTTGGGCCAACATACGTTAAAATACCATATTCATAAGTAGCAAAAGCTTGCGTAGCATAAGAAAACAATATTACTTTTTTAACTTCGTCTAAAGTTACTACTTCCAAAGGAAACGGCATGTAAAAAGCAACATCTCCCGAAACATCTGTTGGTACAAGTATAGAGTCTAACTTTTTTAAATTCGTTTCATCTACACGGTTAATGGCTAAAACGATATCTAATGCTTTTGAATTAGTACCTTCATTTTGTAACCAATCATTACTTTTTTGAAAAGTATAGGCTACTTCTTTTGGTTCGTTTCTCTCTATTATAGGTTTATTATTGTTTTTAATTTCCTTTTTATCATTACAAGAAAGGAAAAGACAACTAAAAACTAAGGCAATTATTTTTACTGAATTCTTCATGGAATTTCTTTTTGTAAAATTGCATTTATTAAAACGGTATTGTCTTATATAATTTCTTTAAAAAGTTACAATATTATAGTAGTAAGTCTTTTTTATTTCACTGATTTTAATTTGTATTATTATAATATATCTGGATTTTTTAGTTTTTAGGCGGATTAACTTTAAAACTAAATTAAAGATTATTTACTTTAAACAAAAAGAATTAACTTTGCACTCCAAAATAATAGAGTATTATGTTAGATAGATTGCAATATGTAAAACAACGTTTCGACGAAATATCAGATTTGATTATTCAACCTGATGTTATTGCCGACCAAAAACGTTATGTGCAACTGAACAAAGAATATAAAGATTTAAAGGCTTTAGTTGAGAAGCGTGAAGAATATATAACTCTTGATGCTAATATTCAAGAAGCTCAAGAAATAATTGCAGATGGTTCTGATGCCGAAATGGTTGAAATGGCTAAAATGCAAATGGATGAAGCAAAAGATAGAATTCCTGAATTAGAAGATGAAATTAAGTTCATGCTAATTCCTAAGGATGCAGAAGACGCTAAGAACGTAATGGTTGAAATCCGTGCGGGTACTGGTGGAGATGAAGCTTCTATTTTTGCAGGAGATTTATTCCGTATGTATACTAAATACTGTGAAAGTAGAAACTGGAGAACTTCAGTTGTAGATATTAGTGAAGGAACTTCGGGTGGATTCAAAGAGGTTATTTTTGAAGTTACTGGAGAAGATGTTTATGGAACGTTGAAGTTTGAAGCTGGTGTACATCGTGTACAACGTGTTCCTCAAACAGAAACACAAGGTCGTGTGCATACTTCAGCAGCAACAGTTATGGTTTTGCCAGAAGCAGAAGAGTTTGATGTGCAAATTGACATGAATGATGTTCGTGTTGATTTCTTTTGTTCGTCAGGTCCTGGAGGTCAATCGGTAAATACAACAAAATCGGCAGTTCGTTTAACACATATTCCTACAGGTTTAGTAGCTCAATGTCAAGATCAAAAATCACAACATAAAAATAAGGACAAAGCATTTATTGTATTACGTTCTCGTTTGTATGAAAAAGAATTAGCTATAAAACAAGCAGAAGATGCAATTAAACGTACTTCTCAAGTGAGTTCAGGAGACCGTTCTGCAAAAATTAGAACGTATAATTATTCACAAGGTCGTGTAACAGATCACCGTATTGGTTTAGATGTTTTTGACATGGATGGAGTTATGAATGGTAAAATTCAAAAATTTATTGACGAACTTCAATTGGTAAACAATACAGAGAAATTAAAAGAACACGATGTTTATTAATTTCTAGTTTAATATAAATAAAAAAAACAGCGAGAAATTCTCGCTGTTTTTTTTTAAGTATCTACTTTGCTAAATTGAGATGTATAATTGTTAATTATGACAAATTATTCTTTAGCTTCTGCATTCTCTTCTGATTTTGAACCCACTCTATTAACTGTATACATTGGAGCAAATTTCACCTTAATAGATGCGATTTTCATATTGTCAGAACCTGATAAACCTTCGTTTTCTACAGTGTTTTTTCTAGTATCCAATGCTTCATAAGTCAATTTAATTTCATCCCAATCTTCTCTTGAATAAATATCTTTGTTAGTTTTCACAGTTTCATAAAAATTATCGTAAACACTTAAGATATTATCTTTGTTTACCCAATTAAATTTCATGTCATCATTCACATATTTATCACCAAAGAATGTTTTATGCAATGTTATTTTAGAACCTTCTGCCTCTGTTCTTGCTTTTTCTGCAACAACTTTTACTTTGTACTCTTCATACTTTGTTGATGTATTGTCAACATCCGTTTGTAATGCTTCTTTGTCTTTAGCGTTTGCTAATGTGTTTTCGGCATCCATTTTCATTTTATCATGATCAGATTGAATAGCATCCCAATTTGCTGCAGCTTCTGTTTGTGAAACATTACTTACCGAGTCAACATATTTTTCATATGAGGCTACTGAATCTTGAGCCATTTGTTGATTTTCATCTTTACAAGATGTAAATGCTGTTGCCAATGCAACTAGTCCTAATGTTAATTTTAAGTTTTTCATTTTTTTAAAGTTTTAAATTATTTAATAAAATTATTCGTTTTTGAGCGTTAAGTTGTTATATAATTCTTTCGATTTGTTATATAATTAAACACTTAATTTATCTCTTTAGAATCTACTTTTTTTAAAGTTATTAGTTAGTTTAGTTTCATTGCTACATAAACACTAATGTTGCTGTTTTTTCCATCAGGAAATGTATAAGTCGTTCCTCCAATACTTCTTTCTTTTCCTACTGTTGATAATCCATAGTTGTAACGTGCTCCAATTCCTATTGAATTAAAGTCAAAACCTAAACCAGCTGACAAACCAAAATCAAATTTATTGAAGTCGTCATTGTTAAAATTGTCTTCAAAATTAAATGTTCCTCCGTTACCTTCATTTGTAACTTGCGCATCAATTAAGTATGCAAAATATGGACCTGCATGAATGTTAATGTTTTTAGTTACATTTAATTTAAGTAATACAGGAACTTCAATATAATTTAATTTAAATTTTGCAGTACCAGCAGCAAATGCATTGTCATAAACTAGTTCTGATCCTTTTCTACTGAATAAAAATTCTGGCTGAAAAGCTAATGAGCTTGTTATTGGTATTGATGCATATAAACCAGCATTAAAACTTATTAATACATTGTTGTCATTAACATCTTCGGTGTACATGTTTGAAAAATTAAATCCCCCTTTAACCCCAATTTGAGCATTTGATGAATCATTTATTTGTGCTTGGATATTTGTAGATGCTATTCCAAAGCAAAAGATAAGGGCTGAAAATAATTGAATTTTGTTTTTCATGAGAATTAAATTTGAGAATTACTTTTTGTTTTCTAGATTACAAAGATGCAACAGCATTTAAGTTATTTTGTTATACTATATTTTGAATGTTTTGCATAATTCCCACTACTGGTTTATCTGTTTTAAATAAAAAAAACTTCTCTTATTTAAGAAAAGCTTGTAGTTATATTATAAATTAGTACGCGACATCTTCGCTATATAAAATGATATTATTCTAATTAGGGTTCTATCATTTGAAACAGTTGAATTTTCAATTACATGAGGTTGTAATGAATTACTAAATATTTTTGACTTTTCTTCAAGACTTTTTTACCTTGAGAGTTTAGTTAGAGTGTTTTTGGTATTATTTTTTGTTTCTAATTTTTTTCCAAATTTTTAATCTATTTTTTGCTTTACTATTAAAGTATTTTTCTTCGGCTTCACCTAATAAAAAACCAATAGACTTAAATTTTTCTGAATTATCAAAAATAACCTTTAAAGACGCAGTAATAGGCAAGGCTAATATCATTCCTGGAATTCCCCAAAGCATTGAAAACAAAACAATTACTAAGATCGAAACTAATGAGTTTAAAGATACTTTTGAACCTGTTATTTTTGGTGTAATAAAATTACCTTCCAAAAATTGAATAAAACTAAAGATTGCAATAACTCCAAAAGCATACCAATATGAATCTTTTGTAGCCAATGCAATTAGTGCAGGTATAATTGAGCCAATTATGATTCCAATATAAGGTACTAATAAAAGTAAAGCAGCTAAAAAACCAAAGAAAAAAGGATAGTCAATACCTAAAAGTAATAACCCAATACTGTTTAATAATCCCACAATTATCATTACCATTACAAGCCCTAACATGTAATTTTGTTGTACTTTATATAATTCTTTTAAAACAAATCGTGTTTTTTGTTTTGTGCTAATTTTAGCAGTTGCTCTGTATATAAAACTTATTAAAAAATTGCGATATAATAAAAACAAGAACATATAAAGTGGTGAAAGCATAAAATCGCCTAAAATACTTCCAGAAGCAGTTATGAAGTTTAAAATTTTGGCAGAATTTTGTTTTACTATTTCTTTAACTTCAATATTTTTACTGCCTACAAAATCATCAGTTTCTAAACCGGTTGAGTGTTCTGTTTGTTCAATTAAGGATGTTAGTTTACTTCCTATTTTAGCATAATACATGTCACTTTTATTCATTATTTCTTCAAACTGAATACCTATTAATGCAAATATGAAAAAAACAATAGTAGTGAAAATTATTATTGCAATAGTAATTGATGCTATTCGGTTAAAACAAAACCTTTTTTCAAAATAGCGAACAATTGGATAAATTAAAACGCTTAATATTATGGCAAACACAATTGGAATTAAAAAATCTTGTAAAATATAAGCCACAAATACAATTAGTATAAAGGCAAATAAGTCTTTAATAATATGTGTTTTAGCTTGTATTGAATCCATAAAATAGTGATTTTAAGTGAAAACGGTCTTTTTAAATTAATATACTTTCAAAGTTAATGATTATTTCTTTTACAAAGATATTACAGACTATAGAGAGGATTCTTACACAATTCCTGACTATTCTTATAAAATTATAAGTAAATTGATTTCAAGTTTGTAAATTTGCCAAAGAACAAACTACAAATGACAACACAGCAACTAACTAATAACATTTCACAAAAAAAATCATTTCTATGCATTGGCTTAGATGTTGATTTGAATAAAATCCCAATGCATTTATTAGAACTAGAAGATCCAATTTTCGAGTTCAATAAAGCTATTATTGATGCTACACATGATTTATGTGTTTCGTATAAGCCAAATACTGCTTTTTATGAGGCTTATGGTATAAAAGGTTGGCAATCTTTAGAAAAAACGATTAATTACATCAACGAAAAGCACCCTGAAATTTTCACGATTGCCGATGCAAAGCGTGGAGATATTGGAAACACTTCTTCTATGTATGCGAAAGCTTTTTTTGAAGATTTAAATTTCGATTCGGTAACGGTTGCGCCTTATATGGGTAAAGATTCAGTAGAACCTTTTTTAGTTTTTGAAAACAAACATACGATTATGCTGGCGTTGACTTCTAACCAGGGAGCATTTGATTTTCAAACAAAAAATGTAGATGGTAAGGAGTTATATAAAACAGTTTTAGAAACGTCGAAGAATTGGAAAAATTCTGAAAATTTAATGTATGTTGTAGGTGCTACCAAAGCAGAATACTTTACCGAAATACGAAAAATTGTTCCGAATAGTTTTTTATTGGTTCCTGGTGTTGGAGCTCAAGGCGGAAGTTTGTCGGAAGTTTGTAAATACGGAATGAGTGATAATGTTGGTTTATTAATTAATTCATCTCGAGGAATTATCTATGCTTCAAATGGAACTGATTTTGCCGAAAAGGCTAGGGAAGAAGCATTGAAATTGCAACAAGAAATGGAAAGTATTTTGGAAAGTAAATAAGATGCTAAAAACCTTAGTTGATCAAATAGGAACTTCACACACATTTGAAAACACGCCATTACGTATTGTTTCATTAGTGCCTTCGCAAACCGAATTATTAGTCGATTTAGGTTTAGAAGATTTTATAGTAGGAATTACAAAATTTTGCGTGCATCCAGTTTATTTAAAATCTACTAAAACAATTGTTGGTGGAACAAAAAACATCAAATTTGATAAAATTAAAGCACTTCAGCCGGATATTGTAATTTGTAACAAAGAAGAAAATACCAAAGAAATTGTGGACGAATTAAGTGCAATTTGCCCAGTTTGGGTTACCGATATTTATACTATTGACGATAATAACCAAATGATTTATGATTTTGGTGAAATATTCAATAAGCGTACAAATGCTCAAAAATGGATTGATAAAATTAATTTTGCGTATCAAGATTTTCAGAAATTTATTCAAGATAAGCCTTTAAAGAAAGTAGCTTATTTTATTTGGGCTAATCCTTACATGGTTGCTGGAAATACTACGTTCATAAATGAAATATTGAAATTGAATCGTTTTCAAAACATTTACGAATCTAAAGAAGGACGTTATCCTGAAGTTGAGTTGAAGAAAATTCGTTTAGAAGGCGATCCTGATTATGTTTTTCTTTCTTCTGAACCTTTTCCTTTTAAAGATGAACATGCTTTCGAAATTGGAAGATTCACTCACCATGCAATTACAGTTTTTGTAGATGGTGAAATGTTTTCATGGTATGGTTCTCGTTTAGTAAAAGCGTTCTCTTATTTTAAGACTTTACATAGTAAAATTTAAATTATGTTTAAGTGTTGCGAATTTTTAAATAGTTTATATTTGAAAAAAAATATCTTTTGATTTCTTACACTGTATATGAAAATAATACTTCACCGCAATGGGTAACCTTTGTGCATGGTGCTGGTGGTAGTTCGTCTATTTGGTTTAAACAAATTCGTGATTTTCAAAAACACTTTAATGTTTTAGTAGTTGATTTAAGAGGGCATGGTAATTCAAATAAATTATTGTCTGTTGGCTTTAAACAAAAGTATACTTTTAAAGCAATTGCAGAAGATGTAATTGAAGTTATTGATTTTTTAAAAATAAAAAAATCACATTTTGTTGGAATTTCATTAGGTTCAATTGTAATAAGACAATTAGCCGAAATGCAGTCTGGTAAAGTGCAGAGTATGATTTTAGGAGGAGCTATCTTAAAAATGAATTTTCGTTCGCAAGTTTTAATGAAATTAGGAAATACTTTTAAATATGTTCTTCCTTATTTAGTCCTGTATAGATTTTTTGCATTTGTTATCATGCCAAAGAAGAATCATAAAAAATCAAGGCTATTATTTATTAATGAGGCTAAAAAATTATACCAAAAAGAATTTATTAAATGGTTTAAACTTACCGCTGAAATAAATCCAATATTAAGATGGTTTAGGCAAGTTGAAATTAACATTCCAACATTATATGTAATGGGAGAAGAAGATTATATGTTTCTTCCTGCAGTTAAAAAAGTTGTTGAAAATCACAGTAAAACTGCTGAGTTGTTTATTATCGAAAAGTGTGGACATGTGGTTAATATTGAACAACCTTCTATTTTCAACAAAAAAGTAATTGAATATTTAAAAAGTAAATAATCTTATATTAAATAAAAAAACCACGCCCTGAGACGTGGATATTTTTTATAACTAACCTAACTTAATATGAGATATTCTTTTTCTAACACTGCAAATATCAGAATAATATTCTAAATCAATGTTAAGGTTATGTTATTTATATGTTATTGATTATTAAAATTTTAGCTATTATTTTTTGTCCTGCATTGCAAAAACTTTTTTCAACAAGTCAGATGATCTTGCGCTAAAGTTTCCTCTAATATTTTCCTCTTCTACTGCAATCATTTTAAATACACCTTCCATTGCTTTGTTTGTAGTGTAATCTGTTAAATCCGGATTTACTTTGTCAACAAATGGAATTGAATTGTATTTTGTAATTATGTTAGTCCATACTTTGTCTGCACCAACTTTCGCAAATGAATTTTTAATTACGGGATTGAATTTTCCATATAAAGCAGTTGTAGTAGAGTTTTCTAGATAAGAAGTTGCAGCTGTATTGTTACCCATTAAAATGTTTTTCGCATCAGTAAACGTCATTTGTTTTACTGCGTCAACAAAAATAGGTGTTGCTTCTTTTACTGCATCTTCAGCAGCTCTGTTTAAAACTTTTAAACCTTCATCAGCTAAACTTGAAAGTCCAATTTGACGTAATTTTTTGTCTACAGTTTGCAATTCTTCGGGTAATAAAATTTTAACAGCTTCATTTTTGAAAAAACCATCAGTTGCGGTAAGTTTTGATACTTGTTTGTCAATACCATTGTCCAATGCCTCTTTTAATCCATTTGCAATATCAAATTGACTTAAACCAACAGTTCCCTGTGGTAATTGGTCCATAACTTGTTGCATTTCTGCGCATCCAAATAAAGAGAAGGCTAATAAACTCAGTGTGATTTTTTTCATAATATTAATTTTATATGTAATAAATCAAAGATAGTGCCTTTTTTTAAATAGCTGTAAAATCTCTTGAAAAGAGTGTATTAAAAATTATTAAATTCGTAAATTGCACGCTTTAATTTTATATAAAATTACACATGGAACAACAACAACAACCTTATACACCTAATAATAAAGTAAGAATTGTTACTGCAGCTTCTCTTTTTGACGGGCATGATGCGGCTATTAACATAATGAGAAGAATCATCCAAGCAACAGGATGTGAAGTAATTCATTTAGGGCATGATAGGAGTGTAGATGAAGTTGTAAATACAGCTATTCAAGAAGATGCAAATGCTATTGCAATGACTTCTTATCAAGGTGGTCATACAGAGTATTTGAAATATATGTTTGACTTACTTACTGAAAAAGGAGCAGGACATATTAAAATATTCGCTGGTGGAGGTGGAGTTATTCTTCCTACAGAGATTGAAGAATTACATGCATATGGTATTGAAAAAATATATTCTCCAGATGATGGACGTGCATTAGGTTTACAAGGAATGATTAATGATTTAGTAAAACGTGCCGATTATCCAATTGGTGATAAGCTAACGAATGAAGCAGATCATTTAGAAAATAAAAACCCAAGAGAAATTGCTCGTGTGATTTCTGCAGCAGAAAATTTTCCTGAAATTGCAAAAGCAACTTTAGATAAAATTCACAAACAAAACGAAAACTCTAAAATTCCAGTTCTTGGTATTACAGGAACTGGAGGGTCTGGAAAATCGTCTTTAGTAGATGAAGTTGTACGTCGTTTTTTAATTGATTTTCCAACTAAAACAATCGGATTAATTTCTGTTGATCCATCAAAACGTAAAACAGGTGGTGCGCTTTTAGGCGATAGAATTCGCATGAATGCTATTAACAATCCTAGAGTTTATATGCGTTCGTTAGCAACACGTCAGTCTAATTTAGCTTTGTCAAAATATGTTGCTGAAGCTATTCAAGTATTAAAAGCCGCTAAATATGATTTAATTGTATTAGAAACTTCTGGAATTGGTCAGTCTGATACAGAAATCATGGACCATTCTGATGTTTCTTTATATGTAATGACTCCAGAATTTGGTGCTGCAACACAATTAGAGAAAATCGACATGCTAGATTTTGCTGATTTAGTAGCCTTAAATAAATTTGACAAACGTGGCGCTTTAGATGCTATTCGCGATGTTAAAAAACAATACCAGCGCAATCATAATCTTTGGGATGTAAATCCAGATGAGATGCCTGTTTTTGGGACTATTGCTTCTCAGTTCAATGATCCAGGAATGAATACGTTGTACAAATCTATAATGGATAAAATTGTAGAGAAAACCGAGTCTGATTTAAAATCTACTTTTGAGATTACTAGAGAGATGAGCGAGAAAATTTTCGTAATCCCTCCTCATAGAACGCGTTATTTATCTGAAATTGCAGAAAGTAATCGTAAATATGATGAAACGGTTTTAACTCAAGTTGAAGTTGCTCAAAAGTTATTTGGAATTTTTAAAACAATTGAATCAGTAAATGGTAATTTACCCGAATACGATAAAGTGGGAATTGTTGAAGATTCATTAAAAACTGACGAATCTAATAAAGATTTTGTTTCTTTATTAGTAAAAGAATTCGACCGAGTAAAAATGAATTTAGATCCATTCAATTGGCAAATTATTCAAACTTGGGATGAAAAAGTAAACAAATATAAAAATCCAGTTTACAGTTTTAAAGTCCGTGATAAGGAGATTAAAATTGCTACGCATACAGAGTCACTTTCGCATTCTCAAATTCCAAAAATTGCATTACCAAAGTACCAAGCTTGGGGCGATATTTTACGTTGGAATTTACAAGAAAATGTGCCTGGAGAATTTCCATTTGCATCAGGACTATATCCGTTTAAGCGTGAAGGTGAAGATCCATCACGTATGTTTGCAGGTGAAGGTGGGCCAGAAAGAACAAACAAGCGTTTTCATTATGTAAGTGCAGGTTTACCAGCAAAAAGATTGTCAACCGCATTCGATTCTGTAACTCTTTACGGAAATGACCCACATATTCGTCCAGATATTTATGGTAAAATTGGAAATGCAGGAGTTTCGATTTGTTGTTTAGATGATGCTAAGAAATTATATTCAGGTTTCGATTTAAGTCATCCTTTAACTTCGGTTTCAATGACAATAAATGGACCAGCTCCTATGTTGTTAGGATTCTTTATGAATGCCGCTATTGACCAAAATTGTGAAAAATACATCAAGGAAAATGGTTTAGAAGCAGAAGTTGCTGCAGAAATCAAAGCAATTTACAATGAAAAAGGAACGAAAAGACCAATCTATAATGGAGCTTTACCTGAAGGGAATGATGGTTTAGGATTAATGTTGTTAGGTGTTACAGGAGATCAAGTTTTATCAGCAGAAGTTTATAATGATATTAAAGTAAAAACGTTAGCACAAGTTCGTGGAACCGTTCAAGCAGATATTTTAAAAGAAGACCAAGCGCAAAACACGTGTATTTTTTCAACTGAATTTGCACTGCGTTTAATGGGAGATGTTCAAGAATATTTCATCAAAGAAAATGTTCGTAATTTTTATTCGGTTTCAATTTCGGGTTATCATATTGCAGAAGCAGGAGCAAATCCTATTACACAACTGGCATTTACATTAGCAAATGGATTTACGTATGTAGAATACTATTTAAGTAGAGGAATGGATATTAATGCGTTTGGACCAAACTTATCTTTCTTCTTTTCGAACGGAATTGATCCAGAATATGCAGTAATTGGTCGTGTTGCGCGTAAAATTTGGGCGAAAGCCATGAAATTGAAATATGGAGCAAATGAAAGAGCTCAAATGTTGAAATATCATATTCAAACATCTGGCCGTTCATTACATGCTCAAGAAATTGATTTCAATGACATTCGTACTACTTTACAAGCGTTATATGCAATTAATGACAACTGTAATTCATTACATACTAATGCGTATGATGAAGCAATTACAACACCAACGGAAGAGTCAGTTCGAAGAGCAATGGCAATTCAGTTGATTATTAATAAAGAATTAGGTTTAGCTAAGAATGAAAACCCAATTCAAGGTTCATTTATTATTGAAGAATTAACCGATTTGGTTGAAGATGCTGTTTTAGCTGAATTTGATAGAATTACAGAAAGAGGTGGAGTTCTTGGGGCAATGGAAACAATGTATCAAAGAAGTAAAATTCAAGAAGAGTCACTTTATTATGAGACATTGAAGCATACAGGCGAATTTCCAATTATTGGAGTAAATACATTTTTAAGTTCAAAAGGTTCTCCAACAATAATTCCTGCAGAAGTTATTCGTGCAACAGAAGAAGAGAAGATGTTCCAAATTAAAACATTGGAAAGCCTTCATCAAGGAAACGCTGATAAAGTAAAAGAGCAGATTAACTTATTACAAGAAGCGGCTATTAAAAACGAAAATATGTTCGAATTATTAATGGATGCAACAAAATATTGTACACTAGGTCAAATTACTTCTGGGTTATTTGAAGTTGGTGGTCAGTATAGACGAAATATGTAAGTAAAAGAACAATTTTATTTGAAAAATAAAATTACGAATTACTTATGCCGTGCTTGTCTAGGCTTCTAAAAAGATTAGTTTACAAACAAAAAAGCCTTTCAAATTTGAAAGGCTTTTTTGTTTCTATTACTCTTTTTTTTCGTTGAATTTTTTTGTTATTTCTTTTAATTTTTCAGCACGAGCTACTTTTTTAGCTTTTACCTTATCTTGTTCTTTGTGCAATTTATCGTTATGCTTCTTTATATTTCGTTCGTTATTTCTTCCCATTCTATCTGCTTTTTTTATTACAGCAAATTTAAGGTAAATTATTTTGGCACGACTATTGGATAATTAAAACTATATAATTTAAAAACGAATTGTTATGAAGAAAATTACCTTAATAGTAGCCATTATCGGGATGATAACGTTACAAAGTTGTGTTAGAGAAGAAGTTATTGTAGCTGATAATGTAGATTACGATACAATAAGTGAAGTGTTTGAGTATTCAAATGTTGATTTTCATTCTGGAAACAGCTATAGTGTGTTTTTAGATTATCCTCATACCATTTATGCTTCAGATATGGTTTTAGTATATCGTTTAGCAAGTTATGGTTCTTCTGGCGATGTTTGGAAACCAATGCCGGAAATGTATTATTTTAATGATGGAACACTAGATTTTGGTTATGATAATGACTTTACTCAATATGACGCACAAGTTAGTTTGTTTGGATACGATTTACCTAGTTTGTCAAATACTTATAAACTAGACCAAGTATTTAGAGTAGTTGTTATACCTGCTTATTTTGGAAATAAGAGTGCTAATGGAGTTGATCTAAAAGATTATAATGCTGTAATTAAGTATTATGATATTGATGAAAAGAAAATTACTAAAATAGGAATGTAATTTTTATATATAACTAAGAGCTCAGCAATTGCTGAGCTTTTTTTATGAATAAAATTTACGAAAATTTACGAAAATTTATTAAATCATTAAATATTTAATCTGACCCCTGTAAAAAATAGGGTCAAATTATTTTTTTTAATAATTTTGAGTATATTTGCAGCAAATTAACAGGGTTAAACTTTTTAAATTTCATTTTATGGCAACTTTAAGATTTCAAGCTTTACAAAGCGCATCAGGTAGAAAACCTGTTTTTGTGGAAGAATTAGACAGAAAGTCTAAAATTTTTGGTTCAAATGTATTTAATGATAAGGCAATGCGCCTTTTCTTAACAGATGAAGCATATAAAGCAGTTCAAAGCGCAGTTCAGCATGGAACTAAAATTGATAGAAAAATTGCAGAACATATTGCAATGGGAATGAAAGAATGGGCTTTGTCTAAAAACGTTACTCATTATACACACTGGTTTCAACCATTAACAGGAACTACTGCTGAAAAACATGATGCTTTTTTTGAAACATCTATGGACGGTAGCGATCCTGTTGAAAAATTTGGTGGAACGCAATTGGTTCAACAAGAACCAGATGCTTCTTCTTTTCCAAATGGAGGAATTAGAAATACATTCGAAGCTCGTGGTTACACGGCATGGGATCCAACGTCTCCAGCTTTTATTTTTGGAACAACTTTATGTATTCCTACGGTTTTTGTTTCGTATACAGGAGAAGCTTTAGATAATAAAACGCCTTTATTAAGAGCGTTAACAGCTATTGATTCTGCAGCAACAGATGTTGCAAAATATTTTGATAAAAACGTTAAAAAGATAACGCCAACTTTAGGTTGGGAACAAGAATATTTCTTAGTTGATTCTGCATTAGCAGCTTCACGTCCTGATTTAATGGCTACAGGTAGAACTTTATTAGGTCATACTTCGGCTAAAGGTCAACAATTAGACGATCATTATTTTGGTTCTATTCCAACTCGTGTATTAAATTATATGAGAGATTTGGAAAACCAATGTATGTTATTGGGAATCCCAGTTAAAACACGTCATAACGAAGTTGCTCCAAATCAATTTGAGTTGGCTCCAATTTTTGAAGAAACAAATTTAGCGGTTGACCATAACTCTTTATTAATGGATGTAATGCAAAAAGTTGCAGAACGCCACGATTTTAAAGTACTTTTCCATGAAAAACCTTTCAAAGGTGTAAATGGTTCAGGTAAGCATAATAACTGGTCTTTAGCTACTGATACTGGAATTAATTTATTAAGTCCAGGTAAAACGCCAATGAGTAATTTACAATTCTTAACGTTTTTCATCAATACAATTAAAGCGGTTCATGATAATGAAGAATTAGTAAGAGCTTCTATTGCATCCGCAAGTAACGATCACCGTTTAGGAGCTAATGAAGCACCACCAGCAATTATTTCTGTATTTATTGGTCAACAATTAACCAAAGTATTAGAGGAATTAGAAGGTGTTTCTAAAGGAAAATTATCTCCAGAAGAAAAAACCGATTTAAAACTTAATGTAGTAGGTAAGATTCCAGATTTATTATTAGATAATACAGATAGAAATAGAACTTCTCCATTTGCCTTTACAGGTAATAAATTCGAATTTAGAGCTGTTGGCTCTTCTGCTAACTGTGCTTTGCCAATGACTGTTTTAAATACGATAGTTGCGAAGCAATTAAAGGAATTTAAAATAGAGGTAGATGCTTTAATTGAAAGTAAAAACCTAAAGAAAGATGA
>NZ_JAWUXR010000009.1:0-83469 GCF_034111225.1 Flavobacterium sp. | reverse complement strand
GAAAATTATTGACTGCTAAAGGTTTTGGTGAAACAGAATTAGTCAATAAATGTTCTGATGGAGTTCAATGCTCTGAAGCTGAACATCAAAAAAATAGAAGAAGTGAATTTATTGTCTTAAAAATGAACTAACAAAAATATACCCTTATTAATTATTATGCCTCTATTTTAATAGAGGCATAACTTTTTTATATTTATCCTAGCCATCCTTCTCTATCTAAACTTCTATACTGAATAGCTTCTGCAATATGATGAGAAATTACCACTTCACTTGCTTCTAAATCTGCAATAGTTCGTGCAACTTTTAAAATTCTATCGTACGCTCTTGCGGATAAATTTAATCGTTCCATAGCAGTTTTTAATAATTGTAAAGATGTTTCATCTAAATCACAAAATTCACGAATTTGTTTAGAACTCATTTGCGCATTATAATGAATATTTTCAAATGATTCAAATCGAATAGATTGTAATTGTCTTGCTTTTGTAACGCGTTCTCTAATTATGATACTGCTTTCAGCTTTACGAGTTTCTGTTAGTTTTTCAAAAGGAACTGGAGTTACTTCAATATGAATGTCAATCCTATCTAATAACGGACCTGAAATTTTACTTAAATAACGATGCATTTCTTGTGGAGAAGAACTCATTGGTGCACTTGGATCGTTAAAAAAACCACTCGGACTTGGGTTCATACTCGCCACTAACATAAAAGAAGATGGATACGTTATGGTGAATTTTGCTCTTGCAATAGTAACTTCTCTATCTTCTAATGGTTGGCGCATTACTTCTAAAACCTCTCGTTTAAATTCAGGTAACTCATCTAAAAATAATACTCCATTATGTGCTAAGGATATTTCTCCTGGTTGCGGATAACTTCCTCCTCCTACTAATGAAACACTTGATGCTGTATGATGTGGACTTCTAAATGGTCGTTGAGCCATTAACCCAACTTCTTTAGTCTTTCCAGCAACGGAATGTATTTTTGTAGTTTCCAATGCTTCTCTAATAGTCATTGGAGGTAAAATACTTGGTAAACGTTTGGCAAGCATAGTCTTCCCAGAACCTGGAGGACCAATTAATATAATATTATGTCCGCCAGCAGCAGCAATTTCCATGCAACGTTTAATTGATTCTTGACCTTTAACATCACTAAAATCAAATTCTGGAAAATCTAATGTTTTATTAAATTCTTCTGAAGTATCAATAATAGCAGGTTCTAAGTTTCCTCTTCCTTCAAAAAAATCAATAACTTGAACTACATTTTCAATTCCGTAAACATTAATTCCTTCAACTATTGCAGCTTCTTTTACATTTTGTATAGGTAACATTATGCCTATAAAACCTTCTTCTTTCGCTTTTATAGCTATAGATAATGCTCCTTTAATAGGCTGCAAACTTCCGTCTAAAGAAAGCTCTCCCATAATTATATATTTAGCTACATATTCAGCTTTTATTTGTCCAGAAGCAACCAAAATACCAATTGCTAAAGTTAAATCATAAGCAGAGCCTTCCTTACGCAAATCAGCAGGAGCCATATTTATAGTAATCTTTTTTCCGGGAAGATTATAATTATTGTTTTTAAGAGCTGCAGCAATGCGGTAACTGCTTTCTTTAATTGCGGAATCAGGTAATCCTACCAAGTGGTAGCCTATTCCCTTATCGATATTTACTTCTACAGTAATAGTCGTGGCTTCAACACCGAAAACGGCGCTTCCAAATACTTTTATTAACATGGCGAATACTTTTTAAAATGGCTTATATAAATACAAATGTAAAAAATATTTTGATTCAAAATGTAAAATTAAATCTCTTAACCAAAAGAAAATCAAAGCCTAGTGCCCCAATTGGGCATTCCAAATCATTTTTTGTACCTTTGCGCTCGTTATTTGGTTTAATATAATCGCTTATCTAACCATTATATATAAGATTTTTGAATAAAATCTTTCATATTAATCATTCGATTTGTAGCTAGCTACTTCATGCTTTGGAAAAATTCCATATCAGGCAAAACATAATTTAAAACAATAAAATGCACACTATAGATTATTTAATCTTTGTGGTTTACATGATAGCGATGCTGGGTGTAGGCTTTCATTTTTATAAAAAAAACACATCTCCGGAAGACTTTTATGTTAGTGGGCGAAACATGAGTAGTTGGCACATTGGTCTTTCTGTTGTTGCAACAGATGTTGGTGGCGGATTTTCAATTGGATTAGGAGGATTAGGTTTTACAATGGGGATTTCGGGTTCTTGGATGCTTTTCACAGGATTAATTGGTGCTTGGTTAAGCGCAGTTTTTTTAATTCCAAAAGTGAGTAAATTGGGTCATCAACATAAATTCTTTACATTCCCACAAATATTTGAACATTTTTATAGTGCAAGAGTAGCTTTATTGGCTGGAATTATTTCAGCAATTGGTTATATTGGATTTACAAGTTCGCAAGTTTTGGCTGGAGCCAAATTAGCTTCCGCTACTATTGATGGATTAGATTTACAATGGGCTTTAGTGATTATGGGTGTCATAGCAGTAGTTTATACCGCTGTAGGTGGTTTAAAGGCAGTAATTTATACCGATACCATTCAATGGATAATCTTAATTGCAGGATTGGTATTTATAGGAATTCCTATTGCTTATAATGCAGTTGGAGGTTATGATGTTATAAAAGCATCTTTAGCCCCAGAATATTTATCGTTAACTAATATCTCTTGGCACCAACTTTTAAACTGGTCAGTAACCATTATTCCAATATGGTTTATTGGAATGACTTTGTACCAACGAATTTATGCTTGTAAAGACGAGAAAGAAGCAAAAAGAGCTTGGTTTATTGCTGGTTTATTTGAATGGCCAATAATGGCATTTATGGGCGTCATTCTAGGTATGTTAGCTAAAGTAGCTGCAAATCAAGGAATGTTTGATGGAATTACAAATGCTGCTTCAATGGATAGCGAAATGGGATTACCAATATTACTAAGTACAATACTTCCTGTTGGCTTAATGGGATTAATGTTGTCTTCCTATTTTTCAGCAATTCTTTCAACGGCAGATAGTTGTTTGATGGCAGCTTCTGGAAACATTGTAACCGATATTATCTCGAAATTTCAGAAAAAAGAAATATCGGAAAAAAAAATGCTACAACTATCACAAATCGTAACACTTTCGGTAGGTATTTTTGCAATACTATTAGCATCTCAAATGCAAAATGTATTAGAATTGATGCTCTACTCCTACGCTTTCATGGTTTCAGGATTATTTGTTCCCGTTTTAGGAGCTCTATTTTGGAAAAAAAGCAATCCTATTGCAGCTTTTTGGAGTATGCTTTTAGGTGGATCAACTACAATTGGGTTAATACTTTCAAATAATAAATTACCGTTAAATTATACGTTACCTGAACATTTAGACGCCAATATATTCGGAATTAGCGTATCTTTAATCACATTCATACTATTATCAAATTATCATTATAAAAAAAACAACAATGGAATTTAAAATCATTAATCCAGAAACTGGAGAAGACAAAACATATTCACATCAAACTATTGCAAATTTTCTATTTACACACTTAGAACAATATGGTGATAAAACGCAAGATATTTTAAAATGTATTGATTATGCTATGAATCCTACTAAAGGAGGAAACATAATTGTTGGATTAGACAATGAAAAAATTGTTGGTGTTGTAATCTTAAACAACACAGGAATGAAAGATTTTATTCCAGAAAACATATTAGTTTACATAGCTGTTGACAATAGCCAACGTGGAAAAGGTTTTGGCAAGAAACTAATGCAAAAAGCAATTGATACTGCTGAAGGAAATATTGCTTTACATGTTGAACCAGACAATCCTGCTAAAGGTTTGTATGAAAAACTAGGGTTTACAAATAAATATTTGGAAATGCGTTTAACTAAATAATTTGATTTGGAAGAACTTATTCAATTAAGAAAAGAATTACATAAATATCCTGAAGTTTCAGGAAATGAATCTAAAACAGCTCAACGTATTTTAGACTTTCTTTCAAAATACAAGCCTAATCAAGTAATTACTAATCTTGGTGGCGAAGGTGTTTTGGCTATTTATAAAGGAAAAGAAAAAGGAAAATCTGTTTTATTTCGATGTGAATTAGATGCTTTACCTATTCAGGAAATAAACACATTTGAACATAAATCAAGTACAAACGGAGTTTCACATAAATGCGGGCACGATGGTCATATGGCAATTTTGTGCGGTTTAGCTAAAACTTTGTTTGAAAACCCAATTGAAAAAGGAACTATTATGCTTTTGTTTCAACCTGCAGAAGAAAACGGCAGTGGTGCACAAGCAATAATGTCAGATCCAAAATTTAAGGAATTTGAACCTGATTATGCGTTTGCTTTACACAACTTACCTGGTTTTCCTTTACATCAAATTGTTGTAAAAGAAAATGCTTTTACTTGTGCTGTAAACAGTATTGCTATTGAGCTTCATGGTAAAACATCACATGCTGGAGAACCAGAGAATGGAATTAATCCAGCTTTGGCAATTAGTGAAATTATTGTTGCTTTTAATTCTAAAATTCAAGCTGATGTATCAAAAGAAAACTTTTGTTTGATTACACCTATCCATATTAATATGGGTGAAAAAGCTTATGGAGTTTCTGCTGGTTATGGAGAAGTTCATTTTACAGTAAGAAGCGACAGTAATTCTTTTATGCAAAAAACTGAAAGTGATTTGGACAAAATTACTTCAGATATTGCTAAAAAACACAAATTAAAATCAATTATAAATTGGACTGAAAAATTTCAAGCCAATGAAAATAATAAAGAAGCCGTAAACTATATTAAAAAAGCGGCTTCAATAAATAATCTAGACTGTAACGAGAAACAATACCCATTTACTTTTGGAGAAGATTTTGGGTTAATTACACAACATTTTAAAGGCGCAATGTTTGGTTTAGGTTCAGGAGAAAACACGCCTTCACTTCACAATCCTGATTATGATTTCCCTGATGAATTAATACAAACGGGAGTCTCACAATTTTATCAAATTACAAAAGAAATTTTAGATGCATAAAAATTCGGTTATAGAAATCAATCCAATTGCTCACAAAGAAAACATTGATTTTCTTAAAAAAACTTTTGGTAAGAAAGTGACCTTATCATCAGTTGTAAAAGGAAATGCATATGGACATGGCTTAAAAGAATTTTCAGCAATGGCATTTTCAAATGGAATTACACATTTTTCAGTATTTGATGTTGAAGAAGCGAAAATTGTTTTTGATACTTTGGGAAATAAAGTAACGGTCTTAATCATGGGATTTGTGGCAGACGATGACTTACCTTGGGTTATAGAAAATCAAATTGAGTTTTTTGTTTTTGAACGATATAGATTAGCAAAAGCTACAAAAGAGGCCAAAAAATTAAAGAAAAAAGCAATTATTCATATAGAAGTTGAAACGGGTATGAACAGAACTGGTTTTGATTTAAAAACCATTTCAAATGTTGCTAAATATTTAATTAAAGAAAAAGATTTTATATATTTTAAAGGACTTTGCACACATTATGCAGGAGCAGAAAGTATTGCAAATTATTATAGAGTAACTAAACAAATAGAAATTTTCAACAAAGCCGAAGCTAAAATGAGTGCATTAGGGATTCAGCCAGAAATAAAACATTCCGCTTGTTCTGCTGCTTCAATGATGTTTCCAGAGACTAGAATGGATTTAGTTAGAGTTGGAATCATTCAATATGGTTTTTGGCCAAGTCAAGAAGTATTGGTAAGTTATTTAAATTCTAAAAAAATAAAAATAGATCCATTACAACGCGTTATCAGTTGGAAAAGTGAAGTTATGAGTGTAAAACGAGTAAAATCAGGTGAATTTGTAGGATACGGAACCAGTTATATGGCAAGGAACAACATGAAAATCGCTACTATTCCATTAGGTTATTCTCATGGATATAGTCGTACATTAAGTAACCAAGGTAAGGTTTTAATTGATGGCAAATGCTGTGACGTGGTTGGAACCATAAATATGAATATGTTAACCGTTGATGTAACAGAAGTTGATAATGTAAAAAAAGGAGATGAAGTTGTGTTAATTGGAGATCAAGAAGGCCTAACTTTGTCGGTAGCTTCATTTAGCGATTTAAGTAATTTATTAAATTATGAATTATTAACAAGAATTTCTAAAACAATTCCAAGAAAAATTATTAAATAATGGCGTTTATAAAACTATATAGAGACAAATTAGAACATAATTATACCTTTTTAAATCAGTTATTTAAAGAACGTAATATTGAATGGGGTGTTGTTACAAAGTTATTGTGTGGAAATAACATTTATCTAAAAGAAGTAATCAATCTTGGTGTTACAGAGATGCATGATTCTAGGATAAGTAATTTAAAAAAAATTAAAAAACTAAATCCGAATATTAAAACGGTTTATATAAAACCACCTTCAAAAAGAAATATTTCAAAAATTGTAAAATATGCAGATGTAAGTTTCAATACTGAAATTTACACAATTAAAATGTTATCTGACGAAGCAAAAAGTCAAAACAAAACACACCAAATAATTATCATGATTGAAATGGGTGATTTACGTGAAGGTGTTTTAGGAGAAGAGTTACTAAATTTTTACGAACAAGTTTTTAGTCTACCTAATATTGAAATTAGAGGTATTGGAACCAATTTAAACTGTTTAAGTGGTGTAATGCCTACACAAGACAAGCTAATTCAGCTAAGTCTTTACAAACAGCTTATTGAGGCCAAATTTAATGTAAAAATCCCTTGGGTTTCTGGAGGAACATCTGTTGCTATTCCTTTAATGTTGAAAAATGCAAAACCAATGGCTGTAAACCATTTTAGAATAGGTGAAGCTTTGTTTTTTGGTAAAGATTTATTTACAGGAGAAACTATTGATGGAATGCATAATGATGTGTTTAAATTATATGCAGAAATTATTGAAATTACCGAAAAACCAAATAACCCCGTAGGAGAATTGGGTGAAAACGTTGCTGGACATAGTTATGAAATCACAGAAGAAACTGATTTAAGTTCAACTTCTTTAAGAGCTATTTTAGATTTTGGTCTATTAGATATGCAACCACAATACTTATCGCCAACAGATGATTCAATTACTATTATTGATTCAAGTTCTGATATGACAGTGATTGATATTAGTAATGCTAAAAACAAATACAAAATGGGCGATTTAGTTTCTTTTAACTTACAATATATGGGTGCTTTACATCTTTTAAACTCTCATTATATTGAGAAAATAGTAGAGTAAAGAATACTTTGTTTTACTTTTTGTTAATTTTATTTGTCTAAATGTAAAATAAACTTTACATTTGAATTGTAATTTTAACACAACTCACTATGAAAGCAAAATTTTTATTTCCAAACTCATTTAAAAAAATTGGTTGGTTCTTATTTGTACCTTCTGTTATTATAACAGTCTTAATTTCAGTGCTTCACATTAATAGTGATGAATATTTAAATGTAAATGTATTTGCAGTTTATGTAGATGAAATTTTGGGTAAACACCACTATTTTAAATTAATTAAAAACAGTATTTTAGATGAAATTTTAACAATTTCTATGATTCTTGGTGGAATTCTGATTTGTTTTTCAAAATTAAAAGTCGAAGATGAAATGATTTCTAAAATTAGATACGAAAGTTTAGTTTGGGCAACCTACTTAAATTATGGGTTAATTATATTATTCACAATCTTTATTTATGGAACACCATATTTAAGTGTATTATTTCATAATATGTTCACTTTATTACTATTCTTTATCATTCGTTTTCATTATATGATTTATAAACTAAATAAAGCCAATCAAGATGACGAATAATCTAAAAGTATTAAGGGCCATCAAAAATATTTCGCAAGAAGAATTGGCAAAACAAATAGAAGTTAGCAGACAAACTATAAACGCTATGGAAAAAGGAAAATATGTTCCTTCTACTCTATTAGCTTTAAAATTAGCTCGATATTTTGATAAACCCGTAGAAGAAATATTTACTTTAGAAGAAACAGACTAAAAAAAATCCCAATCTTAAGATTGGGATTTTTTATTTTAATTACTTTTTAAAAGCATTTAAACCTTCTTCTAACCAAGTTTTATATTCTTCAACATCTGGAGTATAACCTACTTGCTTCGTTAAATCTTTTCCATTATCATCTAATATAATATAGTATGGTTGTGCATTGTTTTTATAACGTGTAATTTGGTAATCACTCCATTTGTTTCCAACTGTTACAATCTCTTTTCCTGTTTCAGGAGAAATATATTGTTCTTCTTTTGGTAATTCTTCTTTAGAATCTACATATAATGAAATTAAAACAAATTTATCTTTCAATAAAGGTAAAATTTCTGGTGTTGACCATACAAAATCTTCCATTTTTCTACAATTTACACAAGCATATCCTGTGAAATCTAGTAAAATTGGTTTTCCAACTTCTTTCGCATAAGCCAAACCTTCTTCATAATCGTGGAAAGCAATAATTCCGTGTGGTCCTTTATGTGCATGTTCTGGTAAAGTTGAAATTGCTCCAACGTTTCTTTCATTCTTATATCCTACTCCATTTGGGCTTTCACTATAGGTCATTGGTGGTGGAAAACCAGAAATTAATTTCAAAGGCGCTCCCCATAATCCAGGAATTAGATATAATGTAAACATAGAAACTAAAATAGCCATGTATAATCTTCCTACAGATAAATGCGAAATTGGACTATCATGTGGTAACATTAATTTTCCAAATAAGTATAAAGCCCAAGCACCAAAGATTACAATCCAAATGATTAAGAATAACTCTCTTTCTAAATAATGTCCTTGTACTACTAAATCAGCATTTGATAAAAATTTGAATGCTAAAGCTAATTCTAAAAATCCTAATGAAACTTTAACTGTATTTAACCATCCGCCAGATTTTGGTAATGAATTCATCCAACCTGGAAACATAGCAAATAACATAAATGGTAACGCTAGTGCTAGTGAAAATCCAACCATACCAACAATTGGTGCTAAACCACCTTTTGAAGCTGCTTCAACTAATAATGTTCCAACAATTGGCCCAGTACAAGAAAAAGAAACAATAGCTAAAGCTAAAGCCATAAATAAAATTCCAACAAACCCACCTCTATCAGCTTGTTTGTCTACTTTGTTAGCCCAAGAATTTGGTAAAACAATCTCAAATGCTCCTAAGAATGAAGTTGCAAAGAATACTAATAATCCAAAGAAAATTACATTAAACCAAACGTTTGTTGACAATGCATTTAAAGCATCAGCACCAAATACCCAGGTTACAATAGTTCCTAATAAAACATATATCAATATGATTGAAATTCCGTATAAAATAGCATTTCGCTTTCCTTCTGCTTTAGTTTTACTTTGTTTGGTAAAGAAACTTACTGTCATTGGAATCATTGGAAATACACAAGGTGTTAACAACGCTGCAAAACCACCTAAAAATGCTAAAAAGAATATGGTCCACAAACCTTTTTTCTCTTCTTCAACTGGTTCATCTGTAGTTATAACCTCAGCAACAACATTATCTATTTTTTCAGCTTTAATTTCAGTTGTTGTTAATGCTGAATCTATTTCAATAGTAGCAATTTCAGTTGAAATATTCTCTTCGTTTGATTCAACTTTTACAACTTCTTCAACCTTAACTATATCTATAATTTCAGGTAGTTTAAAAGTTAAATTATCGTCTTCTTGTATGCATTTTCCTTCTATACAAACCTGACCTGCTAATGTTACTTTTATTTCTTTTAATTTGGGGTTTGTAACTTTAATTAATTGAACAAAATGTGCTTTTTTAGTAAAAAAGTATTCATCTACTTCAAAGATGTCATTATATACTTTTTTATAAGCTCCTTCTTTTGTTTTACCAACTAATGTGAAATTATTTTTAGCATTTTTAAATTCAAATTCTAATTGCTGTGGACCACCATCTGGAGTAAATTGTGAATACAAATGCCAATCAGTATCGATAGTTGCATCCATTATTAATTCAAATTCGGTATTTGATTTTTGAACAATTTTAGTAGTCCATTTTACAGGATCTAAGATTTGGGCATTTCCTAAAAAGGAAAATAAAAGGACTAAAAGGGCTATTAATTTTTTCATTCTGTAATTTCTATTTTTATAATATTCTGCGTTGTTTCATTTGCTAAAAATTGCTGGTCGGCACGTTTACCAATAACCCAAACAATTTCATTATTTGAAGTAAGTAGCCATTGATTTTCTTTATCTATTAACGAATATTTCTCGTCTTTAAAATACTTACTTAATTTCTTTTTTCCTTTCATTCCAGAAGGGTAAAAAGAATCTCCTTCTTGTTTTTTTCTAATAACTAAAGGAAATTGAATCTTATTTTCGTCTACAAATATAACATTGTTAGTTGTAATTGAAATGTTATCTACCTTACATTGATTAATATTTAAGGGAAATTTAAGACTTTTTTGATCCTCATTAATGATATATTCTTCTATAACATCATCTATTGGTTTAGAGTATAGTAATAAGCTTTCTCGATCTTTTAAAAGTATATGTGTATTTGAAAAAATTTGCTTTCCAGATTGTGCATTCACTAAATCGTAAACATCATACCAAGCTGTAAAACCAAATTTATTCAGCCATTGGTACAAATAACTCTTGTGATTTTTAAATTGGAGTAAAGTTGTAAGGTTAATTCCCTTTTTACCTTCAAATTCTTTAACAACCTTTTCATAAACCATTTTAGATGCATCTTCCGCTAATTCATTAGTTTGCTTTAAATGATTTAATGTATTTTGAAAAGAGTCTAAAAAACTTGGATTCAATTCCTTTAAAATAGGAATTATATTATGACGCAGCTTATTACGCAAATATTTATCGGAAGCATTGCTAGTATCTTCACGCCAAGTAATTCCATTTTCATATACGTAATTTTCAATTTCTTCTCTTGAAAACGGCAATAAAGGACGAATAATAGTTCCTTTTTGAGATGGAATTCCAGTTAAACCTTCTAAACCAGTTCCTCTAGTAAAATTGATTAAAAAAGTTTCTACTTGATCATCTAAATGATGAGCAGTTGTAATATAATCGTAATTTTCTTTTGCTAAAACTTCATTAAACCAATCATAACGTAATTTTCTGGCTGCTAACTGAATAGATAATTTATTTTCATTTGCATACTTTTCAGTTTGAAACGAAATAGTATTAAAAGGAATTTGATTTTCATGAGCAAATTGTTTTACAAAGCGTTCATCTTCATCACTTTCATTACCACGCAATTGAAAATTACAATGTGCAATTCCAATTTGGTAGTTTAATGCATGAAATAAATGTACTAAAACCATACTATCAATTCCGCCACTTGTTGCCAAAAGCAGTTTCTTTCCTTTTAAATGAGGAAAATTATTTTCTAAATGAAGTTGGATTTTTTTTATCATATTAATTATTTCAAAACCTCAAACATAGCTTTTGCTTTTAATAAACACTCTTCATATTCCATTTCTGGATTTGACAAAGAAGTAATGGCACTTCCTACGGAAAAAGATAAATATTGGTTTCTTTCATTATATAAAATACTTCTAATTACTACATTAAAATCGAAATCGCCATTTGGGGTAAAATAACCCACTGCTCCACTGTATAATCCGCGTTTGGTTTCTTCTAATTCTTCAATAATTTTCATTGCCGAAATTTTTGGAGCTCCTGTCATACTTCCCATTGGAAAAGTAGTTCGTAAAATTTCAATTGGCGATGTTGTAAAATCAACTTCAGAAACAATTGTAGAAATCATTTGATGTACTTGTTTAAATGTATACAATCCACAAAGTTCTTCTACTTTTACACTTCCTTTTGTAGCTGTGTGCGATAAATCATTTCGAACTAAATCTACAATCATAATGTTTTCAGAACGCTCTTTTTCATTTACTCCTAACTCTTCTTTTAATTTTTCATCTTCAATTGAATCTAAATTTCGTTTTGCTGTTCCTTTAATAGGTTGCGAAATTACCTTTGTATTTTCTTTACGTAAATAACGTTCTGGCGAAGCCGAAAGCAAATATTGTTTGTCATTTTTAAAATAAACGGCAAATGGTGGCTCTGAAATATCATTCAGTTTAATATAAGTTTCTATTGGATTAATCTGAGTATCATTAGCAAAAAATTCCATGCAAAAATTAGCCTCATAAATATCACCTTTATGAATATGCTCTAACACTTTTGAAACTTTAGAAATATAATTTTGTTTAGAAATTCTTTGTTGAATTTCAGCTAATTCATAATTTCTAATTAGCAATTTGTAATTAGCAATTTCATTAAAATCAACTTCTACCTCATCATCACACATGTTTAAGTACTGAATCTCTAATTCATTTCCTTTTAATAAAAATAACTTTTTAGGTTGAAAGAAATAAACATCTGGAAATTCTAAACCATCAAAATTTTGAGATTTTAAATCTTCAATATCATTTTTCAAATCATATGATAAGTAACCAAATAACCAATCTTTTGTGTGTGATTGATATTGCTGTAAATCTTCAAATGCATTTACATAATCTGTTTTAATAGACGTAAAAGCATCTAAAGCAACAATTAAATCGTAACTAGAATAATTTTGATGGTAATTATTTGAATCTAAAAAAGTAACTTCTCGAAATTGATTAGACCAATTGAGTAATTGATATTTAAATTCTTTAGTATTGGTAATATGTTTAAAAATAGACGTTCTCAATTATTCTCGTTTTATGCTCAAAAATACAATAAATATTTATCCTTATCTTTATACAACTAATCAATAAACTTTAAAAGTTATGAAAATTGCAACTATTATTATTCGTGTACTGTTAGGAGCTTTATTATTATTTGCTTCTCTGTCCTTTTTCTTTCATTTAGTTCCAGAACCAGAAGCTACAGGAAATATGAAAATTTTTAACGACGGATTAGCTGCAAGTGGCTATTTAATGGTTCTTGTTAAAATCGTAGAATTAATTTGTGGGTTATCCTTTGTTACTGGAAAATTCATGAAACTTTCTCCAATACTTTTAATGCCAATATCTATCAATATTTTACTAGTACATGTATTTATGATGCCGGAAGGAATACCAATTGCTCTTTTTGTGTTATTAGGAAATCTATTTTTAATCTATCGAAATTGGGATAGTTATAAAGAATTATTTACTGCATAATAAATTTTTAAAACAAAAAAGTCCCACCAATGTGGGACTTTTTTATTGCAATAAATATGTTTTATTTTTTTAAACGTGTAATGCTCTATTATCAGTAGCAGCTAAAGCAGCTTCTTTAATAGCTTCAGCAAATGTTGGATGTGCATGAGACATTCTTGAAATATCTTCAGCGCTAGCTCTAAATTCCATAGCAACAACTGCTTCTGCAATTAAATCCGCACAACGAGCACCAATCATGTGAACTCCTAAAACTTCATCTGTTTTAGCATCGGCTAAGATTTTTACAAAACCATCTAAATCTCCACCAGCTCTTGCTCTACCTAGAGCCTTGAAAGGAAAACTTCCTGATTTATAAGCAACACCTGCTTCTTTTAATTGCTCTTCTGTTTGTCCAACAGCTGCAACTTCTGGCCAAGTATAAACAACACCTGGAATTAAATTATAATCAATATGAGGTTTTTGACCTGCTAAAATTTCAGCAACCATTGCTCCTTCTTCTTCTGCTTTATGCGCTAACATAGCTCCACGAACTACATCTCCAATTGCATAAATATTTGGAATATTAGTTTGTAAATGATCGTTAACATCAACCATTCCTCTATCCGTAATTTTCACACCTGCTTTGTCCGCATTCAATCCAGCTGTATATGGACGACGACCTACAGAAACTAATGCGTAATCTCCTTCTAAAGTAACAATTTGACCTTTTTTATCTTCTGCTTGAACAGCAACTGTATCTCCGTTTCTTTCAACTGATTGTACCTTGTGAGAAACATAGAATTTCATTCCTTGTTTCTTTAATACTTTTGTTAATTCTTTAGATAATGAACTGTCCATTCCTGGAATAATTCTATCCATATATTCTACAACAGAAACTTGCGATCCTAAACGTAAATAAACCTGACCTAATTCAATACCAATAACCCCACCACCAATAATTACTAAATGTTTAGGAACTTCCGGTAATTTTAATGCTTCCGTAGAAGTAATAACTCTTTCTTTATCTAAAGTAATAAAAGGTAAACTAGAAGGTTTTGAACCTGTAGCAATAATGATGTTCTTAGATTCAATAATTTCAGATGAACCGTCTTTTTTAGTTACTTTTACAGAAGTAGCGCTTTCAAAAGAACCTACTCCTTCAAAAACAGTAATTTTGTTTTTGTCCATTAAATATTTTACTCCCCCAGAAGTTTGATCTACAACTGCTTGTTTACGAGCAATCATTTTTTCAAGATTTACTTTAACTTCTCCAGAAACTTCAATTCCGTGATCTGCAAAATGTTTCATTTCATCATAATGATGAGAAGATGCTAACATTGCTTTTGAAGGAATACATCCTACATTTAAACAAGTTCCACCTAAAGTAGAATATTTTTCAATAATGGCAGTTTTTAATCCTAATTGTGCACAACGAATAGCTGATACATATCCTCCAGGACCAGAACCTATAATAGTAACATCAAATTGACTCATAGTATATGTTTTGTGTGTTTATTTTGCAAGTGCAAAAGTAAGAATTTTTGTTTAAACGAATTAGTAATTTTTGTAAAAATACAATTCGCACTAAGTTAATTTAAATGCAGTTGTGTTTTTTACTTCCCCAATCATAAACGTACTATGGGTACTACCAATGTCTTTAATAGTCGTTAGTTTTGTAACCATAAATTCACGATACGCTTCCATATCTTCAACAAATATTTTTAAAATATAATCATAGTCACCACTTACATGAAAACACTCTAATACTTCATCTAACTTTAGAATTTGTTTTTCAAAATGCTTGATTAAATCAATATTATGTTGGGTCAGTTTAACGTGACAAAAAACCACAAAACTTTTACTTACCTTTGATTTATCTAATATGGCTATGTAATTTTTGATAACACCTTCACGTTCTAATTTTTTCACCCTTTCATACACAGCTGTTACTGATAGATTTAACTTATCGGAAAGTTCTTTTGTTGTTTTTTTAGTATCCTTTTGAAGCATTTCTAAAAGTTTCCTATCAATTACATCTAATTTCATCTTGCAAATTTTTTTACTGAATTTCAAATTTAAGAAATTATATAGAATTAAAATCTATTTATGTAAATTTATTTGGTTTTAAAAACTATTTTTCTATAAAATGATTGATTTTGGTATTAACATTATTGATATTTGATGTATTAAAAATTTTAAAAAATACAAGTTATTATGAGTAAATTCAATCCAGCTGACAATATTCAAGATTTACAATACTTTGGTGAATTTGGAGGAGTTAATCCTTCAATTTCTGATTCGTCAACTTATACATTTCTTTCTGCAAAAACAATGTTCGATACTTTCGAAGGTAATGCAGAAGGTTGTTATTTATATTCTCGTCACTCATCTCCAAGTAATTTATATTTAGACAGAGCACTTGCTGCAATGGAAGGTACAGAAACTGCAAATGTTGCTGCATCTGGAATGGGAGCAATTACTCCTACCCTATTACAATTATGTGGAAACGGAGAACATGTTGTTTCTAGCAGAACTATTTATGGAGGAACTTATGCCTTTTTAAAGAATTTCGCACCAAGAATGGGAATTCAAACCGCTTTTGTAGACATTACTAAATTAGATATTGTAGAAGCTGCAATTACTCCAAATACTAAAGTTTTATACTGTGAAACTGTAAGTAACCCTTTATTAGAAGTAGCTGATTTAGCTGGTCTTTCTAAAATTGCTAAAAAACATAATCTTAAATTAGTTGTAGATAATACTTTTTCTCCATTATCTGTTTCACCAACTAAATTTGGTGCAGATATTGTAATTCATAGTTTAACAAAATACATCAATGGAAGTAGTGATACTGTTGGAGGTGTAGTTTGTGCTTCACAAGAGTTTATTAATGATTTGAAAAACGTAAACTCTGGAGCAAGTATGTTATTAGGTCCAACAATGGACAGTATGCGTTCGGCTTCAGTAATGAAAAACTTAAGAACTTTACATTTACGTATAAAACAACACAGTCACAACGCTGCATATTTAGCTGATAAATTTGAAAAAGACGGTTTAAAAACTGTTTATCCTGGATTGAAAAGTCACCCAAGCCATAAAATATATTCTACGATGATTAATCCAGAATACGGTTTTGGAGGAATGATGACTGTAGACGTAGGAAGTTTAGATAAAGCAAATGCTTTAATGGAACTAATGCAAGAACGCAACCTAGGCTATTTAGCAGTAAGTTTAGGTTTTTATAAAACATTATTCAGTGCACCAGGATCATCAACTTCTTCTGAAATTCCAATGGAAGAACAAGCTGAAATGGGATTAACTGATGGTTTAATTCGTTTTTCAATTGGACTAGACAATGACATTGAAAGAACTTACCAAATGATGAAAACTTGCATGAAAGAATTGAATATTCTTTAATTTATAAGTTACTAATAAAGTCCGCTTAAGAAATTCTTAAGCGGATTTTTTTTTCTATATTGCGTCTTCAAAAAAAATAAATGGATACTAAAATAAATTCAAATAAAGAGTTAAATATTTGGGAAGCTCTAATCCCTATTTTTGCATTAATCGTCATGTTGGCTTATAATGTTTTAGTTGCTTATAGCGGCGAAGACGATGATCCACTTGGGGGTAGTAATCAATTTGTATTACTTTTAGGAGCGGGTGTTGCAGTAATAGTAGGTTTATTTAATAAAGTTACTTTTCAAAACATGATTGATGAAGTAGCGGAAAATATTAAATCTACAGCAGGTGCTATTTTAATTTTATTAATGGTTGGAGCTCTTGCCGGAACATGGTTAATTAGCGGAATTATTCCTTCTATGATTTATTATGGACTTCAAATACTAAGCCCAAGCATCTTTTTACCAGCAACTATGATTATTTGTGCTGTAATTTCTATTGCTACAGGAAGTTCATGGACAACCTCTGCAACTGTTGGAATTGCTTTAGTTGGAATTGGAGGAGCATTAGGGTTCCCTGTTGGAATGGTTGCTGGTGCTGTAATTTCTGGAGCTTATTTTGGAGATAAATTATCTCCAATGTCTGATACAACAAATTTAGCTCCTGCAATGGCTGGAACTGATTTGTTTACACACATAAAGTATATGGCTTTAACCACTACACCAACATTTATTGTTTCTTTAATTTTATTTATTATAATCGGTCTTACCATTAATGTTGAAGGAGTTACAGATACTTCTGCAATGTTACTAGATATAAAAAAATCATTTAACATTACTGGATGGTTATTTTTAGTTCCAATAATTGTTATTGGATTAATTTTTAAAAAAACGGAGCCATTAATTGCTTTATTTATTGGAGTATTATTAGGGGCAATTTTTGCAGTAATTTTCCAACCACAAATTATTAACCAAATTGCTGGAGTAGAGAGCTCTTCATTTAGATCAACTTATAGAGGTGTAATGGATGCGATCACCATTGAAACAGTAATTCCTACAGAAAATGAAAGCTTGGTCAAGCTTTTCAAAGCAAAAGGAATGAGTGGGATGCTAGGAACTATTTGGTTAATTCTATGCGCAATGGTTTTTGGAGGTGTAATGGATGCTATTGGAGCATTAGCAAGAATTAGTCAAGCCTTATTAAAGTTGGCGAAAACTACCTTTGGTTTATTTGCTGCAACTGTAGGAAGTTGTTTAGCCTTAAACATCACTGCCTCTGACCAGTATTTAGCAATAGTTGTT
Organism: Flavobacterium sp.; assembly: GCF_034111225.1. Classification (GTDB taxonomy): domain Bacteria; phylum Bacteroidota; class Bacteroidia; order Flavobacteriales; family Flavobacteriaceae; genus Flavobacterium. The sequence goes on along the minus strand of NZ_JAWUXR010000009.1, from coordinate 65,626 downwards.
CCTGGAAAAATGTTTAAAAAAGCATATCAAGATAAAGGTTTAGCACCAGAAAATTTAAGTAGAACTTTAGAAGATTCTGGTACGGTTACTTCAGTATTAATTCCTTGGAATACTTGTGGAGCATATCAATCAGGAACCTTAGGTGTAGATACTTTTGATTATTTACCTTATGCATTCTTTAATTTACTTAGCCCTATTATGACATTAATATTTGCAGCATTTAATATTAAAATAAGACTATTGATTTCAGATATTAAAAAATAGGTTTTAGATAAATAAAAACTATATCAATATAAAAACTAACCATTACTTAATTTAAGTAATGGTTTTTTTTTATGTAATTTTATAAAAACGATAATCTAAAAATCAACGAAATACAAACATCACTAACTGAAAAAAATTATGGAAGACAATAACAACATTGGAAAATGTCCTTTTCATCAAAAGGAAGACAATATTAAACCAGCTACAATTAATCAAGAATGGTGGCCTGAGACATTGAATTTAGATATTTTACATCAGCATGATACAAAAACCAACCCTATGGGTGAAAATTTTAATTATGCTGTAGAGTTTGAAAAATTAGATTTAGAAGCTCTAAAAAATGACTTAAAAAAATTAATGACAGATAGTCAAGATTGGTGGCCTTCAGATTGGGGACACTACGGTGGATTAATGATTCGTTTAGCTTGGCATTCAGCTGGAACATATAGAGTTTCTGATGGTCGTGGAGGAAGTAACACAGGAAACCAAAGGTTTGCTCCATTAAATAGCTGGCCAGATAACGGAAACTTAGACAAAGGAAGAAGGCTACTTTGGCCTATAAAGAAAAAATATGGAAATAAAATTTCTTGGGGTGATTTAATGATTTTAGCTGGTAATATGGCATATGAATCAATGGGCTTTAAAACATTTGGCTTTGCTGGAGGAAGAGAAGACATTTGGCATCCTGAAAAAGATATTTACTGGGGAGCTGAAAAAGAATGGCTAGCCGAAACAAAAGAACGATATAATAATGATGAAAATAGAGAATCATTAGACAACCCATTAGCAGCAGTACAAATGGGCTTAATTTATGTGAATCCTGAAGGAGTTGACGGTAAGCCAGACCCATTAAAAACAGCAATTGATGTACGAACTACTTTTAAACGTATGGCAATGAATGATGAAGAAACAGTCGCTCTAACAGCTGGTGGTCATACCGTAGGTAAAGCGCACGGTAATGGAGATGCATCGAAACTTGGAAGAGAGCCAGAAGCAGCCGGTATTGAAGAACAAGGTTTGGGTTGGCATAATCCAAAAGGAAGTGGGAATGCCGGTGATACTGTAACGAGTGGTCTTGAAGGCTCTTGGACGACTAACCCAACACGATGGGACAATGAATATTTTTACTTATTATTTACTTATGAATGGGAATTGAAAAAGAGTCCAGCTGGTGCGTGGCAATGGGAACCTATAAACATCAAAGAAGAAGACAAACCTATTGATGCTCATGATTCAACTAAGAGGAATAATCCAATTATGACTGATGCCGATATGGCAATGAAAATGGATCCTATTTACAGAAAAATTTCAGAAAAATTCCATAAAGACCCTACTTATTTTGAAGATGTATTTGCTAGAGCTTGGTTTAAATTAACACATCGTGATTTAGGACCAAAAAATCGCTATTTAGGCGCTGATGCTCCAATAGAAGAATTAATTTGGCAAGATCCTATTCCAAAAGTTGATTATACTTTATCAGATGCTGAAATTGATGAGTTAAAATCAAAATTATTAAATAGCGGATTAACTGATTCTGAATTAATATCAACAGCTTGGGACAGTGCTAGAACTTTTAGATGCTCAGATTTTAGAGGTGGTGCAAATGGAGCAAGAGTTCGTTTAGCTCCTCAAAAAGATTGGATTGGAAATGAACCAGAGCGTTTACAAAAAGTATTAAATACACTAACTAAAATTCAATCAGAATTATCGAAAAAGGTTAGCATTGCAGATTTAATTGTTTTAGGAGGAAGTGCCGCTATAGAGAAAGCTGCTCACAAAGCCGGAGTAACTATAAAAGTACCTTTCGAAGCAGGAAGAGGTGACGCAATCAAAGAAATGACTGATGCAGAATCATTTGAAGATTTAGAACCAACTCATGATGCTTTTAGGAACTATTTAAAAAAGGATTATGCTGCTAAACCAGAAGAGTTATTGCTAGACAGAGCTCAACTAATGGGATTAACTGCTCCAGAAATGACTGTTTTAATTGGTGGAATGCGTGTTTTAGGAACTAATTATAGTGAAACAAAACATGGGGTTTTCACTGATAAAGTAGGTGTATTAACAAATGATTTCTTTGTCAATTTAACAGATATGAATTATATATGGAAACCTACTGGACAAAATTCATATAATATTGTTGAAAGAAAAACAGGAGTGACAAAATGGACAGCAACTCGTGTTGATTTAGTTTTTGGTTCAAATTCTATTCTACGCTCATATTCAGAAGTTTATGCACAAGATGACAACAAAGAAAAATTTGTTAAAGATTTTGTTAAAGCTTGGTCAAAAGTGATGAATGCAGATCGTTTTGATTTGAATTAAAATCTTTCTCTGCATATACTTATTAATAAAAACGTCTCATAATTGGGACGTTTTTATATTTAAAAACTAATATAGATAAAACCTATTGCTCCATGATTAAATATGATTAATATCATTTTAGAATATTCATATTAAACGTATTTTTGTTCTGTAAAAATTAATAAATTAAAACTATAATAATATGTCATTAGTAGGAAGAAAGTTCCCAAACATTACAGTAGATGCAATCTCAGAAATGGGAGACAACTTAAGGATTAACGTTTTAGAAGAAGCGGTTAAAAACAAAAAGAAAGTACTTTTATTTTGGTACCCAAAAGATTTTACTTTTGTTTGCCCAACTGAATTACATGCTTTTCAAGCTGCTTTAGGTGAATTTAAAAAAAGAAACACTATGGTTATTGGTGCTTCATGCGACACTAACGAAGTACATTTTGCTTGGTTAAACACTGCAAAAGATAATGGTGGAATTGAAGGTGTAACCTACCCATTATTGGCAGATACTACTCGTAACTTATCTTCTGCTTTAGGTATTTTAGACGTTGCAGTTGATTTTGACGAAGATTATGAAGATGAATTATTAGTAGGATCAAACGTTACTTATAGAGCTACTTATTTAGTTGATGAAGACGGAAAAATTTTCCACGAAAGCGTAAACGATATGCCATTAGGTAGAAATGTAAATGAATATTTACGTTTAGTAGATGCTTACACGCACGTTCAAACTAAAGGAGAAGTTTGTCCTGCAAACTGGGAAGAAGGTAAAGAAGCAATGAGTGCAGACAGATTAAGTACTGCTGCATATTTATCTTCTAACTAATTCAATAACAAAATTCAATGGCAATGTCATAAACAATTAATTGAAAGTTGACATTGTCATTAATTTTAAATTTAAAAAAAATGTTTACAGAAATAGAACAAGATAATTTAGCAGAAGTAATTGCTCAAAACGAAACGGTTATAGTACAGTTTTCAGCAACATGGTGTGGAAATTGTAGAATTATGAAACCAAAATTCAAAAAAATGGCTTCAGAAAATGAATTAATCCCTTTTTTAATGGTTGATGCTGAAAAATTTCCAGAATCTAGAAAACTAGCTACAGTTGATAACTTACCCACGTTTGCTACTTTTAAAAATGGTGTTTTAGTTAATCAAACACAAACTAATAAAGCAGAAGTTTTAGCAGAACTAGTTAATGAAGTTATATAAATTTAGCATAAAATGAAAATACCTGTAATTAAACAACTAACTCAATTTATAGAAGATAACGATCAAGATTATCTAATTGAAACTATTGAGGTTTTAGAAAACTTAACAGAAGTTTCTTCTTTAAAAGATGAAGAGTTAGATGTTATTGGAGAACTTATCTCTAATATGTATGGAGCTCTTGAAGTACACAAGATGATAAAAGATGGAACTGACAAGAAAACTGCTCTTAATGATTTTATGAAAAGGGTACTTGGATCTATTGATAAATAAGAAGATTACTATGTATGCATAATAAAAGTTAGAAAATATAAAAATTTTAACAAATTATTTATATATTGCACAGCAAATGCTAAATAATTTTTTATGAAAAAAACTACTCTTTATGCTATTATATTCCTTTTTTCATTCACAATAATTAATGCCCAAAACGAAATATTCAAGCCAAGAAATCCTGAATTTGAGTTTTTCGATTATTCAAATGATACAATAATAGTTCCTTTAAAAAGCCCAATTATTGATTCCAGCGGAAGAGTTGTAACAAGTAAAATTCCATATCCAATTATTTTTATTCACGGACTTAATTCAAGTTCTGAAACATGGAATACTTCCACTAATTATTTAGATTCACAATACGGTTTTACTTTTGGTGGTAGATTTGATTTTTGCCTAAGTGCAGACGGAAACCACAATGTAGCAAACAAAAATTTCTATCCAACCACTGGAGCAGATATTGCAGCATTTGAAACTACCACAATGCAAAATGGTGATTATTATTATGTAAATTTTGATGTAAACATTAACGGTTCTATTGGAACTTCTGTTTATAGTAATCAATCAGCCGTAACCAAACAAGGAGTAGCAGTTAAGAAAGCTGTAGAAAGAGTATTAGCGTTAACAGGAAAAGATAAAGTGATTCTTGTGGGTCACAGTATGGGTGGTTTAGCTTCAAGAGAATATATTCAAAACTCTATAAACTGGCAACCAGATGGTCAACATCATGTTGCTAAATTTTTCACCCTTGGAACTCCTCATGGTGGCAGTAATGCAAGCGATATTGGCTTAGGTTGGATTATTGGAATGGAAACTCGCTCAGAGGCTTTAAGAGATTTAAAAATAACCTATTATTATAGTGGAGAACCTAGTAGATACTTGTTTGGTGGAGTTGAAGTGAATAACTCAAGTAATATGAATGAACATTTATTTGGAAGTGATTATTGGAATATAGATGTTAACTGTAATGGATCTATTGGGAACACTATTGTTGGTATAAATCAAAAACCAATTGATAATCTTATTGATTTTTCTAGTGTTATTGGTAGAGTTAATGGATCTTCAACAGATGGAGTTGTAACAGAAGCTGCTGCTAGAATGGAAAATTATTTTACAGGTACTGGTTTAACCTATCCAATTAAATATTTTTATTATTCTGCTTTAGGCATTGAGGTGCATACTGCACTTCCAAGTCAACCTTATTATGTAATGCAAGGATTAGACGAACCTAATGTTAAAGAGTTAGCTTATAAAATTTCTACAAATACCGATTACAGAGGATTTACAACTGTACAAGCAAGTGGAACTACAATTGATGATGATTTTTACAAATTTACAGTTACTGACAATGTAAATGCAGCTGTTTCAGTAAGTAGTATTGTTACAAGTACAATGAATGCAACTATTTTAAATAGTACTGGTACAGCAATTGGTGCTTCACAAAACAATACTGGTTCAACAATAAATCTAATTAGAATACTTACACCTGGCGATTATTTTTTGAAAATTTCAAGCACTACTCCTACTAATACAAATTACCAAACACCTTATGTGTTTAATATTGCAACTACTTTAGGAACTAATGACAATGAATTTAATTCAATTAGCTACTACCCTAACCCTGTTAAAGATATTTTAACAATTGAAAATTACAACTATTCAAAAGCAAGTGTTTACTCAATATTAGGTCAGTTACTAAGTGTAAAATCAAACGAAAACAACTCTTCAAGCTCACAAATTAACATGTCTAATTATTCTAACGGAATATATATTTTAGTTTTAGAAAATGAATTAGGAACTAAAACAATTAAAGTAATTAAAGAATAAAACTCTATTATATACATAAAAAAAATGCTCTTTAAAAGAGCATTTTTTTTGTATTTAATCTTAATTCTTACCAATAAGTGATTTTTGCTTTAAAATTGAATCTACTTTTTTACGTTGTTTTTCAATTTCAAAAGTCTTTGAAGCTTGCATTTTAATATTGTCTTGAATCTCTTTTTCTCTCTTAGCTATTAAATCTCTAGCATCTTGAATATCTTCAGTTGCATTATCCTTTTCTTTAACTAGCTTCTTTTGATCGTCTTCAAAATCTTCTAATTTATCTTGCTCTTCTTTTAAAATATCATCAATTCTAATTTCTGAAGCTTTTAAAGCAATTCTATTTACAATTTCTTCAGCATAAGCAAATTTCTTAGCATTCAACTTACTATCTAAAAAAGCGCCACCTAAATTAAAAAACACAGTGTAACGCAATCCTGTTCCTTCTTTTTCAATAATTTGATGAATATCAATAGTATTCTCACTAATTTCTTTAATTAAAGCGTCGTCTAAATAAATTTCGTTAGAACGTTTTATCTTTTCTCTATCTCCTTTGAATTTTTTTGTGACTTTTTTAATCGCATCTTCTAAATTATCTTCAGAAATATGAGGAATAATAATTTCAATTCCAGGTTGATTTCCTTTACTCATGTTCTTACGAACCTCTTTAGTCTCCATATTTTGAGCAAATCCAACACTTGAGACAAAAAGACTGAATAGTAAAATTTTAAATTTCATATTTAATTAAATTTGGTTTATATAGTTTAGAAACAATATTAAACAAAAAGTCACATATAAATTCTAATAAAATTTATTTTTTAACCAAAAAGCAACATTTACTAATATAATTAAAGCCGGAACTTCTACTAAAGGACCAATAACTCCAGCAAAAGCTTGCCCGCTATTGATTCCAAAAACCCCTATAGAAACAGCAATTGCTAATTCGAAATTATTTCCTGAAGCAGTAAAGGAAACAGCAACAGCATCTCGATAATTAGCTCCTATTTTCTTTGCTACAAAAAACATTAAGAAGAACATAATTGCAAAGAAGATTACCAATGGAATTGCAATTCTAATTACATCTAAAGGCAAATCAACAATCATTTCTCCTTTTAAGCTAAACATGACAACAATTGTAAAAAGTAAAGCAATTAACGTTATTGGAGAAACAAACGGAATAAATTTTTGATTAAACCATTTATCTCCAAAATATTTCTTTATAAAATAACGACTCAATACTGCTAATGCAAACGGAATTCCTAAATAAATTCCAACAGTCTGTGCAATTTCAGCAATAGTTATATTCAACTCTAAACCTTTAATACCAAATAAAGGCAACATTATTTCTAAATAAAAATAGGCATACAAACTAAAGAAAAACACCTGTAGCAAACTGTTAATTCCAATTAAACCAGCTGTTAATTCCCGATTTCCTTCTGCTAATTCGTTCCAAACAATTACCATAGCAATACATGGAGCAATTCCTATAATGATTAAGCCAGTCATGTATTCTGGGTAATCTTTTAAGAAAAAGGTTGCTAATAAGAACATTAAAAAAGGACCAAAAATCCAAGTAATTAAAAAGGAAGCTGTTAATAATTTTGGCTTTTCAAACATTTTCGGAATTTTTGAAAAATCAATTTTTGTCAACGGTGGATACATCATTAAAATCAAACCAATTGCCAAAGGAATATTAGTAGTTCCAGAAGAAAATGAATTAATGAAATTTGCTGAATTTGGAATAAAATATCCAATTCCAACACCAATTAACATTGCTAGGAAAATCCATAGCGTTAAAAATTTGTCTAAAAAACCTAATCTTTTTTTCATCTATTTATTTTGAATTTGAGAGAATACATAATACATTTCAGATGCAATTTCTAGACTTCTTTCGGCATACTTTGCATCCATTAACTCTGTTCCATCAAATGTTTTTGGGTCTTCATATCGGATTGGTAAACGCACTTCAGCACCTGAAATAAAAGGACAACCTTCATCTGCTGAAGAACATGTCATGATTGCAGCAAAATTAGAAGAAGGATTAAATGCATCATCAAAAGTCTTAGAAAAACAAATGACAGGAAGTGAATTCTCATCATATTTAACTGCATACACAGGATTAGCTTCTGAATTTAGTTTTTGAATTTGAAATCCTTGATTTAATAGCGTCTCTGCAACTTTTGGAAACATTGCTGTTGTCGCTGTTCCGCCAGAATAACAATTTACATTAGACATATTATAAAAATAAGCCATTGTTTGCGCCCATATTTGAGCCAAATGACTTCTACGAGAATTATGTGTACAAATGAAATTTAAGCGAACAGAATCATTCTTATTGGTTTTATGCGCTATATAATCAACTAATGGTTGCAAATATTCTTTCCTTTCTTCAGAAATTGACATTTTACTAATTACATTAATTGTTTCTTTTAATGTTGTATTCATTTTTTACTGCTTTCTAAAATGACAAAAAATAAAATTTTGGGTTGTATCAAATGGTGTTTCATGATCTTCGGTAAAACAATTTTCCATTTCAAACTCTTCTTCAAATAAATCCAATATTTTTTCAACTGAATATTGAGTAATCTCTAAACCACTACATTTTAATGGACCTTCATCAGAAAATGTTCCCAAAAGAAAACTTCCATTGGAGTTTAAAGCATTAGAAACAATAGTTCTATATTTTATAATATCTGTTTCGTTTGTCAAAAAATGAAAAGAAGCTCTATCGTGCCAAGCATCAAATTTTTCAGTTGTTATGAAATCTAAAACATCTGAAACTATAAAAGTAACTTTATCAGCATTAGCTCCTAGCCTCTTCTTACTTCTTTCGATAGCATTTTCAGAAATATCCAATAAATATAAATTGGTATAACCCAATTCAATTAAACTGTCAATTAAATAACTATCGCCACCACCAATATCAATAATTTTGGCATCCTTTGGTAATTTACACGCCTTTATTAATTGTATAGAAGTTTCCGGTTGTTTTTGAAACCAACTAACTTCATTTTCTGCCTTTGTAGTAAAGACTTTTTCCCAATGTTCTTTTTTTATATTTTCCATATTAACAACATCCTGAATTTGGATTACACGAATTTTCTTTTTGTTTCCACTCACCTATTTTAACTTTCTGCTTTTCTACAGGAATCCCGCAATTATCTTTAGCTAAACAATCGGTTAATTTTGAAGTAAGTAAAAAGTTTGCACCGTCGAAATCTAAATCAAATTTACCAATAGTATCTTTCATTTGGTATTCTACTTCAATTTCTAAATCTGGAATTTGTAGTTTTTTTTCAGATAATTCAATAATATGAATCAATTTTTCAGGGTGCAATCGATGATCATAATCGTTTGCTTCCCATAATTGAAAGTTTACAACTTCTTCGTTTCTGACAGTTCCACCGCAATCAATAAAGTTTTTGGTTACTTTACCAACTTCGGTAACGTGAAAATGATTAGGAACCAATGTTCCATCAGGTAACTGAAAAGCAATGGTTTTCAACTTTTGTAAAGCTATTTTTATTTCTGATAATTTCATATTTAGATTTTTAGATTATTGGACATTTAGATTTTAGACTTCTATAATCTAAGAAGTCTAACTTGTCTAATTATTTAACAACACTTATTTTGCAATTGATTTGAGATTCCATTAAAATAAGTTTCAAACATAGAAATGGTTTCAGGATTTAAGCAATAACAAATTGCCGTTCCTTCGATAGTTCCTTTTATAATGTTTGCATTTTTCAATTCCTTTAAGTGCTGAGAAATTGTTGGCTGTGCCAATGGCAATTCGTTTACAATATCACCACAAATACAAGAATCTACTTTTAAAAGATATTGAATGATTGCAATCCTTGCAGGATGAGACAATGCTTTAAACACATTTGCCATATTATTCTGCTCATTTGTAAAAAAATCTGATTTTGAAGCTCCCATAATTAAATTATTATATTGCAATATTACGATATAATAATTAAAGAACAAAATTTTGCATAAAAAAAGTCCTGATTTTCATCAGGACTTTTAAGTATAAATTAGAATTTAGAGATTATTTATTTTCTCCTTTTTCCATTTTCGCTTTTAATTCAGCTAAAACATCTAAATCACCTAAAGTTGATTTATCTGCATTATTGTTTGATGAAGATGATTCAACAGCAGCTTTTACATGTTTTTCTTCTTCTTCACGGAAGATAGCTGTATGAGAAGCAACTACTCTTTTGAATTCTTTATTGAACTCAATAACTTTAAAGTCAGCAGATTCTCCTTTTTTCAATTTCTTACCATCTTCTTTTTCAAGGTGACGAGTAGGAATGAAAGCAACGATATCTTCTCCAAATTCAACAGTAGCACCTTTGTCTACAATTTCAGAAATTTCTCCGTTGTGAATAGTACCTTCAGCAAATGAAGCTTCATATTTATCCCATGGATTAGGAGTAGTTTGTTTGTGACCTAAAGATAATTTACGTCCTTCAACATCTAACTCTAAAACAACAACATCCATTTTGTCTCCAACGTTTACAAATTCAGATGGGTGCTTAATTTTCTTAGTCCAAGATAAATCAGAAATATAAACTAATCCGTCGATACCTTCTTCTAATTCAACAAATACACCAAAGTTTGTAAAGTTTCTTACAATACCGTTATGGTTTGAACCAACTGGGTACTTAGCTGTAATATCAGTCCAAGGATCTTGTGATAATTGCTTGATACCTAATGACATTTTACGGTCATCTCTATCTAGAGTTAAAACAACTGCTTCAACTTCATCTCCAATTTTCATGAAATCTTGAGCCGAACGTAAGTGCGTAGACCAAGACATTTCAGAAACGTGGATTAAACCTTCAACACCTTCAGCAACTTCGATAAATGCACCGTAATCAGCGATTACAACAACTTTACCTTTTACTTTATCACCAATAGCTAACTTAGTATCTAAAGCATCCCATGGGTGAGCGTTTAATTGTTTTAAACCTAATTGAATTCTTGTTTTCTCATCATCAAAATCAAGGATTACAACGTTTAATTTTTGATCTAATTCAAGAGCTTCACTTGGGTGATTAATTCTTGACCAAGATAAGTCTGTAATATGGATTAATCCATCTACACCACCTAAGTCAATAAACACACCATAAGAAGTAATGTTTTTAACAACACCTTCTAATACTTGTCCTTTTTCTAATTGACCAATGATTTCTTTTTTCTGGATTTCAATATCCGCTTCAATAAGCGCTTTATGAGAAACTACTACGTTTTTGAATTCGTGGTTGATTTTCACAACTTTAAATTCCATAGTTTTGTTTACATATTGATCGTAATCTCTAATTGGCTTAACGTCAATTTGAGAACCTGGTAAGAATGCTTCGATTCCGAAAACATCTACAATCATACCACCTTTAGTTCTACATTTTACGAAACCGTTAACGATTTCACCTGTGTCATGAGCAGAAATAACTCTGTCCCAAGCTTTAATAGTTCTCGCTTTTCTGTGAGATAATACTAATTGACCTGTTTTGTCTTCACGTACATCGATAAGTACTTCTACTTTATCTCCTTCTTTTAAAGCTGGATTGTAACGGAATTCATTTAAAGAAATTACACCTTCAGATTTAGCGTTGATATCAACGATAACATCTCTATCTGTGATTCTTACTACTACACCTTCTACTACTTCTGCATCATCAGTAGAGATAAAAGTTTTAGATACTAAATCTTCAAATTCTTGTAAGTTTTTTTCGTCTACTACATCAATACCTTCTTGGTAATTGTGCCAGTTAAAATCCGCTAAAAACGCTTCTTGTTCTTTATTAATTTCAGACATGCTGATAAAAAATTTGTATTCTGTGCTATTCAATGGGTTTTTATCAGTTTTGATAACAACAGAAGTGTTAAATTATTTAGTTTATACCTAATTGGAAACCCAATACTGCCAAAAGGTGTGCAAAGGTAATACTATAATTTTGATTTACAAAAGCTTAGATAAATAAAAAATGAAGTATGTTTTTGAAAAATTATTTAGATTTGAATTTTTCATTAACCATTGCAATGACTAAGTTAAATTGTTCTTCTTTAGACATTGAAGAATTATCAATTTCAATAGCGTCTAAAGCTTTTATTAATGGTGAATCTTCTCTATGGGTGTCAATATAATCTCTTTCTTGAACATTTTGCAAAACCTCATCAAATGTTACCATTTGTCCTTTTTCAACTAATTCGTCAAAACGACGTTGTGCTCTTGTTTCAGCTGAAGCAGTCATGAACAACTTTAATTCAGCATCTGGAAAAACGACAGTTCCAATATCTCTTCCATCCATAACAACCGCTTTGTTTTTACCCATTTGCTGTTGTTGCTTTACCAACATTGATCTTACTTCTGAAATTTCTGCAATTTTACTAACACACCTAGACACATTAATTGTGCGAATTTCATTTTCAATGTTTACTTGGTTTAAAAACATTTCTGCAAAACCTAATTGTTCGTTGAAACGAAATTCTAAATTTATACTAGACAAATTATTAATTACTTCAACAGTATTTAAATTGGTTTCAGAAACCCAACCCTTTTTCATCGCAAAATAAGTGACTGCACGATACATTGCGCCAGTATCCACATAAGCATACCCCAATTGGTTAGCTAATTGTTTTGCTAAAGTACTTTTCCCTGTTGACGAAAACCCGTCTATTGCAATTGTAATTTTTTTCAATATTAATCTAAATTAATCATTATGCCAAACAAACTTGTGTTTGCTGCAACTGTATATTTTGAATACGAATAATCAAATCGTACTTTATTAAATCTTATTCCGAAACCAGCTGAAATTCCAGAAAAATTTCTTTGATCCACAATTCTTAGCTCTTCTCCTCTTCTAAAGTTATATCCTAATCGAATACTAAACCCTTTTTCAGGAAAAAGTTCTGCTCCCAAAATCACATGTCGTAATGCATTGTTGAAAAAAGATACTTTTTCTTCGTTTGTTTCACCGTCTAAAGTAGATTCTCCTCTATTTGGATTTGAAAAAGCTATATTCCATTGTTGTAAATTTTCTAATGTTAAATGCCAACGAATAGGAACATTTTCCATTAATTGAGAAACTCCTGCATCAATAGATAAAGGTAATTTCTCATTTACATTATCATATGGTTTTATTTGAAATCCTAAGTTTCGAACGGTTAAACCGTAATTAATATCATTTTTATAATCAACATAAAGAAAACCTAAATCTACCGCAGTTCCCCATGAATTATAGGTTTCTAAAGTAGATGAAATTAATTTTACATTAGCTCCCACAAACATATCGGTCCAGGGAATATTATAGGCATATCCTAAAGAAAGGGCAGCTTCGCTTCCTGTGAAATCAGAAGTTAAATTTCCTAATTCATCTCTTCCCTCAAACGTACCGTAATTTACATAACTAACACCTGCATGAAAAGTTTGAAGATGTCTGTCCCATGTATAAGCATAAGCAGCTGTTCCATATGTGACTTCGCCATAATAATTACTATAATTAACAGCTAATCGTTTATTCATTTTTTCATTAATTGTTGCTGGGTTATAAAAAACCTGATTAACATCGTAATCTACAACAGTAACGGTTTTTCCCCCTAATGCTGCTTGCCGTGGAGATTGAACTAGGTTCAAAAACTGATATACATACTTACCACCTATTTGTCCCAACATACTGGAAGAAAAAAGTAAAAAAGTAAAAGCAATCAATTTTTTGTTCATTAAATCTAATTCTAAAAGCTATAACGCTTATGCGAAGATAAAATTATAAAGCAATATATAAAAAACAAATTCCAACTAAATATTTGAGTTGGAATTTGAGTTTGAAAACATCGTAATTAACTTAATTTCTTAGCGTTATTTACTTTTTGATTTGTAATAGCAATATCAATTACTTCACTCATTCTATCGACATAATGAAATGTAAGTCCTTTTAAATAATTTGGATTAATCTCTTCAATATCACTTTTATTTTCTTGACAAAGAATAATCTCTTTGATATTTGCTCTTTTTGCAGCTAGAATTTTTTCTTTAATTCCTCCTACAGGCAACACTTTACCTCTTAACGTAATTTCTCCAGTCATGGCTAGTCCTTTCTTTACTTTTTTCTGGGTAAAGGTTGAAACCATAGACGTTAGCATTGCAATACCTGCACTTGGTCCGTCTTTTGGCGTAGCGCCGGAAGGAACATGAATGTGAATATTGTTTGTAGTTAATAGCTCAGGGTCAATTGAAAGTAATTCTGCATTTGAACGAATGTATTCTAAAGCAATCGTAACCGATTCTTTCATTACAGTTCCTAAATTACCTGTCATACTCATTGTGCCTTTCCCTTTTGACACAGAAGATTCAATAAATAGAATATCTCCTCCTACTGAAGTCCAAGCCAAACCAGTAACAACGCCTGCGACATCATTATTTTCGTATTTATCTCTTTCTAAACGTGGAGCTTTAAGAACACTTAAAATATCTTCGTTGGTTACTTTTACATTATACTCCTCCTCCATTGCAATAGATTTAGCAGCATTACGAACTATTTGAGCGATTTTCTTTTCCAATCCTCTCACTCCCGATTCACGAGTATATCCTACAACAATTTTCTCTAATTGTTTTTTATCAATTTGTAAATCTGAAGGCTTTAATCCGTGTTCTTTTAATTGCTTTGGTAACAAATGTTTTTTAGCAATTTCAACTTTTTCTTCGATAGTATAACCAGACATGTTAATAATCTCCATTCTATCCCTTAAAGCAGGCTGAATGGTCGATAAACTATTTGAAGTTGCAATAAACATTACTTTAGATAAGTCGTACCCCATTTCTAGGAAATTATCATGAAAGTCTGAATTTTGTTCGGGATCTAAAACTTCCAATAATGCTGAAGATGGGTCTCCACTATGACTAGTTGATAACTTGTCTATTTCATCTAAAACAAAAACAGGATTTGAAGTCTTTGCTTTTTTAATAGATTGAATAATTCTTCCTGGCATTGCACCAATATAAGTTTTTCTATGCCCTCTTATTTCAGCTTCATCTCTTAATCCGCCTAATGAAACTCTAACATATTCTCTTCCCAAAGCTTCTGCTACAGATTTCCCAATTGAAGTCTTTCCTACTCCCGGAGGGCCATATAAACAGATAATAGGTGATTTCATGTCGTTACGCAATTTAAGAACTGCTAAATGCTCTATAATTCGTTTTTTAACGTCATCTAAACCATGATGGTCTCTATCTAATATTTTTTGTGCTCGTTTTAAATCAAATTTATCTTTTGAAAATTCATTCCAAGGTAATTCAAGAAACAATTCAATATAATTCCGTTGAATACCAAAATCAGGCGAATTTGGATTTGTTCGTTGTAATTTTGAAAGTTCCTTATTGAAATGAGCTCCGGTTTTTTCATCCCATTTTTTTAGCTTTGCTTTCTCTCGCATTTCTTCAATTTCCGCATCATGAGAAACACCACCCAATTCTTCTTGGATTGTTTTCATTTGTTGTTGTAAGAAATATTCGCGTTGTTGCTGGTCTAAATCAAAACGAACTTTAGACTGAATATCGTTTTTAAGTTCTAATTTTTGTAATTCTAAATTCATGAAACGCAATGTTTCCAATGCTCTTTCTTTCAAATTATGAATTGACAAAAGATTTTGTTTGTCAATAACTGAAAGATTCATATTTGAAGAAACAAAGTTGATTAAAAACGGATTAGACTCAATGTTTTTAATTGCAAATGTAGCTTCCGTTGGAATATTCGGGCTTTCTTTAATTATTTCAATAGCCAATTCTTTAATAGAATCAACAATTGTATCAAATTCGGTATCGCTATTTTCTGGTCTTTCTTCAGCAACTTCTCTAATTGTTGCCTTCATATAAGGCTCTTCTTGAGTAAAAGTATCTATTTCAAACCTTTTTTTTCCTTGAAGAATAACGGTTGTATTTCCATCAGGCATTTTTAAAACACGAATAATTCGTGCCACTGTCCCTATTTTATGAACATCGTTTGGAGTAGGTTCTTCTACATTTTCGTCAATTTGCGCAACAACACCAATAACTTTACCGCTTGCATTAGCATCATTTATCAGTTTTATTGATTTATCTCTACCTGCAGTAATAGGAATTACAACACCAGGAAATAAAACCATATTCCTTAATGAAAGAATAGGTAAATCTGAAGGCAATTCTTCTTTGTTCATTTCCTCCTCATCTTCTGGAGTTAAAAGAGGAATTAATTCGGCATCTGAATTTATTTCTTGCAGTGACAAATTGTCAAGCGTAAGTATTTTTTGATTAGACATATCTATTTTAAAGTCATTTTGTCATTAAACATAATTAAATGGAGAAAGAAGTAAATTGTCGTTTTCATATAAACAACTGTATATCAGTAAAAAAATACTCAATTTACAAGTTCCATAAAGTATAAGGTCAAGTTTTATGCCATAAAAAAATCCCGAAGTTTTAAATCGGGATTTGATTTATAGTATAAGTTAGCTATTAATTAACCGTATTTTCAAATGTAATATTATTAAAAACACCATTTGTAATTGATCTAGTAGTTGTGTCATTAGAATTATAAGCAGTAAAGCTAAATGTTCCTGAAGCTTTGTTGTTAACCGTATCAAAATTTGTAATTGTAACAGTTCCTGTTGAAGTATCAGTTAATTGATTATATGAAGAAAAAGAGCCGTTTATTCCTAATGAAATATCCGTAAACTGAAGTAATGTTAAATTACTAGTATTAAAATTAGCAGGAAAAGTTGCTACTGATGGGTTTAAAACAGTAATTGAAATATTTTTCCCTGTAGTAGTCGATCCTGATATAACAAATTCATTTCCAATTGAAGCAGGTGAATAATCGCCAATAATTGACTCTGATGATGCAATAAAATTTTCGCCATTAACTTTTGCCGTAAAACTAGCAACTGTAATTCCTGAACCTCCTCCAGTACTAATATCTATTGAAGAATCTAATGGCTCAACATCACAAGAAGTAATTGCAGTAAAAGCTAATGTTAAAATTAGAACTGAGAAAATTGATTTTATAGTTTTCATACGTTTATTTTTGTATTTGTTTCCAAATATATATAAATTATTTATATTTTATTTATTGTTTTTTGAACATTGACTAATAAAAACACTCCTATAATAAAAAATACTGCTAAAAACACAATAGCATTTCTCATTGAACCTGATATTTGATCAATACTTGCAAAAATACCCATTCCTATAACAATTCCTATTTTTTCTGCAACATCATAAAAACTAAAGAAAGAAGTAGAATCATTTGTTTGGGGCAATAATTTAGAATAAGTAGACCTTGAGAGGGATTGAATTCCTCCCATTACCAAACCTACAAAACCTGCTGTAATATAAAAATGAATAGGAAGTGTTACAAAAAATGCACATATGCATATAACAGCCCAAATAGAATTAATTATAATTAAGGTCTTAATGTTTCCTATTTTTTCTGAAAGTTTTGATGTTAAAATAGCGCCCACAACAGCAACCAATTGAATAACTAGAATACTTATTATTAATCCTGATGTACGTTGACTATCAGATTCCCATAAAATTTCTTGTTCTCCAAAATAAGTTGCGACCAACATTACTGTTTGAACAGCCATAGAATAAACAAAGAAACTATTTAAATACTTTTTTAAAACTATATTTTCTTCCAATTGATGCCAAACTTTTTTTAACTCTTTATATCCATTGAGAATAACATTCTTTGTAACCTTATTATTTACAGTGTTTTTTGGCAAATAATAGAACGTATATTGACTAAAAATTACCCACCAAATTCCAACAGAAATAAACGAATATTGCATGGCTCTAAATGAGGCGGCATTTTTAGCAGATTCTAAAGCCGTCTCAATTTCTAACGGATTACCAGAATGCATTAAGATTTCAGGTATTGATAAATCAAAACCAAACCATTCTGGTTTCATGACCATAGCTAAATTAAACAACAGCAAAATAACACTCCCAATATAACCTAATGAATAGCCTTTAGCACTTAGTTTATCTTGATCTTCAGGATAAGCAATATCTGGCAAATAAGAATTATAAAAAACCAAACTTCCCCAAAAACCTATTAAACCAAAAAAGAAACATAAAATGCCAAAATATAAATTATCTAATGTAAAAAATGATAGTCCAATACAAGACAATGCCCCCAAATAACAAAAAAACTGCATGAATCGTTTCTTATTTCCTGTGAAATCTGCTATTCCAGAAAGTAATGGTGACATGATAGCTACAATTAAAAAAGCAAAAGCTGTTACAAAACTAATTAAAGCTGTGCTTTTTACTTCATATCCCAAAAATTGTATAGATGTAATTCCTTTTATTTTGAATAATGCACCATAATATATAGGAAAAATAGCTGATGATATTACTAAATTATATACCGAATTTGCCCAATCATAAAATGCCCATGCATTACCTAATTTTTTGCTTCCTTTTTCTAAATTCATAATGGTAATTAAATTAAAAAATCCCGCCAAAGCGGGATTCAAATATACTATATAAATCTAAAACCTATTTAAAAGTAACTCCAAATTTTGCAGCTTCAGCTTTAGCCTGAGGGATTAAAGCAGTTAACTCATTAATTCTAGTTTGATTACTTGGATGAGTACTTAATATTTCTGGTGGAGCTTGACCACTAGAAAGAGCTGACATTCTTTCCCATACTCGTACAGCATTAATTGGGTCGTAACCTGCAATTGCCATTAATGTTAATCCTATTTTATCTGCTTCACTTTCATGACTTCTACTAAAAGGCAGCATTCCACCTACTTGAGAACCTACACCATAAGCTTGCATAATTAAAGCTTGCGTTTGTGGATCTTTGTTACCTACTGCAACTTGAGTACCTACTGCACCTACTTGTTGTAATAATCCAGCACTCATTCTTTGTTGACCATGATTTGCTAATGCATGAGCTACTTCGTGTCCCATTACAGCTGCAATACCACCATCATCTTTACAAACAGGTAAAATTCCTGTATAGAAAACAATTTTTCCACCTGGCATACACCATGCATTTAATTCTTTACTATCAACTAAATTATATTCCCATTCATAACCGTCTAAATAATCAGCATGTCCGTTTGCATTTAACCATCTTTCAGATGCTGTTTTAATTTTCATACCAATAAGTTCAATTTTTTTAGCTTCGGCAGTACCTTTTATTACTTTATTCTCAGATAGAAATTGCCCGTATTGTTGAAATGCTGATGGGAAAATTTGACTATTTGGCACAAGAGCCATAGTGCTTTTACCTGTGAAAGGATTCTTAGCGCATGAGAATACAATTGCTAAAATAATTCCTAACAAAAATTTTATTTTTAAATTCATAGTGTAAATGTTTTTTTACAAAGTTAATTATATTTTTAATCTACTTCAATAATGTTGCCAATATAAATTTAAGATAAGTTTAATATAGTGCTATGATACATTTAATAGTTTTGTAAAAAAAAAGTAATGTCAAAAAGACAAAAAAATATTTCAAGTGATTCAATCCCGAAAATAATTATATTAATTACTAAATCTTTACAAAAAATTTCTACTTCATTAACTGTGAAATTTGCAAAAAAAATATTTTCGACTCCTATAAAATATAAAATTCCGAAGAGAGAATTTGAAATGGATTTAAACTCTAAACAAAAGTTAGTTTTTATTCCTGAAATTTCAAAAAAAATAATGACCTACAAATATGGAACTGGCACTAAAAAAGCTTTATTAGTTCACGGATGGTCTGGTAGAGGAACGCAATTGGTAAAAATAGCAGATCAATTAACTGAATTGGGATACACAACCATTAGTTTTGATGCACCTGCGCACGGAAAATCTCCTGGCTCTACATCCTTAATGATTGAATTCATTGCAAGCATTCTAGAATTAGAAAAAATCTATGGGAAATTTGACCTAGCAGTTGGCCATTCCCTTGGAGGTATGTCTATTTTAAATTCTATTAAACAAGGTTTAAATGTTGATAAAGCAGTTATTATAGGAAGTGGTGATAGCATAAGTGATATTTTACATGATTTTGCAAAAAAGTTAAGTTTAGAACCTAAAATAGCTGATTTAATGAGGGATTCTTATGAAGCAACTTATAAAGAAAAAATGGAAAATTACTCAGGAAGTAATGCTGCTAAAGAAGTTAATGTTCCTATTTTAGTAATCCACGATAAAGATGACGAAGATGTTCCATATACAGCTTCAGTGAATATTGACAAAGTACTAAATAACAGCGAATTATTCCTAACAAACAACTTAGGTCACAGAAAAATATTAGGAAATGAAGATGTTATTTTAAAGATTAAAGATTTTATTTTAAATTAAAACCACTTTTTCTTTTTAAAATAAAACATCATCGCTAAAACAATAAAAATCATTACACCTATCACAATAAAATAACCATTTCTTGCATGTAATTCTGGAATTCTATCAAAGTTCATTCCGTAAATTCCTGCCAAAAAAGTAATGGGCATAAATACTGCTGATACAATGGTTAATGTTTTCATTACTTCATTCATTTTATGACTTTGAGTAGTATAGAAAAAATTACTTGCGCTGTCTAAAGTATGTAAATCATAATCTATTTGATCTAGCAATTCAATTGTTTTCTGGTGTAAGCGCCCAAAAAAGACAAAATTTGTAGGTTCTATGCAGTTAAAGTCATCATCATCTTTAATTGTTTTAATGGTATATAAAGCATCTCTTAATGGAACAATTGCTCTTTTTAGGAAATGAAAAATTTCTCTGTTTTTCTCAATTTCCTCCATTATAGATGGATTATCAGTTGTTTTAGAAGTGCCAACTAATTTTTCTATTTCAATTTCTTTATTATCAATTGTAATGTAAAAATTTTCAATTATAGCATCAAGCATAAGGTATAAAAGATAATCGGTCTTCTTTTTACGAACTAAACCTGAATTTGTTCTCAAACGTTCTCTAATGTGAGTAAAAAAATCACCTCTTTTCTCTTGAAACGAAACAATCAATCCGTCTTGTAAAACGAAACTAATTTGTTCTATAGAAATATTTGTTTTGTCGTCTGTAGGAAGAATCGATTTTATACTAAAGAAAAGAGTGTCATCAAGTTCTTCTAATCTTGTTCCTCTTGAAATATTAAGAACATCCGAAAC
Organism: Flavobacterium sp.; assembly: GCF_034111225.1. Classification (GTDB taxonomy): domain Bacteria; phylum Bacteroidota; class Bacteroidia; order Flavobacteriales; family Flavobacteriaceae; genus Flavobacterium. Next base: position 44,590 of record NZ_JAWUXR010000009.1, on the reverse strand, counting down.
AATAATGCTGTTAATATTTAAACTTTCTGATAAATTTTTAATTAAATCCACATTCTTTAGACCATGTACATTTATCCAATTATTATCTATCGAAGATTTATTATTTAAAATTTCATCAATTCCAATGTCCTTAAATTCATTTACCTCCTTTTCATTGTAAACAAACAATTGCATTTCGGTATTCTTGTCTGTATAAATACCTGTATATTCTAATGGAGTTGGTTGAACCCTTCTTCCTTTTTTGTATTTTAATCGTCTCAAATCTGTAAAATTTACTATAAAGATAGGAGTTTTTAAAAATGGACCTTATTTTTACCAAAATATTTTTAGAAAATGAAAACATTATTCATCAACATAAAAGAATTACTTCAAGTTAGAGAAATCTCAATCGATAAAGTTTCTGGAAAAGAAATGGCTACGTTGCCAATAATTAAAGAAGCATTCTTATTAATTGAAAATGATACAATAATTGATTTTGGTTCAATGAAATCATGCCCTGAAGTTGATAACGCTACGACTATAGATGTCACTGGAAAAGTTATTTTGCCAACATGGGTAGACAGTCATACTCATATTGTATACGCAGGAAATAGAATTCAAGAGTTTGTAGATCGAATCAATGGCTTAACTTATGAAGAAATATTTAATAGAGGTGGCGGAATTTTAAATTCGGCAAGAAACTTAAATGAAACTACTGAAGATGAAATTTACGAACAGTCTAAAATTCGTTTAGAAGAAATAATAAAACAAGGAACTGGTGCAGTAGAAATTAAATCGGGTTATGGATTAACAGTTGAAGGAGAATTAAAAATGCTTCGTGTAATTAAACGTTTAAAGGAGAACTATGCTTTACCAATTAAAGCTACTTTTCTTGGAGCTCATGCATTCCCTACTGAATATAAAGAGAATCATGCTGCATATATCGATTTAATCATTAATGAAATGTTGCCTAAAATTGCGGAAGAAAATCTTGCCGATTATATTGATGCATTTTTAGAAACAGGTTACTTTTCGGTTGCAGAAACTATAAAAATTATGGAAGCTGGTAAAAAATATGGTTTAATTCCAAAAATTCATGTCAATCAATTTACTGCAATTGAAGGAATTAAAGCATGTGTTAAAAATGGTGCTTTAAGTGTAGATCATTTAGAAATTGTTACCGATGAAGATATTGAAGTTTTAAAAAACAGCAACACAATGCCTGTTGCTTTACCTAGCTGTTCGTATTTTATTAGCATTCCTTATACTCCAGCGAGAAAAATGATCAATGCAGGCTTACCAATTGCTTTAGCTACCGATTACAACCCTGGCACTACTCCATCTGGAAATATGAATTTTGTAGTAGCAACAGCCTGTATAAAAATGAAAATGACTCCAGAAGAAGCTATAAATGCTGCAACAATAAATGGCGCTTATGCAATGGGAATTTCTGAAACGCATGGAAGTATTACCAGAGGCAAAAAAGCTAATATTATATTAACAAAACCTATAACAACTTATTATCAATTGCCATATGAGTTTGGCAGTAATTTAATTGATAGAGTTATGATAAATGGTGAGTTTATATCATAAAAAAAGAGCGACAATTGTCGCTCTTTTTTTATGCTCTTTTATGAAATATTATCTCAAAGAAAAACTAGTTTTAGAAACCATTTCCCCTGTTGCGTTAAACACATTCACAAAGTAAGAACCCGGTTGAAAGTCTTTTCCTGCAACTTCTTGTTTTACTTGTACTGTTTTGTTTTCAAATTTCACTTTAGTAATAAAAGTATAAGTTAAAGATTTATCTCCCATTGGAATAGTTTCTTTATCTCCTAGAATATTATTTTTTGCATCAATAATTTGAACATAGTAAGTTCTATCTCCTGATTTAGCAATTTGGTTTTCAGCAATTAAAAAACTAATTTTTAATTTATCCGCTCTACTTGCTTTATCAGTTTCAATTTGTTTTCCAGAACTTCTTTCTTTTACAGCCAATACATTTAAGTTTAAAACTGAAAGTTTTGAACCTTTTTCAACTGTTTTAGTCAAATTATCATTCTGAGAAACTAAAGTGTCATTGAATTTTTTAGCATCAGTTAAAACAATTTTAGTACTATCTAGACTAGATGTTAAAACTACATTTTGCTCTTTTAATAATTTATTTTCAGCAACTAAATTATCCATATCTCTCTTTAAACGGAAATACTGATCTTTATACTTTCTCATTGCAGCTGCATCTCCTTTTGATTTTTCGATAGCAACCAAAAGCTTTTCCATTTCTTCTTTTTGCGCTTCAAAATCAGCCTTAAGAGCATTGTCATCAGCAATTAAAGTATCATATGCAGCGATTTTTGCTTTTAAATCATTTACTAATGTTTCCTTTTCAGAAGTTAAAGTTGTAACTGTTTCCTTATTGTCAGATGTCATCTTATAAATATAAGCTCCGCTTCCTAATAATAATAAACCTAAAACTACTACTGCAGCTTTTAATCCTGAATTGTTTTGCTTGTTTTCCATTTAAAAATATAGATATTTGGTTAAATTAATAACAAAAATACAATAAAAAACTATTTTTCCCATTTTGAATTAAAGTTATTTTAAAATAGTATTTTTGATTGCAATTTTTTAATCAATGGAAAACATAAAATTACTGTCGGCAAAAGAGCTTGCAAAAATCACTCAACATAGAAGCGGCGAAATAAAATTTGGTGAAAAAATACAGCTTATTCCACCAGATGTTGATGTATTTAATTTCATTAAAGAATCATCAGCTAATTACGTTTTATTAGGCATTCCTGAGGATATTGGCGTTAGAGCTAATAGAGGAAGAGCTGGAACTTCAACTGCATTTGAATCAACTTTAAAAAGTTTAGTTAATATTCAACATAATAAATTTTGCAAAGGAAGCAATCTAATAATCCTTGGAGAATTAGATGTTGAAAATGAAATGGCATTAGCCCAAAATTTAGATTCATCTAACAAAGATGACAGGAAACAATTATTTAGTTTAGTTGAAAAAATAGATAAAGAAGTATCTCATACAATTCATCAAATAATAAAAGCGGGTAAAAAACCAATAATTATAGGTGGCGGACATAATAATGCTTACGGAAATATAAAAGGTCTAGCGCTTGCTAAAGGGAAACCAGTTAATGCTGTAAACTTTGATCCTCATACCGATTTTAGAATCTTAGAAGGAAGACATTCTGGAAACGGATTTAGTTACGCATATGAAGAAGGGTTTTTAAAAAAATATTTCATTTTTGGTTTACATGAAAGTTATATTTCTAAAGGAGTTCAAAGTACAATTAAATCAATTGCCGCGAGGGTGAAATTTACTACTTATGAAGAAATTGAGATTCGTAAAGAAAAAACATTCTATGATCAATTAAACGAAGCCTTACAGTTTATTAAAAATGACCCCTTTGGAATTGAAATGGATTTAGATGCAATACCAGGAATTCATACAAGTGCTATGACATTAAGCGGATTTAGTGTACAACAAGCACGACAATTCATACATCATTTTGCGTCAAATAAAAATGCTTCATACATACATATTTGCGAAGGAGCTCCTACTTTAGACGAAAGCAACAACAATCAACTAACTGGTAAATTGATTGCTTATATGATAACTGATTTTATGAAATCGTAATTAACATGAAGTTTTTTGAATAAAAACACCAATAATTGAAAACGATACATATTTGACCGCTAAAAAATAAAATTTACAAATATGAAAAGTTAATATAAATCACTAACTTTCATTACTTTACAAAAAAAAAAAAATAATGACTTTTAAAGAATTACACTTAATAAACCCAATACAAGAAGCTTTAAATGATTTAGGCTATGCTGCTCCTACTTCAATACAAGAACAAGCTATTCCAGAAGTTTTAAAAGGTCAGGATTTAGTGGCTTGCGCACAAACAGGGACAGGAAAAACAGGTGCTTTTGCTATTCCAATTATTAATTACATTCATAAAATCGTTGGTTCGGCTAAAAAAGCTAAAAAGATAAGAACCTTAGTAATAACTCCAACTAGAGAATTGGCACATCAAATTTCTGATAGTTTTAATGATTATGGTAAATATACCAACATTAAATCGATGGTTATTTATGGTGGTGTTAGTCAAAATCCACAAGTTGACCAATTAAAAAAAGGTATTGATGTATTAATTGCTACTCCAGGAAGATTATTAGACTTACACAAGCAAGGTTTTATTGATTTAAACCATTTGCATCATTTAGTACTTGATGAAGCTGATCAAATGCTTGATATGGGTTTTATTAACGATGTTAAAAAAATAATTAAATTAACTCCCGAAAACAGACAAACATTAATGTTTTCTGCAACAATGCCAATTGCTGTAAGAGAACTTGCAGATGCCTTTTTAACTAAACCAAAATATATTATAGTAGATCCTGTTTCGAGTACTGCAGATAATATAACTCAAAAAGTATATTTTGTTGAAAAAGAAGATAAAAGAAAACTATTATATCATATTATTAAAAACGATGGTATCAAAAACGCTCTTGTCTTTACTAGAACAAAACATGGTGCTGATAATGTTGTTAAAGCCTTAACAAAACAAGGCGTTACTTGTGCAGCAATTCATGGAGACAAAACTCAAACTTCGAGACAAAGTGTGTTAGAAGAATTTAAAAATCAAGAAATTTCAATTTTGGTAGCTACTGATATTGCAGCAAGAGGAATTGATATTGAAAATTTACCTTATGTAATTAATTTTGACTTACCTAATATTTCTGAAACCTATGTTCATAGAATAGGAAGAACTGGTAGAGCAGGAAATTCTGGTATTGCACTTACTTTTTGTGGAAAAGACGAAAGAGTATATTTAACAGAAATTGAACGATTGATTAGAATGAAGGTTAAAGAAATAAAAGATCATCCTTATCCTTGGAATAATGAAAGTGCAAAAGTAGATGCAAAACCCGATTTAAGAAATAAAAAGAAAAAGGATAATTCTAGAAAATCAGAAGCTTCTAAGAAAAACAAAAAACGCTGGTATTAGTTTATTAAATTGTTAATCATAATTTCGAATTGGTTTCAATATATCAATTGAATTACCTTTGACATTTTTATTTTATATCATGGATTATATCATCATTTGTATTGTTTCGCTTTTAGCTTCTGGATTAACTCTATTCTCTGGTTTTGGACTTGGAACCATTCTTCTTCCTGTTTTCGCACTCTTTTTTCCTGTAGAAATAGCAATAACTTTAACTGCAATTGTCCATTTTTTGAATAATTTATTTAAATTGGCTTTATTAGGTAAACATGCAAACTACAAGGTTATTGTTGCTTTTGGAGTTCCTGCAATTCTTTTTGCTTTTCTAGGCGCTTATACTTTAAAGTATTTAACAGGCCTTGCTCCTCTTTTTGATTATACTTTATTTGACAAACAATTTTATATTGAGCCTTTAAAAGTTGTTATAGGATTATTGCTAATATTCTTTGCGCTACTAGATATAATACCAAAATTGAAAAACTTACAATTTGATCAAAAATATTTGCCTTTTGGAGGTGTTTTAAGCGGTTATTTTGGAGGTTTGTCTGGACATCAAGGAGCTTTGAGAAGTGCTTTCTTAATTAGAGCAAAGCTTTCTAAAGAAGCGTTTATTGCAACAGGAGTTGTAATTGCTTGTGTAATTGACATTTCAAGACTAAGTGTTTATGCAGAAACGATTATTGAGCAAAAGGACATTTTAAATTATTCGCTTGTAATCGCTGCAACAATTGCTGCTTTTTTTGGAGCATATTTTGGGAATAAATTAGTTAAAAAAGTTACAATTGATTCTTTACAAAAGTTTGTTGCTTTTCTATTAATTGTATTTTCATTCTTTTTTATACTTGGAATTATTTAAAGAGTTTTTTCATTGATAAGTTTGTAAATCATTTGAAATAATTTTGCTGGCTCAAATGGTTTTACAATAACATCATTTATATCAGCCTCAATCATTTTTTCTTCAATTTCCTGCCTGTCAAATGCAGTAACGGCAATAATAGGAATTCTGATACCATTGCTCCTAATGATTTTTGTAGTTTCAAAACCATTAATTTTTGGCATGTTTATATCCATAAGTATAGCATCAAATTCTTCGTGCTTTAACACATCAATTGCTTTAAAACCATCATCAACTATTGTACATATGAATTTATGGTTTTCTAATAAACGTTTTGTAACAACTTGGTTTATTTTGTTGTCTTCAACTATTAAAATTCTATAATTAGAATAATCAGATAAGTCTACTTCGGTTGAATTAATCGTTTCAATTAATTTATCTACTCCCGATTCAAAAGGTAATTCAACTATAAAGGTAGTTCCAAATCCTTCTTCACTTTCTAATTTTACTGAGCCTTGAAATAAATTAACTAACTTTTTAACAATAGTTAAGCCTAATCCTGTTCCTTGATAATCATCTTCCCTTCTCTCAATTTGAACAAATTTATCAAAAACAGCTTCTTGATATTCAACAGGAATTCCTATTCCATCATCAATCACTTTTAAAACAAGTTTAAGGTTACTACCATTTATATCTTCAGCTTTCGCGATTACTTTAACGGTTCCATTATTGGTAAACTTCAACGAATTACTCAGTAAGTTTATAAGTATTTGAGAGAGTCTAATTTTATCGCCATATAGAAATTCGGGTATACTTTTATCAATTTCAAAAACCATTTTATTGTTGTTTGAGATTGCAATAATTCGCAATGAATCTATAATGGTTTCTAGTTCATCTTCTAAATTAAATAAAACACTTTCGAGAACAATTTTTTGTTCTTCAATTTTATAAACTTTTAAAATATCGTTTACTAAGGCTAATAAGTATTTTGCTGAAAATTTAAGTGATTTTAAATGTTGACTGCCTCTTAATTCTTTATGTTCTTCTTCAATAATATCAGTTATACCAATAACACCATATAAAGGAGTTCTAAGTTCATGACTAATATTAGAAATAAATTGGGTTTTAATGTTTGAAGCTTCTTCAGCCTTTTCTTTCGCAATAACTAACTCTTCATTAGCAAGTTGTAGTTTTAAATTTGAATTTAATCTTCTTTTATTATTTTTGATTAATGAAAATAATAATATAAAAAGAATAGTAAAAATGATAAAGAATAAGAAAATTACAACTTTAGTTTGAAAAATCCTTTCATCTTGTATTACTTTTTCTGCCTCAATTTGTTCAATTTTTCTTTTTGATTCATTCTTTTCTATATCTTGACTAGCTAAACCAACTTCTTTTGTTCTTTCATCATTATAGATAAGGTCTTGAAGAGAATCATGTTTTCTAAGAAAATCATAAGCTTTTACAAAATCTTTCTTTTTAAAGTAAAAATTAGAAATATCCTTATACGTATTTGAAACATGAGAATTGATGAATTCAACTTCATTTTGAAAACAGTATTCTAACGATTTTAAATAATAATACTCTGCTTTTTCATCTTGATTCAATTGATTATAATAATCCGCATAAAGAGCATTTAAAGTTATTTTAGCTTCAACATCTCCTTTTGTATCAACATATTTTTTAGCTTCATTTAAATAAACTATTCCATTTTGATAATCGCCCATTGAAAAATAGGCTGTTACCATATTTAATTTAGTAAAGGTGATTTCGTAGTCATCTTTGAGCTTAATTGAGTATTTGAGTCCTATTTTATAATACTTAATACTTTCCTTAAAGTCAATTTTATTGTAACTATATAAATTAGCAATATTATTTGACAACCAACATTTTATAGTGTCATTAGACGTTTTATTAGCATAATCTAAACCTTTTTTATAATATTCAATTGCTTTTTTTTTATCTGAAAAATCAGCAAAATTTAATCCAATAAGGTTGTAAGATTTAGCAGCTAATTCATTTTCATTTAGTTTAATTGAATACTCTAAAGCTTTATTAGCAAATTGCAATGACTTATCGCTTTCTAAATTTAGAAAGTGCTTCCCTGAATTTGATAACCATACTTTAATATCTTTTTCAGAAAATTCTTTTTCTTGAGAAAAAACATTTCCTGAGATTATTGAGGTTAAAAATAGTAATACTAATACTCTAATTTTTATCATTATTTAATCTCAAAGTCAAATAGTAGTTTGAGAAATTTAAAAATAAAAAAAATCCTGATATAATCAGGATTTTTTTTGTGATATTAATTTCTAATTAATTTTTTATATTTAATTCGGGTTGGAGTAACATCCTTACCTAATCGTTTTCTCTTATTTTCTTCATAATCTGAGAAACTTCCTTCAAAACAATACACTTGAGAATCTCCTTCAAAAGCTAAGATATGAGTACAAACTCTATCTAAAAACCATCTATCATGCGAAATAATAACTGCACAACCAGCAAAGTTCTCTAAACCTTCTTCTAAAGCTCTAAGAGTATTAATATCTAAATCATTTGTTGGTTCATCTAATAAAAGCACATTTCCTTCTTCTTTTAGAGTCATTGCTAAATGAAGTCTGTTACGTTCTCCACCAGACAAAGTTGATACTTTTTTATTTTGATCACTTCCACCAAAGTTAAAACGAGATAAATAGGCACGAGAATTTACTTGTCTTCCACCCATCATCATTAATTCTTGACCATCACAGAAATTTTCATAAATTGATTTTTCTGAATCTATATTTGAATGTGTTTGATCTACATATGCAATTTTAACGGTTTCCCCAATTGAAAAAGTTCCGCTATCTGCTTCTTGTTCTCCCATTATCATTCTGAATATAGTAGATTTACCAGCACCATTAGGTCCAATAATTCCAACTATACCTGCTTGTGGTAATGTGAAGTTCAAATCGTCATATAACAATTTATCACCAAAAGCTTTCGCAACATTTTTAGCTTCAATAACATTAGTTCCTAAACGAGGTCCATTAGGAATATAAATTTCTAATTTTTCGTCTAAAGCTTTTTGATCTTCATTTAAAAGCTTATCATAGTTTTGAAGACGTGCTTTTTGTTTCGTTTGTCGTCCTTTAGCTCCTTGACGAACCCAATCCAACTCACGTTCTAATGTTTTTCTGTGTTTAGAAGCCGATTTTTCTTCTTGCTCCATACGTTTTGATTTTTGGTCTAACCAAGAAGAATAGTTTCCTTTCCAAGGAATACCATGACCTCTATCTAACTCTAAAATCCAACCTGCTACATTATCTAAGAAATATCTATCATGCGTTACTGCAATTACAGTTCCTGCATACTGTTGTAAATGTTGCTCTAACCAAAGTACCGATTCAGCATCCAAGTGATTGGTTGGCTCATCTAGTAATAAAACGTCTGGTTGTTGTAAAAGCAATCTACATAATGCAACTCTACGTTTTTCACCACCAGAAAGTATGTTTATTGGAGTGTCTGCTTCAGGAGTTCTTAATGCGTCCATTGCAATCTCTAATTTAGTATCTATCTCCCAAGCACCAGCAACATCAATTTTATCTTGTAATTCTGCTTGGCGATCCATTAGTTTTTGCATTTTATCTGCATCTTCATAAACTTCTGGCAATCCAAAGCTGTCATTTATCTTATTGAATTCGTCTAAAAGAGCATAAATTTCTGCAGCACCTTCTCTTACAATTTCAATAACCGTTTTTGTTTCGTCTAATTGAGGTTCTTGTTCTAAATAACCTACAGTATAGTTTGGAGCAAAAACAACGTCTCCTTGGTAGTTTTTATCTAAACCAGCAATGATTTTTAATAATGATGATTTTCCTGAACCATTTAAACCTAAAATACCAATTTTAGCTCCATAGAAGAAACTTAAATAGATATCTTTTAAAACTTGTTTATTTGTGCTAGAGTAAATTTTATTTACTTTAGACATTGAAAATATTACTTTTTTATCGTCTGACATTTTTTATTTATTGTTTGATTTTCTTAAAATCTTTATTTTGTAAATTGAACTAAACTCTTCCTTTTAATGCATTGAAAACCCATGCATTAGCAAAAAAACCAATTCCTACTGCACCAAAGCCCCAACCTGCAACATCTGCATATCTATAAATTGCTAATCCAATTAAAATTATTCCCATAATTATCATTATGAATGTAGCCCAAGCTAAAACTGTATTTTTATTCATTCTAATTTTTATTAATTATTATGTTTTTTGAGGATGGCAAATATACGAAAAAAGGTGCGATTTTAAATGGTTTTAAGCATCTAAAATAATGTTGTCATAAATTGCATCACACAATACCTCTACGCTAACTGGCTTTGTTAAAACCCTTATAATTTTAGCATCTTCAAACTTTTTCCTATTTACTGCTTCATACATTGCTGTTAAAGCTATTATAGGAATATAAGGCTTTATTTCCTTAATTTTTTCCGAAGCTTCAAATCCATCCATTACTGGCATCATAATATCCATTAATATTAATGAATAGTCTATTGTTTCTACTAATTTTACTGCTTCAAATCCATCATTTGCTATATCACATTCAAATCCCTGATTAGTAAGTATTTTTCTTGTTATAAGTTGGTTCACCTTATTGTCTTCAACTAATAGTATTTTAATTTTACTTGTTGAAATTAACTCTTTAGTCCCTTTATTAATCTTCATTCTTGGTTGGTAAACATCTAAAGAAAGACTAAATGAAATAGAAGTGCCTTTACCTATTTCTGAAGTAACAACTGGCTTGCTTTTTAACAAATCAAGTGTTTTAGCCACAATTGACAAACCCAGTCCACTTCCTTCAAAATCGCCTTTAGAAACTTGGTAAAATGGGTCAAATATTTTATTAAATTCATTTGTATCAATTCCTATACCTGTATCTTTAACTTCGAAATTAATAGCTACTTTGCTATTGGTTATATCTTCCAAAAACACCTTAAGAAACACATCTCCATCTTTAGTGAATTTTAATGAATTACTTATCAAATTAATTAAAATTTGGGTAATTCTAAAAGCGTCCATTAAAACAACATTGGGAATATTTTCATCTATTTTTAAATAAATTCTATTATTATTCTCCTCTTTAATTTTAAAGGAATTATAAATGTTTTTTAATAATATTTTTATTTCAGTTGGTTCATTCTTAAGCTTATTTTTATTTGATTTATCCATAATATTATACTCAATAATATTATTTATTAAACTTAATAAATAATCTGAAGAAAAGCTTAATGTCTCAACATACTTTTTCTGCTCTTTTTCTGAAATGGTGTCTTTCATTAAGTAAGAAATTCCTTTAATGGAGTTTAATGGAGTTCTTAATTCATGTGTTATTGCATCTAAAAATTTCTTTTTGGCGTTTAAAGCTTTGTTTATGTTTGAATTAACATCTACTAATTGTGCATTTTTTTTCTGCAACAGCAAGTTCATCTTTGCTTTAAATTTTGATGTTTTATACTGAAAAAAAGCAAGTATCATTAAAATAAAAATAATAATACTACTTAAGAAAAGAATGAAATTTTTATATTTATTGTTTTGTTTATTAAGCTCTATTTCTTTTTTAATTGTTTGATTTTCAATGTCCTTTAACTGCAAATTACCTTTTAATTTCAATGATGATCTAATTTCTTTAGTTTTTTCAAAAGAGAGTTTTGCATATGCATCATTTGATTTATTATAAAAACTAGTAGCTTCTTTAAAATTTTTCTTTTTTTCATAAAACTGCGCCCTTAAACTATAATAAGAGGCAACCAATAGCAATTTGTTATCAAGTAAATTTTTATCTGTTTCTAGTTCTTTTAAGAATTCATCAGCTTTATCTAATTGACCAAGCTTTAAATAAGCTTCAGCTAAAAACGTATAAAGATATTTTTTTCTAACCTCGCTTTTTTTAGTATTCTCAATAAAAAACAAAGCTCTGTTAGAGTATTGTAATGTTTTATTCCAGTCTTTATTTTCCTTAGAAATAACTGCCAAATTAAAATTAATATCTATATTTTCTTCTGGTTTTGCATACTTACTTAACAATTCTTCAGCCTTTATAAAAGCTTCGTCTCGCTCCTTTTCTTTCTCTTGAGAATAATTAATTACCCCTAATATCTCATAAAAGAAACCGAGTTGCCTGTTATCTTTGTGTATTTCTAAAAGTTTAAAACCTTTATTAGCATAAATTAATGCATTATCAAAATCGTAATTTGCTAAATAAACATCAATTTTTGTTTTATAAAAATCTAATAAAAAAAGTGTGTCTTTTGTGGAAATTATTTTTTTCTCAATCTTTAAAAATAGATCAACTCCATTTTGATATGAATCATCTGATTTTGCTTCAATAAGTGATTTTGCTTGTTCAATCTCTTCGTTTAAACTTTTTATCGTTAATTCATCAGAAATATATCCTTGTGCAAGAGTAGAATTAAAGGATAAAAACAACAACAAAGCATAAACAACCACATGTAGTTTAATTTTAAATACATGAGTTACTTTTTTTAACCTATTTAATTGGTACAATAGCATTTAATAGTTTAGTACTTTAAATAAAATTACGATTTTTTACGATAATTAACTAAAAAGCTTAACTAACATTTCATTTAATAAATCTCTTTGTGGAATAGAGTTTGAACCAACACCTTTACTTTTAACATCAATATCTCTTAAAACAGCAATTATTATACTTACTTTTTTCATTGGATAATTTCTAAAAGCAACTTCATAATCTTTTACAAAAAATGGATTTACTTTTAAAACTGAAGCGACATTTTGTTTCGATTTATCTTTTAAACCATGATATTGCAAGAGTTGAGAAAAGAAGCCAAAAACCATTCCTGTAGTTAACACTATAGGGTTGTCTTTAGGATTTTGTGAAAAATATTCAGCAATTTTATACGCTTTCAATTGGTCTTTTTCTCCAATAGCTTTACGTAATTCAAAGTTGTTATAATCTTTACTAATTCCTATGTTTTCTTCAACATCTTGGGGTGAAAATGTATGTCCTTTTGGAAGAATGATTTTTAATTTATCTAATTCGTTACTTATTTTTGATAAATCAGATCCTAAAAACTCAACCAACATTGCAGCTGCTTTTGGTTCAATACTGTAACCTTTACCAGATAATGTTCTTTTAATCCAGTCCCCTACTTGATTTTCGTATAGTTTTTTACTTTCAAATAAAACAGCATTTTTTGCAAGTAACTTGGTTACTTTTTTTCTTTTATCTAACGTTTTATATTTATATGCAAAAACTAAAACTGTTGTAGGTTGAGGATTTTCAATATAAGATTCTAGTTTATCAATTGTTTTAACTAAATCCTGAGCTTCTTTTACAATAACTACTTGTCGGTCTGCCATCATTGGAAAACGCTTTGCAGTAGAAACTATGTCCTCGATACTTGCGTCTCTTCCATAAATAATGGTTTGATTAAAGTCGCGCTCATGTTCCTGTAACACATTATCTTCAATGAATTCAGTTAACTTATCTATATAATAAGGCTCCTCACCCATAAAAAAATAGATAGGCTTAATATTTCCAGATTTTATATCTTTTGTAATTTGAATTACTTCGTCCATTATTTAGTATTCAGTTTTCAGAAATAAGTTGGCAGTTTACAATTTTTGAGTAATTTTGAGTTATGCAAAAATTGAATTTTAGCGATTATTCCTTTCGGTTCAAAAATAGTGAAAATAAAGTGTCTATTTTTGATCCTATTAGAAAAAAATTTATTCTTCTTACTCCAGAAGAATGGGTTAGACAACATGTAGTTGAATTTTTACTAGACGAAAAAAAATATCCGAAATCGTTAATAAACGTTGAGAAAACAGTTAAAGTGAACGGAATGAATAAACGTTACGATATTGTCGTGTACAATTCTGACGGCTCTATTTTTCTCTTAATTGAGTGTAAAGCGCCAGAAGTTAAGATTGACCAAAAGACTTTTGATCAAATTGCACGTTATAATTTATCTTTAAATGCTCAATATTTAATGGTTACAAATGGACTAAATCATTACTTTTGCGAAATGGATTTTGAAAATGAAAAATATTCGTTTTTGAAAGCGTTACCTGAAATTAGCATCAAGAACTAACATCATAATGAAAAAAATAGCTGTTGTCATCTTAAATTGGAATGGAGAAAAACTTTTAAGAGAGTTTTTACCTTCAATTATTAAATTTTCTGATGAGGCAACTGTTTATGTAGCTGATAATGCATCTACTGATCAATCTATTGAAGTTATTCAAAATGAATTCCCTTCAATTAAAATTATTCAAAACACTGAAAACTTTGGCTTTGCCAAAGGTTATAATTATGCACTTAAAGAAATTGAAGAACCTTATTATGCATTAGTCAATTCAGATATTGAAGTAACTGAAAATTGGTTGCAACCTATACTTTCAACTTTTGATAATGATTATACTGTTGCTATTATTCAACCTAAAATTTTAGCGTATAACAATAAAGAATGTTTTGAATATGCTGGCGCAGCTGGCGGTTTTATTGATAAATACGGATACCCGTTTTGTAGAGGTAGAATTTTTGAATCAATAGAAAAAGACAACAATCAATATAACGATACTACTGAAATATTTTGGGCAAGTGGCGCTTGTTTTTTCATTAGAAAGGAAGTCTTTAAGAAGTTAAATGGTTTTGATGAAGATTTTTTTGCACATCAAGAAGAAATTGATTTATGCTGGAGAGCTTTTAATGAAGGATATAAAACAATTTACAACCATAAATCATTGGTCTATCATGTTGGTGGTGCAACATTAAATGTTGGAAGTCCACAAAAAACTTTTTTGAATTTTAGAAATTCCTTATGGATGTTGACTAAAAACCTTCCTAAAAACAAATTACTTCCTATTTTGTTTTTAAGGCTTTGTTTTGATGGTATTGCAAGTTTTCGTTTTTTATTTCAAGGCAATTTTAAGCACATACTTTCTATATTAAAAGCACATTTTTACTTCTATACATGTTTATTTTATTTTCTTAAAAAAAGAAATGATGTTCAAAATAAAAATTATTTTAAAACGAAATCAATTATTGTTCAATACTTTATAAAAAAAAGAGTGATTTTTAACGAAATAATTTAACAATAGTTTATGTTTTTATATTTTTTAGGCACGAATCTTGTAAGTAATTTTGTTTAAAATAATAATTTAGCTTTTATGAAAAAAATCATCCTTTCCCTTTTAGTGCTATCGCTTTCGATGACGTCATGTGTTTCTAAAAAGAAGTTCACAGATTTAGAAGCGAAACAAAAAACTACTCAAGATTTATTAAACAGTGCAACAGTAAAACTGAACACATGTTTGACAGAAAGAGAAGCTTTAGCTAATCAAATTGATTTCTTAAAAAAGAACAATTCTGATTTAATCAACAACATGGGTAATTTAACTACTCTTACTACAAAAGGTGCTGAGAACCTTGAAAAATCATTAGAAAGTCTTAAAGAAAAAGACCTTAGAATTTCAAGACTACAAGATGCTTTAACTAAAAAAGACAGTGTAACTTTTGCTTTAGTTACTAGCTTGAAGAAAGATGTTGGTATGGATGATCCAGACATTAACATTAATGTTGAAAAAGGAGTTATTATGATTTCTATTGCAGACAACTTATTATTTAAATCAGGAAGTTACGATGTTAGCGATAAAGCTAAAGGTGTTTTAGCTAAAGTTGCTAGAGTAATTAACAGTAAGCCTGATTTTGAATGTATGGTTGAAAGTCACACTGACAATGTACCTTACAAAGGTGGTATATTATTAGACAACTGGGATTTATCTGTAAAAAGAGCTACATCAATTGTGAGAGTTTTACAATCTGATTTAGGTGTAAGCCCAAAACAATTAATTCCTGCAGGAAGAAGTTCTTATATGCCGTTAGCGAGCAATGATTCTCCTGAAAACAGAGCTAAGAACAGAAGAACAAAAATTATCATTATGCCTAAAATCGATCAGTTCTATGATATGATTGAAAAGGAAATGAAAACTTTGAGTAAATAATCACTCAAATAGATAAATAAAAAAATCCCTGCAATTGCAGGGATTTTTTTATTTGTATTACACTGTATACATTTTCTTTCTTAACTCTTTTATCTTATCATCCTCAAGATATTCATCAAAAGTTGTATATCTATCAATTACACCATTTGGGGTAATCTCAACTATTCTATTTGCCAATGTTTGTGCAAACTCATGGTCATGTGTTGTAAACAAGATAGAACCCTTAAAGTTTTTTAATGAGTTATTAAACGCAGTAATAGACTCCAAATCTAAATGATTTGTTGGTTCGTCTAACATTAATACGTTTGCTCTTTGCATCATCATTCTAGACAACATGCAACGTACTTTTTCTCCTCCAGATAAAACATTACATTTTTTCAATGCTTCTTCACCTGAGAAAATCATTTTACCTAAGAATCCACGAACATAAACCTCATCACGCTCTTCTTCTGTTTTTACAAATTGACGTAACCAATCTACTAAGTTTAAATCTGATTTAAAGAAATCATGATTATCACTTGGTAAATATGACTGGTTAGTTGTAATTCCCCAATCAAAAGTTCCAGAATCTGCTTTTAAGTTATTGTTTAAAATTTCGTAAAAAGCTGTAGTAGCACGAGAATCTTTAGAAAAAACAACTACTTTATCTCCTTTTGCCATATTAAGGTCAACATTTTTAAATAATGTTTCTCCTTCTATACTAGCACTTAAATTTTCAACATTTAAAATTTGGTCACCCGCTTCTCTTTCTGTTTCGAAAATAATAGCTGGATATCTTCTACTTGATGGTTTAATTTCATCAAGATTTAATTTTTCAATCATTTTCTTACGAGACGTTGCTTGTTTAGACTTAGCAACATTGGCACTAAAACGACGTATGAATTCTTCAAGCTCAGCTTTCTTTTCTTCTGCTTTTTTATTTTGCTGTGCTTTTTGTTTTGCTGCTAATTGACTTGATTCATACCAAAAAGTATAATTACCTGAATAATGGTTTATTTTACTAAAGTCTATATCCGAAACATGCGTACAAACTGAATCTAAGAAGTGACGGTCATGCGAAACTACTAAAACTGTATTTTCATAATTTGCTAAGAAGTTTTCTAACCAAGATATTGTTTCAAAATCCAAATCATTGGTAGGCTCATCCATAATAAGAACATCTGGATTACCAAATAAAGCTTGTGCTAATAAGACACGTACTTTCATTTTTCCTTCCAAATCTCCCATTAAATTATAATGTAAGTCAGAAGAAATACCTAAGTTTGATAACATTGAACCTGCATCACTTTCTGCATTCCAACCGTTCATTTCGTCAAACTGAAGCTGTAACTCTCCAATTCTATCTGCATTTTCGTCTTTATAGTCTAAATAAAGTGCATCCATTTCTGTTTTAACAGCATATAAGACTTTATTACCCATTAGAATAGTATCTAATACCGTATGCTCATCAAACATGTTGTGATTTTGATTTAAAACCGACATACGTTTTCCAGGTTCTAATATAACTCTACCAGAAGTAGGGTCAATTTCTCCAGAAAGGATTTTTAAAAAAGTTGATTTTCCTGCACCATTTGCGCCAATTATTCCGTAGCAATTTCCTTGAGTAAAAGTTACATTTACTTCATCAAACAAAATTCGCTTACCAAACTGAACAGATAAATTTGAAACTGTTAACATTAATTTAGAATTTATTTTTAAATTGTTGCAAAAATATAAAAAATAGTGCAGTTTTGGGTTCATTATTAACAATTAATTTAACGCTCCATTAACAAGCACTCTCATAATAAACTAATATTTTTGTTATAGAAAAAATGTACCTACATGATTAAAAAATACTTTTTGTATTCTCTACCGCTTTTATTTTTATCGTTAGCTTCTTGTGAAAAGAGTTTTGATAATGATAATTATGAAGCCTATTTTGGTGGTGAGATTATTAACCCTCAAAACAATTTCGTTTTATTCTTAAAAGACGATAAGGTTATTGATACTATTTTCTTAGATAAAAACAATCGCTTTTTACATAAGTTTGACTCCTTAACTCCAGGTTTATATACTTTTAAACACTTACCAGAATATCAATATATATATATTGACAAAAACGATAGTGTAATGGTACGTTTAAATTCTTTAGACTTTGATAATTCAATAGCATTTTGCGGAAGAGGTGATGAAAAAAATAATTTTTTAATTGATTTATATTTAAAAAACGAACAAGACAGATCTACTTTATATGAAGTATTAGATAGAGATGCTAAATCATTTATTAAAAACATAGATTCTACTTACAGAATAAGAAAAGCTCATTACTTAAAGAAAAAAACAGAAATTGGTTGGAGCGAAGGTTTTGATGTAGTTGCGCAAGCAGGAATTGATTTTCACCATTATTATAAAAAAGAATTATATCCGTATGCCCATAAATACAAAACTGGCAATGATGTTTCCACTTTACTTCCTAAAGATTTTTATGATTATAGAAAAAAGATAAAATACAACAATAGTGAATTTACAAATTTTTCTCCTTTTATAAAGTATGTAAACATCATGTTAAGTAATGTTTCTTATGACAAGAACAATGGAGCTTATGACGAAATGTCTCTAGAAAATAACATTATAAAACTAAGTATTGCAGATACACTGATAAAGAATCAAAAAACAAAAAATGCTGTATTAAATAATATTGCTTACATGTATTTATTGGAAGATCAAAACATGTATAACAATAAAACATTTATTGATAAGTATTTAAAATTATCTACTGACAAAGAACAACAAAAAGAAGTTACAGAAATATACAATTCAGTCAAGAATTTAAATATTGGCAACAAACTACCTTCTGTTCAATTAATTGATCAAAATTTAAATCCAGTATTACTAGAAAACTTAACTTTAAATAAAGAAACAGTAATTTTCTTTTGGACATCTCATGCAGATTCACATTTAAAATCAGTCCACAAACGTGTTAAAGAGTTTAAAAAGAAATATCCAGAAGTTAACTTCATTGCTGTGAATGTAGATGACACAAATGAAAAATGGACAAAAGCATTAAAGAATAATAATTTAAATGATGTTAACGAATTAAAGTCTACCAATTTTGAAGAAATTAAAAAACTTTGGGTAATTACAAAAATTCATAGAACCCTAATTCTTAATAAAAACGGAACTATTAAAAAAGGGTTTTCCAACTTATTTGATGTGAATTTCGAAAAGGATTTAAACTAAAAAAACTTAATAAAAAAAGAGCGATTTCAATGAAATCGCTCTTTTTTTATATGTAAAAGTAAATTACTTATTTCCTTTTTCGTAATCAGCAATAAACTGAGCAATACCAATATCTGTTAATGGGTGTTTTAATAACCCAAGGATAGACGATAACGGACCAGTCATTACATCTGCACCAATTTTAGCACAATTTACTACATGCATTGTATGACGAACAGATGCTGCTAAAATTTGAGTTTCAAAAGCATAGTTATCATAGATTTGACGTATTTCATCAATTAAGTTTAAACCATCTGTAGATACATCATCTAATCTTCCTAAGAATGGAGAACAATATGTTGCTCCTGCTTTAGCAGCTAATAAAGCTTGACCTGCAGAAAAAATTAAGGTTACATTTGTTTTTACTCCTTTATCAGAAAAATATTTACATGCTTTAATTCCTTCTTTGGTCATTGGTAATTTCACAACAATTTGCTCGTGTAAATCAGCCAACTCCTCACCTTCTCTAATCATCCCTTCAAGGTCCATAGCATTAACCTCAGCACTTACATCTCCATCTACAATATTGCAGATATCAACATAATGTTTTAAGATATTATTTTTACCCGTAATACCCTCTTTAGCCATTAATGATGGATTTGTAGTAACTCCATCTAATACTCCTAAAGCTTGCGCTTCTTTAATTTGCTCTAAATTAGCTGTGTCTATAAAAAATTTCATCTTCTTCTATTTAAGTTTATGTGTGTTGTTTGTTCTACAAAAATACAATTTCAAAATCAATATTAGTAATCAAATTAGATACTTACTCTTAAAACTAAACCAAAATCAAAGTTTGACACACTTTCTGAGGCTCCTTTAAGATTTAAATTTTGTGTTGTATTACCGTTTTTCTCAACAGTAAAATCTTTAACGGTTCCAAATTGAAGCCCTAATTTAGGTCCAGAATATACTCCTTTTGCTATATACAAAAGATAAGAAACACTTGTCCTTACACCTATATTACCGCCTTTGACAGTATAGTCATCAAAGAAATATTGTTTATCACGATAAGCTATATATCCTATTGATAAATCGATGTTAAAATTATCTTTTGTTTTAAATTTACTACTATACATATAAGACAAACCATAAAAAGAAATGGATAGTTTATTCTCATTAATGTAATCAAAAAAATTATTATACTTAATACCCATATAATGATTTGAGTTTGGAGCAAACTGAGTCAATAATGAAGCTTCAATAAAGTAACCGTTTCTAGAAGCATTAATTTTATTATTTAAAATAAAGTCATTTGTTTTTTCAACACTACCTATTCTACTAGAGAGGCCGCCAGAAAAATCAAATATAACTTTAGATTTTTTTATTGTATCATTTAAGGTTCCTTGAGCAAAAAATAAATTTGTAAAAATAAACAGAGAAAAAATAAGTGCTTTTTTCATTTATAGTTAAAGTTTATAATGATTCATTAATAGTTTTTCATAAACAGTATCTGGCAAAATTCTTTTTAAAATAATAGAAAACTTTTGCATAAACGCACCTACTTTATAATGTATCTTAGGATTTTGAGCGTTAATTACTTTAAAAATAGCTTCCGCCATATCGTTAGGATTACTTCCGCCATCTACATGTTCATCCATCATTTTTAAAGTAGTTCCGTATGATTTTTCATAATCTGAACCTTTTACAAGTGGCGCATGGTATCTTCCTGAAGCAATATTTGTAGCAAAATCGCCTGGTGCAACATTTGTAATGTGTATACCAAATTCTTTTACTTCCATACTTAAAGCTTCAGTTATTAACTCCAAAGCTCCTTTTGATGCCGAATAAACACTTCTATAAGGTAATCCCATATAGCCTGCAATTGAAGTAATATTAATGATTAGTCCGCTCTTTTGCTTGCGCATTTGAGGTAAAACCGCCTTCATTACTTCAATAGGACCAAAAAGATTTGTTTCGAAGTTATTTTTAATTTCAGCCGTTGGAATTTCTTCTAACGGACCAGTTATTCCAACACCAGCATTATTTATAACAACATCAATTCTATCTTCTTTTGATAAAATTTCAGCAACAGCCATTTGTATAGACTCTACATTACGAACATCTAGCTTGACTAATGGAAATATTGAATTTTCAACTCGTTCTGGGTTTCTACTTGTTCCGTAAACCTTAAAGTTCTTTTGATGTAAAAACTCACCAATTGCTTTTCCAATTCCAGAAGAAGCACCCGTTATAAATATTACTTTACTCATTAAAAAAAAATTATGATGCGAAAATACAGCTTTTAAAGACTTAATAAAACTATTTAATAGAAATTCCTAAGCCTGCTTTTTCTGAAAGAATTACTTTTCCTTTATCAATGAAATTCCCTGTAGCAATATCATTTGAAATTAAATTTGCTCCGTCTAAATCTACATAGTCTGCAAAAGGAGTTAATACTGCTCCAGCTGAAATTCCTATTGTAGATTCGGTCATACAGCCTATCATAATTTTAAAATCATTTGCTTTTGCTTTTTCAATGAATTGCAAAGCAGGTGTTAATCCGCCAATTTTAACCAATTTCAAATTTAAAGTGCTGTAATGATCATTTAACTTTAAAATGGAAGTTTCGTCTTGGCAATCTTCATCGGCCATCCAATTTGGATATTTATTTGCATTTAGAATTTTATAACTATCAATTTTCAAAGGTTGTTCAATATAAGTAACCTGTTCAGAAAAGGATTGTTCCTCAAGGAATTTACAATTTTCAATACTGAAACTACAATTGGCGTCTAGAGCGATATTTTTATTGGTAAGCAAGTATTCATGAATCATTTTTTCATTAAAATGACTGCATTTTACTTTGAAATAATTCCAATCGGACTTTTTAATTTTCTCCAATTGATTTTCCAATGAATCAATACTTATAGTTATAGACGATTCTGGTAATTTATGATATGAAATTGAATTGAGTTCCAAAAAACTCTTATTTTCTAGTTTTCCAAATAAATCCCAATATGCACAGTCTAATGCTGAACGTAAAAAAGAATGCAAATTTAGAGTTTCTAAAAATGTATAAAATTCAATTGGGTGAGAAATCGATTGTTTTTCAATTAAAACTTGAATTGATTCTAATTTTAAAACGAAAACTTCTAAATCAATTCCGTAATAATCTATTGCAGTACATTCACCATAACCAGTAGAACCATTTTTAGATAACGACACAACAAGTGCATCACGATGAGAATAACTTCCGTAACTAATTGAAAATGTTTCTTTAAGCTTAAAACGAACAATTTGAAAACTTAATTTCATAGAATAAGAATTGGTGTAAAAATAAAAAATCTCCACTAAGGGAGATCAAATATTTTAAAAAAATGGCAAGCGACCTACATCGCACCGCTACAACCGCTTACCCTTGCTGCGTTCCCACCCTGGGGGATTCTGCAGGAGCTGGTCGTGTAGGACTTGCCGGTGCAAATATACAAACATTTTATATTTTTGCAAGGCAATTGTTTCTTTTAAAATTCGTTGTATATTGTGTTATCAAATTATAAAAAGCATGTTATATATTAAGTCATTAACAATCATAACTTTAAGTTTATTAATCGCTTCTTGTGAGGGCGATAAAAACGAAAAAAATAAATTATTTTCTATTGACACTTCTGTTTTAAAACAAGTTTATCAGCCAAATGAATCGGCAGACTTTGTAATTAAAAACAAAAAAGAGAAGAAAATAGATTCAGTAAACTATGTTTTGAACAATAAATCTATTGGAACGAGTGTTGCAAACAACAAACTTCACTATAGTTTTGAAAACGAAAAATTAGGTTGGCATCTTATAAAAGCTAAAGTCTATTTTGAAAATGAAATTGCTGAAGTTGAAACTAACTTTACTGTGGTTGCACAAGATGCCCCAAAATTATTGACCTATAAAATAATCAATACCTATCCACACGATATTGCAGCTTACACACAAGGATTTGAATTTTATAGAGATACTTTAATTGAAGGAACTGGAAATGGCGCTGGAAGCGGAACAGGAAAAAGAGGAATAACGAGTTTACGAAAAACTAATTATAAAACAGGCGAAGTCTATAAAAAAGTTGAACTTCCTACGCAATATTTTGGTGAAGGAATAACCATTTTAAACAACAAAGTATACCAACTAACCTATCAAAATAATGAAGGTTATGTGTATAATGCAGATACTTTTGAAAAAATAAAAACATTTAAATATTTTAAAGATATGGAAGGTTGGGGCTTAACCAACGATGGAAAATATCTTTACATGAGTAATGGAACAGAAAAAATATACATTTTAGATCCAGAAACATTAGAAGAAGTAGATTATATTAATATTTATACCAATGCAAATAAGATTGAAGCCGTAAACGAGCTTGAGTGGATTGACGGTAAAATATGGGCAAATGTTTATGGAAGAGACGCTATAGCCATTATAAACCCAAAAAATGGTGCCGTTGAAAACATCATTAACTTAAGTGATTTAAAAAACAAAGTTACTAAACACCCCGATATTGATGTATTAAACGGGATAGCTTATAATCCTAAAACTAAGACTATTTTTGTAACAGGTAAAAATTGGGACAAAGTTTTTGAAATAACAGTTGAATAATTATTTACTTCATAAAAAAAATGCCCTTACAAATTGTTAGGGCATTTTTAGTTTTAGATCATACTACTAATAAGTTCTTGCCATTTTTTTGCAATTCGCATTTCCTCACCCACAATAAAGTGAGATGGACTGGCTTCAAAAAAAATTAAATTAAGATTCTTTTGATTTTTAAATTCTAAATGCAAAGATAACTTCACAATATCATGATTAGATTTTGGTTCTTGACCTGTTTTATTGGTTTTAATCATTAGGCATTTCTTAACTTCATTCAGATTAATAGTTTCTTTAAATTCTGAAGTTTCATTTTTTCCAAGAAAATTTAATTCATCATTTTTTAACCCTATTCCAAAAGAATTATTCCATAAATCAACTTCTGAGAATTTTTCATTCCTATTCGATGATATTTCGTTTAATACTTTTAGAACTTGATTTCTTTTCTTTTTTACGTTTGAATTGATAAGATAAATTGGAATAATAATAGTTAAAGAAAGTGCAATTCCAATTATAGTGTTGGTAATATCCATTTTGATTTTATTTAAAATTAAGTGTATAAAAAACATCCCAAAATATATGATATATTAGGGACTAACTAAAAATAAAGAGGATTTTACCAAAAATAATGAAAGGGAAAAATGATGATTGAAGTTGTGAAAAATAAATCTAAAAGATTCTTTTTATCAAATAAGACTTCAAAACTGTTTTTATAAAACAACTCTATTTGAGCAAGTGAAATTTGATAAAAAAACGGATAAGTTAGCTTTCTTACAATTTGATTTGAGCTCGTTTGATTTTGTCCAGAATTAAAAGAAAAAGTTTCATTTTGTAATCCTTCTGAGTTAAAATAAAAATTATTTTGCTCAATTGTAGAATTAACTTCTTTAGAAAAATCAATCTTTTTTGAATAAGAAATAGAATTTTCAGAACTATTCCATACCAAAAAACCGAATATAAAAACGGTTAAAATAGCAAAGGTGAAATTTACTGATTTTTTCAAATGAAATCCTTATTATTAAAGTAAATATAGATAAATTACTTGACTAATTTACTCACAATCTCTGCAAGCGGTAAAATTGATTTCGTGTCTTTAATACTTGGTCCGGCAACCCAAACTGTTTTATAGGTTGCTTGTGTTGCTGCTTTAGTAACCGCACTAGTGCCTATCATGAAACGAATCATTTTGACCCATTTTTTTAAACTTTTATTCTTATTCAAAAGATTCTCTAACCATGTTTGTTTTGTTCCAATTTTTTGAACATAAGGTGTATTAATAACTGTACATGGTGTACCTGATATACGCTCGGTCATTACAATATCTTTTGCACCATAATCAACACAAGCTTGTTTGTATTCGTCAGAAACTCCAGCTTCTACAGATGCAATAAACGGACTTCCAATAGAAACTCCTATTGCACCATAAGATAACATTTCATTTAATTCTGCCTTATTACCTACTCCACCAGCCGAAATAACGGGCAGTGATGTTCCTTCATTAAGTAATTTAATTAAGTCTCCTGGTGCAACATTACCTCTGTGCCCTCCAGCTTGATTATTGACTGCTATAATAGCATCGCCACCTAATTCTTCAACTTTTTTAGCAAATTTCAAATCAGTAACATCACAAAATACTTTAATACCTACTTTATGAGCTTCATTAATCGTTTCTTCTGGACTACCTAAAGAAGTAATTATAAAATCTACTCCTTCTTCACAAATCACTCTTAATTGCTCTTTATATTTAATATTTGACTTATTTACAATTAAGTTAAATCCGAAACTTCCTCCAGGAATCTTAGCCGCTTTTAACTCAACTATTGCTGCTCTTAATTCCTCAAGTGTTCTATAATTTAATGCAGGAATACAACCAGCAACTCCACTTTTCATTCCTTCTATAACCATTTTAGTATTTGACACTAAAAACATTGGCGCAATAATAATTGGATATGTTGTATTAAGCAGGGAATTAAATGTAGGCTTTTGCATAATTTAAAAGTTTTGTTTGTCAAATATAATAAAGAATTACCAAATAGTATGCGTGCATACAATGATTTAATTGCATAAAAAAAGGATATTAAAACAATATCCTTTTTTTATTACTTTATAATTTCAATTTTTTGAGCTTCTTCTTGATTTTTAGTATCAAAAAAACCTTGTTCAGTCATCCAATCATCGCTAAAGACTTTACTCATGTATCTTGAACCATGATCAGGAAATATGACTACAACATTACTGTTTTCATCAAATACTCCCGCTTCTCCGTATTGCTTGATAGCTTGAAAGGCTGCTCCTGAAGTATAACCTACAAACAAACCTTCTTTCCTTGCTAGTTCTCTAGCGGTATGCGCACTTTCTTCATCTGATACTTTCATGAAACTATCGATAATATCAAAATCAGTAGCTGTAGGAATTAAGTTTTTACCTAACCCTTCAATACGGTATGGATAAATTTCATCATTGTCAAATTCTTTCGTTTCATGATATTTTTTCAATACTGAACCAAAAGCATCAACTCCCAAAATTTTAATATTTGGATTTTGTTCTTTTAAGAATTTTGCAGTTCCTGAAATTGTACCTCCAGTTCCACTACAAGCAACTAAATGTGTAATTTGACCATTTGTTTGTTCCCAAATTTCTGGCCCAGTTGACTTATAATGTGCGTCAACATTTAAATCATTAAAATATTGATTTATATAAACAGACCCTTTAGTTTCCTCATGTAATCTTTTAGCTACATTATAATATGAACGTTCATCATCAGCAGAAACGTTCGCCGGACAAACATAAACTTTAGCTCCCATTGTACGAAGCATATCAATTTTGTCTTTTGATGATTTTGAACTTACTGCCAAGATACAATCGTAACCTTTAATGATACTAACCATAGCTAAACTAAAACCTGTATTACCAGATGTAGTTTCTATAATTGTATCGCCTGGTTTAAGAATCCCTCTTTTTTCAGCTTCTTCAATAATATATAATGCAATTCTATCTTTTGTTGAATGACCTGGATTAAAAGCTTCTACTTTTGCATAGAAATTTCCAGATAAGCCTTTCGTAATATTATTCAGTTTAATAAGTGGTGTATTACCGATTAATTCTAATATATTATTGTAGGCTTTTATTTCTTCTTTCATAAAAACGATATTATATGAGGCATAGTATTGGTTAATTTTTAACCCCAAAACCCTGCAAATTTAACAAAAAAAGTTTAATTACTCCTTAATTTTTTCTAAATCTAATAAAAAGGCAAATTCTTTAGCAACTTCTTTAAGTGCTTCAAATCTTCCTGAAGCTCCACCATGTCCGGCTTCCATATTAGTATCTAAAAACAATAAATTTTTATCGGTTTTCTTTGCACGGAGCTTAGCTACCCATTTTGCTGGTTCCCAATATTGTACTTGAGAATCATGTAAACCAGTAGAAACATACATATTCGGATAAGCTTGTTCAGTTACATTATCATATGGTGAATATGATAACATATAATCGTAATATTCTTTATCGTTAGGATTTCCCCATTCGTCGTATTCCCCTGTTGTCAATGGAATAGAATCATCAAGCATTGTAGTAACTACATCCACAAAAGGAACTTGTGCAACAACACCATTATATAATTCTGGAGCCATATTAACTATTGCACCCATTAATAAACCGCCAGCCGAACCACCTTCAGCATATAAATGGCTTTTTGAAGTATATTCTTTTCGTATTACATATTTTGAACAATCAATAAAGTCAGTAAATGTATTTTTCTTTTTCAATAATTTACCATCTTCATACCATTCTCTTCCTAAATACTCTCCTCCTCTTACATGTGCAATAGCAAAGATAAAACCTCTATCTAATAGACTTAATCTTGTTGTTGAAAAATAAGGATCTATAGTTGAGCCATAAGAACCATAAGCATAAAGTAAAAAAGGATTTGAACCGTTTTTCTTCATTCCTTTTCTATATACCATTGAAATTGGAATTTTAGTTCCATCTTCTGCAGTAGCCCAAATACGCTCTTCTTTGTAATTATTCTTATCAAATTTTCCACCTAAAACTTCTTGTTCTTTTAAAACTGTTTTTTCTTTGGTAACCATATTAAAATCAATTACTGAAGAAGGCGTTGCTAAAGATTGATATGCATATCTTAAAACATCTGTATCAAAGTCTGGATTGGTAGTTGAATATGCAGTATAAGTTTCACTTGTGAAAGGCAAATAATATGATTCTTCACCACTCCAAGGACGTATTTGAATTTTGTTTAAACCATTGGTACGCTCTTCAACAACTAAAAAGTTTTTAAAAATATCAATTCCTTCTAATAAAACTTCTTTTCTATGTGGAATTACCTCAGTCCAATTTTCAATAGAAGTTGCTCTTTCAGGCGTTTTCATCAATTTAAAATTAGTCGCTTTATCACTATTGGTCAATACATAAAAATGATTTGCAAAATGTGAAATACTGTATTCCAAACCTCTTACCCTTTTTTGAAAAACTTTGAAAGTACCATTAGGAGTTGAAGCATCTAGAGTCTGAAATTCAGTAGTTAACGTACTTGAAGAAGCGATAACTAAATATTTTTTTGATTTATCTTTGTAAACTGTAGTGTAAAAGGTATCGTCCTTTTCATGAAAAACCAATTCATCCTTTTTAGAATCAGTATTCAATACATGTTTATAAATCATATCTGATCGCAACGTTTTTGGATCCTTCTTCGTGTAAAAAATAGTTTTATTATCACTTGCCCAAGTTGCTCCTCCTGTTGTGTTTTCAATTTTTTCAGAAAGAATTTCACCCGTTTGTAAGTTTTTTATCTGAATTGCATATTGTCTTCTCGAAACTAAATCTAAACCAAACGTAGCCCATTTATTATCTTCACTAATACTTATTCCACTTAAATTGAAATAAGAATTACCTTTTGCCATTTCATTACAATCAAACATTATTTCTTCTTTAGCAGATAAACTTGCCTTTTTTCTAGCATAAACAGGGTAACCCTTACCTATTTCAAATCTTGTATAATAATAATATCCGTTGTAGAAATAAGGTACAGAAGAGTCATCTTCTTTAATACGAGCTTTCATTTCTTTAAACAAATCATCTTGAAATTGCTTAGTATGAGCTGTCATTTTTTGATAATACTCATTCTCTTTATTCAAATAATCAATTACATCTTTATTTTCTCTGTCATTCAACCAATAATAGTCGTCAACTCTAACTTCACCGTGTTTTTCTAAATTGTGAGGTATAATTTGTGCTATTGGTGCTTTAATTTCTTCGTTCATTTTTACTTTTTTTTCTTTACAAGAGGTTGCAAAAATAAGAGAAATTAATGCGATATAGATATAATTTTTCATGAAGTTATCATTTGTATTTAAAAGCTAATTTAATATTTTTGCATGAATAAAAAAATTAAAAGAATATGTTTGGAGATATTATGGGAATGATGGGTAAAATTAAAGAAACCCAACAAAAAGTTGAAGAAACTAAAAAGCGTTTAGATTCAGTACTAATCGATGAAAAAAGCAGTGATAATCTTATTGAAGTAACGCTAACTGCAAACAGAAAAATTACAAATATTTCTATTGATGATAGTTTACTAGCTGATAAAGAAATGTTAGAAGATTATTTAATTAACACCTTGAATAAAGCAATAGAAAAAGCTACTAATGTAAATGAAGCTGAACTAGGTGCAGTAGCCAAAGAAGGAATGCCAAATATACCAGGCATGGACATGTTTAAATAAAAAAAAGCAACTCCTAGAGTTGCTTTTTTTTATAATTCAATTTTAGATAAAGCCTCTAAAACATAAGTATGCATAACTTCTTTATAATCTAAATGCGTTACCATTCTTAATTTACCTTGTCCCATAGAGCTTATTAAAATGTTTTTTTGTTTTAATATTTCCATGAATTTAGATTCATCAATAGTTGCCTTTAACTTAAAAATTAAAATATTAGTTTCAATATCTTCGACTTTTTCAACCCAAGACATTGTTTTCAACAACGCTCCTAATTCTTTTGCTTTTCTATGATCTTGTTCTAATCGTTGAATATTATTATCTAAAGCATAAATTCCTGCTGCAGCCAAATAACCAGCCTGACGCATATTTCCACCAAAAAGTTTTCGTACTCGAATTGCTCTATCAATATGCTCTTTTGTCCCTAATAATACTGAACCAACTGGAGCTCCTAATCCTTTTGACAAGCAAACTGAAATAGTATCAAACAATTGACCGTATTCTTTTGGATCTTGGTTTTTAGCTACCAAAGCATTCCATAATCTAGCTCCATCTAAATGGTAAATCAAATTATTTTGAACACAAACTTCTTTAATTGCTCTTAAGTTATCCATTTCATAACAAGCACCACCACCTTTATTTGTAGTATTTTCAACGCTAACCATTTTTGTAACTGGTGCATGATAAAAACCTGGGTCACTAATCACACTTTTTACTAGTTCTGGTGTAATCATTCCTCTATCTCCATCAACTAAATGGCATGAAACACCACTATTTGCAGCTACTCCTCCACCCTCATATAAAAAAATATGCGACCATTTATCACAAATCACTTCATCTCCAGGACGAGTATGTACTCTTATTGCAGTTTGATTTGCCATAGTTCCCGAAGGAAAAAAAAGCGCTGCTTCCATCCCAAACATATCAGCCACTTTAGCTTCAAGTGCATTAACCGTTGGATCTTGTTTAAATACATCGTCTCCTACTTTAGCGTTGAACATTGCAGTAAGCATTTCTGGAGTTGGTTTTGTTACCGTATCACTTATTAAATTAATTTCCATAATATTAAAAGGATTGTCTATTTTTGTGCTGTAAAACTACAAAAATAATATGATTACTACAGAGCAAGTAAAAGATATTATAGAGCGCCTTGGTGCGTTAAGGAGGTATCTTTGACATCGATAAAAAACTTATAGAAATTTCAAACGAAGAAGAAAAAACGTTTGCACCTGACTTTTGGAATAACGCAAGAGAAGCAGAAGTGATTGTTCGAATTTTACGTTCAAAGAAAAAATGGGTTGAGGATTTCAACAAAGCAACTGAATATACTGAAGAGCTTCAAATAATGATGGACTTTCTAAAAGAAGGTGAAATTAGTGAAGAAGAAGTTGAAGAATTATTCAACAAAACAATTCTTCATATTGAAGATATTGAATTTCGCAACATGCTTTCTGATGAAGGAGACAGCTTAAGTGCTGTTCTTCAAATTACTGCTGGAGCTGGCGGAACTGAAAGTTGTGATTGGGCTGCTATGCTTATGCGTATGTACCTTATGTGGGCAGAAAAACAAGGTTACAAAATCAAAGAATTGAATTACCAAGAAGGTGATGTTGCCGGAATTAAAACGGTTACTTTAGAAATTGAAGGTGATTTTGCTTTTGGTTATCTTAAAGGTGAAAATGGAGTTCATCGTTTGGTAAGAATTTCTCCTTTTGACAGTAATGCAAAGCGTCATACTTCTTTTGCTTCCGTTTATGTTTATCCTTTAGTGGATGATACAATTGAAATTGAAATCAATCCTGCAGATATTGAAATAACAACAGCTCGCTCTAGTGGAGCTGGTGGACAAAATGTAAATAAGGTTGAAACCAAAGTTCAGCTGGTTCATAAACCAACAGGAATTCAAATTCAATGTTCTGAAACGCGTTCTCAACACGACAACAGAAACAGAGCCATGCAAATGCTTAAATCGCAATTGTATGAAATTGAATTGAAAAAACAATTAGCACAACGAGCTGATATTGAAGCTGGAAAAATGAAAATTGAATGGGGTTCGCAAATTCGTAATTACGTAATGCATCCTTATAAATTAATTAAAGACGTACGTTCAGGACACGAAACAAGTGATGTTGATGGAGTTATGAATGGTGAAATTGATCAATTTCTAAAAGCTTATTTAATGCTAATGGGACAACGAGAAGAAGAATAAGAATTTATTCTTCTTCTTTTGTAGGTTTTTAGAATTTTCTTTTCTTAATTTAGTCGCCTAACCTATTCTAACTAAACTTATGAAATCATACTCAGTACAAGAAATTAACGAAATTTTGGAAGGAACATTAATTGGTTCAACTAGTTATAAAATAAGTGCTCCTGAACAACTTGAAGCTGCAAGTGAAACTGAAATTTCTTTTATTGGCAATAAAAAGTATGAGAAATTATGGGCATCATCTAAAGCATGTGTTGCTGTAGTTAATGAGAATATTTCCATCGAACCTGGTGATAATAAAGCTTTTATAAAAGTAAAAAATGCAGATTTGGCAATGTCTCAAGTTTTAGAACTTTTTGCTCCTCCTGCGCCTATTTTTAAACATGACATACATCCAACCGCAGTTATCGACGAAACAGCTTCAATTGAAAATGGAGTGAAAATTGGTGCTGGTTGTTACGTTGGACCAAATACTAAAATAGGAGAAAACTCAATAATCTATCCAAATGTTACCATTCTTGATGAATGTACTATTGGAAAAAATACTGTTATTTGGTCCGGAACTGTTATTAGAGAACGTTGTCACCTAGGAAACAACTGTATTATTCACCCAAACGCTACAATAGGCGCAGACGGTTTTGGATTTCGACCTGATCCGGAAAAAGGATTAGTCAAAATACCACAAATTGGAAATGTAATAATTGGAAACAATGTTGAAATTGGCGCAAATTCTTGTATTGATAGAGGTAAATTTAGTTCAACCGTTTTAGGTGATGGATGTAAAATTGACAATCTTGTGCAAATTGGGCATAATTCTAAATTAGGAATGTTTTGCATTATGGCAGGAAATAGCGGGTTAGCTGGCTCTGTTACTCTAGGAAACGGAGTTATAATTGGCGGAAGTGCTTCAATTAAAGATCATGTAACAATTGGAGATGGTGCAATTGTTGGTGCAGGATCTGGTGTAACAGGTGATATTGAAGCTGGAAAAGTGATGTTAGGATATCCGGCTGTAGAAGCTCGTGATGCTTTAAAACAATGGGCAATCCTAAAAAATCTAGTACAAGATTCAAAAAATAAAAAATAAAAACTTATTAAACTGTAAATAAATTATCAAAATCCAACGATGAAACATCTTTTCTAGTTGGATTTTTCTATTTTTGTACAACAACAAATTAAATGCCAACATGGACTTAGAATTCAATAAAAACGAAGATTATAATAAATTATTAGTATCTGATTTAAAGCAACGTTTTGCAAAAGTAAAACTTGGTGGCGGTCAAAAACGAATTGATAAATTACATGCAGAAGGTAAAATGACTGCTCGTGAACGTATTGATTATTTATTAGACGAAAAGTCGAAAAGTATAGAAATTGGAGCGTTTGTTGGAGAAGGAATGTATGAAGAGCATGGCGGTTGCCCATCTGGAGGAGTTGTTGTAAAAATAGGATATGTATCTGGCAAACAATGTATTGTTGTTGCTAATGACGCTACTGTAAAAGCTGGAGCTTGGTTTCCAATTACTGCAAAAAAGAATTTAAGAGCACAAGAAATTGCAATTGAAAACAGATTGCCAATTATATATTTAGTAGATTCTGCTGGGGTTTATTTACCAATGCAAGATGAAATTTTTCCTGACAAAGAACATTTCGGGCGAATTTTCAGAAATAATGCAGTGATGAGTAGTATGGGAATTACACAAATTGCTGCTGTTATGGGAAGTTGTGTTGCTGGTGGCGCTTATTTACCTATTATGAGTGATGAAGCCATGATTGTTGATAAAACGGGAAGTATTTTCCTTGCCGGAAGTTATTTAGTTAAAGCTGCAATTGGAGAAAGCATTGACAATGAAACGCTTGGTGGTGCAACTACGCATTGCGAAATTTCAGGAGTTACAGACTTTAAAGCGAAAGACGATGCAGATGCCTTAAACAGAATTAAAAGTGTTGTTGGTAAAATTGGTGATTTTGATAAAGCGGGTTATAATCGTATAAAAGCTCAAAAACCAAAATTAGATCCAAAAGAAATATACGGAATACTTCCAAAAGCACGAAACGAACAATATGATATGAAAGAAATTATCAATCGAATGATTGATAATTCTGAATTTGAAGAATATAAAGAAGGTTACGGACAAACTATTATTACAGGTTATGCACGTATTGACGGTTGGGCTGTAGGGATTGTTGCCAACCAACGTAAAGTTGTAAAAACAACTGCTGCAAAAACAAAGCCTAGCGAAATGCAATTTGGCGGTGTAATTTATTCTGATTCTGCTGATAAAGCGACTCGTTTTATTGCCAATTGTAACCAAAAGAAAATTCCATTAGTCTTTTTACAAGATGTAACTGGATTTATGGTAGGGAGCAAAAGTGAACATGGTGGAATTATTAAAGATGGTGCAAAAATGGTAAATGCCGTTTCAAATTCGGTAGTGCCAAAATTCACAGTAATTATTGGGAATTCTTATGGTGCTGGTAATTATGCAATGTGTGGAAAAGCATATGACCCAAGACTTATTTTTGCTTGGCCAAGTGCTGAGTTGGCTGTTATGGGTGGTGCTCAAGCTGCTAAAGTATTAATGCAAATTGAAGCTTCTTCTTTAAAGAAAAAAGGTCTAGAAGTGGATGAAAAAGTAGAACAAGAATTATTCGATAAAATAAAAGCTCGTTACGATGCGCAAGTTTCTCCTTATTATGCTGCTTCTCGTTTATGGACAGACGGAATTATCGATCCGTTAGAAACAAGAACTTGGCTTTCTATGGGAATTGAAGCTGCAAACCACGCTCCTATTGAAAAGCCTTTTAACCTAGGAGTAATTCAGGTTTAATTCCTAAAACATAAAAAAAACTTATATTTATATCCTAAAAAAATCATATTATGAAATTATTGAAAAAAATTATTGCAATTGCCCTTATCAGTTTAAGTGTTGTTTCTTGTAACGATGCAAAAAAAGAATGTACAGAAGATTGCAAAAAAGAATGTTGTGTAGAAAAAGATGGTAAAGCTTGTGAGCCTGGATGCGAAAAAGCATGTTGTGCAGATAAAGTCGCTAAAACTTGTGAACCAGGTTGTGAAAAAGCATGTTGCGCAGATAAAAATGCTGAAGCTAAAACTTGTGAGCCAGGATGTACAAAAGCATGTTGTGCAGACAAAACTGCTGAAGCTAAAGCTTGTGAGCCAGGTTGTAAAAAAGAATGTTGCGCTAAAAAAGCAGAATAAACTTTAAAAAAATATATTCATAATTGAGCTATTCTTTTAGAATGGCTCTTTTATTTTAAAACAGAATGAGTACTTTTTTTCATTTATTTGATTCCAATATTTCAGGTATTAGCTTACCAGAAAAATTCACGTTCCCTTTTTATTACGAGCCAAATCAATTGAGTATAATTGCCGCTCAAGAATTACAAGATTACTTAAATAATCAAACTGATTTTGAACATAATTTTGGATTAGAAGAAAGCCAAAGTGGATTAGTTATTGGAAAAATGTTTGGTGTTTTAGTTTGCCAAAACTCTAAAGCTGAATTAGGATTTTTAGCAGCATTTTCTGGAAAATTAGCAGATAGTAATCATCATAAATACTTTGTTCCAACAGTTTATGATATGCTTTCCAATTCTGGTTTTTACAAAAAAGAAGAAGCCGTTTTAAATGAATTGAATAGAGAAATAGAGCATTTAGAAAATAAATCTGATTATAAAATTGTTCTAAAAAACCTTAAAAAAGTTCTAAATGAAGCCAAAATTGACTTAAATCGTCAAAAAGAAGCTATGAAAGCGCAAAAAACACTTCGTGCTGAAAAGCGTAAAATTTTCGATTATAACATTGATGAACTCAATAAAGAAAGTCAATTAGAAAAGATTTTATTTAAAAAAATGACCAAATATTGGGAATACAAGACAGAAGATGCAGAAAAAGAAGTAAGTTTTTTCACGAATGAAATCAATCAAAAAAAAGAAATTAGAAGTTTAAAATCAGCAAAATTACAGCAACAATTGTTTGATAATTATGCTTTTCTGAATCAATATAAAAAGTCAAAAAGTTTAGGTGAAATTTTTGAAAACAATCCACCAGCTGGAGCTGGAGAATGTGCTGCACCAAAACTATTACATTATGCTTTTCAAAACAATTTAAAACCTATCGCAATGGCTGAATTTTGGTGGGGACAATCGCCAAAATCAGAAATTCGAAAACACAAGCAATTCTATCCTGCTTGTACTGGAAAGTGCGAACCTATTTTAAGACACATGCTTTTGGATATTGAAATGGATGAAAATCCGTTTTTAAATAATACTGCAGAAAATCAAAATATTGAAATTGTATTTGAAGACGATTATTTAGCTGTTATTCATAAACCACATGAATTCTTATCGGTTCCTGGGAAAAATGTAACAGATTCGGTTTACCAAAGAGTAAAAAATTTATATCCAAATGCAACCGGACCATTAATTGTGCATCGATTAGACATGTCTACTTCTGGTTTAATGCTTATTGCAAAATCAGAAGAAGTATATAAAAATTTACAAAGTCAGTTTATCAAACGAAACGTTCAAAAAAGATATGTAGCTCTTTTAGATGGAATTGTCACTCAAAACGAAGGCTTTATCGATTTACCTTTACGAGTAGACCTGGATAATCGTCCAAATCAATTGGTTTGTTATGAACATGGAAAATCGGCAAGAACGAAATTTGAAGTAATAAGTAGAGAAAATAATCAAACACGCGTTCACTTCTACCCTATTACTGGCAGAACACATCAATTACGAGTACATGCATCACATAATTTAGGCTTAAATTGTCCAATTATTGGTGATGATTTATATGGAACAAAAGCAAATAGATTACATCTTCATGCAGAGAAAATTACATTTGAACATCCAATTTCAAAAGAGAAAATCACTTTTCTTAAAAAAGCTGAATTTTAACTTAATCGTAACAAAACATAAAATCCAACTACTTATATTTACTTTAGAAATATACAACAATGAAAAAACTACTTATCATCGGATTTCTTTTTATTGGAATTCACGAAATTACAGCACAAAAATTCTCTCGCAGAGATTCACTTCAAGGCGGTTTACGTTTTGAGCGTATTTGTTTTGATGTATTACGTTATGATTTGAACATTACTATAAATCCAGAAGAAAGATCTATAGTTGGTTATAACGACATTAGCTTTAAAGTTGTTGAAAATACTTCAAAAATTCAATTGGATTTATTCGATAATATGAAGGTAGATTCAATTATTTGGAACAAGCAAAAACTTACTTATAAAAGAGATTTCGATGCAGTTTTTGTTAATTTTCCAAAAGAATTAGCTCAAAACACTTCTGAAAAAGTTCGTTTTTATTATTCAGGAAAACCAAAAGTAGCTAAAAATGCGCCTTGGGATGGCGGTTTTGTATTTAAAAAAGACAGTAACAAAAAGCATCATATTGCAGTTGCTGTTCAAGGAACAGGTGCTAGTTTATGGTTTCCTGTAAAAGATTCTCAAACCGATGAACCAGATAATGGAGCTTCAGTAAAAGTGGCAGTCCCAAACGGGCTTATGAATGTTTCAAACGGAAGATTTAAAGGCTCTGAAGATTTAGGAAATGGCTACACACGTTGGGATTGGGAAGTAATTAACCCAATTAACAATTATACAATTACGGTTAATATTGCAGATTACGTTCACATTCATGACAAACTAGATGATTTAGATTTAGATTATTATGTACTTCGTGAAAATGAAGAAAAAGCCCGAAAACATTTTGAAGAAGATGTAAAGCCAATGATGAATTGCTTTCAAACTAAATTTGGAAAATACCCTTTTTGGGAAGATGGTTATAAGCTTGTTGAAACACCTTATTTAGGAATGGAACACCAAAGTGCCGTTGCTTATGGAAACAAGTATAAAAAAGGCTATATGGGCTTTGATTTATCTGGAACAGGAGTTGGAATGTTCTTCGATTATATAACCATTCATGAAACGGGTCACGAATGGTTTGGAAACAGTGTTACGAGTAAAGATATTGCCGATATGTGGATTCATGAAGGATTTACTACTTATAGCGAAACAGTTTTTATAGAGTGCATAAAAGGCTATGAACCGGCCATGAAATACATTAACGGTCAAGCTAAAAACGTAAAAAACGATCGTCCTATTATTGGTCAATTTGGGGTTAATAATGAAGGAAGTGGTGATATGTATTACAAAGGTTCGCTTTTACTAAATACACTGAGACATGTTGTTAATGATGATGATAAATGGTGGAAAATCATTTTAAAATATTCTGAAACGTTTAAAAAACAAATTATTGATACTGATACGGTTATTGCATTCTTTAATAAAGAAACAGGCATGAACCTTACTCCTGTATTTAAACAATATTTATATACAACTACAATTCCTGAGTTTACCTACAAAATTGAAGGCGATATATTAATTTACTCTTGGTCTAATGTAAACGAAGATTTTAACATGCCTATTGATTTTGAATACGATAAAAAAATTATACGTTTATTTCCAACAACAATTAAACAAGAAATAAAGTTAAAAAAGCTCAAAAACTCTAAAAGCTATCAAATTTTTGATAATAAATTTTTTGTAAATATTAAAGAAGACATTTAGTCTTCTTTTTTTATTTAAAATAATGTTAAATACCAATCATAATTATTTAATTTTTAGTAACTTAGAGTAATTAAACTAAAACCATTTATATTATGACAACCATTAGAGAGTTAAATAAATGGGCTAATGCGCATACTAATTTTGCTGTTGATACTCTAAGAGTCGTTTTTGGTATTTTTTTGTTTTTAAAAGGTGTTTCATTTATTACAGAAAAAGAATACCTAAGTCAGCTTTTAAGTTCATTTGTAGGGTTTGGCAGCGAAATGCTGTTAATACATTATATTGCATTAGCCCACATGGTTGGAGGCGTAATGATAGTCATTGGGTTTCTAACAAGATGGTCAATTTGGGTACAGTTACCTATAATTATTTGTGCATTTGTAATTAATTTTATTGGAGATTTTAATATGCATAATTTTATACAATCTGCAGTAGCACTAATTTTGTGTATTTCCTTTCTTTTATATGGAAGTGGAAAACATTCAGCGGATTACTATTTTCAAATGGAAAAATAAATTAGGGTTGTCTAAAAAGAAATATTTTAGGAAAACAAAAATGATAAATCTATTCTGAATTGGAATCATAAATAGTAGTAAATATAGATTTATCGATCGTTTAGTTTAAAGTTTTCTCCCTTTTTAGACAACCTTTATTTTATGTAAAGTCTTTTTTCTATTTATTTTATTGGTTTTTGTTTCAACAAACTCATTAATATAATAAACATTTTTAGGCACTTCATATTTAGATAAATTTTCAAATGTTTTTGTATTTAAATTCAAATCAATATTTGATTCAATAACTAATACTACTTTTTGTCCCAGTTTTTCATCCATTTGAGCACCAATAAAAAAACGGTTTTGAAATTTTCCTTGTAATTTTGATTCAATCACTTCTGGAGATAACTTTACTCCTCCACTATTTATTATATTATCGAACCTTCCTTTCCAAATGAATTGATGTTCAGAAATTAATTCAACTAAGTCATTAGTAATAATTTTGCTTTCGGCAACTTTATAAGCATCAATAATTAAGCAGTTTCTATCATCAATAGAAAAAATAACATTTGGTAAAGCTTCAAAATAATTATTTTCAATACGTTTCATTGCAACATGAGATACCGTTTCGGTCATCCCATACGTTTCAAATATATTTGTTGGTGTACTTTGAAGTTTTTCTTTCAAAATTGAATTTACTTCTGATCCACCAATAATTAATGTTTTAATTTGATTTAACTGAGCAATAGATTGTTCTACTTGTAATGGAACCATTGCCACAAAATCATAATTTCTAGTTATTGATTCAAATGGCGCACTTGAAGGTTCTACTGCATCTAACTCAAGTCCTAAAATTAAAGATCTAACCAACATTAATTTACCAGCTATATAATCAGCTGATAAACTTAATAATGCTGAATCGCCAGGTTTTAAATTCAAATAATCTCCAGTTGAAAGAGCAGAAGCAACCACAAATTGCTTTTCAATTTTAATTATTTTTGGTTTTCCTGTTGTTCCAGAAGTGAGTACTTCAATGTATGGTTTCTCGTCTAACCAATTTAAAAGAAACTTAAAAATTACTTTTTCATACTCCTCTCCTTCTTTAATATAACTAACTGCTACACGTTTAATTTGTTTAAAATTCAAATGAATTCCATTGAATTTAAAACGATTATGAACATTTTTATATGTTATTGTTTTCTGTAACATTTTCTGTATTTAAATTTCCGGTTAACTTTTTAAGCCAATTATTCCATTTGTATTTTTTAGCGAATATTAGAATCAATATTGGAAAAATTATAAAAACAGGCAAAATAATATCAAAACCTGCTGTTGGTTCTGAAATATCTTTAAAAATAGAATGCGTTTGAAATGCAGTCCAATCTGCTGTAACCAACAAAGCACCAATTAAGTTATTTGCAGCATGAAAACCAAGGGCTAACTCAAGACCTTCATCCATTAGAGTAATTATCCCTAAAAAGAATCCAGTTCCTATATAATAAGCCATTATAATATAACCTATTTTACCAACTTCTGGGTTTGCTATGTGCATTAATCCAAATAAAACAGAAGTTATCACCAAAGGAATTATTCTGTTATTTGTAGCTAAACCTATTCCTTGCATCATGTGACCTCTAAATAAGTATTCTTCAAAACTCGTCTGTAACGGAATAAATAAAATAGCAATTACTAAAAAAACTAAAAACTTGTCCATTCTAAAATTAAAAACAAAACTTTCAGGACTCAAAAAATAAGAGCCTAAAACCATTGTGATACTTATTATACTCCAAAGTGAAAATGAAAAAAATATTCTTTTCCAATCGATCTTTTTCCTAGAAGTTGTTAATATGGTAATTGATTGATTTTGAATATATTTAACCCAAAACAATAAAACCATACAAGCAATTGATAAAGGTGCAATTAAAGCTAAAAAAGTTCCATTAACACCTATGATTTCTATGTATTGTTGAATCATTTCGTTTGTATCAATACCTTCAGATTCAATATAATTCCAAATCATTAATCCAATAAACAATACAGGAAAAGGCAAATACAACCAAAGGTTTGGTTTTCTATTTTTTAATTGTTCTATAAACATATTATAACATTTAGTTAGCACAAAGTTAATTCTTTTCTACTATCTACTATTTTTTATTTCTTTGTGAAAATAAAAAATATGATAACAATATATCACAACCCAAGATGTTCAAAATCGAGAGATGGAATCTCTTTTTTAGAAAGCCTAAACATAGAATTTGAAACTGTAAAATATCTAGATGAAGCACTTACAAAAGAAGAGCTAAAATCAATACTAAAAAAATTAAATTACAAGCCTATTGAATTAGTTCGAACTAAAGAAAAAATATGGATTGATAATTATAAAAACAATCAATTATCTGATGATGAAATCATAACTGCAATGATTGAAAACCCTAAATTAATAGAACGACCAATAATTATCAATGGTAATAAAGCTGTTGTAGCAAGACCGATTGACAAGGCAAAAGATGTTCTATAACTCTTTTAACAAAGTATTGTGATTTCGTCATTAAACCAAAAGGTATTTTTGCAATCTAAACTAAAAACATTTAAAAATTAATCATGTCAAACATTAAAAAGTTTATCACACTAAGTTTATTTTTCATTACAACCTTAGGTTTTACACAAATGAAACCAGAATTAAAAAAAGTGACTATTTCAGGAATAATTTTAGAGAAAGGAACAAATATTCCTTTGGAATATGCAACTGTAGTTCTTCAAAATGCTCAAAAACCAGAAATTGTTACAGGTGGAATTACTGATATTGATGGAAAGTTTAGTTTTGAAGTAAATTCAGGCATTTATAATGTTAGATATGAATATATTTCTTTTAAAACAATTGTAGTAAAAAACAAAAATTTAAATTCCGATACTAATTTAGGAACTATATTCTTAGAAGAAGATGTTGCGCAACTTAATGCCATTGTAGTGATTGCAGAAAAATCAACAGTAGAAATTAAACTTGATAAAAGAGTTTATAATGTTGGTAAAGATATGATGGTTAAAGGTGGTACAGTAAGCGATGTTTTAG
The DNA here is from genome assembly GCF_034111225.1 of Flavobacterium sp. Taxonomy (GTDB): domain Bacteria; phylum Bacteroidota; class Bacteroidia; order Flavobacteriales; family Flavobacteriaceae; genus Flavobacterium. The sequence goes on along the minus strand of NZ_JAWUXR010000009.1, from coordinate 2,769 downwards.
ATAACGTTCCTTCTGTAACTGTTGATCCAGATGGAACAATTGCACTTAGAGGAAATGAAAATGTTAGGATTTTAATCGACGGTAAACCCTCAGGTTTAGCAGGAATAAATATTGCAGATGCTTTAAAACTTTTACCTGCAGATGCAGTTGAAAAAGTAGAAGTCATTACAAATCCATCAGCACGTTATGATGCAGAAGGAAGTGGAGGAATCATCAATATTATTTTAAGAAAAGGTAAGGCACAAGGTATAAATGGTTCTGTAGTCCTTTCTGCAGGTGATCCAGAAGCATATGGAGTAAGTTCAAACTTAAACTTTAGATCCGATAATTTTAATTTATTTTCGAATTTCGGATACAATTATAGAAACTCTCCAGGGAATTCATTAAATGATGCAGAATATTTTAATGCAGATGGAACAACTAGTAGTTTTGTAAATGAAAGAAGAAATAACAATAGATTTAGTGAAGGTTTTAATTCAAATTTTGGAATTGATTTATTTGTAAATAAAAGTACTACTTGGTCAAATGCTCTTACCTTCAGTAAAAGTAGAGGTAAAAACCCAGATGATGTCTTCTTCTATAATTACGATAATACTTTCACTCCTACTTTCATTAGAAATAGATTTAATGACCAAAAAAGTAACGATTTAAACTTTGAATATTCTACAAACTTTACAAAAAATTTCAAAAAAGATGATCATAAACTAACAATAGATATTGCGATTTCTCAAAATAGAGACAATGATAATTCTATAATTTACGATCAAATTATTGGAGATAGCAGCTCATTATTTACTGAGTCAACTCTAAGTAATCAAAAACAACAACGAAACTTATTTCAAACAGATTACGTTTTACCAATTGGTGAAAATGGTCGTTTTGAAGCAGGTTATAGAGGAAATTTTCAGAAAAACTTAACTGAATTTGAAATCGAGCCTAATACTTTATATTCTAATACCCTAGAGTACAAAGAGTTTGTAAACGCTTTATATGTTCAGTATGGAAACAAAATTAATAAGTTTTCTTATTTCTTAGGATTACGATTTGAAGATAGTGATATCGATGTTAATTCTATAACATCAAATGATTATAATAATAAAAAATACAATAATTTTTTCCCAACGGCTACTGTCAATTATGAATTTTCTGATTCAAATAGTATGAGCTTAAGTTATAGTAAGAGAATCAATAGACCAAGAGGACGTTTTTTAAACCCTTTCTCAACATATTCTAGTAACATTAATATATTTCAAGGAAATCCTGATTTAAATCCAGCATACACAAATGCAATAGATTTAGGATATCTTAAAAGATGGAAAAAATTAACTTTAAATTCATCAGTTTATGTTAATGTAACGGATGAATCATTTCAATTTATTAGAAAAGAATCTGGTTTGTTTGTAAGTGGTATTCCGGTAATTTTAAGTACTCCAATTAATCTTTCTAAAGAATATAGAGCTGGATTTGAATTCAATGTCAATTATACTCCTTATAAATGGTGGAGATTAAATGGTAACTTAAATGTATTCAGAAATGAAAATAAAGGAGATTATAAATACACCGATTATTTAGGAAATGACATTGTTCAAAATTTTGATAATGTTGCCACTTCTTGGTTTACAAGAGTATCTTCAAAAATAACATTACCTTATAAAATAGATTGGCAAACTAACGTTACTTATAATGGTCCACAAAATGGAGCTCAAGGAAAGCGTTTAGATATGACTTCTGTAAATCTTGCATTTAGTAAAGACATATTAAAAGATAAAGGTTCAATAACATTAAATGTAAGTGACCTGTTCAATACTAGAAAAAGAAGGTTTACAAACGAAATTGATAATGTAGTAAGTTCATATTCAGAATTTCAGTGGAGGCAAAGACAAATAACACTAGCATTTACCTATCGTTTTAATAAAAAGAAAAACGATAGAGAAAACCAAAAAAGAGAAGATGGCGGTGGCGAAGGTGAATTCATGTAAAAACAAAAAAAAGTCCCGATTTAATCGGGACTTTTTTATTTAAAGAAGAAATTATTCTCCTTTATCATCTTTGTTTTTATTTCTTTTCTCTTTGATTAATTCAATAATAGAACCGCCCAACCAATATTGAACAAATCCAACTAAAAATATCATTAACCAAAAACCTATTGTTAAAATGGTTAAGAAAAGTAAAAAACCTAAATACTGTTGAAATTCAAACATGTTTTCCGGAATTTTTTGAATGCAAGTCAAAGATAATAGGAATTATCTACATCAACAATAATATTATATATTTTCTTTTAAAAAAACTCTTAATAATAAATAATATTTATTCATCATTAAACTTATTCATTACTAAAGTGTTTAAATTGCGCTTATTTATAGTAAATAGTCTTAACCACTTAACAAGAACTTCAATCTCTTCTTCGTGAAGGCATTTTTTCGCTTTATTCAATTCTCTTTCGAAACGAATTAAATCTGGGCTTACTTTTTCTAAAGTAGATTTGGTATAATCATAAATCATTCTAGGCATACTGTCAATATTAAAGTTATTAACTCCTTTTCATAGTATAAACATATAAAAAACATCGTTTAAAACCATAACTAATCGATGAAGTGCTAGTATTTAACTTTTTTATCAAATGAAACCTTACTAAAAACAAAAAACCCCGTTCGTTAGAACAGGGTTTTTAAAAGAAAGGCGGTGTCATACTCTCCCACATAAATGCAGTACCATCTGCGCAAGCGGGCTTAACTTCTCTGTTCGGAATGGGAAGAGGTGAGCCCCGCC
>NZ_JAWUXR010000008.1:0-156545 GCF_034111225.1 Flavobacterium sp. | reverse complement strand
AAATTTACAACAAGTATTAGGAGCTTATAGAGTTGGAGAAAACGTTGCTTTTGGTTTTTCATCACCTCAGGCTGCAATGAATGCTTGGATCGCTAGTGCTGGTCATAAAGCAAATTTAGAAGGAGATTATACACATTATGGGATTTCAATTAGAATTGATAATGACGGAAGAAAATATTATACTAATATGTTCATAAAGAAATAGTATATTTTATAGTTGGTTGTAAAATAAAAGAGCACTGCTAAAACAGTGCTCTTTTATTTTTTATACATCTAAATCAAATGTGCGTCTTAATAATTCCATAGCTGGATTAATACCTTTTAGTTTTTCATACTTATCATCAGGAGTAAAGGCGTATTTTGTTTCTACAACTTCATTTACTATTACATCAATTGTAATGTCATGATTGTGTAGTTTTCCTCTTAAATAGCCTAAAAGCTCATTATTTCCTGTTTCAAACTCTTCTCTTGTGCTTTCGTTTGGTAATTCTATAAATATTTTTGGGCCATCAAGTGTGGGAGTGCTCATTAACATATAGGTAGCCATTAACCTTTTGTTTTGATCAGCTAAACGTTTGGCAAACTTATTCCATAATAATAGCATATCTGTTTCGGTGAAAGATTCAGTAGGCAATTCTCCTTCATGTTTAGAATGAATAAGTTGTTTTGCTTCTAGTTCTTTCTTCGCTTTAATACTTGATAAAGATAATGCAGATATTTTTGTTTCGGATTGTGGTTTGTTTTCAGTTTTCACTAAAGGTTTCTCAATCAAAGGCTGAATAACTTCTTCAATTTTAATAGCTTCAACAACAGGTTTTATGTGAGTTTCTTCAGTTTTTACAATTTTAGGAATTTGCTCAACAATAGAATAAGAAGCATTCCTAAAATGTGTTGCAGGAATTATATAGGATTTAACTTTTTTTTTTCTCCATCAAAGTTGATAGAGGCAATTTGCATTAAACATAGTTCAACTAATAAGCGTTGATTTTGACTTTGTTTAAATTTCAAATCACAATTATTAGCTAATTCAATTCCTTCTAGTAAAAAAGATTGTGATGTTTTTAAAGATTGTTGTTGGTAAAGTATTTTTGCTTGTTCTCCTGATTCTAAAAGAATTAATGTTGCAGGATTTTGGCAAACCAATAAATCTCTGAAATGCGAAGCTAAACCAGCAATAAAATGATGACCATCAAAACCTTTCGCTAAAATATCGTTATATGAAATAAGCAGTTCAGGAATTTTATTCTCTAATAATAAATCCGTTATTTTAATGTAATATTCAAAATCTAAAACGTTTAAATTTTCAGTAACAGCTTGTCTGGTTAGGTTGTTTCCACAATACGAAACAACTCTATCAAAAATAGATAAAGCATCACGCATTGCACCATCAGCCTTTTGAGCAATAATATGCAACGCATCATCTTCGTAAGTTACACCTTGTTCTTTAGCAATTTCAGACAAATGTTCTTTAGCATCATTAACTGTAATTCTCTTGAAATCAAATATTTGACATCTAGAAAGAATTGTAGGTATAATTTTATGCTTTTCTGTAGTTGCTAAAATAAAAATAGCATGCTTTGGTGGTTCTTCTAAAGTTTTAAGAAATGCATTAAATGCAGCTTGAGATAGCATATGTACCTCGTCAATAATATATACTTTATATTTTCCTGTTTGCGGAGGTATTCTTACTTGATCAATAATACTTCGAATATCATCTACACCATTATTTGATGCTGCATCCAATTCGAAAACATTAAAAGAAAAATCTTCTAATGGATCATCGTATCCTTCTTGGTTAATTTTACGAGCAAGAATACGCGCACAAGTTGTTTTACCTACACCTCTTGGCCCAGTAAACAATAAAGCTTGTGCTAAGTGATTGGTTTCAATAGCATTTAATAATGTATTGGTTATAGCACGCTGACCCACAACATCTTTAAATGTTTGCGGACGGTATTTTCTTGCTGATACTATAAATTGTTCCATTATTTTTATTGTTCCACAAATATAGATTTAATTTAAAGATTGTAAAATTCTATAATGGAAAGATTACTAAAAGTTATCCACAAATTTCATGTTATTTTTCAATCACATATAAGGATTATTTGAATTTTTAATACTTAATTTTGAAATTGCATCAGCGTTTTCATCTTTAGAATTTGCTGATGATCCTGTTACGAAAACACCTTTCAATCCAAATTTATTTTCAATTCCATATACAGTTGATCTATCACCAGCACTTGAGTTACCTTCATATTGATATAGTTTACTTATAATATAATTTTCTGGATGTAAAATAATATCTTCTGGATTTAGGTTAAAATCATAAGTAAATCCATCTTCTTTTAATTCATTTAAAGCTTCAGATGTTGATCCGTATTTATATATTTTAGACATAATCAAGTAGGTGTGTTGTTGATTTATAAAGTTACGAAATTATAGTAGTAAATAAGTATATAAAATGTTAAACAAAACCTTATTAATTATATAAAAATTGTAATTTTGCGACGCAGACCGCCTTATCGTCGTTCCGATTAATCGGAAGGGAGGAAAGTCCGGACACCAAAGAGTAGCATAATGGGTAACGCCCATCCGCTGAGAGGTGAGGACAAGTGCAACAGAAAGTATGTACAGGTAATGCTGTAGTGAAACCAGGTAAACTCTATGCGGTGAAATGTCAAGTATATCAGCAGTTTTTAGTTCGCTAAAATAAGGGCGACTCGTTCGATGCTGAAGGGTAGGCAGCTTGAGTTTTACAGTAATGTAAAATCTAGATAAATGATAAGGGTTACGCTTGCGTAATACAGAATCCGGCTTATAGGTCTGCTTTTTTTAATTTTTAAATCTTTTTTATGAGTAATCATATAGTTAAAGTAATAGAATCTAACTTCATTAACTATGATGTAAAGCGGTTTGTAGTTGAAAAACCCGAAGGCTTTGATTTTATTCCTGGACAGGCTGTAAATATTTCAATTAATGATCCTGAATGGAAAAATGAATTACGACCATTTACTTTTACAAATCAAAAAGAGACAAAAAACCTCGAGTTTATTGTAAAAATATACAGTGAACATAAAGGTGTTACAAATAAATTAGCTGGAATAAATACAGGAGCTGAATTAATTTTACACGATGTTTTTGGAGCAATTCACTTTGAAAAACCAGGAATTTTTATAGCTGCAGGAACAGGTATTACTCCGTTTTTAGCTATTTTCAGAGACTTGTATAAGAAAAACAAATTAAGAGGCAATAAATTGATTTTTGTAAATAAAACATCGCTAGATATTATTGCATACGGAGAATTAAACAGAATGTTTAAAGAAGACATTATGCATGTTTTAACTAGAGAAGGAGTAGTTGGTTTTAAAGGAAAACGAATTGATAGAAATTTTCTTATTGAAAACATTACCGATTTTAGTCAACACTTCTACGTTTGTGGTCCATCTAATTTTGTTGAGGATGTTTTAAGAATTCTTAAAGACTTAGGAGCTAGCTCTGATAGTTTAGTTTTTGAAAGTTAACTATTCTGTTTCCTCGTCCTTAGTTTCAAATTCAAAAAATGAAAAAGTAGTTCCGCCATAATTTTTTGCATATGAAAAATTAGGCATTTTTTCTAGCTTAGTTTCTTTTGAATGCTCAATAATTAACATTCCTTCTTCATCTAATAAATTGTTTTCAAATACTAAAGTAGAAATGTTTTCAAATTGTTGTTGGGTTAATCCATAAGGTGGATCAGCAAAAATAATATCAAAAGAACTTTTGCAACGTTCTAAAAATAGAAAAGCATCACTTTTTATAGCTGTAATATCAAAATCAAATTCAGCAGCTGTTTTTTTGATATAAGCTACACATCCATAATCAGCATCTACACAAGTAATAGGAGCACTTCCTCTTGATGCAAATTCATAACTTATATTTCCAGTTCCAGCAAATATTTCAAGAATTTTTAATTCGCTAAAATTAAAATGATTGTTCAAAATATTAAACAATGCTTCTTTTGCCATGTCTGTTGTAGGGCGGACAGGTAATTTTTTTGGAGCCGTTAAACGTCTGCCTTTATATTTTCCAGATATTATTCTCATGAGTGAAAAAGGATAAAATGATTTCTAATTTCTTCTTCTGTTTTACCAAATGTAGAAGGTAAAATAAAGGAATCAAATAAACTGCAATTTCTAATGTATTTGTAAGCTATTGTAAAATAGTCAGAATCTTTAGAAATTGTTCCTAATATTTTTACGAAAATAGATTCTGGGTTAAGTTGAAGTTGTTCGAAAGTAAATAAAATATAATAAATAAAATCTTCAGGAGTGCTGTACTCAAATGAATTGAAAAAGATTAATTTATTTCCTTTTACAACTATAATTTCAAAGTAATTTGATTGAAAATGAACGTACACCTCTTTTTCTTGAGAAGCATTGTTTACTTTTAAAAGTCTTTCTACTAAAACAGAGTTTTTATGTTTATAATTAAACGTACTATATTGATCTAATAAAAAATTATTGACATTTACATAGGGAACGTATACATTGTTCATTTCATTATTTGGCAATGAATCAAAGTTGAAAAAGTCTGTTTCAAAAACTTTAACATTGTATTGTAAATAGCTTCCTAAGTACTTTACATCAAATAATGAAAGAGGTACAAATGTGTTTAAGTTATTGTCATGTAAAACTACAACTTCATCATACGTTTGAGAAAGAATTGGATAATCAACAAATACTTTCCATAATGCTTCTTCAATAATACTATTCTTTGGAAAAACAACAGAATGTACTGATTGTATAGTATTTGAAAGAAGGTCAAAGACACAAAAAGAAAGTCCACTCAAAGAAACTTGAATGGACAACTTTTTATAATTCTTTTGTGTAATATCGTTATTCGTTACTACCATATTTTTTAGGCCAGTTTCCAGTTACTGAAGCTTCTTCTAAAGAACCTAAAATAATTTGGTTACCGTTAATTTTATCAATTCCTTCTACTTTATTTTCACTAGCAACTAAATCTTGATCTAAGTCAGATAATAAAAGATTTTTATCAATAATACATTGAAAAGTAGAAACTTTAATTTCGTTTCTAAAAATACTAGAAGTTTTTAAAGAAATTGGAACTACTAAGTCACCAACTTTAATTTCTTTCATACTTTTATAACGATCAGTATTTTTAAATAATGAGTCTTTAACTGAAACAGTACCTAAAGTATCAATTTTAACAACATCTTTAAAGAAACCACCTTCACCAGTTCCGTCTACAATCATACCAAATGCTTTGTTTTTGGCAGCATCAATAACGATTGTATCTTTACGAGAAACAATTGAGAATTTTTCATTATCAATAAAACGAATTAATTCTTCAAAAGAATCAGCATATTTACCATATACAGTTTTATAACCAGATTGAGCTTTTTTAATGTCAAGCATTTTTCTAACTGCCATTTCATAACGATCAGCCTTAGCTTTATCAAATTCAATTGGTTTCATAACTGAAGAGTAGATTAAATACCCTAAGAATAATGAAACGATCCATAATACAACAGAAACAATAGTTCTTCCCTTTGGAGAGACGAATTTATCAATCAATTTTACTAATCCGAAGATTAATCCAATCAAAACGACTAAATAAATAGCAAGTTCTAACATAAATATTATATATTTTTTAGTTTAATAGGTACGCAAATCTACAATTTTTTTTTCTTCTTAAAAGAAATTCTTCTAAAAATCATCTGTATATTTGAAAAAATCTATAAGCCTAAACACTACAAAATGACTTCTGCATTGTTTTACAAAACGTTACGTGAAAAATTTCCCTTTAATCCAACATTAAAACAGGATATATTTTTTCAAAAAATAGCAGAATTTGTCATTAGTAATAACAAAGACGAAATATTTGTTCTCAAAGGTTATGCCGGAACGGGTAAAACCACAATAATTTCTACTTTAGTTAATTATCTTCAAAAAGCAGATAAAAAATACGTGCTTTTGGCTCCAACAGGTCGTGCAGCAAAAGTAATTAGTAATTATTCTCAAAAACCAGCATTTACTATACACAAACGTATTTATTTTCCAAAGAAAAGTAAGTCTGGAGGCGTTTCTTTTACCTTACAACCTAATAAGTTTAAAAATACCATTTTTATTGTTGATGAATCTTCAATGATTTCTGACTCCTATCAGGAAACCAAATTATATGAAAACGGTTCGCTTTTAGATGATTTAATGTTTTATGTAGATGCAGGTCAAAATTGTAAAATTATATTCATTGGAGATACGGCTCAATTACCGCCAATAAACATGGATGTGAGTCCGGCTTTAAATAACGAAACATTATCGCTTCATTTTGATAAAGAAGTATACGGGATTGAACTAGACGAAGTAATGCGTCAAGAAGAATTTTCGGGCATTCTGTATAATGCAACAGAACTTAGAGAACTTTTAAAATCTCATTTTTATGACGCTTTTCAGTTTTCATTAAAAGACTTCAAAGATATTGTCCGTTTACAAGACGGTTACGATATTCAAGACGCTATTTATGATTCGTTTGATAAAAACGGACCAGAAGAAACAGCATTCATTGTTAGATCTAATAAACGTGCAAATCAATACAATCATCAAATTCGAACTACCATTTTATCTAGAGAATCGGAATTGTCTGCGGGCGATTTATTAATGGTTGTGAAGAATAATTATTTTTGGTTAAAAGATTCATCAGAAGCTAGTTTTATTGCCAATGGGGACATTATTGAAATTTTGGAGATTTTTAAAATTAGGGAATTATATGGTTTTAGATTTGCTTCTGTAAAAATTAAAATGATTGATTATCCCAATCAAATTCCGTTTGAAGTAGAACTTTTATTAGATACCATTACAAGCGAATCACCTTCATTAACGTATGACGAATCAAATACTCTGTATAATGAAGTAATGAAAGATTATGAAGGTGAAAGTCAGTATAAAAAGTTCTTAAACGTAAAGAACAACCCTCAATTTAATGCGTTGCAAGTAAAGTTTTCTTATGCTATGACTTGTCATAAATCACAAGGAGGGCAATGGCACACTGTTTTTGTTGAGCAACCTTATTTACCGAACGGAATTGATAGAGATTATATACGTTGGTTGTACACAGCCATTACAAGAGCAAAAGAAAAATTATACTTAATAGGATTTAAAGATGAATATTTTGAACAATAAAAAATAAAAACAATTTATCTTAGCATTTTAAAATATACAAAGTCACATGAAAATCATCGCCGTTATTCCTGCTCGTTATGCTTCTACACGTTTTCCTGCCAAACTAATGCAAGATTTAGGTGGAAAATCTGTAATTGTAAGAACGTATGAAGCAGCCATAAATACACAATTGTTTGATGATGTTTTTGTGGTTACCGATTCTGTAATTATATATGACGAAATTATTGCCCATAACGGAAAAGCAATAATGAGCATAAAAGAACATGAAAGCGGAAGCGATAGAATAGCAGAAGCAGTTGAAAATATTACCGTTGATGTTGTAGTAAATGTACAAGGCGATGAACCTTTTATCGATAAAAAACCATTAGAAGAGTTAATTGAAGTTTTTAAAAACGATACTGATAAAAAAGTAGACTTAGCTTCATTAATGTTTCAAATAACTGATAAAGAAGAAATTAACAGTCCAAATAATGTGAAAGTAATTGTAGACCAACAAAATTTTGCCTTGTATTTTTCACGTTCGGTAATTCCTTTTCCAAGAGAAGAAAATGTGGGTGTTCGTTACATGAAACACATTGGAATTTACGCTTTTAGAAAACAAGCCTTATTGGATTTTTACAGTTTACCCATGCTTTCTTTAGAAGCTTCCGAAAAATTAGAGCAGCTTCGTTATTTAGAATACGGAAAACGCATTAAAATGGTTGAAACGGCTCATGGAAGTATAGGAATTGACACTCCAGAAGATTTAGAAAAAGCAAGGAAAATGGTTTAAGTTTATGAAAAAAGAAATATTATTAGTTGCATTTGGATTATCTGCTTGGTTAGCTATTTCTGGTTTTGCATATTCCGTTGAAATTTTGTTTGAAAATCTATTTATTCTAACAAATTTTGATAATAAATTTAAGTTTTGGTTTTCCGATATACTTTTCAATATTTCAAATATTTTACCTTTTTATTTCTTCCTAAAATTAATTAAACCAAATTTTGATTATTTAAAATGGATAAAGTTTTTTATTATTCTTTATATCATCACTCAAATATTTCAATATTTATTCACTTTCTTTGTTGGAGCATACATTGCAGAAAATTATTTTGAAAGTTGGGTAAATCAAACCGATTTTTATATGAAATATAGTTTCGGAATGATTTTAAAGCCAATAATTACTTATATTAGATTAATAATTATAGGTTTTCTTTTTTATTGGTTTTATAAAAAACAATCTAACTAATTTTCTCCACCAAAATCAACTCATTGAAAACTTCAATATTTTTAAATTCTTTAATTATATAATTTGAGGTTTCAAAAGAAGCAATGAACCGATTATTTTTATTAATTCCTTTTTCATCTAAGTTCATTGTATTGAATAAAATAAAACCTTTTAAATTGAGTAATTCTTTAACATTAGAGATAAATTGTTTTTCAAATAAAAAGTCAGGCATAGTTGCATCTTGAAAAATATCAATGATGATCAAATCAAAATTCTCAGTTGTACTTTTAACGAATTCATTTGCATCTGCTATAATAGGAGTATAGTTCGTTATTTCATTCAATTTAAAATATTGGTTGGCAATAGCAGTAATTTCTTTATCAAGTTCAACTCCGGTTATTTCTCCTTTAAACTGAAATTCATCTACAAGAGTTTTAATTACACTTCCGCCGGCAACACCAAGAACTAAAATAGTATTCATTTTGGCAATATTTTGTTTACCTATAGAATACAATCCGCTGCGCAATACTTTTTGGAGACTTCCGTATGAATAATTAGTGTTTTCAGAGTCTATTACAAGTTTACCGTTGTTCCAGGTAACTTCAATATTCTTACTTATTTGAGATTTTTTCTCGTGAATAGTAATAGGAAGGATATAACTTAACCACTTTTTAAGCATTGTATTTTTTCTATTTGTAAATATAATTCTATTTTTACACCAAATCAAAAACAGAATGAAAAAACACATATATACATTTATCTTTTGTAAAGTACTGGGTTGGAAGATAATTGGTAACATTGATAAAGATATTCCCAAGTGTGTAATTATTGCAGTTCCACACACAAGTTGGTGGGATTTCTTTTTAGGAATTTTCTCTAGATCAATTTTAGGATTAGAAATAAACTATGTTGCTAAAAAAGAATTATTTGCTTTTCCATTTGGCGCTTTTTTTAAGTGGACAGGAGGAACACCTTTAAATCGACAAAAGAAAGAAAATAAAGTAGATGCTATTGCTAAAATATTTGAACAAAAAGAAGTGTTTAGATTAGCTATTGCTCCTGAAGGTACTCGTAAAAAAGTACTAGAGTGGAAAACAGGCTTTTATTATATAGCATTAAAAGCAAATGTGCCAATTGTTCCAGTAGCTTTTGATTATGGTAAAAAAGAAGTTACGTATCATAAACCTTTTTATCCTACCGGAGATATAGAAAAAGATTTACGAATATTAGAAGCTAACTTTAAAGGTGTAATTGGTAAAAATTCAGAAAATAGTTATATCCCTCAAAAATAATTATTCAGGCTGATATTCTTTAAAGCTTCCATTTTTATAAAAAACAACAATTCGTTCAATATTGGACGAATTTTTTGTTTGCGGGAAATTCTGCGTATTTGAAAATTTTTCTTCTAAATTATTTTTTACGGCAGTATTTTCACTTTCTACATTTTGTGAAAATAAATCTGAATTTGATTCAATCTTTTTTTCAACCACATTTTCAATTTTTGAAATTGGAGTAGAAGAATTATTTTCAATAATTTTATTTTCAGATTTTGGAAAAGTTCCTTTTCCATTTAAAATCCAATACAAATCTACTTCAGGAAATTCATCTATAATTTTTAGAATAAAATCCAAACTAGGTTTGTTTCTTCCAGAGAGTAGGTGAGACAAACTTGAACGCTGAACACTAATCTTGTCTGCAAACCCAGAGGCCGATAAACCATAGTATTCTAGTATCTCTTCAAGTCGTTTAATAAAATCTTCTGTGTTTACCATTGTAAATTGCGATTGTATGAAATAAGGTTTACAAATGTAAATATAAGTTTTTAAATAAACAATAAAACATTTAAAAATGAATAAAAAACATAATCTATAACTTTAAATAAAGACCATTAAATAACTGATAAGTAATATGTTATAATTTAATTATAATTTAAGTTACACTTATGGTGTATTATATACAGTAAACCTCACAATTAACGAGTAAAAATGTTTACAAAAGTAAATACAATTGTAAATTTACGTGTTTACAATTGTAAATAGATAGTTGTTTACATTTGTAACATAATAAAAAGAGGATGTTTTTACAATTAGCAAACAAGTATTTAAACCCAAATTTATCGGGAAGATATATTACAAATTCACATATTGAACCCGAATTAAAATCATTAAAAAATGACTTTAAAATTATAACAGAAGGAAAGTCAGTTCAAGATAGAAATGTATATAGTGTTCAAGTTGGAACAGGAAATACGAAAGTTTTAATTTGGTCTCAAATGCACGGAAATGAATCAACAACAACAAAAGGATTGTTTGATTTCTTTAATTTCTTAAATTCTGAAGATGAATTAGCTTTAAAAATTAAAGAAAAATACACTTTATTATGTATTCCTATCTTAAATCCTGATGGAGCTTTTGTTAATACTAGGGTTAACGCCAATGATATAGATCTTAATAGAGATGCTTTTGACGTTACACAGCCAGAAAGTAAGCTTTTAAGAGCATTATATATTAAGTTTAATCCTGACTATTGTTATAATTTACACGATCAACGAACTATATTTGGTACAGAAGGCAGTAAATTACCTGCTACAATGTCTTTTTTAGCGCCCTCTTATAATGTAGAGTGTGATTTTAATGAAACTCGCTTTAAAGCTATTAAAATCATTAATAGAATTAATAAAGAGCTGCAATCTGTTATACCAAATCAAATTGGAAGGTTTGATGATGCTTTTAATATCAATTGTGTTGGAGATTACTTTACATCACAAGGAACTCCAACGGTGTTATTTGAAGCTGGGCATTATGCAAATGATTATCAAAGAGATGAAGTTCGAAAATTCGTATTTATTTCATTAATTTCTTCGTTTTTAGATGTCGAAAAGAGTAGTGGGTTTGATAACGAAATCAATGAATATTTGAATATTTCTCAAAACTCTAAGTGTTTCTTCGATTTTATTTACAGAAACGTTAGAATTATTGAGAATTCTGAGGAAAAAATAATTAACTTTGCAGCTCAATTTAAAGAAGAATTAGTAGGAGACAATGTTGATTTCGTAGCTGAAATAATACAAATTGATAGTTTAGAATATTCTTTTGGTCATATTGAATATGATTGTAAAGGAATGATTTTTAGTTCTTCTTATGGTAATTTGCCAAAAATTCAAGAAAAAGCTAATTTTTATCTAAATAATTTGTTAAAATATAGTAATGGATTATTAATTCTTTAATAAATTTGCATTTTTTAAATCAGAATTTTAAATATTTTTATTTTATACTTTATGAGTAAGTTTCGATTAGATGAAGTGGATCATCAAATTTTAGACATGTTAATTGATAACACAAGGGTTCCTTTTACGGATATTGCAAAAAAATTGCTTATTTCTGCAGGAACTGTACATGTTAGGGTGAAGAAGATGGAAGAAGCTGGAATTATCCAAGGTTCTTCATTAACGTTAGATTATGAAAAGTTAGGCTATTCTTTTATAGCTTATGTTGGAGTTTTCTTGCACAATACCTCTCAAACAAAATTTGTTTTAGAAAGAATTGAGCAAATACCTTATGTAACAGTAGCGCATATTACTACTGGAAAGTTTAATATCTTTTGTAAAATTAGAGCAAGAGATACTAAACATGCTAAAGAGGTTATTTTTATGATTGATGATATTGAAGGAGTTTACAGAACTGAAACGATGATATCACTTGAAGAAAGCATCAACGATAAGAAAAGGTTAATGCATACCATTTTTAAAGAAATGTAATGTCAAAATCCCGGTTTTTCCGGGATTTTTTATTATATTTATAATTATGATAGAGTTTAATAAAAATGAGTTTGCTCCGTTTTACGCAAACTATGTTGAGAAAGCAAATAATAGTTTGTCAATTATTGATGGATTAATTCAGCAATCAATAATTGTTGTTGAATTTTTTAAATCAATACCTGACAGTAAACTGAATTATAGATATTCAGAAGGTAAGTGGACTATAAAGGATATACTACTGCATTTAATTGATGCAGAAAGAATATTTGCTTATAGAGCCCTGAGAATTGCTAGAAATGATAAAACAGCATTGTCTGGGTTTGAAGAAAATGATTACGTAATAGAAGCTTTAGCAGGTAATAGAAGCATGTCTAGTTTACTTGAGGAATATAAAATGGTAAGAAATTCTACTATTTGTCTTTTTAAAAGCTTTTCAATAGATCAATTGAAAAGGATAGGAGAGGCTTCAAATTGCTCTGTTTCTGTGAGAGCAATAGGTGTTATTATTCAAGGACATGAAAAGCATCATCTAGAAATTATTAAGGAAAGATATTTATAAAAAAAAGCTCCAATTTAAATTGGAGCTTTTTTTTTAATCTTCTTCGTTTTCAGACTCATCAGCGATATCTATATCGTTTACATTTAAAGAGTCTAAAGTTTCGTCGCTGCTGTCATCGATATCTTCATCGTCTTCATCATAGTTTTCTATTCTGTCAGCTAATTTAGTACTTACTTTTACTAAAAATATAGTATCTTCTGTACGTACTTCAACAGCCTCAACTGTTTCGTTCTTAATGTTCTTGAATCGTATGATGTCTGAATCTTCATATCCATCAGGAAACTTCTCAACTAGCAAGGTTAAGATTTCATTTGTTAATTTTGCGTAATCAACAATAACTCTTTTCATTGGGTAAAATTTAATCTTTATATTTTATCAAAAGTAATATCCTTATTGAAATAATCAAATTAAAATTTAATTTTTTTTCAATTATTTTACCATCCTAAAACATGAGCGAAAATCAATGGCACAACGATTGTGGCATCAGATTCTACTATGAATTTAGGTGTTGTAATGTCTAATTTACCCCAAGTGATTTTTTCATTTGGAACCGCACCTGAATAAGAACCGTAACTTGTTGTAGAGTCCGAAACTTGACAAAAATAGCTCCAAAAAGGAATATCGTGCATTTCCATATCTTGGTAAAGCATTGGTACAACGCAAATTGGAAAATCTCCTGCAATTCCACCACCAATTTGGAAGAAACCGATTCCTTTACCGGCACAGTTCTTAGGATACCAATCTGATAACCACATCATGTATTCAATACCGCTTTTTGTTGTAGAAGCTTTTAATTCTCCTTTTATGCAGTAAGAAGCGAAAATATTCCCCATAGTACTGTCTTCCCAACCTGGAACAATAATAGGTAAGTTTTTTTCAGCAGCTGCAACCATCCAAGAATCTTTGGGGTCAATTTCATAGTACTGCTCTAAAACACCAGAGTTAATCATTTGGTACATAAACTCATGTGGAAAATATCTTTCTCCAGATTTGTCAGCTTTATTCCAAATTTCAAATAAATGCGATTGTAATCTTCTAAATGCTTCTTCTTCTGGAATACAAGTATCTGTTACACGATTATAATGATTTTCTAGTAAATCCCATTCTTCTTGAGGTGTTAAGTCTCTATAATTTGGAATTCTTTTGTATGAATTATGAGCAACTAAGTTCATAATATCTTCTTCTAAATTAGCACCAGTACATGAAATGGCGTGTACTTTATCTTGACGAATCATTTCTGCTAATGATTTCCCTAATTCTGCTGTACTCATTGCTCCCGCAAGAGTAATCATCATTTTTCCGTTGTCTAATAAATGTTCTTCATATCCTTTTGCTGCATCAACTAAAGCTGCTGCATTAAAATGTAAATAATGATTTTCTATAAATTGACTAATTGGGCCTTTGCTCATTTTTTATTCTATTTAGTTGAAAAATAAATTTTCAGTATTTGTAAATTATTTCTTTTTGTAACCTAAAATTCCCATGATATCTTCTGCTTTTTGTTCTTCAGAGAAAATCTCTGTTCCCAAAATACCATTTTCATCCCTATCGATTAAGATATGCTTTGGCTGTGGAATTAAACAATGATGTAATCCTCCAAAACCTCCAATAGTTTCTTGATATGCTCCAGTATTAAAGAAACCAATATATAAAGGTTTTTCTTTATTATATTTAGGCAAATAAACAGCATTCATGTTTTGTTCAGAGTTATAATAATCATCACTGTCACAAGTCATTCCTCCTAGTAAAACTCTTTCGTAGGTGTCGTTCCATCTATTGATTGCCAACATTACAAAACGTTTGTTGATTGCCCAAGTATCAGGAAGGGTAGTTATGAAAGAAGAGTCAATCATGTTCCATTTCTCTCTATCGTTTTGTTGTTTTTGATACAATACTTGATAAATAGCCCCACCGCTTTCTCCAACTGTAAACGAACCAAATTCTGTAAAAATATTTGGAACAGGAACTTCAGCATCGTCACAGGCTATTTTAATTTGATTGATAATTTCGTCAATCATATATTGGTAATCATATTCAAATGCTAATGAGTTTTTGATAGGAAAACCTCCACCAATATTTAAACTGTCTAATGTTGAACATTCCTTCTTTAAAGCAATATATACTTTTAAACATTTTAATAATTCGTTCCAGTAATATGCAGTATCACGAATACCTGTATTAATAAAGAAGTGAAGCATTTTTAGCTCTACTTGCTTGTTTTCTTGTATTTGCTTTCTGTAAAATGGAACAATATTTTTGTAGCCAATTCCTAAACGAGAAGTATAAAACTCAAATTTAGGCTCTTCTTCAGCTGCAATTCTAATTCCTATTTTGAATTTTCCGTCAATTTTCTCTTGTAATAAGTCTAATTCCTCATAATTGTCAATAATTGGAATAGTATTTCTATGTCCATTATTAACAATACGAGCGATATTATCTACATAAGCATCTCTTTTAAATCCGTTACAAATTACAAAAGTGTTTTTATTGATTTTTCCCTCTTCTAAAAGACTTTCAACGATATTGATATCAACTGCTGATGAAGTTTCAATATGGATGTTGTTTTTAAAAGCCTCGTTCATAATAAATTGAAAATGAGAACTTTTAGTGCAATAACAATAATGATATTTACCTTCGTACTTGTGCTTTTCCATGGCTTTTCTAAACCATCCTTTTGCTTTGTTAATATTGTTTGATATTTGTGGTAAATAAGTAAACTTTAATGGTGTGCCATATTGTTCCACTAATTTCATTAAATCAATTTTATGAAATTCAAGATTATCTTTGTTTAAAGTAAATTCTTCTTGAGGAAAATAAAAAGTCTGATTTATTAAGTCGTAATATTTTGTGTTCATTTGTTGTATGATGTTTTGAATTTAATTAATTGTTTTTACTTGCTAAACAATTAATTTTCAAAGTCTTATGTTTGAAAAAATTATTAAAAGCTTTTCGTTGAATGCTTTTGACTGTTCAAATAAATCATATATAAAAATACTTTCATTTGTAGAACAACTATTATTTTGAATAGAGTAGATGTTTTCCTGAAATGAAAAGCTTGTCGATAAATATTGAAGTACATGTAGTTTTTTCATTACTGCAAATTTAAAAAATATTATTATCGATTGTGATGATTTAAGCTATTTTTTTTTAGTTTTTATAATCTTCAAATGAATTTATAATTAATTCATTTTCAGACGTTTGGTTTATTTTAATCTTTCCAATTCCATTTAAAAGTGCAAATTGAATTGTACCAAACTCATTTTTCTTGTCGAAAATTAATAATTCTATTATTTTTTTAATGTCAATATCATTAAATTCAACTTTTTCGTAAAGTGAATTAATCAACTCTTTAATCTCTAAATATTCGTTTTCTGAAATAAGATTCTTCTCTTTAGAAATATAACTTTCTAAAATCATTCCTATAGCAATTGCTTCACCATGAAGTAATGATTTTTTGGTTGGATGTTCCAATAAATAACTTTCAATGGCATGCCCTAAAGTATGACCAAAATTCAATGATTTTCTAATTCCATTTTCGGTTAAATCTTCGGAAACAATTGTGTTTTTTATTTGAATTGATTCATGAATTAAGTCATTCAAATCATCTGTATTTAAATCATTTAGGTTTTTAAATTTATTCCAATATTTTTTATCATAAATCAAACCGTGTTTTAGCATTTCTGCTAATCCAGATCGCATCTCTCTTGCAGATAAAGTACTTAAAAAATGAGTGTCAATTATAACTGCTTTTGGCTCTTTTATTATACCAATTTGGTTTTTTAAATTACCTAAATCTACACCATTTTTACCGCCAATTGAAGCATCAACCATTGCTAAAAGCGTAGTAGGAACATTTATAAAATCAATTCCTCTTTTAAAGGTACAAGCTACAAAGCCACCAATATCAGTAATTACACCACCACCTAAATTGATTATAATACTTTTTCTATCACCTTCTAATTCGGTTAAACTATTCCAAATTCCTAAACAAGTTTCAATGTTTTTATGAGATTCTCCAGCTTCTAATTCAATAATTTCAATAGTTACTTCGGTAGCAAAATGAGCTAAAAAGTAAGGAAGACATTGATCTGAAGTGTTTTCATCTACAATAATAAATATTTTTGAATACAATTGAGGTGTAATTATTTCGGTTAGAAATTCATAACCTGAATTATCAAATACTATTTTATAATTGTGTGCTTGAATAGTTTGCATTGTTTTTGATTTCAATTTCCTGCAAAATAAGGTATTTTTTATTTAAAAATTGAGTAGACTGCTGTATATTTGCACAACAATTTAGCTAATATCTCATGGAGAAAATCTTTAATAATACAGAAGTAGCTTTTTCGCTTAAAAGCGATACAGAATTAGAAAGAGCCTATTTTTTATTCAAATTAATTGAAAGTCAGCCACTTGTAAGAATAGGAACAGCTGTTACTAATTTTGCTTTGAAAGCTCATTTACCAGTTGAAGGATTAATTCGTTCTACAGTTTTTGATCATTTTTGTGGCGGAATAAACGAACACGATTGTCTTTCGGTTGTTGATAAAATGTTTACCAAAGGCGTTTCATCTGTATTGGATTATTCTGTAGAAGGAAAAGAAGAAGAAGCACAATTTGATGCTGCTTTAGAAATGATTTTAAAAACAGTAGATTTTGCTAAAGAACGCATGGCAATTCCTTTTGCGGTCTTTAAGCCTACAGGTTTTGGTAGAATTTCTTTATATGAAAAAGTGGGTTCTGGTACTGAATTAAGTGATAAAGAAAAAGAAGAATGGAGTAGAGTAGCTGCGCGTTTTGACAAAGTGTGTAAAATTGCACACGATAAAGATGTTGCTTTATTGATTGATGCTGAAGAAAGCTGGATGCAAGATGCTGCAGATGATTTAGTTGAAGAAATGATGTGTAAGTACAATAAAGAAAGAGCTATTGTGTTCAATACTTTACAAATGTACCGCTGGGACAGGTTAGATTACTTGAAAAAAATACATGAAAAGGCAAATAAAGACGGTTTTTTCGTAGGAATGAAAATTGTGCGTGGTGCTTACTTGGAAAAAGAAAACACTAGAGCAGAAGATAAAGGTTATAAATCGCCAATATGCGCAACTAAACAAGCTACTGATGAAAATTATGATGCAGCAATTGTTTATATGGTTGATAATATTGACAAAATGTACATTTTTGCAGGAACACATAATGAAAACAGTTCATACCAATTAATGCAATTGTGTGAAGAAAAAGGAATTGCTAAAAACGATAATAGAATCTTTTTTGGTCAATTATATGGAATGAGCGATAACATCAGTTATAATTTAGCAATACAAAGTTATAATGTAGCTAAATATTTGCCCTTTGGGCCAGTTAGAGACGTTATGCCGTACTTAATTCGTAGAGCAGAGGAAAACACTTCTGTAGCCGGGCAAACAAGTCGTGAACTTGATTTAATTAAGAAAGAGCGAAGTAGAAGAAAGTTATAAAATAAAAAATCCTCAATTGAGGATTTTTTTATGAGTTTAAGTTTTTAAAAAGTTCTTCATACTCTTCAAACCTATGCTCTCGTATAGGTCTTGTTTTAGGTTCTGTAGAAAAATGCAGCAACAAACAAGGTGCAATATTTTTGTATATGTCTAAATATTCATAATGTAACATTTCGTTATTTTGAATGCGTTGCTTAATTTTGTTGTGATAAGGGTACATATGTTTTATTCATTTCTCAATATTTTTTCCATCTTCCTATCTTTTGCTAATTCATCTACCAACTTATCCAAATACCTAACTTGTCTTGTCAATAAATTTTCAATTTCTTCAATTCTATAACCACAAATTACGCCTTTGATGAGTGGAGCATTAGTGTTCAGATTTGCTCTTTGAAAAAAAGTTTCAAAATTCACTTTCTCATCAATTAGTTCTTGTATTTTTTTATCAGTATAACCAGTAAGCCACTCTATTACTTGATGTAATTCTTGCTTAGTTCTGCCTTTCTTCTCAACTTTTGTAATATAATGTGGATAAACAGAAGCAAACGTCATTTTCGCTACTCGTTCATTATGTTCGTCTGTTGCTTTCATTTTATCTAAAATTAAATTTGAAATGTAAAACTGTTGCACAATATTACTAGTAAATTTATTAATTTGCTAATACCAAATATATAGAAAAAGGTGTTTTTAAAACATACAAACAAAAAAAATCCTGCATTTCTGTAGGATTTTTTAGAATTGGAGTGGGCGATGAGGGGTTCGAACCCCCGACCCCCTCGGTGTAAACGAGGTGCTCTGAACCAGCTGAGCTAATCGCCCCAATAAATTGCTTTACTATTACCGTATTGCGAGTGCAAATATACACTCATTATTTATATTTACAAGTGTTTTAAATAAAAAAATCACTTTTTTTCTATCGATTCTAAAGTTGCCTTAGTAGTACTATTTGCTACTGTTAGGATAATTGCTTCATTTTGAGAAGTTTTACCTTCTATTACATAAATTTTGCCGTTTTTTGAAGGTATATTACTTATATCAAAATCGATATCACCATGTATCATACTCATTTTTACATCTTCAATAGTTACCCAACCTTCATTTAAAGTTTTTTTGGCAGCATCTGAATAGTTAAACGACTTACTTCTCATGTCTTTTAAGGCTCTACAATTAGGCAAGTAGCAAAACTGAACTCCTTTAGCATCAGCTTTTGCTCCTAAAAAATATACTACGAAAAAAACACCTAACATTAATCCGAAAAGGTAATAGGCTAATCTAAACTGGAATTTCATTTGAAAAATATTTCTGCAAATTTAGCATTTTATTGGACTTGTACTTATTTTTCCTTTAAAAAACTAATAAATTAATATCTCTATGCTCAATATTGAACCAATCGCCAATGGCTTTATTTGTTAACAACCCGTGATAGAAATATATTCCGTTTTTTAAACCTCTATTGCAACGAATTGCGCTTTCAATTCCACCATCTTCAGCAATATGTAATAAAAAGGGAGAAATGATATTACTAATAGACATCGAAGCGGTTTTAGAATATCGAGAAGGGATATTTGGTACGCAATAATGAATTACACCGTTTTTTATAAAAGTTGGTTTTTCGTGCGTTGTTATTTCAGAAGACTCAAAGCAACCTCCGGTATCAATACTAACATCTACAATTACAGCTCCTTTTTTCATGTTTTCAACCATTGTTTCAGATACTATAATTGGAGTTCTGTTTTTTCCACGCATTGCCCCAATTGCAACATCACAACGACGTAAAGCTTTTAATAGTCCTTTTTCTTGAATGGTTGAAGTAAAAATTCTTTGATTTAAAGCGTTTTGTAATCGTCTTAATTTGGTAATTGAATTGTCAAACACTTTTACATTAGCACCTAAACCAATTGCAGTTCGAGCAGCAAATTCAGCAACTGTACCTGCTCCTAAAATAACAACTTCGGTTGGTGGAACGCCAGTAATGTTTCCAAATAACAAGCCTTTACCAATGTTTTGGTTAATCATTAATTCAGCGGCAATGTGTATTGAAGCAATCCCAGCAATTTCTGATAATGATTTTACTGCTGGATATGAGCCATCTTCGTCTTTTATGAATTCAAAAGCTAAAGCTGTAATTCTTTTTAAAGCCAAAGCTTCAAAATAAGTTTTCTTTTGTGTTTTTAATTGAATTGCTGAAATTACTATGGTTTGAGGATTCATCATTTCAATTTCAACAAGAGTAGGAGGTTCTACTTTTAAAATCATTGGGCAACCAAAAACTTTATTAGTATCGTTTGTTACTTCTGCTCCAGCTTCGCTGTAATCTTTATCAGAATAACTAGAACTTTCTCCTGCGCCAGCTTCAATCATAACTCTATGTCCGTGATGAACTAATGAACTAACTGCATCTGGAGTTAAGCAAATACGTCGTTCTTGATAAGAAGTTTCCTTTGGTACTCCAATAAATAATTCACTTTTATGTCTTGCAATTTCTAGTTTTTCTTCTTGTGGAAGTAATTGCATTTTTGAAAAAGGACTGTACGTTGACATAGTTGGTTTTTAGTTATGTTTAGCCAATTTAGGAAATAATCTTACAATTTCCAAGTGCTTATATAATAACAGATTAAATATCTTTTTATTAATTAATAAGTGTTAATTCTCTTTTATCATTTTCTAGAATTTTCATATGAATTGCCGCATGGTCAATAGGTATTAAGTTTGGTGTTTTTTCAGGCCATTCTATTAAACACCAATTTCCAGAATAAAAATATTCATCTAAACCCATATCATAAGCTTCTTCTTCACTATTTAAACGATATAAATCAAAGTGATAGACTGTTTCGCCACTTGAAGTTTCATATTCGTTTACCAATGAGAATGTAGGGCTACTTGAATTATCATTAACACCCAATTGTTTTACAATCTCTTTAATAAAGGTTGTTTTGCCAACACCCATCTCAGCATGAAAGGTAATAACTTTTTTTAACCCATTTGTATTAAGCAATTGTTTAACAACGCTTTGAATTTCATCTAAAGAAAAATCTATTTGCATTTGCTTTTTATTTTGGTTCTAAAACTAAAAAAGGAACAATCATTTCTTCTAAAGAAATTCCACCGTGTTGATAGGTATTTCTATAGTAACTAACGTAATGGTTATAATTATTTACATAAGCCAAGAAGTGGTCGTTTTTTGCAAAAATAAATGAACTGCTCATATTTAATGTAGGTAATCCAATTTTTTTCGGGTCTTTAACTGCATAAACATCCTTATTTTCATAAGTCAAACTTCTACCTGTTTTATAACGCAAGTTTAAACTTGTGTTTTTATCTCCAATTACCTTAGATGGACTCTTGCAATTAATTGTACCATGATCGGTAGTTAAAATTAGCTTGAAACCCATTTTCTGTGCTTGCTGAATCATGTCAAGTAGTGGTGAGTTTTTAAACCAACTTACTGTTAATGAACGATACGCTTTATCATCTGAAGCCAATTCTTTAACTACTTCCATTTCAGTTTTAGCATGAGAAAGCATGTCTACGAAATTGTATACAATTGTAGTTAAGTCGTTGTCTTTAAGTCCTTTAAAGTTTTCAGCAAGTTTTTTACCGTCTCTGAAATTAGTGATTTTATAATATTCTTGTTTAATGTCTAAGCCTAATCGCTTTAATTGTTCAGTTAAAAATTCTCCTTCATATAAGTTTTTCCCACCTTCATCTGTGTCGTTTTTCCAATATTGTGGAAATTTCTTTTCCATTTCTAAAGGTGTTAAGCCTGAGAATATAGCATTACGAGCATATTGAGTTGCAGTAGGTAACATGGCATAGTAACTACTTTCTTTTTCAACCTTATAATGATTGTTTACAATACTTTCAAAAGCTTTCCATTGATCATATCTAAGATTATCAATAACTACAAATAAAATAGGTTTATCTTTTTTACGAATTTCAGGAGCAACTAATTCTCCAAATAATTTATGAGAAAGAACCGGTTTATCTTCATTGTCATCGAACCAATCTTCGTAATTTTTTTCAATAAACTTTCCAAATTGGTTGTTAGCTTCAGCTTTCTGACTTTCTAATATTTCAACCATGCTTTGGTCTTCAATATTTTCAAGCTCCATTTCCCAATAAATAAGTCTCTTGTACAAATCAGCCCAATCTTCAAAAGAATTTACCATAGCCATATCCATCGCAATTTTTCTAAATTCTTTTTGGTAGTCTAAAGTTGTTTTTTCAGAAACTAAACGTGAATGGTCTAAATTCTTTTTTAAACTTAAAAGTATTTGATTAGGATTTACAGGTTTTATTAAGTAATCAGCTATCTTAGAACCAATTGCTTCTTCCATGATATATTCTTCTTCACTTTTTGTAATCATTATTACAGGAGTCGAAGATTTCTTTTCTTTCAATTCAGACAAAGTTTCAAGTCCGCTTAAACCAGGCATATTTTCATCTAAAAAAACAACATCATAATTGTTCTCTCCAAATAGTTCAATGGCATCTTGTCCGTTATTACAAGTGGTTACGTCGTAATTTTTCTTTTCAAGAAATAATATATGTGGCTTTAATAAGTCGATTTCATCATCAACCCAAAGTATTTTTATTTTATTCATTTTGTGCTAATTTGTCTGCAAGTTAATACTTCTACAACGATGAATGTATTAAAATTAGTATAAAATTTATCTATAAACTTAAAATAATGATATTTGATAGTTCGTGAGAAATCTGTTAAATTTAATTACATTTGTTAATCAAAATATAAACTTGTGAGCCAAACCAATAAACTCAAAATTTTTAACGATCCTATATATGGCTTTATAACCATTCCAAGTACATTAATTTACGATTTAATTCAGCATCCATATTTTCAGAGATTAAGAAGGATTTCTCAAATGGGAATGACTTATTTAGTTTATCCTGGCGCACATCATACACGTTTTCATCATGCCATAGGTTGCATGCATATTATGCAAAAAGCCGTGCAAACATTACGCTTTAAAGGAGTTGATATTTCTGATGAGGAAGAAAATGCTCTTTATGTGGCTATCCTCTTGCACGATATTGGTCACGGTCCATATAGTCATGCAATGGAGAAAAGTATTGTTGAAGAAGTACATCATGAAGAATTATCTTTATTGTTCATGAAAGAATTAAATATTGAATTTAAAGGTCAATTAGATTTAGCTATTCAAGTCTTTAAAGGTGATTATCATCGAAAATTTATGTTGCAGCTGGTTTCAAGTCAATTGGATATGGATAGAATGGATTATTTACGACGTGATAGTTTCTATAGTGGAGTTGCAGAAGGAAATATCAACAGTGAACGATTGATTCAAATGATGAACGTTCAAGATGATTATTTGGTTATTGAAGAAAAAGGGATTTATTCGGTAGAAAAATTTTTAGTAGCACGAAGATTAATGTATTGGCAAGCATATTTACATAAAACAGGTGTTGTTGCTGAATTAATTTTGACAAAAATTTTAAAAAGAGCAAAAGAATTAACTCAAAAAGGAATTAATTTGAATTGCAGTCAGCCATTAAAATTCTTCTTAAACAATAAAATTTCACTTAATGATTTTAATAAATCAATACTTGAGAAATTTGCTTTATTAGATGATTATGATATTATGGGAGCAATAAAAGAATGGCAATTTAATGATGATTTTGTATTAGGTTCTTTGTGTAAAATGATATTAAATAGAGATCTACTAAAGATTCAAATGGTTAATGATAAACCAAACAAAGAGAGTTTATTAGCTTATAAGAATATTTACATGAATATGTATAATTTGTCTGAAAAAGAAGTAGCTTATTTTGTGTTTAAAGGAAAGATAAAAAATCAAGCTTATAGTAAGGTTGATGAACCTATAAGAATACTTAAAAAAGATAAAACAGTTGAAGATGTTGTGGAAGCATCAGACCAATTAAATTTAAAAGCATTGTCTAAACCTGTAACCAAATATTTTATATGTTTTCCAAAAGTAGTTTTGGAAGCCTAAGTATTTAATTAAATTTTATATTTTTGTCACGATGAAATTCACAGCAGAGCAAATAGCAGGTATATTAGAAGGTGAGGTAATAGGTAATCCTAATGCTGAAGTTTATAAATTAGCTAAAATTGAAGAAGGCATAGAAGGCTCACTTACTTTTTTGGCAAATCAAAAATATATTAATTACATATATTCTACAAAAGCAACTATAACTATTGTTAATAATACTTTTGTACCAGAGCAAGAAATAACTACAACTTTAATTAAAGTTGATGATGCTTATAAAGCTTTTTCCAAATTACTAGAATACTATAATCAGGTAAAGTTGATGAAATCAGGAATTGAAGAACCTTCAATGATTTCTGAAAATGTTACTTATGGTGAAGGCTTATATTTAGGAGCTTTTTGTTACATTGGTAAAAATGTAACAATTGGCAATAATGTAAAAATATATCCTAATAGTTATATTGGAGACAATGTTACTGTTGGAAACGATTGTATTTTCTTTGCGGGTGTTAGAATTTATTCAGAAACGGTAATTGGTAACAATTGCACTATTCATTCAGGAACTATAATAGGTTCTGATGGATTTGGATTTGCGCCATTAGAAGATGGTACGTTCAAAAAAATACCTCAAATAGGCAATGTTATTATAGGTAATGATGTTGAAATAGGAGCAAACACGACTATAGATAGAGCAACATTAGGTTCTACATTTATACGAAATGGAGTTAAGTTAGACAATCATATACAAGTAGCTCATAATGTAGATATTGACGAAAATACTGTAATTGCAGCTCAAACAGGAATCGCAGGTTCTACCAAAATAGGTAAAAACTGTATGATTGGTGGACAAGTAGGTATTGCAGGTCATTTAACAATTGGTAACGGAGTTAAAATTCAGGCTCAGTCTGGTATTGGTAAAAATTTAGCAGATAATGAAGTAGTTCAAGGTTCTCCAGCATTAAATTATGGAGATTTTGCTAAATCATATGTACATTTTAAAAATTTACCGAATATAGTTTCAGAAATTAACGAATTAAAAAAAAACAAATAAATTATTATGGTTAAGCAAACAACCATCGCAAGTGAAATAACTCTTACAGGAGTAGGTTTACACACAGGACAAAATGTTACAATGACATTTAAACCTGCACCAGTTAATAATGGTTTTACATTTATTAGAGTTGATATTGAAGGTCGACCAATAATAGAAGCTGACGCTAACTATGTAGTAAATACACAAAGAGGAACTAACCTTGAAAAAGGTGGCGTTAATATTCAAACTTCTGAGCATGTTTTAGCTGCTTTTGTAGGTTGTGATGTTGACAATGTAATTATAGAATTAAATGCTTCTGAACCTCCAATTATGGATGGTTCATCAAAGTATTTTGTTGAAGCTATTGAAAAAGCAGGGATTGAAGAGCAATGTGCTGAAAGAAATGTATATGTTGTTAAAGAAGTTATATCATTTAAAGATGAAGAAACTGGAAGTGAAATAACTATTATACCAAGTGATAAATATAGTGTAACAGCTATGGTTGATTTTGGAACTAAAATTTTAGGCACTCAAAATGCAACAATGAACTCAATTTCAGAATTTAAAACTGAAATAGCAGACTGTAGAACTTTTAGTTTTTTACATGAATTAGAGAGTTTGTTAGAGCATGGTTTAATTAAAGGTGGTGATTTAAATAATGCTATTGTTTATGTAGATAAAGAAATTTCTGCTGAAACAATGGAAAATTTAAAGAAAGCTTTTAATAAAGATAAAATTACTGTTAAAGAAAATGGTATTTTAGACAACCTTACTTTACATTTTCCAAATGAGGCTGCACGTCATAAATTACTTGATGTTATAGGTGATCTAGCTTTAGCGGGTGTTAGAATACAAGGTAAAGTAATCGCTAATAAACCAGGTCATTCTATTAATACTCAATTTGCGAAAAAACTTTCAAAAATTATTAAAACAGAACAAAGAAATCAAATACCTAAATACGATTTAAATAAAGAGCCTTTTATGGACATAACAAAAATTATGTCTATGCTTCCTCACCGTCCACCTTTTTTATTGGTTGATAAAATCTTAGAAATGTCAGACAGTCATGTAGTGGGTCTAAAAAATGTTACTATGAACGAAGATTTCTTCGTAGGACATTTCCCAGGTGCTCCAGTAATGCCAGGTGTATTGATTGTTGAAGCAATGGCTCAAACAGGAGGTATTTTAATTTTAAGTTCTGTTCCAGATCCAGAAAATTATTTAACATTTTTCATGAAAATTGACAATGTTAAATTCAAACAAAAAGTATTACCTGGAGATACTCTTGTATTTAAATGTGATTTAATAACACCTATTAGACGTGGAATATGTCATATGCAAGCTTATGCTTATGCAAATGATAAATTAGTTGCACAAGCCGAATTAATGGCGCAAATAGCAAAAAAACAATAAATTATGAATCAACCTTTAGCGTATGTACATCCAGGAGCTAAAATTGCCCGAAATGTAGTTATAGATCCATTTACAACCATTCATAATAATGTAGAAATTGGAGAAGGAACTTGGATAGGTTCTAATGTAACCATTATGGAAGGAGCAAGAATTGGAAAGAATTGTAATATTTTTCCAGGTGCTGTAATTGCAGCTGTTCCTCAAGATTTAAAATTTGGTGGTGAAGATTCATTAGCAATAATAGGTGATAACACAACTGTAAGAGAATGTGTTACTATTAATAGAGGAACATCAGCTTCAGGAAAAACTGTAATTGGACAAAATTGTTTAATTATGGCAACTGCTCATATTGCACATGATTGTCATATTGGTAATAACGCAATTATTGTAAATGGAGTAGCTTTAGCAGGACACGTTACTGTTGGAGACTTTGCTATTATTGGAGGACTAGCTGCTATTCATCAATTTATTAGTATTGGTGACCATGCAATGGTTTCTGGAGGATCTTTAGTACGTAAAGATGTTCCGCCATTTACAAAGGCTGCAAAAGAACCTTTATCTTATGTAGGGATTAACTCTGTAGGATTAAGAAGAAGAGGTTTTTCAGTTGAAAAAATTAGAGAAATTCAAGATATTTACCGAATTTTATATCAAAAAAATTACAATACTTCACAAGCAGTTAGTATTATTGAAGCTGAAATGGAAGCAACTAACGAAAGAGATGAAATTTTAGATTTCATTAAAAACTCTTCAAGAGGAGTTATGAAAGGCTATTCAGGAATTGGTTAGTCTTAAAATAATAATAAAATTAAAACGAAAATAATGGCAAGTACTTCAGATATTAGAAACGGATTATGTATTAAGTATAATCACGATATATATAAAATTATTGAATTTTTACACGTTAAACCAGGTAAAGGCCCAGCGTTTGTTCGTACAAAATTAAAATCAGTCAGTAATGGAAAAGTTTTAGATAATACTTTTTCTGCAGGACACAAAATAGATGTTGTTCGTGTTGAAACACAAACATATCAATTTTTATATGCAGAAGGTGAAACATTTCACTTTATGAATGTTGATAATTATGAGCAAATTACTTTGCAAAAAAGTGTTTTAGATGCTCCTGATTTATTAAAAGAAGGAACCAACGTAATGTTGCAAATTAATACAGAAACAGATTTGCCTTTATCGGTAGACATGCCAGCATCAATAGTTTTAGAAGTTACTTATACAGAGCCAGGTGTAAAAGGTAATACCGCTACAAATGCTAACAAACCGGCTACCGTTGAAACAGGTGCAACTGTAAATGTTCCTTTGTTTATTAATGAAGGAGATAAAATTAAAATTGATACTGCTTCTGGGAATTATATGGAGCGTGTTAAAGAATAGTTTAATTAAAACTATCTTTAATTTATAACATTTATATATGAAATTCTCCTCAAAACAAACTCTTAAAGAGATCGCAAATCTAATCAATGCTAACTATGTTGGTAATGATGATTTTCCGGTAGAAGGCATGAATGAAATTCATGTTGTTACGCCAGGAGATATTGTTTTTGTAGATCACCCAAAGTATTACGACAAAGCACTACAATCTGCAGCAACTATTATTTTAATTAATAAAGAAGTAGAATGCCCAAAGGGGAAAGCTTTACTTATTTCAGATGATCCGTTTAGAGATTTCAATACATTAACCAAGCACTTTAGACCTTTTCAACCTTCAAATGCTGCAATTTCAGCATCATCTAAAGTAGGAGAGGGAACAATAATTCAACCCAATTGCTTTATTGGGAATAATGTAAGAATAGGTTCAAATTGTATTATTCATCCTAATGTAACCATTTATGATAATACAATAATTGGAAATAATGTAGTCATACACGCAGGCACAATTCTTGGTGCAGATGCTTTTTATTATAAAAAACGTCCAGATGGTTTTGACCAACTTTTATCAAACGGAAGAGTGGTTATTGAAAACAATGTTGGGATAGGGGCTTTATGTACTATTGACAAAGGAGTTACTGGAGACACAACTATTGGTGAAGGAACTAAAATTGACAACCAAGTACATGTTGGTCATGATACGATTATTGGTAAAAAGTGTTTAATTGCTGCACAAACAGGAATTGCTGGTTGTGTTATTATTGAAAATGAAGTTACTATTTGGGGACAAGTAGGTACAACAAGTGGTATCACTATTGGTGAAAAAGCAATAATTTTAGGTCAAACTGGAGTAACAAAATCTATAGAAGGAGGAAAAACCTATTTTGGAACACCTATTGAAGAATCTAGAGAAAAATTAAAACAGTTAGTCAATATAAAACGAATTCCAGAAATTCTAGATAAATTAAAGTAAAATGACAAAAAAAGAACTGCTTAGGGACTTTTATATTTCAGACGGTATTAGGAATGTCAATGCGTTAAATGAAATTTTGCATGATAATGTCATTCTTCATTGGGATAGCTCTGAAGGTACATTAATTCTAGAAAAAGAAGAAATTTTAAACTTAGCCAAAGAATTAAATCAAAATTATGCCAAATCAGTAATTGATATTACTCATATCATTGCAGAAGGTGAACTAGTTACTTTAAGATATAATCATAAAGTAGCCGCTATAGAAAACCCAACTGAATTTATGCATATTGCTAAAATGATTATTATTTGGGAATTTAAAGGAGATAAATTAATAAAAGGTTATCAAATTAGCCAACCAGCATAAAATAAAAGTAAAAAAGGTATCGTTTTTTTTATCAAAAAACTTACTTTTGCATCACAAATAAAAATATAATTATAATAATCATATCATGAGTGTTTTAGTAAATAAAGATTCAAAAATAATTGTTCAAGGATTTACAGGTAGCGAAGGAACTTTCCACGCTTCTCAAATGATTGAATACGGAACAAATGTTGTAGGTGGAGTTACTCCAGGTAAAGGTGGTCAAACACATTTAGACCGACCTGTTTTTAATACTGTTAAAGATGCAGTAGACCAAGCAGGAGCTGATACATCTATCCTTTTTGTACCGCCAGCTTTTGCTGCAGATGCAATTATGGAAGCTGCAGATGCAGGTATTAAAGTTATCATTTGTATTACAGAAGGTATTCCTGTTGCAGATATGATTACAGCAAATAATTATATTAAAGGTAAAGACTGTCGTTTAATAGGTCCTAACTGTCCAGGAGTTATTACTCCAGGTGAAGCTAAAGTTGGTATTATGCCAGGTTTTGTTTTCAAAAAAGGTACAGTAGGTATTGTTTCTAAATCTGGAACATTAACTTATGAAGCTGCTGACCAAGTTGCAAAACAAGGATTAGGAGTTACTACAGCAATCGGTATTGGTGGAGATCCAATTATTGGAACTACTACTAAAGAAGCTGTAGAATTATTAATGAATGACCCAGAAACAGAAATCATTGTAATGATAGGAGAAATTGGTGGTCAATTAGAAGCAGATGCTGCTAAATGGGTTAAAGCTGATGGAAACAGAAAACCAGTTGTTGGTTTTATTGCAGGTGAAACTGCTCCAGCAGGTCGTACAATGGGTCACGCAGGTGCAATTGTAGGTGGATCTGATGATACAGCTGAAGCGAAAAAGAGAATTATGAGAGAATGTGGAATACACGTTGTCGATTCTCCAGCTGAAATTGGTAAAAAAGTAAAAGAAGTTTTAGGATAATTATTCTAATATTTTCTATAAAAAAATCCCTTTTAAAAATATTAAAAGGGATTTTTTCTTTTTTATAAAATTGCTTAATGAAATGGGTTAGACCATTTAGGGTTAGTGTAAACATCATTTCCGGCAAGTGTAACAAGAAAAGATTGAAGTGCACTAATTTCAGTACCTGTCATATTTAATTTTTGACCAATTCCATTTGGTTTTAATCTTGGGTCAAGGTTTGTGTTTCCAGGTGCAATATTTATTGTATTATAATGGCCAATAGCTGCTTGTAAAGTACTAATGTTACCAGTATGCATAAGAGCAGAATTTAAAGTTCCATCTTGTTTGGTTATATTTCTTAAAGACGGAGCTCTAGTATTTGTAATATCTAAAGCTATTGGGTTATTTATTATACCTATAATTGAATTATTTAAACTATTTGGATCAATATCAAACTCTGGAGCAGCATGACATCCGGCGCATCCAACACCTCCACCTGTTCTAGAACTATTAGCGTCAAATTGCGGAGGAGCAAGGAATAAATTTTTTCCTAAATTCTCTTGAGCTGTAAAGTTTGGAAAATTCTGGTTATCGTTATTAACTAAAGCTCTTCCAGTATCATATTTTGAATCGAAAGACTGAATACTTCTTATAAATTGAGCTAAAGCCAATTGAATTTTAGATTCTGTAATTTCCTCAGAACCATAAACAAAATCAAATAACTCTTTATAATATCCAATACCGCTTAAACGAGTAATTAAATCATTAAAACTTAAATCACCATTTTCTCCACTGAAACCCATTTCCCCATGATCTTTTATAGGCATTGTTGTTTGAATTTCTAAACTAGCAGCTCTTTCATCCCAAAAAAACTTACTTTCACTAGAGAATCTAGAATTTACTAATCGCATTGAATGCCTTCCTGTTAATTCATTTGCGCCAGAACTTGCTATATCTGTATCAGTAAAAGCAATTGATTGTTTGTGACAGGTTGCACAAGATGTAGTATTATTTGAAGATAAATTAGTGTCATAAAACAATACTCTTCCTAAAGTAGCTCCTTTATCTGTAATTGGATTTAAAGTACTATTGTCTTTAGTTATGTATCCTGGTATTGTTTGATTCGCATAATTATCTAAATTATTTAAATCAATACTGCTTCCAAATGTGCCTTCTACGTTAGGATAACTTTTAATAGGTGAATAGTCATCTTCATTTTTATTGCAAGAACTAAGACTAAAAGCACAAATGAAGGCAAAAAACATGTTCTTTTTCATATAAATGATTTTTGGTCAACACTAATAAGACTCTTGTTATTAAAAAAGGTTTAAACTGAAACATACTTTTTTTTAAAGATTAAAATATTCCTATATTTGAACTTTAATTGAAACAAACTAAACGTATATAAAATTATTATGAAACTATTAGAAGGTAAAGTTGCCATTATAACAGGTGCAAGTAGAGGTATTGGTAGAGGTATTGCTGAAGTTTTTGCTCAACAAGGTGCTAATGTTGCATTTACATATAGTTCGTCTGTAGAATCAGCAACAGCTTTAGAAAATGAATTAAACGCTTTAGGTATTAAAGCAAAAGGATATAAATCAAACGCTGCTGATTTTAACGAATCACAAAAGTTAGTTGATGATGTAATAGCTGAATTTGGAACTATTGACATTTTAATTAATAATGCGGGTGTTACTAAAGACAACTTGTTAATGCGTATGAGCGAAGAAGATTTTGATGCGGTTATCGAAATTAACTTGAAGTCGGTATTTAACATGACTAAAGCAGTACAAAAAACAATGTTAAAAAACCGTAAAGGTTCTATCATTAACATGAGTAGTGTGGTAGGGGTGAAAGGCAACGCTGGTCAAGCTAATTATGCTGCATCAAAAGCAGGTATGATTGGTTTTACTAAATCTATCGCATTAGAATTAGGTTCAAGAAATATCCGTTCAAATGCAATTGCTCCTGGTTTTATTGAAACAGAAATGACAGCAAAATTAAACGAAGACACTGTAAAAGGTTGGAGAGAAGCTATTCCTTTAAAAAGAGGTGGTACACCAGAAGACATTGCCAATGTTTGTGTATTCTTAGCTTCAGATTTGAGTGCTTATGTTACCGGACAAGTTATTAATGTTGACGGTGGAATGTTAACTTAATAGGATGACAAATACAACAATTTTCCTCATAATACTTTCAGTAGTAATCGCAGGATTATTGTCGTTTTATCAATATATATATAAAGTCAAAAACAGGTCTAAAGTGACTTTGTTTTTGGCTTTTTTACGTTTCATTTCCATTTTTACAATTCTTCTATTGCTTATAAACCCTATAATTAGTAGAAAAATAAACGAAATAGAAAAAATTCCTTTACTTATTATTGTTGACAATTCAAGTTCTATAGATGAATTAGAGAATGCCAATAAAGTTACCGAATTGCACAATGCTATTCTTAAAGATAAAGGACTTAATGAAAAATTTTCGGTTCAATCTTATACATTTGATGAAGGATTAAAATCTTCTGAAAGTCCTGATTT
This sequence comes from Flavobacterium sp., assembly GCF_034111225.1. Lineage (GTDB taxonomy): Bacteria > Bacteroidota > Bacteroidia > Flavobacteriales > Flavobacteriaceae > Flavobacterium. The sequence goes on along the minus strand of NZ_JAWUXR010000008.1, from coordinate 123,727 downwards.
TAAAGGAAAACAAACGCGTATCGATAATATTGCTAAAGATTTAAAGCAATTGTATCGCAATAAAAAATATCCGGTTGTTTTACTTACCGATGGAAATCAAACGCATGGAAATGATTATGTGTATGCATTTCCTGAAAACATTTCGGTTAACCCAATGATAATTGGCGATACAACAACTGTTATTGATTTAAAAGTGTCGCAAATTAACGTGAATAAATACGCATTTTTAAAAAATAAATTTCCAATTGAAGTCTTTTTACAATATAACGGAAACCAAGAAGTTGAAAGTATGTTTTCAATTATGCAAGGAAATCAGGTTGTGTATAAAGAAAAAGTACGTTTTGCCAAAGATAAAAGATCCATTACAGTTGATGTTTTATTGCCTGCTACAAGAGTAGGAATCCAAAAATATACGGCTATAATTTTGCCATTATCTACAGAAAAGAATAAAACCAATAATTCTAAATTCTTTGCGGTTGAAATTTTAGACCAACGCAGTGAAATTGCTTTAATTACCGATATTATTCATCCAGATATTAGTGCTTTAAAAAGAAGTATTGAAGTTAATGAACAACGTAAAGTAAAAGTTCTTAAAGTAAACGAAGTCAAAGAATTAGATAAATATAATTTATTTGTCATTTATCAGCCAAATTCTAAATTTTTAACTGCTTTTAATCACATTGAAAAAAGCAAATCAAATTGTTTTATCATTACTGGAAAGCATACCGATTTTAATTTTTTAAACGGTATGCAAGATGATTTTGACTTTAAAAGCACTAATCAAAGCGAAAATTATTCGGCAACTTTTAACGGTTCATTTACCAACTTTTCTCAAGAAAATATAGGTTTCGATAATTTTTCACCTTTAGAAAATAAGTTCGTTTCAGTTGTTCCAAAAAATAAAATCGAAACATTGCTTTTTGCACGTATTCGTAACGTTACTTTAGAAACGCCGTTATTGTCTTTTACCGAAGTAAACAAACAACGTTTTGCGTATTTATTTGGAGAAAACCTTTGGAAATGGCGCAGTGAAACATATTTAGCCAAGAACGATTTTAAAGATTTCGATTTGTTTATAGATAAAACCATTCAGTATTTGGTTTCAAACGATACTAAAAAAAGTTTGGTGATAAGCCATGGAAATTTCTACAATACAGGTGAAAGCATTAGTATTAAAGCACAATACTTTAATAAAAACTACGAATTTGATGAAGATGCGCGTTTGGAAATCAATTTGGTAAATACTGCTACCAAAAAAGCATTGAAATACAATTTCAGCAAGACTAATAATGGTTTTGAAGTTGTTTTTAACGATTTAATTGCCGGAAACTACACTTTCTTGGTAAAAGAAACAAGAAGCAACACAACATACACGGGAGGCTTTGAAGTATTGGATTTCAACAGCGAGAAACAATTTGTAAACCCAAATAAAGACCAACTGGTTCAATTGGCTAATAATACGAATGGTATTGCGTATTACCCAGACCAAATAAAAACTTTAATTGATGCTTTAGCAAATGACGATCAATACAAACCTATTGCTAAAGAAATTACTCAAAAATCACCGCTAATTGATCTTAAATGGCTTTTGGTTTTACTGGCTATTTCACTTGCAACTGAATGGTTTATAAGGAAATATAACGGATTGGTTTAGAAGGCTTCTTTTGTCATTTCGAAAAAGATAACTATAAAATATAATTAAGATAAATAAAGAACATTATGAGTAAAACAAAATTAACAATCAACAATAACGGATCTATTAAGATAGAAGGAGATTTCGAAATAACAGATTCAAGTGGTAATGTTTACGGACTAGAAGGAAGAACTGCTTTAGGTATTTGTCGTTGTGGTTTATCTTCTAATAAGCCTTTTTGTGATGGCTCACACCGTAGCAATTTTGAACATGAATCGAAGGCATTTGATTTACCACCAATGAAAACGAAATAAAAAATACCTTTTCTTTGTTTACACCATAAAAAGAAAAACTTAATAATTATGTTGCTTCTTAATTGATTATCTTTAAAATTACTCCAACAATTAATCTTTAATAACACTTTGTTTATGCAAGAAACAAATGACAATTATTTAGACAATCATTACATACACAAAAGTAATTGGTTAAGAGCAGCTGTTTTAGGTGCTAATGACGGAATTTTATCTACTTCAAGTATTGCAATTGGTGTAGCTGCCGCAAGTGAATTTAGAGAGCCTGTAATTTTAGCAACTTTAGCAGGTTTAGTTGCAGGAGCTTTGTCAATGGCAGCTGGAGAATACGTTTCGGTTAGCTCACAAACTGATGTTGAAAAATCAGATATTGAAAGAGAACGAATTGAATTAGAGGAAATGCCTGAACTAGAATTACAACGTTTAGCTGAAATCTATGAAGAAAGAGGTTTAAAAAAAGAAACGGCTTTGCTTGTTGCTAAAGAATTAACCGCTCACGATGCACTAGGAGCACATGTTAGAGATGAACTTGGAATTAATGAAATAAGTCAAGCAAATCCGCTACAAGCAGCTTTAGCCTCTGGAGCAGCATTTACAGTTGGAGGAATTTTACCTTTTTTGGTAACTTTATTGCTCCCAATAGAAAATATGGAATATTACCTCTATGGTTTAGCAATTTTATTTTTGGCTTTTTTAGGTGCTTTAGCTGCACAAACAGGTGGTTCAAGTATTTTAAAAGCCGTTTTAAGAGTAACATTTTGGGGTACAATTGCAATGGCCTTAACAGCATTAGTTGGACACTTTTTTGGAGTACAATTAGCTTAAACAAAACATAAAATTTAAAAAATATTTGTTTTACAAAAAAATATGTCTTTATATTTGCAGTGTTAAAAAATAACAATTACAAAAAAATGTTTACAAATCAATTACATCATCATCATCATTTAAACCAAGCTCAAGCTAGGCAATGATGTTTTTGTGTAATAACCCAAAATAATTATAAACCCGTTTGAGTATATCAAACGGGTTTTTTCTTTACATGAAATAAGCTTTAGATATACTCAATAATTTTCAAAACAAAATGAGTATTTTAAAAATCGCAATTCAAAAATCAGGACGACTTTACGAAGAAAGTCTTCAACTCTTAAAAGATTCAGGTATTTCTGTCTATAACGGAAACGACCAATTAAAAGTAACAGCTTCAAACTTTCCTTTAGAAGTGTATTTCCTTAGAAATTCAGATATTCCACAATATCTAATCGATGGAGTAGTAGATATTGCTATTGTTGGCGATAATCTATTGGTTGAAAAAGGTCAAGGCATACAAGTTGCTGAAAAATTAGGCTTTTCAAAATGTAAAGTTTCTGTTGCAGTTCCTAAAGCTTTTAATTATAAATCGCTAAACGATTTAAATGGATTACGCGTTGCAACATCTTATCCAAATACTGTTGTGGATTTCTTTTCTTCAAAAGGAATTTCGGTTGATATTCACCAAATTTCAGGTTCTGTTGAAATTGCTCCAAACATAGGCTTATCAGATGCAATTGTAGATATTGTTTCAAGCGGAAGTACTTTATTTAAAAACGGTTTAAAAGAAGTAGAAGTTATTTTAAAAAGTGAAGCTGTTTTAGCGGTTTCGCCACAAATTTCATCAGAAGCTAAAGCTATTTTAGCCAAACTGCAATTTAGAATTCAATCGGTTTTACGTTCAAAAAAATCAAAATACATTTTAATGAATGTTCCAAATGACAAAATTGATAAAATCAGTACTATTTTACCTGTTTTAAAGAGTCCAACGGTTATGCCATTGGCAGAACAAGGTTGGAGTAGTGTTCATTCTGTTATTGATGAAGATACATTTTGGGATGTAATTGATCAACTAAAAGAAGCCGGTGCAGAAGGAATTTTGGTTTGCCCAATAGAAAAAATGGTTTTATAAAAGAAAAACAAAGAGAAAAGACTAAAAAATGAACAAAATATACAACCCACAACCAGAAAATTGGTCTGAAATTTTAAAAAGACCAACACAGACTTTTACGGATGTTGAAGAAACAGTAAAACAAATTTTTAAAGAAGTTGAACAAAAAGGTGATATAGCAATTTCAAAATATACTTCTTTCTTTGACGGTGTTTCTTTAGATGAAATTTTAGTTTCAGAAAATGAAATAGAGAATGCTAAAAATCAAGTTTCTAATGAGTTGAAAAATGCCATTCAATTAGCTAAATCTAATATTGAACAATTTCACAGTGCACAAAAAACAAATAAAATTGAAATTGAAACAACTGAAGGTGTTTCTTGTTGGCAAGAAAAACGTCCAATTCAAAAAGTTGGTTTATACATTCCTGGCGGAACAGCTCCTTTATTTTCAACAGTTCTAATGTTAGCTATTCCTGCTAAAATTGCTGGATGTAAAGAGATTATTTTGTGTTCGCCACCTGATAAAAACGGAAATATAAATCCTGCAATTTTATATACGGCTAATTTATGTGGTGTTAATAAAATTTACAAAGTTGGTGGTATTCAGGCAATTGCAGGAATGACTTATGGAACAGAAACAATTCCTCAAGTTTTTAAAATATTTGGACCTGGAAATCAGTTTGTAACTATTGCAAAACAATACGCTTCACAAAATGGCGTTGCTATTGATATGCCAGCCGGACCAAGTGAATTATTGGTTTATGCTGATGAAAGTGCAGTTCCAAGTTTCGTTGCTTCCGATTTATTAAGTCAAGCTGAACACGGAAAAGACAGTCAGGTTATTTTAGTTACCACTTCAAAAAATATTTTAGATGATGTGGAAGAAGAGATTTATAAACAACTAAAAAAGTTACCAAGACAAGAAATTGCTCAAGTAGCAATTAATAATTCAAAATTAATCTTTGTTGATAATGAGGTAACCGCATTGGATTTAATCAATGAATATGCTCCAGAACACTTTATTGTTTGCTCTAAAAATGAAGCTTTTTTCATAGATGGAATCGAAAATGCAGGATCAGTATTTATTGGAAATTTTACACCTGAAAGTGCTGGAGATTATGCTTCAGGAACCAATCACACCTTACCAACTAACGGTTATTCAAAAAGTTATAGTGGTGTAAATTTAGATAGCTTTTTAAAGTCAATGACTTTCCAGAAAATTTCAGAGAAAGGAATTCAAAATATAGGGAATGCTATTGAACTTATGGCTGAAGCGGAAGGTCTACAAGCACATAAAAATGCCGTTGCCCTAAGATTAAATCAATTATCAAAATAACTTTCTTTTAAAATTATAAAAATGAATTTAGATATCTTAATAAGAGAAAACATAAAAAACATGAAGGCTTACTCTTCAGCAAGAGATGAGTTTGAAAACTTCACACAAAACATGATATATTTAGACGCTAATGAAAACCCATTTTCTAATGGTTTTAATCGTTATCCAGATCCACAACAAAAAGATTTAAAATCTGAAATAGCTGCTATAAAAGATGTATATGCTGAAAATATATTGATTGGAAATGGAAGTGATGAAGTATTAGATTTGGTTTTTAGAGCGTTTTGTGAACCTAATAAAGATAACATCATTACTTTACCGCCAACTTATGGAATGTATGATGTATTAGCAAATATTAACGCAATTGAAAATAGAGAAATATTATTAAATGATGATTTTCAGCCTAATGTTGATGCTATTTTAAATGCTGTAGATAATAATACAAAAATCATTTTTTTATGCTCACCAAATAATCCAACAGGAAATTCTTTTTCTGATGAATCAATCCTAAAATTATTAAAAAGCTTTAATGGATTAATTATAGTTGATGAAGCATATATAGATTTCTCTAAAAATAAAAGTTGGTTAAGTGAATTGAATGATTTTCCAAATTTAATTATCATTCAAACCTTATCTAAAGCTTTTGCAATGGCAGGATTACGAGTTGGTATTTTATATGCATCAAAGCTTATTTTAGCAGTTTTAAATAAGATAAAGCCTCCTTATAACGTTAATACAGCAACTCAAGAAAATGCTATACGAAAGCTGTTGCAAGCCACTTTAAAACCACAATTGAAAAAAATTCTAATTGAAAGAAAGAAGTTGAAAAATGCTTTATTGAATTTTTCTTTTATAGAAAAAATATATCCTACGGATGCGAATTTTATATTAATTAAGGTAGATGATGCAAACAAGCGTTATCAACAATTTTTAGATAACGGAATCGTTGTAAGAAACAGAAGTAATCTACCTTTATGCGAAAATTGTTTAAGAATTACAATTGGAACTAAAGAAGAAAACTTAAATTTAATTGAAACTTTAAAAACGTTTTAAAATGGCTAAAAAAGTATTATTTATAGATAGAGATGGAACAATCGTTTTAGAACCTGAAAATTATCAATTGGATTGCTTGTCTAAATTAGAATTTTATCCAAATGCATTTCAATATTTAGCTAAAATTGCTAAAGAATTAGATTTTGAATTAGCAATGGTTACAAATCAAGATGGTTTAGGAACAGTAAGTTTTCCAGAAGATACATTTTGGCCAACACAAAATTTTATTGTAAAATCTTTTGAAAATGAAGGAGTCATTTTTAATGAAGTTTTTATTGATAAGAGTTTTCCAAAAGACAATGCGCCAACTCGTAAGCCACGAACAGGAATGTTAACGAAATACATCAATAATCCTGAATACGATTTGGAAAATTCATTTGTATTAGGCGATAGAATTACTGATGTAGAATTGGCTAAAAATTTAGGATCGAAAGCTATATTTATTAAAAATGAAGATAATTTAGGAGGAACAGAAATACAATCTTCCATAGAAGGTTTAAGCGAAACCATTGCTTTAACTACTACTTCTTGGAAAACAATTTATGAGTTTCTAAGATTAGAAGCGCGTTCGGCTTCCATTATTCGTAAAACAAATGAAACAGATATAGCTATAACTATAAATTTAGATGGAACTGGAAAAAGTAAAATCGATACAGGAATTGCATTTTTTGACCATATGTTAGATCAAATTGCACGTCACGGTCAAATGGATATAGACATTCAAGTTACTGGTGATTTAGAAGTAGACGAACACCATACAATTGAAGATACTGCTATTGCTTTAGGAGAAGTTTTTGCTAAAGCTTTAGGAAACAAATTAGGAATAGAAAGATACGGTTTTTGTTTACCAATGGACGACTGTTTAGCGCAAGTAGCAATTGATTTTGGGGGAAGAAATTGGTTAGTTTGGGAAGCCGAATTTAAACGAGAAATGATTGGTCAAATGCCAACGGAAATGTTTTTCCACTTCTTTAAATCTTTTACAGATGGTGCAAAAGCCAACTTAAACATTAAAGCAGAAGGAACTAACGAACACCACAAAATTGAAGCTATATTTAAATCTTTTGCTAAGGCCATAAAAGCTGCAGTGAAACGAGATACTGAGAAAATGATTTTGCCATCAACAAAAGGAATGTTATAATGAAAATTGCCATAATAGATTACGGAGCCGGTAATATTCAAAGCATTCAATTTGCTTTAGAACGATTAGGTTTTGAGGGGATTTTGACAAATGATGTAGCTTTTATTCAATCGGCAGATAAGGTTATTTTTCCTGGCGTAGGTGAGGCGAGTAGTGCCATGAAAAAACTTATTGAATCTGGTTTAGATAAACTAATTCCAACATTGAAGCAACCTGTTTTAGGAATTTGTTTAGGAATGCAATTGATGTGTAAAAGTTCGGAAGAAGGAAATACTGAAGGATTGGGAATATTTAATGTGGATATTATAAAGTTTTCAAATGAAGTAAAAGTGCCACAAATGGGTTGGAATACTATTTATGATTTAAAATCTTCTTTATTTAAAGGAATAAATGAAAACGAATACATGTATTTGGTACACAGTTATTATGCTCCAAAATGTTTAGAAATGATTGCTACAACTTCTTACGAATTAGAATACACATCAGCATTGCAGAAAGACAATTTCTATGGAGTACAATTTCATCCAGAAAAAAGTGGTGTTATTGGAGAAAGAATATTAGAGAATTTTTTAAAACTATAAATTAACATTAAGCGAGGACTTGAAATTTGTTCATGCTATTGAAATTCACATTGAAAATGAGAATCATACCAGCCATAGATATAATAGAAGGTAAATGTGTTCGCTTATCAAAAGGCGATTACAGCACCAAAAAAATATACAACGAAAATCCATTAGAAGTAGCTAAATCTTTCGAAGATAGTGGAATTGAGTATTTGCATTTAGTTGATTTAGATGGTGCAAAATCGAGTCGTATCATCAATCACAAGGTTTTGGAACTAATTGCTTCAAAAACCAACTTAAAAATTGATTTTGGGGGAGGTTTAAAAACCGATGAAGATTTGAGAATTGCTTTTGAATGTGGTGCGAATCAAATAACTGGCGGAAGTATTGCTGTTAAAAATCCTGATGTATTTAAAAATTGGATTACTGCGTTTGGAACAAATAAAATTATTTTAGGCGCTGATGCTAACAATAGAAAAATTGCTATTTCAGGTTGGTTAGAAGAAAGTAATGAAGAAGTTATTCCGTTTATTCAATCGTATCAGAAAGAAGGAATTTTGTATGTAATTTGTACGGATATTGCGAAAGATGGTATGCTTGAAGGTCCAAGTTTTGAACTGTATAAAGACATACTTACAAATTGTAATAATGTAAAATTAATTGCTTCAGGCGGAATTTCTACTTTTGATGAATTACCAAAATTAGCCGAATTGGGTTGCGAAGGAACAATCATTGGAAAGGCTATTTACGAAGGCCGAATTTCATTAAAACAATTAGAAAATTTCATTTTAAACCAATAGAAATGCTGACAAAAAGAATTATTCCTTGTTTGGATATAAAAAACGGAAGAACCGTAAAAGGTGTAAATTTTGTTGACTTAAAAGATGCTGGAGATCCAGTAGAATTAGCTAAAAAATACGCTGAAACAGGAGCAGATGAATTAGTTTTTCTAGATATTTCTGCTACTGAAGAACGCAGGAAAACATTGGTTGATTTGGTTCGAAAAGTAGCAAAAGCAATTAATATTCCGTTTACTGTTGGTGGTGGAATTTCATCTGTTGAAGATGTCGAAATTTTACTAAAAAACGGAGCAGATAAAGTTTCTATTAATTCCTCTGCTGTAAAACAACCTGAACTAATTAATGAATTAGCCGCTGCTTTTGGAAGCCAATGTGTTGTGGTAGCTATCGATGCGAAACAAATTGATGGCGAATGGATGGTGCATTTAGTTGGAGGAAAAGTTTCAACAGATATTAAGCTTTTCGATTGGGCAAAAGAAGTTGAAAAACGCGGAGCAGGCGAAATTTTGTTTACATCCATGAATAACGATGGAACTAAAAACGGATTTGCAAATAAAGCTTTGGCAACTTTATCAGAACTAGTTAATATTCCTATAATTGCTTCTGGTGGTGCAGGAAATATGAAACATTTTGCAGATACATTTACTCAAGGAAAAGCAGATGCAGCTTTAGCAGCAAGTGTTTTTCATTTTCAAGAAATTGAAATCCCAGAATTAAAAACTTATTTGGTTGAAAAGGGAATCTCTATAAGAGTTTAAGCTCTTCAAAATATTAAACAAAAAAAGATGAAAATAGATTTTACAAAAAATACAGATAACTTAATCCCAGCAATTATCCAAGACAACGAAACGAAAAACGTTTTAATGTTGGGTTATATGAATCAGGAAGCAGTTGATAAAACATTAGAAACAAATAAAGTAACTTTTTTCAGTCGTTCAAAAAATAGATTATGGACAAAAGGCGAGGAGAGTGGTAACTTTTTAGAATTGGTTTCTATAAAAAATGATTGTGATAACGATACACTTTTAATTCAAGTAAAGCCTTTTGGTCCAACTTGTCATACAGGTTTAGATACATGTTGGCAAGAGGCTAACAATCAATCATTTGGTTTTGTTTCAAAATTAGAAAACACTATTACAGATCGTAAAGAAAATGCAGACTCTGAAAAAAGCTATGTAGCAGATTTATTCAAAAAAGGAATGAATAAAATTGCTCAAAAAGTAGGAGAAGAGGCTGTAGAAGTAGTAATTGAAGCAAAAGATAACAATGATGATTTATTCTTGTCTGAAAGTGCCGACTTATTGTTTCACTACTTAATTTTATTACAAGCAAAAGGGTTTAAATTGAATGATGTAGTGAGTGTTTTAAAAAGTAGAGAGAAATAAAACACTCACAAATATTAATTCACATTATTCTTTAATAAAAGTTTTAGAATGATTGTCTAAAAACAAAGTATAAACTCCCGTTGAAAGGCTTGATATATTAATCTCATTATTGGAAATACCAGAATTTTGCACAATAATTCCTTTATTATTAAATATCGTATAGTTTGTATGATTATGATTTGATTTTATATTAATTAGATCTGTTGCTGGATTTGGGTAAATTACAATTGATTGATTTGCAGTGTTATTATAAGAATTATTGTTTAAACTTGAATTTAAAGGGATTTTTGAAATTTTACCGGCACTTGTTTGTATAAAGTATAAATTGTCGTTTACAATTATGTTCCCATTAGGCCATGAATTTGGAGCTAATTGTACAAGGTTACCTAATTGATATTCAGGTTGTGTATAAAATGAAATAGAATTACTCATACTTTCACATATATAAAGCAGATTATCCTTAAAAACTATTCCAGACACATAATTTAAATTAGAAAGTATTACTTCTGCAGTATTATTATTAGAATCAAATTTATACAGTTGATTAGTATAATTTGAAGTGAAATAAATTTCATTGTTATTCAAGGTGAAAAAATTGGGTTTTATACCCAATAAAACATCTGTTATAGTATTTGAGCCTAAATTTAATTTTGAAATTTTCCCCGCTACATATTGGCCTATAAATAAATCATTACCTATTTGTGCCATAGGACCCGCAATATTAGCTATTTGAAGAGGTAGTGAGGAGTTGCTTAATAAATCAATTTTATATGTTTTATATGGACTTTCAACTCCAACATATAGAATGTTATCATTTACATACATGAAATTAGGATTTTCATTGAATGTATAAACCAATTCAACGATAGGACTTAAATGAGTATGATTAAATCGATAGACTTTCTTTTCAACAAATGAGTTAAAATAAACATACTCACCATTTGAAGTAAGATTAGAAACACCAGCAGCACTTAAATTAGTAATAACATCAGCTACTTGAGCAGATATAATGTTACTCATAAACAGTAAAAAAAATAATTTTGACTTCATAAAACATCTATTTAAATTATTATAAAAATGTTTTGGTAATAGCTTCAAGTCAAACCTAATCTTTTTTCGAAGTCACACATTACTGATATTCTGTATATTTTGATAAAATTTTAAAAATAATTAATTTTAAATGTTAAAATTTGAAAAAATAAACTAAAAAAAACACACTTAAAGCTATTTTTTAGTTAATAGAAAAATTTCTTGAGATATATTGTCAAACGCTTCATATTCCATGTCTTTAAAGTCATAATTTAATCAAATACATCCAACTTTTCTTAAACTTTTGTATCTTTAAATAAAAATGAAATTTCACACAAGGAAATGGGTTAAACCCGAAGATTTGAATCCGAATGGCTCTTTATTTGGAGGAAAATTATTAGCCTGGATAGATGAAGAAGCTGCTTTATATTCTATTGTACAATTAGAAAGTCCTAAAGTTGTAACTAAATTTATGAGTGAAATAAATTTCATGAGTGCTGCTAAACAAGGGGATATTATAGAAATTGGAATAGAAGTTATAAGTTTTGGAAAATCTTCTTTAAACTTAAAATGTGAAGTGAGAAATATGATGACACGCGAAACTATTGTTACTATTGAAAACATTACAATGGTGAATTTAGGTGATGATAATAAACCAAAAGTACACCGAAAAACTAAAATTGAATTTATTGATAATCGATTAAATAAATAATATGTTGCCAAAAACTACATTAGATTTTCTTCAAAAATTACAAGAAAACAACAATAGAGAATGGTTTGCAGAAAACAAAAAAACTTTTGATGACGAACAAAAAAAAGTAAAAGTATTTTTTAATAAAGTTGGAGAATCACTTGGGAAAAGTGACGGAATTGAACGTATCCAAATTTTTAGAATTTATAGAGATGTACGTTTTTCTAAAAATAAAACACCTTACAAAAATCATTTTAGCGCTGGGTTTACAAGAACAAAACCAATGCTTCGTGGTGGATATTATTTACATATTGAACCTGGTGCAAGTTTTGTAGGTGGCGGTTTTTGGGAGCCAAATAAAGATGATTTATTACGTATAAGGAAAGAAATTGCACTAGATGCAACTGAATTACGTACTATTATTAATCAACCTACTTTTAAAAAATATTTTGAAACACTTGAAGGCGAAGAATTAAAGACCGCCCCAAGAGATTTTGAAAAAACGCATCCAAATATTGATTTAATCCGTAAAAAACAATTTTTAGTTGTTAGGAAATTTACAGATAAAGAAGTTTTAGATTCTAACTTCGAAGAAGAAATACTAAACTCTTTTAAAGCAATGCGGCCATTTTTTAATTATATGAGTGATGTTTTAACAACTAACCTAAATGGTGAGAGTATTTACTAATCTTCAAATAATTGAATTTGACTTTTTAATCGTTCTATCAATAAATTCATCATTCTTTTATTAATGTTTGAAGAATTTTGAATGTAATCTTTGTATTCAGTAATCGTAAAAAGTCCCACAACAATGCCTTTTAAAGAGTTTCTGAACTTAATATCTCTTTGAATAGCATTCTCAATATAATTCATTTTTTTCTCTGGAGAGAGTGTGAAAAAAACTCCTTTTTGTTTAGTTGCATAATTTCTAAATACTTCAATAAACAAATCATTTTGAAATTTTAGAATAGGGCGTAAGGTTTGATTTTGAAATTTTTCTTCAGAACTGGAGTTTTCTGTAATTGTACCGATAGATTCTCCTCTGATTTGTAAAATAGATTCGTCTTTAGTTTTCATCGTTACAGTTTTAAGTTACTTAAAGGTAAAAAAAATAACCTCCAATTTGTTGAAGGTTAGCTATAAGTTATTAAGAATGAAGTGTTAATTACTTCTCATCCAACGTAGAATTTGCCAATTCAAACACTTCTAAATCAAAATATTTAACTGATGCAAGCACATGATCAAAAATGTCAGCCATTATATGCTCATAATTTTCCCATTCTTTATCTTTAGAAAAACAATAAATTTCTAAAGGGACACCTTTTTCTGTAGGTTGTAAGTGACGAACCATAAGTAACATCTCATTATTAATTCCTGTGTGAAATTGGATATATTGAGTAATATACTTTCTAAATAAACCTAAATTGGTTAAGTTTCTTCCGTTTAGTATATTTGATTTATCAAATTCATTAACTTCATTAAAATGATCTATTTCAGATTTTCTATGGTCTATATAAGAGGTTAAAAATTGAATATTTTTATAATTTAATAACTCATCATCTTGAATAAAACGAACCGAACTTGCTTTAAGTAAAATATGCCTTTTAATCCTTCTCCCGTCAGAAATTTGCATTCCTTGCCAGTTTTTAAAAGAATCAGAAATCAAACTGTATGTTGGAATTGTTGTAGTTGTATTGTCAAAATTTCTAACCTTTACAGTTGCTAAATTTATTTCAATTACATCACCATCAGCACCAAATTTATCCATGGTTATCCAATCCCCAATACGAACCATGTCATTAACAGATACTGATATACTTGCTACAAATCCAAGAATAGTGTCTCTAAAAATCAATATAATAATCGCTGATATAGAACCAAAAGTAGCTAAAAATGCCGTTTTACTAATATCAAATAAAATAGTAATAAAGGATACAACACCAAGTATCCATAAAATTATCATAATTACTTGAATGTAACTATCGATTGGTTTATCGCTGAATCTAGGTTTGTGTTTTAAATAATCTCTTAAGGCATTAAAAACACTACGTATTACCCAAAGTGTTAATAATATAATATAAATTTTAATTCCTTTTTCAAAAAAGCCTTCCCAATACGTAAATTGTTTTAAAATTACTGGAACTGTTTTATAAACAAACAAAAGAGGTATTAAGTGGGCTACATATTTTGCTGTTTTATTAGATACTAAAAAATCATCAAACGATGTTTTTGTTCTAGCGGCAACAATTGCAAGAATAACAATCAATATTTTTTTACAAATAATATCTAAAGCATAAGCCAATAGAACTAATAGGACAATATTTATAGATAAATTTATATAGGATGATGTATCATCACTAAAATTTAAATCTTTTAAAATAGAATATGCCCAATTAAATATTTTCATTTATTATAATTTATTTAAATATTTTTTTTCGATATAAAAAGTTCCAAAAGGAATAAAAGAAGCTAAACTGATTATAAAAAAGGTTTTAAAACTGTACTTATTTTCAAATTTAAATAAAACAGCTAAAGCAATATAAGCTATGAATAATATTCCGTGAGACATTCCTATTGGAAACAATAATGATTTGTAAAGATCAAAATTAGATGGCTTTATAAACAACATATTAGAAAATAAAGCTAAAAGCGACACACCTTCTAATAAGGCAATAATTTTAAAAAATTTTATCATGATAAAGCTGAATAAATTGCAAACCCATATATCACAAAACGAAATATACGAAGCGATGCAAATAAGAAAAAGTGTTTTTTAGAAAAGTTAATCATTCCTGCGGCTAAACAAGCCATTGCAAAAGGTAATGGAAGTAAAGCTCCTACAGCTATTAAAAATCCTCCCCATTTTTGCATATTTTTAATATGCTTAGACATTTTACCTTCAAAATACTCATTAATTAAAGGAATCAATAATAAACTTCTTCCCATAAAATAAGCAATTACACCACCTAAATATGACAAAATAGCAAGAATTGATAAATAGAGTAGAGGTGTGGTTGTACTTTTAGTCCAAGCTATAAAAATATCAGGTGGTAATAAACCTAGAAAGCTTTCTGAAATAAAAAAGACTGAAAAAATAGAAATATCACTAAAGTTTTGAGTAATGTAAACCATCATTTCATTGATACTTATTACTTTATAATTTACGTAAAGTAAAACAGCTATCACAATTACCAAAGGTAAAATTGCTTTCTTAGTATTAGACCAAATAAAACGATAGAAACCTGTGTATTTATAATACTGGTGTAAAAGTTTAAATCTTGATTTTTTAGGTTTTTCCATTTGGGTTAATTTGCAGTACAAAATTAATAGGTAAATTTTATAAATACGTTAAAGTATATATAAAAAAATCGGTACATGGTACCGATTTATATTATGTAAAATAGAATATTATTAAAATGCTAAGAAAGCATTATTATATTCTTTTAAATCTAATAAATTATTCTTCTTTGTTAAGTCTGTTAATAAAGATAAGAAGTATTCAAAACTTTCTAAATCATTTTCCTTAGAGATAACTGTAATTGTTTCAGTTTCTTCATCTAATGGTTCATCATCAGGAATTCCAATAAAAAAAGCATTATTGTTCTCTAAATGTTGATATGCTAAACGAAGAGCTTTAGTAACAACAGGATTTTGTTCTTCTAAAGAATATTCTCTAACTTTCTTTAAATCAATAACAATTGATTCTACTTCAAATTTATTCTTGATTAAATCTTTTTGAATCTTTTCAATCAATTTTAATGCATATCTATTTTCCATAAGGCTTTATTTATAAGGATTACAAAATTAGAGCTAAATACTTTTTTACACAACCTTTTTTTAACCTATTTTCAATATCTTCTTTTTGAACCATAATATATATTATGTAAAATAGAATATATTTAGTTATCTAAAAAAGAAATCGTAATTTCGTACTATATTTATTTACCTATGAAAAACCCTATTGCTGAACGAATAACCGATTTTTTAAAACAGTTTCATCCTTTTTCAAGTATTGAATATGTTGATTTATTAAATATTGCCAAAAATGCTAGAGTTATATATTTAGAAAAAAAGGAAGTTCTGTTTAAAATAAACGATTCAACTCATGATTGTTTTTATGTAGTTGCTAATGGTGCTGTTGGTTTATCATTAACATCTGATTCAGATGAAATTTTAATTGATAAATGTGATGAAGGAGATATTTTAGGTTTACGCCCATTTTTTGCTAAGGATAATTACTTAATGACTGCAAAAGCTCGAGAAGAATCAATTTTGTATGCAATTCCAATTGAAATTTTTAAACCTATTGTAGCGAGTAATGTATCTGTATTGAATTTTGTTTTACAAAGTTTTGCTTCAAATACTAGAAATCCTTATGATAAAAGTCATAAAGGTAAATTACTTTCTGAAAACATTATTCATGATGAAAGTACAACAGAAATTCAGCATTTTCAACCAATAAAATATACTTTAAACCCTATTACAGCTTCACCAAATGATATTGTTAAATTTGTAGCTCAAACAATGTCTAGTAGAAAAATTGGTAGTATTATTATTCAAGAAAATCGCTTACCAATAGGTATTGTTACCGATAAAGACTTACGTTCTAAAATTGCTACGGGGCTTCATTCTATTGATGTTTCAATCGATAAAATCATGTCATCGCCTGTAATTACAGTTTCGGAGAATTTATCAATTGCAGAAGCTCAAATAATGATGCTAAAGTATAATGTAGGTCATTTATGTGTAACTAAAGATGGAACTGTTCATTCTGAAATTACTGGAATTATATCTGAGCATGATATTGTTGTAGCACAAGCAAATAACCCAGGAGTTTTATTGAAAGAAGCAAAAAGGGCTAAAAAAGTATATGAACTGAAGGTTATAAGGGAGAAAGTAATTGATTTAATTCAGAACTCTATTGATAAAAATATCCCAATAAATCATATTAGCTCTATCGTTGCAGAAATTAATATTGCAATTACTCGAAAAGCAATCGAACTTTCTATTGAAAAAATGGAAACTCCTCCTCCAGCCCGTTTTGCTTGGATAAATATTGGTAGTCAAGGACGAAAAGAACAGTTATTACTGACTGATCAAGACAATGCTTTAGTTTTTGAAGATGTTTCTGATGATAAATATGATGATGTAAAAAAATATTTTCTTGAAATTGGTGAAAAAGTTACTAAAAAACTTAATAAAATAGGATATAGTTATTGTGAAGCCCAAATGATGGCTAATAACTCTATGTGGTGTAAATCATTAACCGACTGGAAAAGTCAATTCAAAGGTTGGATTAATACACCTGGTGATAAAGGGATACTTATAAATACTATCTTTTTTGATTATGACTTTGTTTATGGAGACGTAAAGTTAATTGATGCACTAACTGAAACAATTTTTAAAGAATCTAGTGATAATCAAATTTTCTTTGCCTTTTTAGGTACAGACGCTTTAAAAAACCCTCCACCTTTAGGCTTTTTTAGACAATTTTTAGTAGAAAGTGATGGTGAACACAAAGATACGTTCGATATTAAAAGTAGAGCAATACTATCTCTCGTTGACGCTGCTCGTTTACTTACTATAAGTTATAATGTAAGAAATATTAATAATACAGCCAACCGATTTTTAAAACTTGCTGAACTAGATTCAAAAAATGCAATTATTTATGAAGCTTGTGCAGAAGCATTTTTAATTTTATTAAAATTTAGAACAGAAGAAGGTCTTAAAAACAGTAGCGACGGAAGGTATTTAGATTTAAATGAACTTTCAAAATTAGATAAATTAAAACTAAAAAATACTTTTGCCCCTATTAATGAAGTTCAGGATATTATAAAGAATAAATTTCAATTAACTTACTTTACATAATATGAATTGGGATTGGTTTAAAACTTTTTCGAAAGAAAATCCGAAATTTTGGGAAAATTATATTTCATCATTTGAAACTCCATTAAATGATGAAACAAAATATATTGTTTTCGATTGTGAAACAACTGGCTTAAATTTAGAAACGGATAGAATATTATCAATTGGAGCTGTAGCAATTGAGAACAATCAAGTTATCGTAAATAATTTTATAGAAATTTTTCTTCAACAAGACATTTTTAAATCAGATTCTGTAGAATTCCATGGGATTTTAAAAGAAGGAAATGAAGAAAAATTTGTTGAAGCTGAAGCTATTATACGTTTTTTAAAATTTGTTGAAAATGCAATTCTTGTTGGTCATAATATTAATTTCGATATTGAAATGATTAATGAATCTTTGAATAGACTAAACCTTGGAACAATCAAAAATCAATATATGGATATTGGTTTAATGCATCAAAAATTTATTGATGAAATTTCTGATGAAACTATAAGTTTAGACGAACTATGCAAACTTTACAAAATTAAAAAAAATGGCCGCCATACAGCATCTGGTGATGCTTTCATAATTGCACTACTCTTTTTAAAATTGAAGAAGAAGTTAAAGATTTAAAATAAATTAAAAGAATCCAACTATTTCTCTAATTCTTCCATGATGACTTATAGAAATTGGTTTTTTTGAATGTAACTCTATTGGTAGACCTTTTTCGTTTTTTATATAATTTGAAGTATTTAAATATTGAATCTGATTAAAATCTGATTTATTTAATACTACAATTGTCTTTATAAAATCCTTGTCAATAGTAGTTTTTCCGTAAAATACACTGTCAAATAACTTAATAATGGATTCATTTTTGGAATTTATTTGTATTACTTCTATTTTGATGGGATAAAAACCTTCATTATAATAAATTCTCTGATAAGCCTTGTAAACACTTTCCTTGATACTCCAAAGCATCCAAACCATTTCGTCTTGATTTGTAGCATTAAAAATTAATTCTTGTTCAAATGATGTAAATAGTTTATTTAGAAACCCTTTTCGTTTCCAATTGCTTTCTTTTTTGGCTAAAACTAAATCTACAACATCGTTTCCAATCATTTTGCAGCTAATTTGGTTTGAATTATAGAAATAGTGTTTTCTAAATCCAACATTTTTTCCATGGATTCATTATCTATTTCTATAGCAAATGCTTCTTCAACATCTAGAACAATATCTACTAAATTAGCTGAATTAATATTCAAATCTGTTATAAAATGTGTTTTTTCGTTTATGGAATTAAAAGCAACTTCATCATTAACAAATGGTTTCACAATTGGTTTTAGTTTTTCAATAATTTCTTCTTTATTCATGTTTCTTTTCTTGATTTTAATACTTTTTAAAAATAATACATCCATTCACATCACCAAAACCAAAACTAGCTTTTGCAACGATATTTAGTTTTTTATTTATTAGTTGTTGTGGAATTTTTTCTTCCGAAATTATATCTTTTATTACCTCATTTAAATCTTCACAATTTATGTTTGGGAAAATGAAATTATTATATATTTGAAGTACCGTTGCAACTGATTCAACACTTCCTGCACCAGATAAACAATGCCCAACCATTGATTTTAATGAATTTATATAAGGAAAATCAGTTCCTTTTCGACCTAAAGCTTCGCTCCAATTTTTAATTTCTAAAGCATCTTTTGATGTTGCAGTTAAATGTCCGTTTATAGCATCAATTTCGTTTGAATTTACATTTGCATCTATCAAAGCATCGGTAATACATTTTTGAACAGCAACCGAATTTGGAGCGGTCATTGTTCCTTCACCTCTTTGTCCTCCAGAATTTATATTTCCACCTAAAATTTCAGCATAAATTCGAGCTCCTCTAGCTAAAGCTGATTCTAAATCTTCAATAACTAAAGCTCCTGCTCCACTGCTTGGTACAAATCCTGAAGCACTTGTACTCATTGGTCTTGAACCTTTTTCTGGTGAATCATTGTGTTTGAAGGTACAAACTTTCATTGCATCAAATCCGCCCCAAATGTAGGGTCCAGAATCGCTTGTGCTTCCCACTAACATTCTTTTGGCTTTTCCTTGTTGGATTCGTTCAAAACCCATTAAAATGCTTTCGGTTCCTGTTGTACAAGCTGATGAATTGGTTGTAACTTGATTTCCTAAACCTAATTTTCCTCCTAAATATGCAGAAATTCCACTGTTCATGGTTTGAGCAACTGCTGTGCTTCCTAATCTTCTGGTTTGAAAATCATCAATTTTATAAATAGATTCTCTAAATTTATCAATTCCGGATGTTCCTGTGCCAAAAATTGTTCCACTTTCCCAATCAGGATTTTCGTTATTATCGATTGATAATCCAGCATCTTTCCAAGCATCTAAACCAGCAATAACACCATATAAAATACCGGTTGAATTAAAATTTCTTAATTCTAAATCTGTAAAGTGCTGACTTTTTAGTTCGTCTGAAATAATAGGTGTTCCTGAAATTTGACAAGAGAATTTTAATCGTTCTAATTCAGCATCAAACTTAATTCCTGAAACTCCTTTTTTTATGGCATTTGTAAACGCTTCAAGTCCTACTCCATTTGGAGCAACAATTCCTAACCCTGTTATGACGACTCTTTTTTTCAAAATTCAATTAAATATTTACAATACTTTTTAAACCTATAAATCTTTTATTCTTTTAAAGAATCATTCCTGCTAAAGTTCCTCTACAAACTTCTTCATTCTTATCATTTAGCATTTTGACTTTACATTTAAGTTTTCCAAATCGGTAATATATTTTTTCTGAAATAACTGTTACTTTTTCATTTGGATATACAGGTTTCAGAAACTCAACCTCAGAAGAAGTAAATCCTATATTTTTAACCTCTTTTCCTTCATTCAAATAAATTCCTAAACTAACTAAACCTATTTGAGCCATTGTTTCAGTTAAAATAACACCTGGTGTAATTGGGTTGTCTTTAAAATGACCTTTGTAAAAATCTAATTTTTCATTAAAAGTAAATATACCTTCTACTCTATTTTCATCGATTGACAAAATTTCATCTACAAATAGAAAAGGTTTAGAATATGGCAATTTTAATATGATTTCTTGTTTTGTCATTTTACCATTCTAATAAAACACGTTGTGCTGTAAAACCTGGACCAAAACTCAACATTACTCCTTTATCACCAGCTTTTGGCTTATTGTTCATAATTCGTTCTAAAACAAATAAAACAGTTGCGCTAGACATATTACCATATAAACGTAGTACTTCTTTTGTGTCATCTATATTTTTTCCTAAATCAGAAAATAAACTTTCAACTAAGTTAACAATTTTTTTTCCACCTGGATGAAAAATCAAATGATCTATATCTTTTATTTCCAATTGATTTCTTTCTAAAAAAGGGTGAATTATCGCCGGGAAATGTTCTTCAATGGTGTCAGGAACTTCAATATCTAGAATCATTTTTAATCCTTTATTCGTCAATTCAAAACCCATCATATTTTCTTTGTCGTAGAAATGATACATCGATTCATCTACTATTGTTGGCCCAACTTCATTATCATGAGAAGATAATAAAACACAAGCAGCACCATCACCAAAAATAGCAGCACTAACAATGTTTGCCATCGAATAATCATCTAATTGAAACGTTGCAGTTGGACTTTCCACGGTAATTACAACAGCTCTTTTGTTTGGATTTGCTTTTAGAAAGTTTTTGGCATAAATTATTCCGGAAACTCCACCAACACAACCCATTTCGGTTACTGGCAAACGAACCACATCTTGACGAAGATTTAATTTATTAATTAAATAAGCATCTAAAGACGGAATCATAATTCCTGTACAACTAACAGTGATGATAAAATCAATAGTTTCTGGTTGCCAATTGGCTTTATCTAATGCTTTTCTAAGTACTTTTTCGCCTAAAACAATCATTTCACGTGCATAAACAGCATTTCGTTCTTCAAAAGAATGTAAAGAAAATACTTCTTCTGGATCCATTATAGAATAACGTTTATCTACGTTTGCTCCTTCAAAAATTTTCTTGACTTTTCGTTTAAAACGATCGTCTTGGTTGGCTAACCAAATGTCTAGAAAAGGTAGAATATCCACAGTTTCTCTAGAGAATTCAGGTAATTGAGTAGCAACATTAATTATTTTAACTGCCATTTATTTTATTTTTTAATTATCCATTGGTAACGAAATGCCCATTTCCATTGAATAAAATAATTTTTTAATTTATTTCTTTCTGAAAATTCAATTAATTCTTGTTTTTTAAAACCTCTTAAAATAGAAACTAAACCATCTTCTCTTGACATTCTATTCAATCTAAAAACAAAGCAAATAACTTGAAAAGCTCTGTAAGCAATTATATTTCGATGCAAATCATTTATTACTATTCCAATTTTTGATTGCTTATTAAAGAGTTGGATTAAATAATCAATTTGGTTATTTTTAAAATGATGTAACGTTAAGGTACACAAAACAATATCATATTCTAATTGACTAAAAACTTCACTAAAAATATCTTCACATTTATAACTAATATTTGGATATTCTTTTGAAAGTTTAATAGCATAATTAATAGTAAAAGTATTGGCGTCAATTCCAATTAAATTGAATTTAAAATTGTTTTTTATTCCAAAATCAGCTAAAGCTCTTAACATATCACCATTTCCACAACCTACGTCTACGATTGTTATTTCATTCTTTGATTTGATTAACTTTTTTACTCCTTGTAAAGTTAATTTGTTCCCTCCTAAAAACTGATTTATAGAAGCAATCTTGTCAAGAGCTTCTCTAAGTTCTTCACCTCCTAATGTGAAATCATCCATGATTTCTTCCTCTTCTGTTCTATATTTGGTATTGATTGCCATTACAAAGGTTTTCCGTGCGTTTTTTTAATAATAATTGGTAACAAAAAAGGGAACAATAACAAAAACTTCATTGTTATTTTAGAAAGATACGAATTCAATAAGAGTTTAGATAAGAATTTTCCGAATTGAAGTCTTTTTTTAAAATTTTTGTTCCAAATAGAAATATAACACGACTCCATAGTTGCTCTTGAAATCTTATTTTGAAGGAAATCAGCAACCAAAATACTTGAAATTTTGGCACTATGAATAGCCATTGCCATTCCGTTTCCGCACAAAGGATGGATTAAACCCGCTGCATCACCAAGCATTAAGATATGGTTTTCAATTTTAGGTTTGTCTTCAAACGAAATTTGACTTATAGTTAATGGCTTTTCAAAAAGCATTTTACTGTCTTTAAAAATTAATTCAAGATTTTTGTTTTTATACATCACATTTTCTTGAAAATCATTTATGTTTTTATACTCTTTAAAAGATTCAAATTGAACTAAATAACAAATATTAATAATATCATTTTCAATTTTTGAAACACCACAATAACCACCTTTAAAATTATGTAAACCGACTAGATCATTTGGGAAATTTCCATAATAATGTGCTTTAACGGCTAACCAAGGTGATTTTTGTTTAATGAATTTGCGTTTTAACTCAATGTCTAGATTAGATCGTTTTCCAAAAGCTGCTAAAACAATTTTAGAAGTAAATACTTCATTTGATTGCGTTGAAATAGTGAAAATATTATCTGAAAAATTAATTGAAGTAACTGTGTTTTTCACAACCTTTCCTCCTAACGCTATTACTTTTTCATATAAGTAATTATCTAAAATATAGCGACTTAAACCAAAGCCACCTAAAGGTAATTCTGCGTTAATAGTTTTTCCTGAATGAGTTGACAATTGGGTTTTATAGATATGAGTTGGCTGAAGAAACTCAATGTTTAATCCTAATTCTTTTAAATAAGGCAAAACTTCGTTAGAAATGAATTCACCACAAACTTTGTGTTTTGGGTATTCATTTTTTTCAAAAACTATAACATCAAAATTTCTATTTAATAAATCAATAGCAGCTACTAATCCAGATAAACCACCACCAATAATAGAAACTTCATTAGTTAAATTCATTTTACTAATGTATGAATTATTTTACTAAAATTATTTACTAAAAACTAATTATAATACTTGTTTAATAAAAAACCTATTTAGAATCTAAAATTGAATTAATTGTACTCTTACTAATGCTCAAATATCTAATTATGAAATGACTCCCATAATTACTAAAAGATCAAGCTTATAAAAACACTCTACTCACCTTTTATGAATAATTTAAAAACAAAAAGAATTTTATTAAAATATATTAATATATTAGCCATTACATTAGTAGAAAATGAATTATAAAAAAATAATATTATTTGTACCGATCGCTATTTTGATAGTATATTTTGGTGCAGATATGTTTTATAATCCAAAATATTTAATTTATATAAAACCTTTCATAATTCCAACTTTTATGGTTTATGCGATGGTTTCTAATTTTAAAAAGCTTTCTATAAATTATTATTTATTTGTGTTCTTCTTTTTTGTGAGTGAGTTTCTCTTGCTTTTTTATATTGAAAATATAATTTTTTACAGACTATCCTTATTATTTTCTTTTTTTAGTTATTTAGCTTTAATAAATTTAGCAATAAGGTATGTTAAAAAAAGCGACAGCTATGTTCCATTAGGTTTCACATTACTTGTGTTAATTTTAAATATTTTTCTTATTTCTATAATCTTATATATATTAATAACAGCAATAGATGATTTGTTTTTGAATATAATTATATTTTTCAACGCGTCATCTTCTATCCTTTTGGTGATTACGGCTGTAACTTATTTAAGTAAAAGTGATAAAAAGAAGGCTTATTTGTATTTTTTTGGAGTTATTTCAATTTTTCTTTCAGACATTTTGATTGCAGTTGTGGAATATTATTTAGACAATTTTTTATTAAACCAAATTTCTAGAGTTTTACATTTTGCTGGGTTTGTGCTGATTTATTTATTTGCAATTCAAGCGACAACTAAAAGTGACTCTGAAAAAAAATCCGAATATCTTACTTAGAAATTACAGTTTTCCTACTTTAATTTCTTCAACTCACTCAGGATTTAATAATGTAGATATATCACCAAAATTTCTATTTAATAAATCAATAGCAGCTACTAATCCAGATAAACCACCACCAACAATAGAAACTTCATTAGTTAAATTCATTTACTAATGTATGAATTATTTTACTAAAATTATTTACTAAAAACTAATTATAACACTTGTTTAATAAAAAAACTGCTTCATTACTGAAACAGTTTTTTTATTAAAATTGAATATTAAACCTATTTTGGGTCTAAAACAGCATTAATCCTATACAAACAGTCATCATAATGATATTTAGAAACAGTTGAACTGGAGTTAGCTTTAGCAGAATTTAAGGTGTTTTTTAAAGCCGTTAATTCACCTCTAACTACAGCTCTAACGTCAGATTGAGAAACATTATATGCAAATCCAGAAGAATTGTTTTTAAATTCTTCTTTCATTAAATACTCCATTCTTTCAATATATGCTCGTTGTAAGTTTCTTCTAAAAACAGTTACTTTTTCATTTGTATTTGTTTCTTTCCAAATTCCATTGCGTAGATCGGATAAAAAAGCTAATAGTGTATAATTATTTGAATTTAGTAATTCACCATCTAATAAACGTCCAATTCTGTCTAAACTTAATAATGAATTTAAATGACGAACTTGTTGGCTACTGAATTTTTCAATATATCCTGTATGATTTATATTTTGAAGGATTTTTTTATCGACTATCCATGTTGGAGTATTAAAAGCATTTTCATGTAACCAAATTAAAGCAGCTTTTTGTTTTTCTTTAGCAACAACAGAATATACTACTCCGTCTTGGTTTGGATTTTTATAGTCTTCATAAACTCCTCCAACATTAGTTACAACATGACCAATATAACGACTCCATGTACTTAATAACTCACCATACAACTCTTCTAAATCGTCATAATTATTTGTTTTGTCACTTGTCCAAATAGGCAAATTTTGAGCTACAATTTTTAAATTTTTTAATGCATAACTACTTGCTAATAGTGAATTATTACCTATATCTTCAGTTTGCGAACGAGGATCAAATCGACTTCCTTGATTACCAAATCGGTATAAAGGATCGTTTGCTTTTTCAATAATTAATTTATCTAAAATTACTTTTTCACTTTCAGGAGTTGTAGCTTGTGGTATAACACGATATCCCCAATTAACAGCATAATAATCATATGGACCCATTTGTCTAATATAACGAACACCCTTATCTCCAGGTTGTGCAATATAATTGTAACGAGCATAATCCATTATACTAGAAGATATTCCAAATTGTTTCGTGAAGGGTGCTTTTCTATAATTTTCTACATCATAAGCACAACTTGCACCCATATTATGTGGAAAACCGAGAGCGTGTCCTACTTCGTGAGCAATAACCATTTGCATCATTTCTCCCATAGCTTCATCACTTGTCTCTAAAGTACGAGCATCAGGATTTGCAGCACCTGTTTCTAAAAGATAACGATTACGATAAGAACGTAAATGATTATGATACCAAATTATGTCACTTTCAATAATTTCTCCAGTTCTTGGATCAGAAACACTTGGTCCAACAGCATTTCTTGTTGTACTTGCAACATAACGAATTACAGAGTAACGAATATCTTCTGGACTAAAATCAGGATCCTCTTCTTTGGTTGGAGCATCTTTACAAATGATAGCATTTTTAAAACCTGCAGCTTCAAATGGTTTTTGCCATTCTTCTACTCCAGCTTTTATATATTTTCTTAATTTTTCAGGAGTAGCTGGATCTAAATAATAAACAATTTGCTTAACAGGTTCAACTAGTTCTCCTTTATCATAAGCTTCAGGGTCTTTAGGCTCTAAACGCCAACGACGTATGTACGTCTTTTCATCTGATTTTAAGGCATCACTACTATAATCAACTTGATTTACAGTAAACCAACCCACTCTTCTATCAAAATAACGAGGTTTCATAGGTGTTTCAGGAAGAAGAATCATAGATTGATTCATTTGAATACTAATACTTTCTGAATCTTCTAATGTACTGGGTTTTGAAGCAACGTAAGTGAAATCTTGAATTACTTCTATATTCTTGGGAAATGATTTTACAGAAGTAATAAAACTTCTTGATGCGTCTAAATTTTTAACTTTATAAGTTTCTCGCATTGGTGAAGATAATCCACTTAATGCTTTAATATCTGAATTATAAAATTTTGTAACATCAATAACAACTGCAGATGAATCTTTTGAAAAGGCTGCAATATCAAATGCAAATAAAGTAGGCT
The DNA here is from genome assembly GCF_034111225.1 of Flavobacterium sp. Lineage (GTDB taxonomy): Bacteria > Bacteroidota > Bacteroidia > Flavobacteriales > Flavobacteriaceae > Flavobacterium. The sequence goes on along the minus strand of NZ_JAWUXR010000008.1, from coordinate 96,750 downwards.
CATAATTATTTGATTTTACAGAAATACTTATAGGTAAAGTATCATTGGCAACTGCATTATAAGACTTTACTTTTATTAATATTTTGTCTTGAAAACGTTGCCAAACAATGAGTTGTTCGTTTGCAGAAGAACCCGCATTAACATAACCTCCACCAAGTCCTGCGGGTATTTTTGAAATTCTACTAACTAATAACATTTCTTTATTTAGAAGTTGAGAAGGAATTTCAAAATAATAATTATCATCGACTTTATGAGTACTAAAAAGCCCAACACTAGAAATTGCTTTATTCGTAATTACTTTATCATAAGGTTTAATCTTAGAGTCAGACTTTTTATCTGCCGAATCTTTTAATGCTTTTGCTTTAGAAGCTGCAGCTTCAATCTCTTTTTTCTTTTTTCTTGATTGTGCTTCAATATTTGGCGAATACATGCATAAGAATGCTGAAAAGAGTAAAATATATTTTTTCATTTATGGGGTTTTGATCTTTCTCAAAAATAAACTAATACCTTAATATTGAAAATAATTTAAGTTCAATTTAACGAACGATTAACAAAAATAAACTACTAGTTGGTCATTTAATATTATAATTTATCTTCTTTAATTTTATCGACTATTTCTGGGTTCAATAATGTAGAAATATCTCCGAAATTGCTAAAATCACCTTCAGCTATTTTTCGTAAAATTCTTCGCATAATTTTACCCGAACGCGTTTTTGGTAATCCTTCTACAAATTGAATTTTATCTAATTTTGCAATTGGTCCAATTTGATTTGAAATCATTTCGTTAATTTCTTTTGCTAAATTTTCTCTGTCTCTACTTTCCCCCGATTCTTTTAAAATCACATAGCCATATAATGCATTTCCTTTCACATCGTGTGGAAAACCTACAATAGCGCTTTCTGCAACTGCTGGATGTTCATTTATAGCATCTTCAATGGGCGCAGTTCCTAAATTATGACCTGAAACAATAACTACATCATCTACTCTACCTGTAATTCTATAATACCCTACTTCATCACGTAAAGCACCGTCTCCAGTGAAATATTTACCAGGAAAAGTAGTAAAATAAGTTTCTTTATATCGTTGGTGATCTCCCCAAATAGTTCTTGCCATACTTGGCCAAGGAAATTTAATACACAAACTTCCTGTAGTTTGATTTCCTTCTATTTCATTACGTAATTCATCCATTAAAGCAGGCTGAATTCCTGGTAATGGCAAAGATGCATAAGTAGGTTTTGTAGGAGTAATAAATGGAATTGGAGAAATCATAATTCCACCGGTTTCTGTTTGCCACCAAGTATCAACAAGTGGACAACGCTTACCTCCTACATGATCATTATACCAATGCCAAGCTTCTTCGTTTATTGGTTCACCTACAGAGCCTATAACTTTTAAGGAGTCTAATTTGTACTTTTGAACAAAGTCTAATTTTTCTTTAGCCAATGCTCTAATTGCTGTTGGTGCTGTATAAAATTGATTTATTTTATGTTTTTGAATCACTTGCCAAAATCTACTAAAATCTGGGTAAGATGGAATTCCCTCAAACATTACTGTTGTAGCTCCATTTAAAAGGGGGCCATATAAAATATAAGAATGTCCGGTTATCCAACCAATATCAGCAGTACACCAATAAACATCATTTTCTTCGTAATTGAATACATTTTTAAACGTATAAGCAGTATAAACCATGTAACCAGCAGTTGTATGTACCATTCCTTTAGGTTTACCTGTAGATCCAGATGTATACAATATAAATAAAGGGTCTTCTGCATCCATTATTTCTGCAACATGATTACTAAGTGCATTATCTAATAAAGGTTGAAGATAAATATCTCTACCTTCTACCATAGTTATTATTTCATTAGTACGTTTAACAACTAAAACACTTTCAACACAAGTACAATTTTGTAGAGCTTCGTCTACTATTCCCTTTAAGTTTATTGTTTTATTACCTCTAAAACCACCATCAGAAGTAATAACCATTTTACATTCACTATCATTTATTCTAGATGTTAATGCCGAAGCTGAAAAACCTGCGAAAACTACTGAATGTATTGCCCCAATTCTCGCACAAGCTAAAACAGCAACTGCAAGTTCTGGAATCATTGGCAAATAAATACAAACTCTATCTCCTTTTTTAATTCCTTGTTCTTGCAAAACATTAGCCATTTTAGCAACTTTTACATATAGATCATTATAGGTAATATGTTGTGCATCTTCATCAGGATTATTAGGTTCAAATATAATAGCGGTTTTTTCTCCTCTTTTGGCTAAATGTCTGTCAATACAATTTTTAGTAATATTAACTTTAGCATTAATAAACCATTTAAATTGAGCTTCCTCCATATCAAAATCAAAAACTTTATCCCATTTTTGATACCAAGAAAAATTTTCAAATGCTATTTTATCCCAAAACTTTTTTGGTTCACGAACCGATTTTTTATAATGCTTAAAGTATTGTTCTAAACTTGGAATTTTATAGTAACTCATTTAAAAGTGGTTTTTTATTATGAATTGTAAATTTAGTATTTGTATTGGTAATCTTCTAAATTTTTCGAATTTTTTAAAAACTAAATGGTATTTTTTTTGTTAATTTATAGGATTAAAACTTAAAAATGCAATTTGATAGCCTAACAACTGAAGGGTCCGTTTTATATAAACTTCTTACAGGAACGATAATTCCAAGACCAATTGGCTGGGTATCAACTGTTGATGAAAACGGAATTAATAACCTTGCTCCTTTTTCATTTTTTAATGCTGTTGGAGAAGATCCTCCTCACCTAATGTTCTCAACTGTTCGAACAGGAAATAGAAACAAAGACACTTTAAATAATATACTCGCAAATAAGCAGTTTGTTGTTAATTTGGTAACAGAAGAAACTGTTGAACAGATGAACATGACTTCGCAAAGTGTAGATTCTGAAATTGATGAATTTGAATTGGCTAATCTTACACCTATTGATTCTGTTTTTATCAAACCAAAAAGAGTAAAAGAAAGCTTCGTGCATTTTGAATGCCAAATGGTGCATCATTATTTCTTAGAAGACCATAAAAATGGTGGTGCTTGTATTGTAATTGGTAAAATTATTACTATGCATATCAACGATGAAATTTTAATGGAAGGAAATCGAATTAATTTAGATAAATACAAGCCTGTCGCACGTTTAGCAGGATCAAATTATAGTAAAATAGGAGAAATATTCTCTATAAAAAGAAATTAAGATGGTGACAGATAGATTAGAAATAAATGTTGCTTTACAAATTTCAAAACCTATTGAAGTTGTATTTGAAGCAATTGTAAATCCTGAGAAAATGACCAATTACTTTATTTCAAAAAGTTCTGGGTTAATGGAAGAAGGAAAGGAATTAATTTGGAATTTTCCTGAATTTAATATGGATTATCCAATTCGTGTTGGTAAAATTGAAAACAATAAGTACATTTCTTATTATTGGAAAGTAAACGAAGAAGAATTATTCGTCGAAATCTCATTAGAATCACAAAAAAATAGCACTACTCTAGTTTCAATTTCTGAGAAAAGCATGCTTAATAATGAAGAAGGTTTAAAATGGCTATCTGGAAATTCTTTTGGATGGTCTAACTTCTTAGCATGTTTAAAAGCTTATTTAGAATATAATATTAATTTACGTAAAGGAGCATTTGATTTCATGCGAACTGAAAATCAATGTTCTTAAAATATATAAAATGAAGATAACAGTAATTGGTGGTGGTCCAGGAGGTTTATACTTTTCAATATTGACAAAAAAAGCAATGCCACATTGTGAAATAAACGTTTACGAACAAAACAAACCAGATGATAGTTTTGGCTTTGGTGTCGTTTTTTCTGATGAAACTTTAGGGGAATTCCTAACTCGTGATACTCAATCTTATGAACTTATACGCAGTAAATTTGCTTATTGGGATGATATTGTTGTAGCTCGTGATGGAGAATCTGTTAGTGTTGCTGGAAACGGTTTTTGTGGATGTTCTCGTAAAACACTTTTACAATTGCTTCACCAACGTTGTAAGGAAGAAGGTGTAAACTTGCATTTTGAAGCAAATGTTGACGATTTAAGCCAATTTAAAGATAGCGATCTAATTGTTGCTTGCGATGGAATTGGAAGCGGTATAAGAACACAGTTTGAGACAGATTTTGAAACAAAAGTGGAATTGAAGAAAAATAAATTCGTTTGGATGGGTTCTACAAAACCATTAGATGCATTTACTTACTTCTTTAGATCTACTCCAAAAGGTTCATTCGTAGCACATACCTATCAATACGAGGAAGGAATGAGTACTTGGATTTTTGAATGTAGCCCACAAACATGGGAAAACTTTGGTTTTGAAACCTATGATGAAGAAGATACAACTCAAAAATTAAAAGAAATATTCAAGGAAGAATTAGACGGACATGGTTTAATTACTAATAAATCACATTGGCGTCAATTTCCGCATGTTACAAACGGTAAATGGCACAAAGACAATATTGTTTTATTAGGAGATGCTAAAGCAACTGCCCACTACTCTATTGGTTCTGGAACTAAATTGGCAATGGAATGTGCAATTGCGCTTTCAGATGCTATTGTAGAAAATCCAAATAATATTCCTGTAGCTTTTGAAAACTATGAAAAAGCGAGAAGAAATCGTGTTGAAATGATTCAATATGCTGCAAATGTATCATTAGATTGGTTTGAAAACATGGACAGGCACATGCAGCATCCATTTTACCAACTATCATTTGGTTGCATGACGCGTTCTAAAAAAGTTACTTTTGAAAACTTAAGTATTCGGGATAAATCATATCCAGCTAAAGTCTTGAAAGAATTCAACGAGTTAAACAATGAAAAAGAAAATACACCCGCTGCTTTTTCAAAATTTAAACTGCGTGATTTAGAATTATCCAATAGAATTGTCATGAGTGCCATGGGACAATATTCTGCAGAAAACGGACTAGTGAATGATTGGCATTTAATGCATTATGGAAATAGAGCGATTGGTGGTGTAGGTTTAATAATTACCGAAATGACTGCTGTTTCAGAAACTGGAAGAATAACTTTAGGATGTACAGGTATATATTCTAATAATCAAGTGCTTGAGTGGAAAAGAATAACTGATTTTATTCATCAAAATTCATCTTCAAAAATAGGAATACAAGTAGGTCATTCAGGACGAAAAGGTGCTACTAAAAAGCCATGGGAAACTGAAGATTTAAAAGATAAATGGAATTTACTTTCTGCATCTCCAATTCCTTTTAATGAAAATACTCCAATTCCAAAAGAAATGACTTTGGAAGACATGAATACCATTACAGAACAATTCGTTCAAGCAACCATAAATGCAAATGAAGCTGGTTTTGATATGATTGAATTACAAGCACATCATGGTTTCTTATTAGCTTCTTTCTTATCTCCATTGACCAATATTCGTACAGATGAATTTGGTGGAAATATTGAAAACCGTTTAAAATTCCCTATGCGAGTTTTTAAAGCGATGCGAAATACATTTCCAAAAGAAAAACCAATGTCCGTTAGAATATCCGCTACAGATTGGGCTGAAAACGGAATTTCAGAGGAAGATGTATTTAAAATTGCAGAAGCTTTTAAAGAAGCTGGAGCAGACATTATCAATGTTTCAACAGGAAATACGGTTTCTCATCAAAAACCACAAGTGGGAAGAATGTGGCAAACACCATTTTCTGATGCCGTTCGAAACACTGTTCATATTCCAACGATTACAACAGGGTACATTCAAGATATTGATCAAATAAATACTATTATCCTTAACGGAAGAGCTGATTTAGTAGCTTTAGGTCGACCTTTATTACTAGATTCTAATTTTGTAAGAAATGCTCAAGCATACGAAGATTATAGAACACAAGATATTCCTAAACAATACATTACAGGAACTTCCCATTTATATCCTTTAAAAGGAAGTGAAAGGAAAATGATAGAAGGAATGAAAAAGGCGTTAAAGCCTGAAAGTCATGAAATTAAATAATTATGTATAAAGATAATTTTACATATAAACATTTACCAAATAAGGAGCTACAACCTGAATATTTACTAGAGTTGCCTCAATTTCAGCATCCAGAAATGCTTAATTGTGTAGAACGTTTGTTAGACTCTCATATTGAAAACGGTAATGGTGATGCAGTTTGTCTTAGAACTTTCGAAGCAACATGGACTTATAATGATTTGTATGAAAAAGCCAATCAAATTGCACATGTATTAGTGGATGATTTAGGTTTAGTAAGTGGAAACCGTGTATTATTACGTTCTGCAAATAACCCAATGATGGTTGCGTGTTGGTTTGCTATAATTAAAGCTGGAGGAATAGTCGTGGCAACTATGCCGCTACTTCGTACCAAAGAATTGACTACTATTATAGATTGTGCTAAAATTTCAATTGCTTTATGCGATAGTGACTTAGCAGAAGAAATGAATCTAGTAGAATCAGATTATTTAAAACACAAAAGTTTCTACAGAAATAGTGATTTAGAAGATAAAATGGCCTCAAAACCAACTTCTTTTACTAATTATAACTCAAAATCGGATGATGTTGCATTAATTGGATTTACTTCTGGCACAACCGGAATTCCGAAGATGACAGCACATTTTCATAGCGATATTTTAAACATTTGCGAAGCATTTCCAAATTATTCTTTACAACCAACACCTAAAGACATATTCATTGGAAGTCCACCATTAGCTTTCACCTTTGGTTTAGGAGGTTTAGTATTATTTCCCATGTATTATGGTGCTTCTTCATTTTTATTAGAAAAACCAAGTCCCGATTTATTATTAAAAGCTATTCAAGATTATAAAATAACTATTTGTCTAACTGCTCCTACAGCTTGGCGTGTTTTAACTAGCAAATTAAATGAATACAATGTTTCTAGTTTAAGAAAATGTGTTTCTGCCGGAGAAACACTACCATTAGTTGTTTGGGAAGATTGGTATAATGCAACTGGCTTAAAAATCATAGACGGAATTGGAGCAACCGAATTATTACACATTTTTATTTCTTCAAACGAAGAAAATATGAAGCCTGGAGCAACTGGTTTACCAATAACCGGCTATGAAGCAAAAATAGTAGATGATAAAGGCAAAGAATTATTGAGAAATACTCCTGGAAAACTTGCTGTTAAAGGAATTACAGGATGTAAATACTTAAATCGAGAAGAAAAACAAAAAGAATACGTACAAAAAGGATGGAATATTACTGGTGATATTTTTAAACAAGACGATGATGGCTATTTTTGGTTTGTAGCTCGTGGAGATGACATGATTATTTCTTCAGGCTATAATATTGCAGCAATTGAAGTTGAATCTGTACTTTTGACACATGAAGATATTTTAGAATGTGCTGTAGTTGGTCTTCCAGATGAAAACAGAGGAATGTTAGTATGTGCAAATATTGTTTTAAAAGATAAATCTAAAGCTGCTGATGAGTTAAAACTTGAAATTCAAAATTGGTTTAAAGAAACTGCTGCTCCTTATAAATATCCTAGAATAATTAACTTTTTAGAATCTTTGCCAAAAACAGAAACTGGTAAAATTCAACGATTTAAATTAAAAGAAAATGAGTAATTACTTTATAAAACAAGAAAAAATACGATTCCAACATGTAGATTATGCTGGAATTGTTTTCTATCCACGATTTTTAGAAATGCTAAATTGTTTAGTCGAAGATTGGTTTGAAGAAGCCTTAGATAGACCCTTCTCTAAAATGCATGAAACTAATGGTATTCCAACGGTAGATTTAAAAGTACAATTTAAAAAAGCAGCTCGTTTAGGTGATATACTTACTAAAAAACTTTGGGTTAAGAATCTTGGAGGTACTTCTATACTTTGCGGTTTTCAATTTGAAGATGAAAATGGAAAAACTTGTTTAGAAGGAGAAGTTACTTTGGTCAACGTTGCTTTCGTTGAAGATAGAAACAACATTAAAGCGGAACCTTTTAATCAAGAAATGAAACAAAAAATAGAAAAATTCATAATTAAATAAATATGGAATTTAAAAAATTTAAAGCAGCAACCGTACAAACTTCACCTGTTTTCTTAAATGTTGAAAAAACAATCGATAAGGCTATTACTTTTGTAAAAGAAGCAGCAAATAATGGAGCAAAACTTATTGCTTTTCCAGAAGTGTTTGTAGCCGGTTACCCTTATTGGAATTGGATTATGACACCAGTTCAAGGAAGTAAATGGTATGAAGAATTGTATAAGGCTTCAGTTGATATTACTGGTCCAGATATTAAAAGGCTTTGCTTGGCTGCAAAAGACAATGATATTCAAATTGTAATTGGAATTAACGAACGTGGTAAAAGTTACGGTGAAATTTACAATACCAATTTAATTATTGACAATAAAGGTATTATCATTGGGAAACATAGAAAATTAGTACCCACTTGGGCTGAAAAACTAACTTGGTCTTCTGGAGATGGTTCTTCTTTAAAAGTGTACGATACAGAAGTTGGTCCAATTGGAACATTAGCTTGTGGAGAAAACACAAATACTTTAGCACGTTATACTTTATTAACGCAAGGTGAATTGATTCATATTGCCAATTATATTTCACTTCCTGTTGCTCCGGCTGATTATAATATGGCGGAAGCTATTAAAATTCGAGCTGCTGCGCATTCTTTTGAAGGAAAATTGTTTACCATAGTTTCTTGTTCTACCATTTCTCAAGAAATTATGGATGCATTAAAACCAGATGTTTCCAATGTAGAAGAATTACTAACACGAAAAAACTCTGCTTTTTCTGGGTTTATTGGTCCAAATGGTGCTGTAATTGGCGAACCGTTAATTGATGAAGAAGGAATGATTTATGCAGATATTGATTTAGCTAAATGCATACAACCAAAGCAAATGCACGATATTTTAGGACATTATAATCGTTTTGACATTTTCGATTTACGTGTAAATATTGCTCCTACAAAAAATATTACCTTTGTTAATAGTCACGAAGAATTCAATAAAAGATAATCATGAACGAAAATCAATCTGACGATCAATACGGAAGAGCTCGAGTAAAAACCACACCTGAACTAGAAGCGTATTATAAAGAATTAGAAAATTTAGGTGCTGGTGCACTTTGGACAGTTGCCAATGATATTGAACCTTGGGAACCAAAACCTTCTTCTATTCCAATGCTTTGGAAATATGATGATTTACGACCTTTAGTTTTAAAATCTTCTGAATTAGTTACTCCAGAACAAGCTGGTAGACGTGTTGTGTATTTGGTAAACGATAAACGTAAAGACGTTTCAGCTGCTGTAGGTTGGTTATATACTGGAATTCAAGTTACACGTCCAGGCGAATTTACTTCTGCTCACAGACACAAAGCTTCTGCCCTACGTTTCATAATGGAAGGTTCTGGCGGATATACCGTTGTAGACGGAAATAAAATAATGCTTGAAGTCAATGATTTCGTAATTACACCCAATTCTACTTGGCACGAACATGGCGTTGAAGAAAGTGGAAAAACATGTATTTGGCAAGATGGATTAGATATTCCATTAATAAACGCATTAGAAGCGAATGATTATGCTGTTTTTAATGGCACACAACCATTGGTTAAACCAATAAATTATTCTCCTTTATCTTATGGAGGTGCTGGTGTTGTTCCAGCAGATGTTGTTTGGGACAAACCCTACTCGCCTCTTTTTAAATATTCTTGGTCTAAAGTTTATCCTGCATTATTAGAAGCTACAAAAGTAAACGAAGGTTCTCCTTTTGATGGAATTATCATGCAATATTCTAATCCGCTTTCAGGTGGACATGTAATGCAAACTATGGGTGCTTCTATTCAATTATTACGACCAAGCGAACATACAAAAGCACATAAACATACTGGTTCATTCGTGTACCAATGTGCGAAAGGAAAAGGATATTCTATTATTGACGGAAAACGTTTTGATTGGAAAGAACGCGATATCTTTTGTGTTCCATCTTGGATGAATCATGAACATGTAAATCTTTCAGATACGGAAGATGCAGTTTTATTCTCGTTCAACGATTTACCAGTAATGGAAAAACTAGGTTTATACCAAGAGCAAGCTTACACTGAAACTAACGGTCATCAAATTATTAAATAATATTAAAAACTTTGCAACTTTGTTGCTTTGCAAAACATAAACTTTACAAATGAAACTACTTACGTATAAAACAGAAACTTCAGAACCGAGATTAGGGTTCATTCACAACAAGCAAGTCATTGATATGGAAGACTTTGGAGATGTATCCAATTTTCCTTTACCAAATGACATGTTAGAATTAATTGACATGGGGTTTGAAGTTATTGCTGAAATAACCGATTTAATTGAAGAAACTACCGATAAGCAATTGGCTCAAATTAGCTATGCAATGGATGCTATTACCATTTTAGCTCCTATTCCTTATCCTAGAAAAAACATCATTGGAATTGGTTTAAATTATACAGAACACGTTGCCGAAAGTGCTAGAACTTTAGATACTTCTAACGATTTACCACAACAACCGGTAATTTTTTCAAAACCACCAACAACAGTTACGGCTACAAATACTGAAATCTTATTAAACAGAAAATTAACCAACCAATTAGATTGGGAAGTAGAATTAGCGGTTGTAATGGGAAAAAGAGGTAAATATGTACCAAAAGAAGATGCAATGGATTACGTTTTTGGTTATACCGTAATTAATGATGTTTCTGCACGTGATTGTCGTCGTTCTGGTCAATGGATTGTTTCTAAAGGGCAAGATACTTTTGCACCAATGGGACCAATTTTAGTAACGAAAGACGAAATCGAAAATCCGCATAACTTGAATTTATCTTTAAAAGTAAATGGTGTAGAAAAACAAAACTCAAATACGCAGTTCATGTTGTTTAATATTAATGATTTAGTAGAAGATTTAAGTACAGTTTTCACATTAGAAGCTGGAGATATTATTGCAACAGGAACACCTGCTGGTGTTGGTGCTGGTAGAAATCCGCAAGAATGGTTAAAAGATGGAGATGTGGTTGAATGTACGGTTCAAAATATTGGAACAATTGTAAATACGGTTAAAGAAATTTAAAATGAAAAAATATAGAATAGGTCAAATAGTTCCATCTTCGAATGTGACTATGGAAACTGAAATTCCAGCAATATTCCGTTCAAGAGAAGCAATACTTCCAGAACGCTTTACTTTTCACAGCAGTAGAATGCGCATGAAAAAAGTTACTAAAGAAGAGTTAAAAGCAATGGATGCTATGAGTTTAAAATGTGCTCAAGAATTATCTGATGCACATGTAGACGTAATGGGTTATGCTTGTTTGGTTGCTATTATGAGTATGGGACGCGGTTATCATTGTGTTTCGGAAGTGAATTTACACCAAGAAACGGTTGCAAACGACTTCCCTACTCCTATTGTAACTTCAGCTGGAGCGTTAATTAACGGTTTAAAAGTATTAGGTGCTAAAAAAATATCTATTATTACGCCTTACATGCGTCCGTTAACGGATATGGTTGTAGATTATATTGAACACCAAGGAATTGAAGTAAAAGAAAGTATTGCGCTTGAAATTCCGGATAATTTAGAAGTTGCAGCTCAAGATCCTTTGAATTTATTAGAAATATACAAACAATTAGATTTAACTGGAATTGATGTTTTAGTAGTTTCTGCTTGTGTTCAAATGCCTTCATTAGAAGCTATAGATTTAATCCAGAAGGAAATTGGAATTCCGGTTACATCAGCAGCTGTTTGTACTACTTATGAAATGATGAAGAAACTTGGTATTGAAGCCAAATCAGGTATTGGAGGTGAATTACTAAATGGAAAATATTAAAGTATTATGTTTTTAATAATTTTTAAATAAATCATTAATATTGAAAGTAACTATTTAAAGTTATAACTGTCATTCACATGATAGTTATAACTTTTTTCGTAAATTTATAAGAGCAATTTAACGCTAAAATGTTAAATACAATCGTCTATGGAATTTATTGATTACTACAAAATTATAGGAGTTGCCAAAACGGCTACTAGCGATGAAATTAAAAAAGCCTATCGAAAACAAGCTAGAAAATTACATCCTGATATTAACCCAAATGATAAAGATGCACAAGCAAAATTTCAACAGCTCAATGAAGCTAATGAAGTGCTGAGCAATCCCGAAAAAAGAAAAAAATACGACAAATACGGTAAAGATTGGGAACACGGTGAAGAGCATGAAAAACACCAACAACAAAGACAACATGCAAATGCTGGTCAGCAACAATCGTATTCAGGTAGTAATTTTAGTGAAGAAGATTTTTCAGATTATTTTTCTTCTATGTTTGGCAATCAAGGTGGTGGAAGTCGAAGAAGTCAGGTAAAATATCGCGGACAAGATATTCAAGCGCAATTGCAAATTGATATTAAAGAAGCATCTTTAACTCACAAAAAAGAATTTTCGGTAAACGGAAAAAGTATTCGAATAACTGTTCCTGCTGGAATTGAAGATCAACAAACCATTAAAATTAGTGATTATGGTGGACCAGGAGCTAATAAAGGTCCGAATGGTGATTTGTACATCACTTTTTCTATTCTTAATAATACTGAATTTAAACGTGTTGGAAATGATTTATTTTTCACACATGATTTAGATTTATATACTGCAGTTTTAGGTGGTGATATAACTATTTCCGATTTTAACCAATCTAAATTGAAATTAAAAGTGGCTGCTGGAACTCAAAATGGAACTAAAGTTCGTTTAAAAGGCAAAGGATTTCCTGTTTACAAAAAAGATGGTCAATTTGGTGATTTGTATGTGACCTATAATATTGCCATTCCAACGAACCTTTCCGAAAAAGAAACAGCATTATTCAATGAATTAGCTAAAGGTACCAAAAAATAATAAATATGGAGACGCAAGAATTAATCATAGTAGACGTGTTTTGTCAGGAATATCAAATTGAAATTAATTTTATTCAGGATTTAGAAGAGTTTGGTTTAATTCAAACTGTTGTGCATCAAGAACAAAAATATTTAGATAAAAACCAATTAGTATATATTGAAAAAATAATTCGTTTACACAACGATTTAAACATCAATAAAGAAGGTATTGAGATTATTTTAAATCTTCAAGAAAAAGAAAATCAATTACTTACTGAAATAAAACACCTTAGAAGCCGCTTAGGTTTGTATGAAAAATAAAAAAAGTGTTTAATTTTAACTATTGTTAATTAAAATTAAGCACTTTTAAATATACTTTTTCTCATTCTTCCTTTAAAGGCAATAAAACTTTACTCAAGGTAAAAATAATTAATAAAACATATCTTATTTAGCATAAGCACCTGATGAATATGTAAGTTCATAACTGTGTGTGTACACTTCGAATACTATTCCAAATGGATCTTCTACATAACACATTTGATACGGCTTATCGTTTGGATAATAAGAACGGATTGGCATGCGTTGTTTTCCTCCATAAGCAACAATTTTAGCAACTAGAGCTTCTATGTTTGGATCTTGTATACAAAAATGAAATAAACCTGTGTTAAACGGGTTAAAAGCAGGTGCTTCTTTTACACCATGAGGAAAAGAAAACAGCTCTATCCCTATTCCGTCTGATGTAGATAAATGTGCAATTTCAAATGTTTCCCATTCGTCACCAAAAACATCTATACACATTTGACCAATGGCAGTTTCTGCTTCTTTTTTAACGGTGGAAGGTTCCATAATAACATACCAACCCATTACTTCAGAATAAAATTTTACAGCTTCTTTTATATTGGGAACGGTTAAACCAATATGGGAAAACGATTTTGGAAATGTATTATTCATAATTAGGTTGTTTTAAATTAATAATGCAAAATTAAACTATATTTGCCACTATGACAATAACTTACTAAAAAGTACTATAGTTACCAAAAGGGGTTATTTATTGATTTACAGATAATTAAACTTAAAAATAATGCTCAAAAATATTGATTGTCCTCTAAATCATACCATGCTTTTGATTGGAAACAAATGGAAACCTCTTTTATTGTTTCATTTATTAGAAGGCGAATTGCGTTCTGGTGAGCTGCAAAAGAGTGTCGTGGGAATTTCTAATAAAATGTTTACGCAAACCATAAGAGAACTTGAAAAGGATAACTTAGTAGAACGTAAAATCTTCCCTGTTGTTCCTCCAAAAGTAGAATACAAATTAAGCGAAAGAGGAAAATCATTAGAGCCTATTCTAAGAAGCCTAGACCATTGGGGTTTAGATGATTTAAAGCGCGATGCTTCCAAAAAATAAGTTCCTTTTATAACTAAATGATTTATATCTAAATAAAAATCCTGAATCAAAACTAAGTTTTAATTCAGGATTTTTTTATAAAATGCAGCTTGGTGCTACTTATTTTATTGAAAGATTATTTAAATTCAATTACAAATTCTTCTTTTGGAGTTCTCACTTTTTTCATTGGAGCAATCCAATCGTTTGGTGTGTCCGCGTAACCTACATACATTAAAGAAACACTTTTTAATCCTAATTTATCTAGTTCTAAGATTTCATCCACAACACTGTTGTCAAATCCTTCCACTGGAGTACTATCAACTTTTAATTCAGCAGCTTGACCTAAAGCTAATCCTAAAGAAATATACGTTTGTCTTGCAATGTGTGCAAAGTTTTCTTCAGCAGGTTGTGCCAAATAAATTTTCTTTAACATATCTGTATAACTACTAAAACGGCCTTTTTCTAAACCACGTTCTTGTGTAGTAAAGTCATACACTTTGTCAATTCGTTCTGCAGTGTAGCGATCCCAACCAGCAAAAATAATAACATGAGTACAGTCTCTCATACAATCTGGATTTAAAGCTCCTTGTACCAATTTCTCTTTTAATTCTTGATTCTCTACAACAATTACGTTGAAAGGTTGCAATCCAGAAGAACTAGGCGCTAAACGAGCTGCTTCTACAATTTTATCTATATTTTCTTTACTTACTTTTTTGCTTGAATCGTATGCTTTTACAGCATGTCTCCAATTTAAACCTTCAATTAAAGCCATTTTTTTATTTTTATTTTTTAATTATTCGTTTGAAACCGTCAATTTTACAGGCATGTTTCCTCTTGTTGCGTTAGAATAAGGACAAACTTGGTGTGCTTTTTCAATCAACGATTGCGCTTCTTCTAGCGATACTCCTGGAATTGTAGCGTGTAATTCTGCTTCAAGCCCAAAACCTCCTGCATCATTAGAACCAATACTTACTTTTGCTGTTACTGTAGTTGTTCCGGTTGTAATACCTTCTTTTTTAATTACCAAGTTAAGAGCGCTATCAAAACAAGCCGAATAACCTGCTGCAAAAAGCATTTCTGGATTAGCATAATCGTCATTAGCGCCGCCTAAACCTTTAGGATGTCTTACTTGAAAATCAACAATTCCGTTTTCGCTTTTTACATGTCCGTTTCTACCACCAGTTGCAGTAGCTTTTGTTGTATACAATGTTTTCATAATTATTTTTTTAAAATTTTAGTAATAATGTTTTTTAATGTTGTTAAATCTTCCATTGAAACTTGCATCGATTCCATTAATTGCGTTGGTATACACGAGGCTTTTTCTTTTAAGACTTTTCCTTTTTCGGTTAAGGAAATGTTTACGATACGTTCATCCACCGTACTTCTATCTCTAGAAATAAACGCTTTAAGTTCCATTCGTTTTAATAATGGTGTAAGAGTTCCGCTGTCTAGTTTTAGTTTTTCGCCTAATTGATTTACCGTTTGTGCTTCTTGTTCCCACAAAACCATCATTACCAAATATTGTGGATAAGTAAGGTCTAACGTTTCTAATAAAGGACGATATTGGTTAATAATTTCCTTTGCAAAAACGTACACTGGGAAGCAGACTTGCTCGCTTAGATGTAACTGATCTTTCATGTTTTCAATTTGATGAGACAAATGTAAAACATAAATAGATTGCGCACAATTTAATTGCACAACATTAATAATACTTTAACAAAAATTAGACTGAGGTATTTGTTTTATTATTAGTTAAAAAAACATTAATCACATGCTGATTTCTATAAGTGATTAAATTACAACAACTTAAAAAAACATCACTAACTTATTAAAATGACAAGTTAGTCTATAAGTTTTGAATAAATTACGTCTAATTAAATAGTTTAGTATTCGATACATTAGTAATATTAACAAATTATAAATTTTAACTATTTATACTTATAAAAGTAAGAAACTAGCAGATAAAAAGTTTTACCTGCTAGTTTTATTAATGTTATTTGAATTCCAATTTATTAAAAAAAATAACTGCTTTATAAATTAATATTTATGTTCAAACCAGCTCTACGTTCTTCAAGTACTTCAACTCTATTTACATAGGTGTCATATTGTACAGCTGTAATTTGATTGGCTTCTCTTTTTTGAATAAGACGTGTTCTTAAAAGATTTATTTTATAATCTGTTTCACCAACCAAAAAGACGTTTCGTTTGTTAATTAACCCAAATCCTTCAATAGCTTCATATTCATATTTTGGACGGTAATTTTTATGTTTTTTTCTTGCTTGTTCAGAACGCCATTGGCCATAATTTTTATGAGAATAATATCCATGATCATTAACAAAAACATAATTGAAATTAGGATGACCTTTTTCATAATGTTTCATTTTATGTTTACCTTTATTATTTGAATTATGTTTTTGGTTACCTTTTTTTGAAACACTATAATTTCCCTTAGCTTTTTTATTGAAATTCTGATGATTTTTAGAATTCGATTTATTGTTGCCTTTATCTGATTTTTTTTCTTGATGTTTTTGATCAAAAATTGTATTGTTTTTTGAGGAATTTTTTTCTTTTAATACAGAAGTATTTTTAGAATTTGAATTCTTATCAGTATTTCCAGATTTATCTTTATTAGGCTGATTGAAAGCCATTATACCAAGAGCTAGTACGATTGTAAGTGATAATTT
Source organism: Flavobacterium sp. (assembly GCF_034111225.1). GTDB lineage: Bacteria > Bacteroidota > Bacteroidia > Flavobacteriales > Flavobacteriaceae > Flavobacterium. The sequence continues at coordinate 79,842 of NZ_JAWUXR010000008.1, read as the reverse complement.
ATACATGGTTTATTCTGTTATGGTTAATAATGAGTCTAATTCTCCATCAATTTCTTCTAATTCAGTATTTAAATCTTGAGCTTCTTCAACGCTTTTAGATGTTTCTGAAGTCACTTCCAAATTTTCATCATCCACTTTGTCAGTAGAAGGTCCACATGCTGTTAATAATGCTACAGCAAAAATCAGTAGTATTTGTTTCATTTTTCTTTATTTTAATTTCCCATAATTGAATGGGAAAAGGGTGAATAAATTTATAGTACAAATTTGATGTAATTAACTTTAGTAAGTATTACACAATAATAGGATTAAGTTACATGTTTCACATGTTTCTATAAGAAAAAAATATATAATACACTTATAGACAATTAATTAACACCTTAAATAATCGCATCAGAAGAACAATTAATCTCTCCTTTTAATATATCGGTTGCAGTTATAGAAAGATGGATTTTTAAATCGGTAAAAGAATTGCTCTCAAAATAAATTTTATAAAGTGAGGAATAATAGTTTTACAAAGTAATAAAAGCAGAATCAAATTATTAAACTAAACATATTCTATAAAATTTACATGTGGAATATAAAAACAGATTAATTTTCAAAATAGCTTTTTACGAAAGCATCTTTTTCATTATCTGTCATTTTATCAGCTGCTTCAATGTCAATTTGTATACCTTTAAAATGTAAATCTTCATTCAAGTAATTAAACAGTTCGGTTTTAGCATTTGTAGGGCCAAATAATAGTACACGATCATATTTTAAAATTGTATTAGCAATTTCTTTATAATAGGCTTCATGCATTTGTTGTTGCTTGTTGTGCATAACGTTTTCACTTCTACTTAAAGCTTCTTCTTTAGTTTCAAAAGTAAATTTTGACGCTATAACTTGACTCTTTTTGTCAGAGTTTAAATCTATCAATTCTGCATTTGCATGATCCATCCAAATACCTAAGTTTTTTTGTGTTTCCATGATTTAATTTTTTATTAGTTTTCAATTAAAAGAGGTTGTACCAAAACATTGATTTCAGTAATAACTTTTGACTTAATGGAGCGACTTATCAAACAAGAATCTTCTGCTTTTTTAATAATTCGAATGGCTTTATTTTTATGTACCTCTTCATGAATTACTACAGTAGGTTTAAGTACTATTTCAGTCATCAATAGTTTGCCGTCAACCATTTCTAGTTTTCCTTTTGCCTCACAGCTAAATTTTACAAAATCCAATGTAGAGTTTTCGGCTATAGCTAAAAAAGTAGTCATTAAACAACCACTAACAGCAGCTACAAACAAATGCTCAGGAGTCCAAATACCTTCTATTCCTTTTGGAAATTCAGGAGGTGTAGCAACTTCAATGCAAATACCATTTTTATTTCTCAATTCTGGGGAACACATAATCCCTTTACGACTGTTTTCCCAATTTACATCTACATTATAATAGTGTGATTCCATATTTGTATTTTTAGAGTGTGTTTGTAATTTTCTAACATTTCTTAATAAGAACTTTTTAAAGTAGCGTATGGAGGATATTAATATATTAGGCTCTTTTCGAACTAATAAAATTATTCTTCAAGTAGTTTTTTCTTTTCCAAAAATTCTTCCTTATTAATTTCTCCTTGAGCAAAACGTTTTTTTAATATATCAAGTGGTGTGTCTTTTTTCGATCTTTGACCAGGAATATTATAAGGAACAGCAAAAATCCAATAAAGTAGAACTAACCAAACAACCCACCATAATAAATGCATTCCCCAAAAACTTAAATGTGCGCTATTGTCCATCATGATATTATTTTTTAAGTGTGTATTTTTTGCTTTTAACCCTTATCTTCGTCTAAATCATTGTGATTATCTCCACCAATACTATAATAGTTATTTTCTTCATCTTCACTACCAACACTTTCTTGTTGATCATCTAATTCTGATCCAGGAACATCTAAATCACTACCAGACCTATATGTTTTAAAATCTTTTTCGTTTAGCGAAGCTTCTTTCTCATTTAGTTTTTTCTTTTTCGAAATATCCTCAGGATTCAAATCTTTTTCTTCCTTAAATTTCACATAAATATCTTCAGATGCTGGATAAACCTGCAAGTCTGCATACTCAGTTGATCTAGGCTTTTCTTTGGTTCTTACTTTATCATGCGTTTTGGCATATTTATTTAAAATATTTTTTAAAGAATTGTAATAACCCTCAAGACTTTTGAAGTTTACTTCTTCATTTTCAGAATTGTTCATTGGCATTTCAACAATGAATTTTGATAGTTCAGGATATTCTTGTTTAATTGTTGTCGTAATCTTTATAATACTTTGTTGTAATGTTGCTATAGTTCTCATTTTATTTTTTATTTTTTAGATTCTTCTATTTTAATAAACAAATATTTAAGCTCTACTCTAATTCATCATTGCTTTAAATGTGTTATAACTAATTTTCTTATTTATGAAAGTTTAGTAAAAACTTAAACTATTACTATAAAGTTATCTATTTGATAATTAAACATGTTACACAATTATTATTTTTTAAATTGTATAATTATAAGAAAAGGAAGGTAGTTCCTTTTAGAAAGGGACTTAACATTCTATTTCTCGTCTTTAATTTACCAAAGCTAGATAAATTACAAATAAATTTCAGGGACGGGGACTTTATCTGAATCAAAATACACAATCTAAAAATAATAGTTTAGTTATTAAATATAGATTATCTATTAAAGTTACAACATTTAAAAAGAAAACATCTACAAAATGTAAAAAACTTATTATCAATAAGTTAATTCTTAAAAAAGTTACCCTTGGAAGGCAATTGTGGAGTGGAAATATTAATTAGTTTAATTTTGATTTACACTTCGAGCATAAATTCAATTCTGCATTATCTATAGTTTTAATGCTTTCAACAGCATCAGTCATCACACATTTTTTATCAGGACAATGTGGTAAGCCTAAATTATGTCCAAATTCATGAACTGTAACTTTCTTTAATCTGTTAAAATATTTTGCTTCATCTTTATGTTTTAAACGAAAAGAAGAAATGATACAACTGTTACCAGGACAATAAGCAAGTCCCATTATTCCCCAATCTTGGTATTTGTATTTGGGTTCTTTTACAGCTCCATTCTTGTCTCTTTTTGTGGTAGAAATATCTTTATTGGTCAAACCAAGTATAAAATCATATTTTTCTAAATCTCTACGCTGAAATTTAATAATACTATCTGCTCTATATCGAGGAGATTTGGTATTGATAAATGCTGACTTATTTATTTGTTTTACTTCTAAAACTTCAACTGAAACATTATAAAAATCTTCAACCAATTTAGCCAAAGAATCTGTTTTAACTTTTGAAAAACCTGTATAGGGTTGTATGGCAACTTTAGTATCTCTTGATACTTTCTTTTGGCAAGAAAAACAAATTCCTAAGCAAATTATATAATAATAAATTTTCATAGTCTTAAAACAAAAAAGGTACAAAGAAAACTTCATACCTTTTAAAATTAATTATTGTTATTTAATTAATAAGCCAATAAAGCTTTTAAATCTTCTTCAAATCTTACTTTCGGTAAATATTGATCTTCTAATGCTTTTACAAATGGAATAGCTGATTCTATGCTTCCTACTCTTCTAACTGGAGCATCTAAATATTCAAAGCAATTTTCCATAATCATTGCCGAAATGTCACTTGCAACACCGCCAAATAAAGTATCTTCTGTTAAAATGATTACTTTACTTGTTTTCTTTACTGAAGCATAAATTGCATCAATATCTAAAGGTTGTAAGGTTCTCAAATCAAGTAAATCAGCTGAAATCTCAGGGTTTTTATTTAAAGTGTCTAAAGCCCAATGAACACCTGCACCGAATGAAATAACGGTAACGTCATTTCCTTCTTTAATTAAAGATGCTTTTCCAAAAGGAATCGTATAATAATCTACAGGAACATCTTGGTAAACACTTCTGTACAATTGTTTGTGTTCAAAAAACATAACCGGATTAGGGTCGTTAATTGCAGTATTCAACAAACCTTTTACATCATAAGGAAAGGCAGGATACACTACTTTTAAACCTGGCGTTTTAGTAAACCAAGCTTCATTTGTTTGTGAATGAAATGGTCCTGCTTGAGTCCCACCTCCACAAGGCATTCGCACTACAACATCGGCTTTTTCATTCCAACGGTAATGTTGTTTTGCTAATAAATTTACAATTGGATTAAATCCTGTAGAAACAAAATCTCCAAATTGCATTTCCATAATAGCTTTATGTCCGTTTATAGACAAACCATTTGCAGCGGAAACTACAGCACTTTCACAAATAGGCGTATTACGAACTCTTTCTTTTCCAAAAGCATCTACAAAACCATCTGTAATTTTAAACGCTCCACCATATTCTGCAATATCTTGTCCCATAATAACCAAGTTATCATGACGTTCCATTGATTGTCTTAAAGCGTTAGAAATAGCATCTACAACTCTTATATTTTCAACTTCTTTAGAATGTGTAAACTCTTCAAAATCATAAGGTTCGTACATATCATTTAACTCTTCAGTTAAATCAGCAACAACATCTGGTTCACCTTGAGTAATTGCCCAATGTTCGTCTATTTCAGCTTTAATTTCAGCTCTGTATTGTGTATCTATTTCTTCATTTAAAACATTTGTTCTAAGTAAGAATTCTTTAAAGTTTTCAATTGGGTCTTTTTCTGCCCACATGTCCATTAACTCTTGCGGTACATATTTAGTTCCACTCGCCTCTTCATGTCCACGCATTCTGAATGTTTTGAACTCTAGTAAAACCGGACGAGGATTTTCAACCATAGAAGCTTTTAATTTACTAATTAAATGAACCACTTCTAATATGTTGTTTCCGTCTACAATATGACTTTCCATACCAAACCCAACTCCTTTATCAGCAAGGTTTTCACAACGGTACTGTTCGTTAGTTGGAGTTGATAATCCGTAACCATTGTTTTCAATTACAAACAATACAGGTAAATCCCATACTGCAGCAATATTTAACGCCTCATGGAAATCTCCTTCTGAAGTTGCACCTTCACCAGTAAATACTGCGGTTACTTTTCCGTTTTTCTTTAATTTATTGGCCAATGCAATTCCATCGGCAACACCTAATTGCGGTCCAAGATGTGATATCATCCCAACAAGCTTAAACTCTTGTGTACCAAAGTGAAAACTTCTGTCTCTACCTTTAGTAAAACCAGTCTTTTTACCTTGCCATTGAGAAAATAAACGATGTAAAGGAATGTTTCTTGAGGTAAATACACCTAAATTACGATGCATTGGTAAAATGTACTCATCCTTGTCTAAAACCGACGTTAAACCGACCGATATAGCTTCTTGCCCTATTCCAGAAAACCATTTTGAAACCTTTCCTTGACGAAGAAGAATCAACATTTTTTCTTCAATAAGCCTAGGCTTTAGTAACTGTTTATATAAATCTAGTAACTGTTCGTTTGTTAAATCTTGTCTGTCAAAATTCATAAAATGAGTGCTTTTAATTTGGTACCAAATGTATGAAAAATAACATTTTCAAACGGTATTGTTATAAAAAATTTATTAATTATTCTAAACCCCTAAAAATTACATTTTTACAATGTTAACAACTTTCATATTTTCAATTAAAAATATTTAATTACTTTTGTTGTAAGTAGGTACTAAACCTATTGTAAGTTAAAAACAAAATGTAATATAATGCAAAAAATTCCTAGTGTTGACTTACGTGATTTCCTGTCGGATGATCCGGCACGTAAACAAAAATTTGTAAATGAAATCGGAAAAGCCTACGAAGAAATTGGTTTCGTAGCACTAAAAGGTCATTTCTTAGATGACAAATTAGTTGAAAACCTGTATAGTGAAGTTAGAAATTTCTTCAATTTACCTTTAGAAACTAAAGAGAGTTATGAAATTCCTGGTATTGGAGGACAAAGAGGCTATGTTTCTTTTGGTAAAGAACATGCTAAAGGTCGTTCTGCTGGAGATTTAAAAGAGTTTTGGCACTTTGGACAATATGTTTCTGAGGGTTCAAAACATATTGGTGAATATCCAGATAATGTAAATGTTAAAGAATTACCTAATTTCAATTCTGTTGGTAAAGAAGCATATCAATTAATTGAGAAAACGGGTGTATATGTTTTAAGAGCTTTAGCAATCCACATTGGATTAGACGAGTTTTATTTTGACAAATACATAAAAGACGGGAACAGTATTTTACGCCCTATTCATTATCCACCTATCACAAGTGAACCAAAAGAAGGAGCTGTAAGAGCTGCTGCACATGGAGACATTAACTTGATTACTTTACTAATGGGTGCACAAGGAAAAGGTTTACAAGTTCAAAATCATAACGGTGATTGGATTGATGCAATGGCAGAACCTGAAGAACTTGTTATTAATGTTGGAGACATGTTAGCAAGACATACCAATAACAAATTAAAATCTACTATTCATCAAGTAGTAAATCCACCAAGAGAATTATGGGGAACTTCTCGTTTTTCAATTCCTTTTTTCATGCATCCAGTTAGTGAAATGTCACTAAACTGTTTACCAGAATGTATTGATGAAAACAATCCTAAAGGATTTGAAGACATTACAGCTGGAGAATTTTTACATGAAAGATTGGTAGAATTAGGATTGATTAAAAAATAATTTTAATTTTATAATATAAAGAAAAGGCATTGAGTTCATCTTGATGTCTTTTTGTTTTTTAGTTCTGAACACAGATTGAATAAATAATATACGCCAGATAGGACGCGGATAAAACGGATTTACTTCGTAAAACGCAGATTTAAAAGATTTTAATAAAAATATATGCACTTATTACATAATGAATTAACATCGTTAATTTTAAAAACATTCTACGATGTTTATAATGAACTAGGATATGGTTTCCTAGAAAAGGTTTACCAAAACGCTCTAATTATTGAATTGAAAAACAAAGGATTAGAAGTTAATTCTAATGAAAAAATTAAAGTTTATTATAAAGGCGAGAGTGTTGGTGATTATTATGCTGATATTATTGTAAATAACACTGTCATATTAGAGTTAAAAGCAGCTGAGCACATAGTAGAAGCATTCGAAAATCAACTTCTTAATTATTTAAGAGGAACTGATTGTGAAGTAGGATTGTTATTGAATTTTGGAAAAAAGCCTGAATTCAGAAGGAAAATTTTTGAAAATAAAAGAAAACAAAGAAAAAATCTGTAAACCAGGATTCGCATTTGCGAATCCGTATAATCAGCGTACAAAAAAATGGATTTAAGTGAACAATTAAAAAACCTCTTTCCAGATCATGAACCTTCAAATGAACATGAAGTTGATGGTGAATCTGAACATGAATTATTCGTTCAAAATGAGCCTATGATTTGTAAATATGAAAAGAGAAAAGGAAAAGCAACTACTATAATAGAAGGTTATGAAGGCGCTGATGAAGATTTTAAAGTTTTAGCCAAAGAAATTAAAACTAAATTAAGCGTGGGTGGAAGTTTTAAAGACGGAGCCATCATTATTCAAGGAGATTATAGAGACAAAATAATGAAGATTCTTCAAGAAAAAGGTTTTAAAACCAAGCGTGTTGGAGGATAAAATAATTTAAAGAATAACAAAATGATTAAATCATCTGAATTAATATTAAACCCTGATGGAAGTGTTTATCACTTAAATCTAAAGCCAGAAAATATTGCTCACGACATTATATTTGTTGGAGATCAAGACCGTGTTGAAAAAATTACAAATAGATTTGATTCGGTAGAATTTACAACACAAAAACGTGAATTTAAAACTCAAACCGGAATTTATAAAGGAAAACGAATTTCTGTTATTTCAACGGGAATTGGACCTGACAATATTGACATCGTAATGAACGAATTAGATGCTATAGTCAATATTGATTTAGTAACCAAAACTCCTAAAAAAGAGCTTACTTCATTAAATATTGTTCGTATTGGAACTTCTGGTTCGTTACAAAAAGATATTCCTGTAGATGGTTTTGTAATGAGTGAATATGCTATAGGTTTGGATAATATGCTTCGCTCCTATTTAATTGATAGCATTTCAGAACAAGATATAGAAGCTGCATTTATTGAACAAACCAACTGGGATTTAAGAAAAGGTAGACCTTATGTAATTAAAGGGAGTCAAAAATTAGCTACTAAGATTTTTAGCGATAAAATGCATAAAGGTTTTACAGGAACTGCTGGAGGTTTTTACGGGCCACAAGGACGAGTTTTACGTTTAGAAATACAAGACCAAAATTTAAACTCTAAAATGGATAATTTTAGCTTTAAAGGCATTAGAATGACAAACCTTGAAATGGAAACTGCTGCAATTTATGGCTTAGGTAAACTATTAGGTCATGAATGCTTGTCTTTAAATGCAATTATTGCAAATAGAGCAACTGGCGATTTTAGTAAAAACCCGTACCAAGTAGTTGAAGATTTGATTGATTATACTTTAGAAAAATTAGTAAAGTAATTAACAAAGTTTAAAACTAAAAAAATGGACAAATCTTCAAAAAACATACTCAATTCAGAAAAAGAACAATTGGCTAAACTTCAAAAAATTGTTGAGAAAACAATTGAAGAAGAAAAACTAATGGCTGACAATTTACTTCATGAGCCAGAAGAAATTATGTCAAGAGGTCAAAAAATATCTGATAAAGTTGCTAGTTTTGGAGGAAGTTGGAAGTTTATTATTCTTTTTGGAGTTATTTTATTTCTTTGGATATTATTCAATACGCTAGCCTTAAAAAATTTAGAATTTGATCCATATCCTTTTATATTGATGAACTTGATTTTATCATGTATTGCTGCGCTACAGGCTCCAATAATTATGATGAGTCAAAACAGACAAGAAGAAAAAGACCGAAAAAGAAACGAAAATGATTATCTAATTAATTTAAAATCCGAATTAGAGTTAAGAAGTTTACATCAAAAAGTAGATTTATTATTAGAAGAACAAATTCAAATTTTAATTAAAAGTCAATCTGAACAACTAGAAATGTTGAAAAAATTGCAAAAAAAATTAGATCATAAATAAATGGATTTAATACTTGAAACAGAAAGGCTCATAATGAGAGAAATGCGTCATGATGATGCTGAAGCCTTATTTGAAATGGATAAAAACCCAAATGTACACATTTACCTTTGGCAAAAACCATTTACAAATATTGATGAAATTCATAATTATATTGATATGGTAAGAAATCAATATAAAACGAATGGAATTGGTCGTTTTTGTACAATAATTAAAGAAACTAATGAATTAATTGGCTGGACAGGAATAAAATTCATCAATGATCATGTTGAAAACGGAAATACAAACTTTTACGATTATGGTTACCGTTTAAATGAGGTGTTTTGGAACAAAGGGTTCGCCACAGAAGCTTCAAAAGCTTGGTTAGATCATGGTTTTAACCAAATGAAAATTGACAAAATGAATGCATATACTCATGCTGAAAATGGAGCTTCAAATCATATTCTTGAAAAAGTAGGAATGAAATTCATGGAAAATTACCCTGATGAAGAAGGTGTAATTTGGAAATGGTGGCAAATGAACAATCCAAACAAGTAATTATTGTTTACACGTGCTTTTATAAAAATAGAATTTTAGGCCCAAAATAGTAACTTTTAATTCCTCGAGCATTAAATTCTTCGTGTAATTCAACTTATTTATACCTAACTTTGTAAAATAAGTATTTTTTGATACTAAAACCACGCAATTAACACACCCATGAAATTAAAAATCGAAACTAAAAGACTCGTTTTAAGAGAATTACTTTTTTCAGATGCCGAAGCAATGTTTAAAATGGATAGCAATCCAAATGTACATACTTTTCTTGGCAGTACTCCTGTAAAAACTATTGATGATGTAAATGATTTTATTAGTGACGTAAGAACACAATATGTAGTAAATAAAATTGGTCGTTTTGCAATAATTCATAAAGATACTAATGAATTTATTGGTTGGGCAGGTTTAAGATTTGTTATAGAACCAGAAAATGAATTAGTCAATTTTTTTGATTTAAGTTATCGCTTACAAGAAGAACATTGGGGAAAAGGTTATGCAAAAGAAGCTGCACAAGCTTGGTTAAGTTACGGTTTTAGTAAAATGAAAAAACATAATATTTATGCTTCTATTCATATCGATAATCGCATTTCAAAACGTATTCTTGAAAAAATTGGAATGACTCAAAAATCAGAATATAAATGGAATGATATTCCTTGTGCCTGGTTTGAGATTACTAAAGAAGAATATTCTAAATCTTAGTTAATAAAATCGAATACTAAAATATACCTTTTAAAATAAATAGTGTCTTGGAATGAAAACAATAAAAATAGCTGGTGTACCAGAACATTTTAATTTGCCTTGGCACATGTGTATTGAAGATGGTGCATTTGAAGAAGTTGGTATTGATTTACAATGGGCAGATGTACCTGAAGGAACTGGTAAAATGTGCCAAATGCTTCGTGATAAAGAAACTGATATAGCTGTTATTCTAACAGAAGGAATAGTAAAAGATATAATTGCTGGTAATAATTCTAAAATTGTACAAGTTTATGTAAAAAGCCCTCTTATATGGGGAATTCATGTAGCAGCAAATTCTAGTTATAAATCAATTTCAGATTTAGAAAATAAAAAAGCAGCTATTTCTCGTTTTGGCTCAGGTTCACACTTAATGGGTTATGTAAATGCTCAAAACAATAATTGGAATACAACTGATTTAGAGTTTGAAATTGTCAATACTATTGATGGTGCTGTTGAAGCACTAACAAATGAAAAAGCTGATTATTTTATGTGGGAACGTTTTATGACTAAACCTTTAGTAGACAATGGTACATTTAGAAAAATTGCCGACTGCCCTACTCCTTGGCCTTGTTTTGTAATTGCAGTTAGTGACGAAATATTGAAAAAGGAACCTCATGTTATCGAGCAAATATTAGAAATTATAAATACTACAACTGCTGAATTTAAAATAATTCCTAGTATAGATAGAATGTTAGCTTCTAAATACAATCAAAAAATTGAAGACATACAAGAATGGTTGTCATTAACACATTGGTCACAAAAACAAATCGATAAAAAAACACTTGACAAAGTTCAAGAACAACTGCATACGTTAAATATTATTGAAAAAAGAGTTCCGTTTGAAGCTATAGCTAAATAAATACTTATTTTTATCGTTTTAAACACAATGATTAAAATCAAACCCATTTCTTTTATAACACTTAAAGAAAAGCTTTCTCTACCAAAGCCTTGGGATAATATTGTTGTTTTTTTATTGAATATTCTTATTGCTATTCCTGCCTTTATAATTGTTCACCATAATCTTATTGAATTTAATTGGCCTTTAAACCTGGATAGAATTATCCTTTTTGTTGGAATTTTAATCATTATACAACTTATTTTAAGGACTTTAAAAACAATAATTGTAATTTTCATCTTCTTATATTTAATTTCACTTATTTATGGAACACTCTTCGGAGAATATGGGTTTCAACGTGTATTTGAAGATTATCGTTCTATGATATTTTCAATGCAAGAAGATCCGCATCCAGAAGATTTAATCATTTCTAAGCTTTTACCATTCCCCAATAAGTCAAAAATTATTGATGCTGTTGATTTTTCCAATCCAAAAGTTAGAAATTTTGCACTATATGCAACAACCAAACATTTTAAGGATATTAAAGGATATTCAAAAGACAGAAAGCTAATTCAATACTTTGCAGTATTCAAAGAAATTAAGCAACGTTGGAATTATGTAAACGATCCAAAAGGACGTGAATATATTGCGGCTGCATCTGAAAGTTTACAACACTTTTCTGGCGATTGCGATGATCATGCTATATTAATGTCAGCAACTATAAAAGCTATCGGTGGAACACCCAGAATCATTCACACTGGTGGACATTTGTATCCTGAAATTCTTATTGGTGATAAAAATGATTTAGAAACGGCTGTTTACTTAATTAAAGAGGTTTTATTTGTCGAAGAAAGTAAAAATCAAGAAATACATTATCATATTGATGAGCGTGGAAAAATATGGCTAAATCTTGACTATACTGCAACTTTTCCTGGTGGCCCATTTATGAAAGAAGAGATTTTAGGAGAGCTGACTTTTAATTAATGAAAACTACCAATTAATACCATTTAAGCCTTTACTTATTAAATAATCATTCGTTTTACTAAAGTGTTTATTACCAAACCAAAAACCTCTATTTGCACTTAAAGGAGATGGATGACCTGACTGTAAAACAAAGTGTTTCCTTTCATCAATAAATTTTATTTTTTTATGTGCAAATCCGCCCCAAAGTAAAAAAACAACATTCTCTTTTTCATCTGAAATAGTTTGAATAACAGCATTAGTAAATTGTTGCCAATCTAAATGTTTATGACTGTTAGCTTGGTCTTTTCTAACACTTAACGTCGCATTAAGTAATAAAACTCCTTGTTTTGCCCAATGTTCTAAATTTCCTGAAATAGGTAACATAATACGTTCTAAATCCGTATTAATTTCGGCGTAAATATTTCTCAACGAAGGTGGGATTTTTACATTATCATTTACAGAAAAACATAAACCATTTGCTTCTCCTGTTCCATGATAAGGATCTTGGCCAATAATTACTACTTTCAAATCATCAAAAGAACATAAATTAAAAGCATTAAAGATTAAGTCTTTTGGTGGAAAACATTTATAATCAGTATATTCCTTTTTCAGAGAAAATTCTAAATCTTTAAAATAAGGCTTTTCAAATTCTAAAGTGAATATATTTCTCCAATCGTTAGTAATTTTATCAAACATTGGTTAAAATTTCCTCAAAAATATAAAAATCTATAGGAATAAAAGTGATAAGGTTCGTAACTTTGAATCTTATTAATAAACGAATGATTTCAGTTACCGATAAAACCTTACAAGATTTAGAATTTCATACTATTTTGGAAACCATTTCGAATAGATGCAATACCGAAATGGGAAAAGAAAAAGCCCTAAAAATAATTCCTTTTTCAAATAAAGAGGACTTGATGGCTAACTTAATTCAAACTTCAGAATATGTGGCTTCTTTCGATAATAACAATGCTATTCCAAACCACGGTTTTGAAACTATATCTAACGAATTAAAATTTCTGGGTTTAGAAGAAAGTTATTTAGAAGTAACAGGTTTTAAAAAAATTGCTCACGTAGCAGAAACAGCAATTATTTTGTTACAGTTTCTAAAAAAATTCCATGATTATTATCCTGAATTACATACAAAAGCCGGACAAATAGAAATTAGTAAAGAAATTACTAAAGCAATTGAAAATGTTTTTGATAAATATGGCGAAATAAAAAACAATGCTTCTCCTGATTTAGTAGAAATTAGACGGAACATGCAATTAGTTCGTGGAAAAATCAATCAAAGTTTTGGAAGTGCTTTAACCCAATACAATAGTTCGGGTTATTTAGATGATATTCGAGAATCTGTAGTAGACAACCGAAGAGTTCTTGCCGTTCTTGCTATGTATCGAAAAAAAGTAAAAGGGAGTGTAATGGGTACTTCAAAAACTGGAAGTATTGCATACATTCAACCAGAAGCAACTCTTCGTTATTCTAGAGAATTAAGTGAATTAGAATATGAAGAGAAAGAAGAAATTATTCGTATTTTAAAACTTTTAACAGCTATTATTCGCCCTTTTAAACCAAATTTAGAAGCTTATCAAGGTTTTTTAAGCGACATGGATGTTATTGCTGCTAAAGCAAAATATGCTAATCAAATTAAAGGAATACTACCTGCAATTACAGACCAAAAAAAGTTAATTTTTAAAGAAGCCTTCCACCCTATTTTATTAGTAAATAATAAAGCAAAACAACTACCTGTATATCCTCAAACCATTGAACTCGATCAAGACAATCGAATCATTGTAATTTCTGGGCCTAATGCAGGTGGAAAAACAATTTCGTTAAAAACAGTTGGTCTGTTGCAATTGATGCTGCAATCGGGTATTTTAATTCCAGTACATGAGCGTAGTGAAACTTTTTTATTCGATAGAATTTTAACTGATATTGGAGATAATCAATCAATTGAAAACCAATTGAGTACTTATAGTTACCGATTAAAAAACATGAATTATTTTTTGAAAAAATGTAATTCAAAAACCTTATTTTTAATTGATGAATTTGGAACAGGTTCAGACCCAGAATTAGGTGGAGCACTTGCAGAAATATTTTTAGAAGAGTTTTACGCTCGTGAAGCTTTCGGAATTATTACTACACATTATACCAATTTAAAAATATTGGCAAACGAATTACCTTTTGCTACAAATGCAAACATGCTTTTTGATACACATTCATTAGAGCCTATGTATAAATTACATTTAGGACAGGCAGGAAGTTCATTTACCTTTGAAGTAGCTCAAAAAAACGGAATTCCTTTTGGACTAATAAACCGTGCTAAAAAGAAAATAGAACGTAGTAAAGTTCGTTTTGATAAAACTATTGCAAACCTACAAAAAGAGCGTTCGCAGCTTGAAAAAACTTCGGTAAATTTAAAAGAAGAAGAAAGCAAAGCACGAGAAGAAAGCAAAAAGATGGAAAGTATTAACGCAAAAATTAAAGAAAAATTAGAGCGTTACCAAGAATTATATGATTCAAACCAACGTATTATTGCTATTGGACAAAAAATTGATACACTTTCTGAAATTTATTTTAATAATAAAAATAAAAAAGTCCTAATGGGAGAATTTTTGAAAATGATAGAAATTGAAAATTCAAAACGTAAAAAAATATCGGCTAAAGAATCCAAAAAAATAAAAGTAGAAGAGAAAAAAGTGATTGAAGAAGTTGAAGTTCAAGTTGAAACAATCAGGAAAGAGAAAAAAGAAAAGAAAATTAAAGCTAAACAAATAGAAGAAAACAAACCTCAAGTAGTTTTAAAAGTTGGTGATAGAGTTCGAATGAGTGATGGTAAAGCTGTTGGGACAATTGATAAAATTGAAAAGAAAAAAGTTACTGTAAATTATGGTGTTTTCACTTCAAAAGTTAGCTTAGATGAACTCGAATATGTACAACCCAAATAATTGATTTTGTATTATGGAAATTCAAGATTTACCAATTGATAAAAAAATAATTCTGTTTGATGGCGTTTGTAATTTGTGTGATACTTCCGTTCAATTTATTATAAAACACGATAAAAAAGATTTATTTCGTTTTGTTACACTTCAATCTGAATTAGGGCAAAAAATAGTCAAGCATATTAAAATTGATATTTCAAAAACTGATTCTATAATTCTTTATGAACCTGGTTTATCTTATCATTATAAAGCCGAAGCGGCTCTTTTAATTGCCAGTGACTTATCTGGAATATATTCTTTATTAGGCTATTTAAACTTCATTCCTAATGTTATAAAAAATACTGTTTACGATTACATTGCTAAAAATCGCTATAAATGGTACGGTAAAAAAGAAGCTTGTATGATTCCAACACCTGAATTAAAAGCTAAATTTTTAGAATAAAAAAACGACCAATTTCTTGGTCGTTTTTAATTTAAGATTAAATTAGTCTTAATTTTTTATAATTTTTTTAGTTG
Source organism: Flavobacterium sp. (assembly GCF_034111225.1). GTDB lineage: Bacteria > Bacteroidota > Bacteroidia > Flavobacteriales > Flavobacteriaceae > Flavobacterium. The sequence continues at coordinate 64,297 of NZ_JAWUXR010000008.1, read as the reverse complement.
CTTTACCCTCGTTTGTTTCTATGTTTACGAAATAAATTCCTGAATTTAAGTCTGAAACATTTATTGATGTTAATGATGAATTTGAAGAAAATTGTTTTACAATTCTTCCATTAACATCTACAATTGTCAATTTAGTATCAGAAGATAATTCATTTTCAATCGTTAAAATATCTATTACTGGATTTGGATAAATTCTAAATTTAGATTCTACAAAACTGTTTGATGATAACAGCTGATCAACTGTGAAATTATCAATAACAATTGCATGAGTTCCTGTTGCAACTAAAGGCGTAAAATTTCTTAGTCCAAAATAATAAACTCCTGTACTTGACGGTGTGAAATTATATGTTTTTAAGGTAAAAGCAGCGCCTGTAACTCCTGTTTCATTTGCAAGAACAGTAGTTTGAGCTGCAGAATTTTGTGCATTTCCAACAGTTAATTGATAACTTCCTGTTGCAGTTGTACCATTTTGATAATTACTTAAATAATAAGTTATTGTTGCTTGTTGTCCAGCTACTAAATTTACACCTCTAGAAAACATCCAGTTATTTGCTGCTGCTGCTGCTGGAGTTACTGAAACTACAGATGAATTTCCGTTTTGAACTAAAGCACCCGGTCCATAATATCCTATCGCCCAATCTCCGGCAAGAGGAGTTACATTTGGGGTAGTCCAACCAATAAAAGGTAAAATTTCTTGTTCGAAACTTGTATTATAAGGAACATTTGTTGCGTTAAATAAAGTTGCAAATGCATAAGGGCCATTCCAAACACTATATCCACTTCCACAATTAGTTCTTACATAAAAATCATATACTGTATTAGCTGATAAGCCAGTTAAATTATATGGTGAAGCTACATTTGTAAAAGTTGTTCCTGTACCTCTTGTGTATCCATACGCACCATATTCAAAATCTACATTTGCGCCACCAGATGGAATCCAAGACAATGTTGAACTTGTTAAAGTATTTCCTCCTTGAACATATTTAACACTTGTTGGTCTTGCACACGAAACAGGTAAACCTAATCTTGTTTCTGGTCTAAAACTAGAAGCTGCAATAGTTGTTGGTGCAACTGTACTTCCAGCAGCTGACATTGCTCCTTTTAAACCATTTGTTAAAGCTGTATTACAATAAGATGTATTAAGACTAGAAACAGGATTAGATAAGTTTTGATAATCATATGCAATGTAAATTGCACCTCCAGTATAAACAAAAGGAGATCCACCTGAGAATGAATAGTTAAATTCACCTGTAGAATTAGGAATAGTAATTGATGCATTACTTACAGTTGTCATTCCAGTGATTGCAGTTGCCCAAGTTGTACTTTTTGTATTTGTTGCATCTGCAGTATTTTGCATATAAAATAATGCATTACCTGTTGTTGTAATATCTTGACCAATTGAATAGGTAAAACCAATACCTGAAATTGACATTCCATTTGTAAAGCCAGCCGCGGTCATTTCAGCTGCTGTAATTATCCAAATACTTCTTGTAACATTTCTTCCTCCTTGAGGTGCTCTTCCGTTTTGTGAATTACCTAGTCCGGTTATAGCAGAGTAATAATCATTTTGAGCATAAAATGATAAGCTGCTTAGAAAACAAATAGATAGAATAACAAACTTTTTGAAATTCTTTTTCAAAGTAATTTTTTTCATATTTTGATGTTTAAAGTTTAATCAAAATTAGATTGAAAAATGACATAAAAAACTACTAATTAGAGAATTACATTAAAATCAAAAAAAGTTATCATAATGTTTTAAAAAAAACATTATTCATTATTTAAAATTAATATTAGTGATTTTAATATTTTTTTAATGACAAAACAGATAAACTCTTTTTATGAAAAAAGAAATCTTTTTCTTACTTTTTATTTAAAATAAATGCATCAGCAATTACCAAAGCCGCCATTGCTTCAACTATAGGAACTGCTCTAGGTAAAACACATGGATCGTGTCTTCCTTTACCTTGTTGCTCTATGAGTTTTCCTTTGTTATCTAATACTTCTTGTTTTTGGATTAAAGTAGCTACTGGCTTAAAAGCAACTCTAAAATAAATATCCATTCCATTACTAATTCCTCCTTGTATTCCACCAGATAAGTTAGTTTTGGTTGTACCGTCTGAGTTATATAAATCATTGTGTTTGCTTCCAATCATTTTAGCACCACAAAATCCACTACCATATTCAAATCCTTTTACTGCATTAATAGAAAGCATTGCTTTTCCTAAATCAGCATGTAACTTATCAAAGACTGGTTCTCCTAGGCCAATTGGTACATTTTCAATTACACATGTTATTGTTCCACCTACTGAATCTCCTTGTTTTTTAATTTCTTTAATAAAATTTTCCATTTTTAAAGCTGTAGCATCATCAGGACAACGAACTGCATTGTTTTCTATTTTAGAAAAGTCTAAATCTTGGTAAGGCTTATCAATAAATATTTCTCCAACAGAAGAAACAAATGCTGTAATTTTAATTTCTGAAATAATTTGTTTTGCTATAGCCCCACCAACTACTCTACATGCTGTTTCTCTTGCAGAACTTCTTCCTCCTCCTCTATAATCTCTTATTCCGTATTTTTTTTCATAAACATAGTCGGCATGACTCGGTCTATAAGTATCTTTAATATCTGAATAATCTTGAGATTTCTGATTTGTGTTTAAAATAGAAAAACCAATAGGCGTACCAGTTGTAATACCTTCAAAAATACCAGAATGAAAAATCACTTCATCTTCTTCTTTTCTTTGGGTAACAATGGTTGACTGGCCGGGCTTTCTTCTTTGCATTTCTTTTTGAATTGCATCAAAATCAATTTTTAAACCAGAAGGACAACCATCAATTATTCCTCCAATAGTATCACCGTGTGACTCTCCAAAAGTTGTTAATTTAAATAGTTTTCCAAAAGTGTTTCCTGACATTTTTAATAATGATTTAATGGTTAAAACAAAAGTACTTAAATAAATTTACTAAATAATTGAATTTATGATCCATCATTATAATTTAAAATAATAGTTATATTAGCTAAAATTATAAATTATGAAAAAAATATACTTGTTAACTATTTTTAGTTTCGCATTATTGTCTTGCACTGTAGACAATGATGATAATTTAGATACTCCGTCAAATTTCCAATTACCAATTACAATAGGAAATTACTGGGTTTATGATGTTGAGGGAGAAGGTGTAATAACAAAAGATTCTTTATTTATATCAAAAGACACATTAATTGGTTCAACAACTTATAAAAAGTTTGAAACTGAAGCTAATTTAGCGACTGGTTTTTATTCTTCGTCATTAAAAAACAACGGAGTAAGAGAATCTCAAAATAAATTATTACTCACAGGTAACTTATCAATAGGAAACGGTCAACTTCCTATAGGATTAGACTTAAGTTTAGTTGATTTTATCATTTTTAAAGCAAATGCTTCTGTGAATGAAACTCTTTCTACTAAGACAGGAGTTCTAAATGAAACTGTTAATGGGTTTCCTTTAATTATTAATTATACTTTAAGATCAAAAGCTGGTGAAAGTTTAACTGTCTTTACTTCTCCAAATACTGATGTTTATAATAATGTAAAGATTACTAAAGTTGTTTTAAATGCTACAATATCAACTACGGTTAGTGGTATTAACATACCTATTATAACTAATCAAGATGTTTTAACATCTTTACAGTATGTAGCAGATGGTATTGGTGTAGTTCATACTAATACAACTATAACTTATACAATTTCACAACTTATTGCAGATCAATTAGGTGTACCTGCAACATCAACACAAGTACAGAACGAGTTTTTAACAAATTATTTAGTACAATAATTTGGTTCTATTGTCGTTTTAAATGTCTAAATTTGTAAAAATAAACTATTATGAAAACAAAAATTTTATCAGCTTTTTTACTACTAGGTTTAGTATTTAGCGTAAACGCACAGGAGATTTCAAAAAATGCACTTGGTTTAAGATTAGGTGATAATGATGGTTTTGGAGGAGAGATTTCTTACCAAAGAGCACTTTCAACTAATAATCGTTTAGAACTTGATTTAGGCTGGAGAAACAGCAAGCATGTTGACGCTTTTAAGTTGACTGGTTTATACCAATGGGTTTGGAATATTGAAGGAGGCTTTAACTGGTACGCTGGTGTAGGTGGAGGACTTGGTTCATGGAGTGTTGATAAAGAATATGGAGATGCAAGTGGTACTTTCTTTTTTGCAGCAGGTGATTTAGGAATTGAATATTTATTTGATTTCCCTCTTCAATTATCTTTGGATATTAGACCTGAATTGTATTTAAATAACAATGGAGACAATCAATTTAGAGAAAATAGTTTCGGTCCAGATATCGCATTAGGAATTAGATACAGATTCTAATTAAATTAGATATATAAAATAAAAAAAGTCCCAAAATGGGACTTTTTTTATTTTATAATAATCTTTTTATATTTAGGTATTGCGACTATACAATAAGGGTTTGTAATTGCTGTTATAACATTTGAATGTTTTTCAGGAGTTAATTCTTTTGCTTTTATATATAATGTCTTTTGCTTTTTCTTTATATAGTCAACATCTATAGAATAGCCTCCAGTGCTACGTTGGCCTAAAAAAAGTATACATACATTATTTGATTTAAAATCTACGTTTAGTAAATTATCAAAATCCGATTCATCAATATTTAATTTTTCAATAGCCGAAATATAATCTTCATTATTTTCAATTAAAAGAAACTCTTTATTTTCAATTAAAGTGTTTTGACCTGAATGCAAAACTTTATAGATAACATTAGATTTATCCATTCCTGATGAACAGCTAAAAAGTGTTATTGATAAAAAGACAAAAAAACATTTCATTATACTTTTTCTTTAATTGCTTTAAAATATAAATCTTCATAAATTGGTAATATATTTTTAATATCAAATTTAGAAGCTTCGTTTAAAGCGTTTTGTTTAAACTTTAATAATTTATCATCATCCGACAAAATTGAAATAGCATTTTTACTCATTTCTTGAACATCACCAACATTACTTAAATAACCTGTAATGCCTTCTCTATTTACTTCTGGCAAACCACCTGAATTACTAGAAATAACAGGAACTCCACAAGACATTGCTTCTAAAGCGGCTAATCCAAAACTTTCTGTTTCTGATGGTAGTAAAAACAAATCAGAATAACATAGTATTTTATCAATTTCATTACTATTACCAAAAAAGATAACTTTACTAATAATACCTAATTCTTCACATAATTTTTCTGCGGCTTCTTTCTCTGGACCTTCTCCTACCATCATTAGTTTTGAAGGAATAGTCTTTTGAATTTCAAAAAATATTTTCACAACATCATCAATCCTTTTTACTTTTCTAAAATTAGAAATATGCGTAATAATTTTTTCGTCTTCGGTTGCCATTAATGATCTATCACAAGGTGATGTTTCATCAATACCTTCTTTGTTGATTTCAATAAAATTATGAATTACTTGTATTTCCTTTTTAATATCTAATAACCTGTAAGTATCTTCTTTTAAACTTTCTGATACACTTGTTACATAATCAGATTTATTTATACTAAAAGTAACTGCGGGCTTATAAAAAGGGTGATTTCCTACCAATGTGATATCGGTACCGTGCAAAGTAGTAATCATAGGTAAATGTATTCCTTCTTCTGCAAGCATTTGTTTAGCCATATATCCTGCATATGCATGAGGAATTGCATAGTGTACATGCAAAACATCAATAGAGTGTAATTTAACCATATCAACCAATTTGCTTGATAGTGCTAATTCATAAGGTTGATAATGAAACAAGGGATATTCGGGCACATTTACTTCGTGATAAAATATATTTTTATTCAATAAAGCTAAACGTACTGGCTGACTGTAAGTTATAAAATGAATTTCGTGTCCTCTTTTCGCTAATTCAGAACCTAATTCTGTAGCTACTACTCCACTTCCGCCAAATGTTGGATAACAAACAATTGCAATTTTCATTTTTATACTATTTTTCTTTAAAATTAAGATTTTAAAATATGCTTTGCCTTTAAATAATAGTTAAATTATTTTTTAAATGCAGTTTCATACGTTTTAATCCAATCTTGAACACTTATTTTTTTAACTAGTTCACCAATTAATTGAAAAGGAATATCTTCTGCTTTTTTAAAACGCATACAACTTTTACCTATATCTAATTTCTTCTTAGAATATTTTGGATATTCCAATACAAACCAATCATAAAGCTCTTTATTAGCATAAATGCCCATATGATAAAAGTTTATACTGTTTTTTTGAGAAGCAAAACTCATAAATGGCAAAGGTAATTTCGTGTCGCAATGATATCCTTTTGGATAAATACTATGTGGAACGTAATAGCCAATCATACCATAACTCACTCCCTCTTCAAACCCATTTGGTAAATTATCCAAAATGGTTTTTCTTAACAAGTTTAATGCTGATTTTCTCTCTTCGGGAACTTCAATTAAATATTCAGTTGGAGATTGAGCTGTTGATGTCATAATTCATTTCTTATAAAGTTAAAAAATTATTCAATAATAGCTTCATAAATCACTTTTTGAATTTTTTCCCTTATGTTGTTTTTTGATAGATTATTTGTCTTAGCCTCAGGATATGTTCTATTCGATAAAAATATATAAACAATTTCTTTTTCTGGATCTGTCCAGGCCATAGTACCTGTAAAACCGGTATGACCAAAACTTGTTAATGAAACACAACCACATGTAGGACCAGCTTCTCCTAACTGAGGTTTGTCAAAGCCAAGCCCTCTTCTATTTCCTTCTTTACAGAAATAACATCTATTAAATACATCCATAGTCTCTTCAGAGAAAAACTCATGTCCGCCATAAGTTCCTTTTTGTAAAAACATTTGCATCATTTTAGCAACGTCTAACGCATTTGAAAACAAACCAGCATGACCAGAAACACCACCTTGCATAGCTGCACCCATATCGTGAACATATCCTTGAACTTTTGTATATCTATAGTAATTATCAATTTCTGTTGGAGCAATATAACGCATATCAAATTTTCTCAACGGATTATATGTCATTGATCTTGTTCCTAAAAAAGAATAAAAATTATCATCAGCAAGTTCGTCAAGTGTTTTTGAAGTAATACGTTCTAGATATTCTTTCATTAATATAAATGAAAAGTCACTGTATTTGTATTCTTTTTTAGGCAATAACTCACTATCTGCAATTACTTTCATGATAGTGTCGTTATAATCTTTTCTTAAAAATAAATTTTCAGAAACTTGTATTGAAAACTCATCAGTATACGTTTTTCTATAATATTTTTCAGCCGGAAATCCAGCACTATTTAATGTAGCTTTATAAAAAGGCTCCCAAGGTTTAAGTCTTGCTTGATGCGTAAGTAAATCTAAAAATGTAATATTTGCTTTATTAGTTTTCTTAAAAATGGGCAACATTGTACTTAGTTTAGTGTCTAACTTAATTTTTCCTTTTTCATATTGAACCATTAAATTAGGTAATGTTGACAAAATTTTAGTTAATGATGCCACATCGTATAAATTAGTGTTTTCAACTTTATCTTTATTCTCATATGTCATGTACCCAAAAGACTTTTGATAAACTACTACTCCTTTTCTAGCTACAATAATTTGTGCACCTGGAGTCATTTTATTTAAAATTGCATAATTTGCAATACTATCAATTTTAGCAAGAGTTTTAGAGCTCATCCCTACGTTTTCTGGCACACCAAAAGCCAATCTATTTAAATTTTGAGTAACTATTCCATCGTTTACTTCAAAATTATCATTTATAGAAACCGGTAATTTCCCTTTTGCACTTTTAGAGCCAAAAATAATGTCAGCAGCTGTTATTTGAGCAATGTCATTATTCTGGTAAGCCAAAACAACACTTTCAATTGCTGAAAAATTCTTGATATTTAATAACGAGTAAGGTTTTGTGAAAAATGTTACAATAGTCTTTTTTTGCTTAGCGATACGATCTATCCAAAGCAATTCTTTAAAGCTTAAATCATGATTTTTCCATGCTCCATCAGCTTTATGATAACCTACAATAACTTTAGTGTAATTTTCTAAAAGAACTAATAGTTCATCTAAATCATCTGATTTAATTTCGGTTACTTCTGTGTATTTATTAAGAGATTTTACAAAAGTATCTGAATAATCGTTTCCAATACTTACATAAGCAATCTTCTCCTTTTCAATTTTCTTTATAGGAACTATTTTATCTTTATTCGTAAGAATTGTTATTGCATTTTCATATAAATCAAAATTTAAAGCGTCAAATTCAGGTTTATTTAAATCTTCAACAAGATTATTAATATCTATAGACTTATAATTGTTTAATCCTGTTTTATATTTATAATTTAATATCTTTTTTACTGAAAACGCTATTCTCTCTTCAGACAACTTACCCTCTTTAAAAGCTAATTTAAATTTTTCAACCGCTAACGGAACATTTTCTGCAAAAAGTAAAATATCATTACCTGCTAAGAAAGCCTCTAAATCAATATCTCCAGGTTGTTTAAAATTACTAGCTCCTTTCATATTTAAGGCATCTGTAAATATTAAACCTTTAAACCCTAAATCATTTTGTAAAATATCAGTTACAACATTATACGAAATTGAAGTTGGATACCCTTTTCGAGGTTCTAAACTTGGAATATCTAAATGGGCTACCATTATACTTGATAAACCATTCTTTATAAGTTCTTTATAAGGATACAGTTCTACATCATTTATTCTTTTCTTATCAAATTTTACGACAGGTAAAGTATGATGGGAATCTGAAGAAGTATCACCATGACCAGGAAAGTGCTTTGCAGTTGCAAATAAACCTTCGCTTTGAAACCCTTTCATTAATGCTACTGCTCTTTCTGCAACATTGAATTTATCTTCACCAAATGATCGATTACCAATAATAGGGTTATTTGGATTAGTATTAATATCAACAACAGGTGCAAAATTAAAATGTATTCCCATACGTTTTGATTGTTGTCCCATTTGTTGTCCCATTTTCTCAATAAGACTTAAATCTTGAACTGCTCCAAGAGTCATATTCCAAGGGTAACGATAAGTAGAATCTAATCGCATACTTAAACCCCATTCTGCATCAATTCCTACAAATAAAGGCACTTTTGATTGTGATTGATATCTATTGGTTAATTTCGCCTGACGAACTGGTCCACCTTGAAAAAAGATTAATCCACCAATTTTATATTTAGAGATTAATTCATCAATAGATTTGTTATGTGCTTCGTTTTTATTTGAATAAGCGGCAACCATAAATAATTGACCTACTTTTTCTTCAAAGGAAAACTGATTGTAAACACTGTCTACCCATTTTTCTTGAATTAAAGTTGATTTATTTTGAGCTGAAATGAACTGTGATAATAATAGAAACGTGAGTATATGTCGCATAGAATATTTCATTAAAAAAAATCATCATTAGTAATCCTAATGATGATTTCAAAGATATAAATTTTTAAAGAATATTGTTGCTAAATATGGTTTTGAGCGCATATCTTATAATAAATTTAACTTCTTACATTTATAATTAACCATTTTTTTGTTACTCCATCGTAAACCAATTCTACTGTACCAATACCATTGGTTTGTGTTCCAGAACCTAAATCATCTATAGAATTGATTGGGTTTGAAGACATTAAATGGTCTACTTTCATATTTGCAGTACTCGTATTGTAAATAATAATATGTCTGCCATCTGTCCCTCCTTTTATTCCTCTTATGGTAAAATTCATAGCCGAACCAGTATTTAACCTAAAAATAACTTTATCTAGATTGACACCACCTACGTTTAACTCTAAATTATCAAAAACTTGATTAACAACAATTACTGGTAATGGAATATCAACAATTCCATAGTTTCCAGAATTAGCACTTAAAACGTTACTCTTTAATGTTAAGTTTTCACCAACTAAAATATCTGAAACCGTGCCTTGAGCACAAGTTCCAGCTAGTTTAGTTGTAATAGTTGTATTATTTGTATTTGTAACTCTTAATGTTCCTTCTATATGAAGTGTTTCTTGAGGAGATGTAGTATTTATACCAACCTGAGAAACTACGAATTGTGTATTACTTATAAATAATATTACACATAAATAGTAGATTTTTTTCATAATGTTAGTTTTAAAATTATTTTTAAATTTAACACTATAAAACACGAGCATCCTAATTAAAGCTTAATTTTTCGACAAATACAGCAAAAAAATCGATTAAATGATGAAAATTAATCAATATTTTAACATTTAACCTGCTGAATTACTAAAAGAATCTACTATGCCAACTTTCACTGGCAGGTACTTCCCAAAAATCTTCCCACTCTTCAATAGTGTTAACTAAATTATTAAAAACTATGGTTGATGGAGATACTGATTTAGCTTTAGCCATCTTTTTAAAATCAATTAACGACTTATAGGCAATATATTCGCCCGTTTTAAAAGTCACATTCATTCTATCCATTAAGTCTACACTGAATCTTTGTTCCAATGATTGAATAAACTGAACTGAAGCATCTATTGAACAGCCTGTAACAGCTTGAACATCTTGATTAACAGCTATGATTATGAATCTTTCATATTTTAATAAATAAGAAGCCTCTAAACCTTGTCCATGAGCTGACCAAGATTCAATAAAAGTATTTAAACTTTCTTCAATTTCGGTTATTTCTGATTCAGAAAATTTTCTGTCAGATTGATAAACCCAAATTCGAGATTCTATAGGTAATGTTGAAAACTCTACAAACATTATTATTTTTTTATGATATCTGAAACTATTTTATAAGTCACAAATTTTTTGATTTTAGCATCGAACATTTCTAACTCGTAATAATATACATCTACTACATCATTGGATTTTAGAATGTTTTCTGTAAGTAAAAATGAATTGTCAAAATTGTTTAATAAAATAAATTCTACCGTTTTACCAGAAGTTTCCTTAATTGAAAAAGTAATAAACTGTTCTGACTTTACTTGAAAAAAATTTCCTGTGATTAATGGTTCTTCTTCAATAATTTCTTCGTCTGCTTCTTCATCATCAATATTGTCCATTACTAATTTCAAAAAAGCTGGACATTCAGTAGCCATTTTCATACCAACATCTCTTCCTAGTGCTTCCATTTTTGTGTTATCACCAATAACGTTTTTACCATAATACTTTTCAATATCCTTTTCATATTTATTAAAATCCTCTAGCATACATAGTCCTAAAGTTAATTCTAGATTTTCTTTAGTGATTTCTTTTTTTGTTATGCACTCACAGGTCCCATTTGAAATTTTAGAAATCAACTGTTCTTTAGTAAGTTTTTGAGCAAATAATGATTGAGTAATAAATAATAAAACAATAATTTTTTTCATCTGTAATAGTTTTTTTTTTAAAGGTCGTATGGTATGCAATTATATTAGTGTTTACTTACGAAAACTCATTAATAATAGCGATTTTATAATTATAAATCCTGTGCGTTAGCAATTAATTCGGCTATGTCTAATACTTTGACATTAGCTTCTTTTTCTTTAAATTTAACACCGTCTGTCATCATTGTATTACAGAATGGGCAACCTGTAGCAATAATCTCAGAAGTTGTCTCCATTGCATCTTCTGTGCGTTCAATATTTATTTCTTTGTCTCCAGGTTCTGCATCTTTAAACATTTGAGCACCCCCAGCTCCACAACATAATCCATTTGCGCGAGAACGTTTCATTTCAACCAACTCAGCATCTAATTTTTGAATTAAATCCCTTGGAGCTTCATATACATTATTAGCTCTACCTAAATAACAAGGATCATGAAAAGTGATTCTTTTACCTTTAAACTGCCCTCCTTCAATAGTCAATCTACCGTCATCTAAAAGAGATTTTAGAAATTGTGTGTGATGTACAACTTCATATTGACCGCCTAACTCAGGGTATTCGTTTTTTAAAGTATTAAAACAATGAGGACAAGCTGTAACAATTTTTGTAACTTCATAAGCGTTCATGACTTCAATATTGGTCATTGCTTGCATTTGAAATAAAAATTCATTTCCTGCTCTTTTTGCTGGATCACCAGTACAAGACTCTTCAGTTCCTAAAACTGCGAAAGGAACATTTGCACGGTTTAAAATTCTAACAAATGCTTTTGTAATTCTCTTTGCTCTATCATCAAAACTTCCAGCACAACCAACCCAAAACAAAACTTCCGGTTTCTTGCCTTCCGCCATCATTTCCGCCATTGTTGGCACAATTAAATTTTCAGCCATTTTATTCTTTTTTATATTATAAAAAACTAAATTTTATTCTCGTCATCAAAAACTTGAATTGTAACTTCTTTTTCTATTAAATCTGTAAATTTTCCATTAAAACGAGTTGCCTTAACTAAATGATTATCAATCCAATGATAATTTCCTCCTCGTGGTTTTCCCATAACCATTCCATGAAATTTAAATCCATGTTTATTTAACCAATTTTCTGTAACAACTCTATGTTCTTCTGTTCTTGAAGTAAAAAAACATATAACATGTCCTTCATTGTACCATTTATTTAATGTAGCTAAAGCATCTGGGTAAACATTTGCAGTAGCCATTCTTTCTGGTTCTTCATTTGGAATATCGTCACAAATTGTTCCGTCAATATCAATTAGATAATTTTTAATTCCTTCTGGTAAAACAGGACTTAAATGCTCTCCATTTTCAGATATTGCTTGCAATTTACTGTCAATTTCTTCTTTTTTCATTCTGTATTGTTGTAGTTGTTTTGTAGTTATTTTTTAATCTTCTGATTTCCAATTTAAACGATCCATTTGGTTGTATTGCCATGGAGCTCCGTTATTTTCTATATTAGTCATCATACCATTCAATTCCATTGGAGCTGCACTTTGTTCCATTACTAAATAACGACGCATATCCATAATAATAGATAATGGGCTAATATTTACCGGACATTCTTCTACACAAGCATTACATGATGTACAAGCCCATAGTTCTTCTGGAGTTATAAAATCATTTAGTAATGATCTACCGTCTTCTATAAAAGTTCCTTTATTTGCATCAATATTTTTACCTACTTCTTCTAATCTATCACGAGTATCCATCATGATTTTTCGAGGAGATAATTTTTTCCCTGTTTGACTTGCTGGACAAGATGAAGTACAACGACCACACTCTGTACAAGTATAAGCATTCAATAACTGAACCCAGTTTAAATCTTGAACATCTGAAGCTCCAAATTTTGCAGGAACAGCGTCTGGGTTTGCCGGTGCTGCAAATGGATCAGCAGTAGGATCCATCATCATCTTTACTTCATTTGTAACACTTTCTAAATTATCCAATTTCCCTTTTGCATTTAAATCCGCAAAGTAAGTATTTGGGAAAGCTAATAATATGTGTAAATGTTTAGAGAAATATAAATAATTTAAGAATACTAAGATACCTGATATATGCAACCACCATGCTCCTCTTTCAATTAAAAAAACAAGATTATTACTCATTCCATTAAACATTGGAGCAATAAATTGAGAAATTGGAAAACTCCCTGCTTGATGATAATGTCCAAAACCACCATCTACAAATTGTAAATGTAAATCGGCCGCGTTCATTATTAAGAATAATGACATTAATACCACCTCAAAATAAAGAATAATATTACCATCTTTTTTGGGAAACCCTTCCATTTCTGGGTTCATGAAACGTTTTAATTTTATTATATTTCTTCTTATCCAGAAAACAATAACTGCAACTAAAACTAAAAAGGCAAGAACTTCAAATGAACCAATTAAAACATCATAAGCAATCCCTAAGAATGAAAATACTCTATGAGTTCCAAATAAACCATCTATAATGATTTCAAGAACTTCAATATTTATAACAACAAATCCAACGTATACAATAATATGTAAAATACCAGCAACGGGTCTTTTTATCATTTTAGATTGCCCAAGTGCAATCATAGCCATATTCTTCCAACGTTCAGAAGAATTATCTTTTCTGTTTACATCTTGACCAAGTTTGATATTTCTAATTAGTTTTTTTACATTACTTGCAAAATAACCAGCTCCAATTATTAAAATTACAGCAAATAAAATATTATCTAAATAACTCATAAAGTATAAATTAATTTTTAGCTTTTTCTTTTGGTTCTACATAAGGCTTATTCTTTTTGCCAAATACAGAAACATTGATATATCGTGTAGGGTTTAATCTTAAATCTTGTAAAAGCAGCTCTAATTCACTTGAAGCTTTGGTGAAATTGGTATACATGGCTTCATCTTTCATTAATTTACCCATAGTTCCATTTCCTTTCTCCATATCAGCTAAAAGTTTATCGACATTAGCTAATGTTTTTTCTAGATTTCTAACGGTTTGCCCAAAATTAGCTGAAGACAATGAATCTGAAATTTTAGCAAAATTTGCAACTGTTTTATCTAAATTAGTAAAAGTACCATCTAGCTTAGATTTATTTTTTGACAATAATTCATTAAGGCTTTTTGATGCACCACTAAACTCGGTAATTGTTTTATTCAATTCAGAAATCGAATTTTTTAGATTTAATTTTGCTTTTTCATCAAGAACATCATTTACGCCTGCAAATAAAGTATTAGCATTATCTAATAATTTTTCAATCTTATCTTTTAAAGGCACTATTTGTTCTGCCAATGCATCTGTTAGTCCTAATTTAGTTGAAGATTTTAAATAATCGCCAGATTGAAGGAGTTGAGCATCTGAATCATTAGGTATAATAATAATTTCTTTCCCTCCAAGTGGAGATGAACCTGATAATTCTGCTATGCTTGATTTTGAAATTGGGTAATTTGAAGTAATAGATATCTCTACTAATACTTTTTTATTTTCAAGAAAATCATATGAATTGACTCTTCCAACAGTAACACCTTTAAGCTTTACAGAAGACGAAGGTTCTAGACCTTCAACTGAATCATATACAACGTATATTTTTTTACTTGTATCAAATAAATTTTTACCCTTTAAAAAATTATATCCCCAATAGAACAATAAAATGGAACATATAACTAATACTGCGGTTTTAATTTCTCTTGTTAATTTCAAAACTTTCTATTTTTAACAAAAATAAAACTTTATTTTATTTAATTGCCTCAGAAATGCTTATTTTTAATCCATCTTTATAAGCAACTAAAAAAGCGGAGTTATATCCTTTTTCTTTTGCATCAGCTAATCTTAGTTTAGCTTGATCATAACTATTCTCATTTCCATAAAAATACTTGTATAATTTACCAGATTGCTCAATAGAAACATCGTTCAAGCCTTTAAAATTAGATGCTGAAGTATCTAATTTTGTTCCACTTGCAGAAATTTGAACTTTAAAAACAATACCTTTTGTCGAAACTGTCTTTACAACTGGTTTGTTTTCGTTTATCGGTTTTACTTCATCATTCTTTACTTCGATATTTACGTTTGGAGTTGAACTTGGATTAAAATATTCCTTCTTATAAGCTAAAATAGCATCTGCAATTGCTTTTGCAACTTTATCTTGTCCCTCATCTGAATTTAAAAAATTTCCTTCATCTACATTTGAGATAAATCCTATTTCAATAAGTACACTTGGCATATAAGAAGCATCTAAAACCCATAATGGCGCTTGTTTAACACCTCTATCTTTTCTATTTAAAGTATTTGTGAAATTTTCTTGCACTTTAGCAGCTAAATCTATACTTTGATTTAAATATTCTTCTTGTAAAATTTTAAGGCCAATAAGAGTTTCTGGCTTGTTAGGATCAAAACCATTGTATTTTTCCTTATAATCTTTTTCTAATAGGATTACCGAGTTTTCATTTTTTGCCACATCTAAATTGGTTGTACTACGAGTTAAACCCATAACAAAAGTTTCTGTTCCGTAAGGACCAAAACTTTTTACACCATTACAATGTATAGAAACAAATAAATCAGCATCGGCTTTATTCGCATTATTTGCTCTATCTTTTAATTCTACAAAAACATCAGTCTTTCTAGAATAAACAATTTCTATTTCAGTGTCTTTATCTAGCAAATCCCCTACTTTTAAAGTTGTAGACAAAGCAATTTTCTTTTCAATATTGCCATGATAAACCGTTCCATAATCCTTACCACCATGGCCTGCATCTAAAACAATTTTAAACTTAGATTTAGATTGCGCATTAATTTGGTTCGAAAAAACGAATGAAATACTTAGAAGAAATACTTTAAAAAAGCAGTTTTTCAAAAATTTCGTATTATTAGTTTTTAGTAGCATAGTTATAATTTTATTAAAATCTTATTTTTGCAAAAAAATATATGTAAGTTTGACACTTCAAAAAGTGAGCCAAATTTTTACAAAAATACTATTATTAGCATTGCATACAAAGTTATTTCATATCGTTTTATTAGCAATTTTTCTAACAATTAGAATTTCACCTATTTATTCTCAAGAAATTCCTAAAAATGAATCAGTTAGCATTACTGAATTAGGTGTTGAAGAAACAAAAGTTTCAATTGATAAAGACTCAATAAAAAAGAAAAAGAATATTTTAGAAGATATTGTTAAAAGAAAAGCTGTTGATTATGAAAAAATGGATCAAGTTAAAAAACAGCTTACTTTATACAACCAAGCAGAACTTTACTACACAGATATCGAACTAAAAGCGGGTATTATTGTTTTAGATTATGAAAAAAGTGAAGTTTATGCAGGAAGAATTAAAGATAGTGCAGGAAATTATACTCAATATCCTATTTTTAAACAAGGAAGTAATATAATTGAACCCGATTCTATTCGTTTTAATTTTAAAACCAAAAAAGCTTTAGTTTGGAATTCTAGAACCAAACAAGGTGAAATGAATATTAAAGCTGAAATTTCTAAAAGAGAAAATGATTCTGTTTATTTTATGAAAAATGCACGAATCACTACTTCTAAAAATATTGAAGACCCTGAATATTATTTTTTAGTTAGAAAAGTAAAATTTGTACCTAAGAAAAAAGTAGTTGCTGGTTTAACGAATTTAGTAATTGCGGATGTCCCTACTCCTATAGGATTACCATTTGCTTATTTTCCAATGACAGAAGAAAATACTTCAGGTTTTATTTTACCTACACCAGGTCAATCAAATAGACAAGGTTATTTTTTACAAAATGGAGGATATTATTTTGCGCTAAGCGATTATTATGATTTAGCTGTTTTAGGAGATTATTACACTAACGGAAGTTATGGACTACGTTTTGAAAGTAGTTACGCAAAACGTTATAAGTTTAATGGTAGAGCAAATTTTAGATTTGAAAATAATATACAAGGTGAAAAAGGATTCCCAGACTATGTTAAATCTAAACAATACAATCTTCAATGGTCACATAGTCAAGACACTAAAGCATCTGCAAATTCAAGATTTTCTGCTTCAGTTAACTTAGGAAGTAGTCAGTATTTTAGACAATCAGTTAATTTAGCCAACATTGGGTCAGGACTAAACAATAACTTAAGTTCTTCGGTTGCTTATCAAAAAACATTTCAAACAGTACCTCAGGTAAACTTATCATTATCAGCGACACATAATCAAAATACAAATACTGGAATTATTAATATGACGCTTCCAACACTTCAGGCGAGTGTTGACAGGATATTCCCTTTTGCTCCAAAAGATGGGATTAAAAAAGGTTTTATTAAAAATATTAACTTTCAGTATAATTTAAGAGGAGAAAACAGAATATCGACGCAAGATTCTTTATTCTTTAAACCACAAATGTTTAGAGACGCTAAGTCTGGCTTTCAACATTCAATTCCATTAAGTACCAATTTTAAAATATTTAAATATTTTAGTGTTACTACTGGTGCTAGTTATAATGAAGTTTGGGCTTTTAACACAATAGATAAATATTTTAGTTCTACTGAAAACAAAGTTATAACTGAAGATTTAAAAGGTTTTGATAGTTTTAGAACCTATAATTTTAATGCAAGCGTAGGTACAACAGTTTACGGAACTTTTAAATTTGGAGAAGATAAAAAAATTCAAGCCATTAGACATGTAATGCGTCCAGGTGTTTCTTATGGTTATACTCCTAGTTTTGAAAGATATTATGACACTTATGCAATTGATGCTACTGGAAACACTTATCAAGATTTTACAAGGTTTGAAGGTGGTATATTTGGCTCACCTGGTTTAACAAACTCTAATAATTTAGGTTTTTCATTAAGTAATACATTTGAAGCAAAAGTAACTGATAAGGAAAGTAAAGACGGAACTCCTAAAAAAGTAATGTTATTGAACAACTTAAATTTTTCTGCTAGTTATAATATTGCAGCTGATTCTTTACCATGGTCTCCAATGCGAGTAAGCGGTGGAACTCAGTTTTTTAAAAATAAAATGAATGTTAATTTTGCAACTACACTAGACCCTTATGCAATTGATAATTCAGGAAAAAGAATAGAAACTTTCAATATAGATAATGGAGGTAGTTTATTTAGAATGACAAGCACAAACATGACCTTGAATTATAATTTTTCTAGTAACGATACTAAAAAAACAAAAAAATCTGAACAAACATTGCAAAACGGAGGAAGAGAAGATGATTTATTTGGTACTGGTGTAGATTTAAGTAATAGCAATCAAAGTCTTTTTAACAAAGATGAAGATGAAAAAAGTGATTCTAAAGGAGATGAATGGTACAATACTAAGCTACCTTGGGATTTACGTTTAGCTTATTCTGTAACTTATAATAATAGTAATCGACAAGATGAAATTGTTTCAAATTCATTAATGATGTCGGGAAATATTGAATTGGCACCAAGATGGAAAGTTGGTTTTTCATCTGGTTATGATTTACAACAACAAGGTGTTACTTTTACCCAATTGCGATTTGAAAGAGATTTAGAAAGCTGGAGAATGAGCTTTAATTGGGTTCCTTATGGTACAAATACGTATTGGGGATTCTTTATTGGAATTAGTTCTTCTGTCTTGAGCGATATTAAGTGGGAAAAACGTCAATTACCAGATAGAGTTTTCCAATAAAATTCAGCAACTACTTATTTATACATATCATGAAAAAAATAATCTTTACAGAAAATGCTCCTGCTCCTATTGGACCATATAACCAAGCTGTATTAGTAAACAATACTTTATATACTTCAGGACAAATTGCAATTCATCCTCAAACAAACGAATTGGTTTTAGACACTATCGAAAATGAAACCAAACAAGTTATGGAAAACATGAAAGCAGTTTTAGAAGCTGCTGAAATGAATTTTAGTGATGTTTTTAAGGCTACAATATTTATAAGTGATATGAATAATTTTGCAAGAATAAATGCTGTTTATGGTGCTTATTTTGATGAAAAAACAGCTCCAGCGAGAGAAACGGTTGAAGTGGCTTGTTTACCTAAAAATGTGAATGTTGAAATTTCTATGATTGCTTGTAAGTAATTTTATAATTCATATATATAAGTTAGCAGAAATTGTAAAAACAGCATATAATATCAAAATTTGTAATAAATGAAAACAATCATTTTAGTATCGCTTTTTTTTCTCCAATTTCAAACTTCCGATTTAGTTGGAAAATGGAGTTTTTCTAAATTTGAACCTAGTAAAAATTTGGATAATGAATCGAAAGCTATAGCTAGTAATGCATTTTCAAAATTCTCTTTTGAATTTAGAAACGATGCCACATACGATATGAATAAAAGCCGTAAAAAAGAAAGTGGAACATGGAAAACAGAAGCAGGTTTTATAGTAACAACAAATTCTGATGGATTTACTGATAAAATTAAATTTATCCAAAAACATAAAGATACATTAAGACTTGAAATTGAAGCAGGTGATTTTATAGTGTTCAATAGAGCTCAGTAAAATACTTCTGCTAACAGTAGTTAAAAGTAAAAGCTAAGATAAACCGCATACTTCCGAATTTTTTCCAAAAATTTAAAAGTTGACGCTAAATTTTTTTAATGAGATTCTTCCATCTTCAGAATGACAAAACAAGCTCAAAAAAACTAATCTAATTGTAAAGCATTTAAAAGCATTTGAGCACTCGCTTCATTTGTAGCCAAAGGAACATTGTGTACATCACAAATACGAATTAACATCGAAATATCGGGTTCGTGTGCATGACTCGAATTTGGGTCTTTAAAGAATAAAACCATTTTCGTTTTACCTTCTGCTACTCTAGCTGCAATTTGTGCATCGCCTCCTTGTGGTCCTGAAAGCATTTTTTTTACTTTAATTCCAACAGACTCAACTTTGCTTCCAGTTGTTCCTGTAGCAATTAGCTTAATGTTTTCTTCAATAAGAATATGCTTGTTTTTATTCAAAAACTGAACCATATCTGCTTTTTTTCCATCGTGCGCAATTACTGCAATCTCAAATTTTTTAATCATTACTTATGCGGTTAAAACATGATAATTTATTAAACCTTCTGTAGGTTTTTTGTACACATTGCCTATTTGTAATCCTTGTGACTGTAATGCTCTAGTCAATTCATCTTTTAAATAAAAAGCAATAGAACCAATAAAATGTACTGGAACTTCTTTAGCATTCTCAAATTGTAAAATATAGTGTTGGATGAATAATTGAATTTCTTCATCGATGTATTTTTTACAAAAAGGATTGTTTTTATGTGTTATTAAAAACTTTGCAAAAGAAGCTAAATACGCATTTGGATTCGCTTCTTTATACAGTTTGTTTTTTATAAAATCGGGATCTAAGTTATACTCTTCCTCTAGTTTTTTTCTTAAATCTAATGGCATTTCATTAAAATAGTATCCACGAATAATGTGTCTACCAAAACGATTTCCGCTGCAATCGTCCATAGCAATATAACCTAATGATTGTACTTTTTGATGTAATTTTTCTCCATCAAAATAACTGCAATTAGAACCTGTCCCAAGAATACAAACTATAGCTTTTTCGCCTTTAGGTGTTGTTCCATAAACTGCTGCATAAGTATCTTCATATACTTGTATTTCAGCATTTTGAAAATAATTTTGCAACAATTCTTTTAAGAATAATTTCATTCTATCGGTTCCGCAACCTGCACCATAAAAGAACACACTTGAAACTTTGTTTTTATTAGTTGAAATTGATTCAGCAGCATTTAAACGCTCAATAATTTCATTTTCCGTTAAAACTTCTGGATTTAAACCTAATGTTGCAGCTGTAAAAAGCACTGAACCATTATTATCTACTGCAATCCAATCGGCTTTTGTAGAGCCGCTATCAACTAATAATTTCATTTATTTTAAATTAGAAATATGAATAGATAAATCTACTAATTTACTTGAATAACCGTATTCATTATCGTACCAAGCAACAATTTTGAAAAAAGTACTGTTTAAACCAATTCCTGCTTTTGCATCTACAATTGAAGTTCTTGGGTCAGAATTAAAGTCAGTTGAAACAACATCTTCTTCAGTATAACCAAGAATTCCTTTCATTGAAGTTTCAGACGTTTTCTTTAAAACCGCCATAATTTCTTCGTAAGTCGTTTCTTTAGCAACTTTTACTGTTAAATCTACTACCGAAACATCAGCTGTTGGAACACGCATTGCCATTCCTGTTAACTTTCCATTTAATTCTGGAATAACTTTTCCTACTGCTTTTGCAGCACCAGTTGAAGCTGGAATAATATTTAATAACGCTGAACGACCGCCTCTGAAATCTTTTTTAGAAGGTCCGTCAACTGTTAACTGTGTAGCTGTTGTTGCATGAATAGTTGTCATTAAAGCTTCAACAATTCCGAAATTATCATTGATAACTTTTGCTAAAGGCGCTAAACAATTTGTTGTACAAGAAGCGTTTGAAACAATCATATCAGTTGCTTTTACACTTTCATGATTTACACCCATTACAAACATTGGAGCATCTGCAGAAGGAGCTGAAATGACTACTTTTTTAGCACCACCATTAATATGGTATTGTGCTTTTTCTAAAGTGGTGAAAATTCCAGTACATTCGGCAACGATATCAGTCTCTACTTCATCCCATTTTAAGTTGTTTGGGTCTTTTTCAGCAGTTACTCTTATGTGTTTGTTATTTACATATAATTGGCCGTCTTTAACTTCTACATCGCCTGCGAATCTACCATGAACAGAATCAAACTTTAATAAATAAGCTAAATGATCTACATCTAATAAATCGTTGATAGCAACTACTTCAATATTATCTCTGTTTAAAGTTTCTCTAAAAACAATTCTTCCTATTCTTCCGAATCCGTTTATTCCTAATTTAATTTTTGACATTTTATTTTTTTTAATTGTTAATTTGCTTGATTAGTTGTGTGTTTATCGTAGCAATTTTACAATGAAATTATGTAGACATTATGTCTGACACTCTAATTAATTCGTTATCTATTTCGTAATGGCCTTTAATTGCTTGTTCTAAAGGGGTTAAAACAATTTTATCATTTAATATTCCTGCCATGAAGTTTGATTTACCTTCTAACAAAGCTTCTACTGCTTTAACTCCAAGTCTTGAAGCCAAAACTCTGTCAAAACATGAAGGTGCGCCACCACGTTGCATATGTCCTAGTACAGAAACCCTTACATCATATTCTGGCATATGCTCTTCTACATAATCTTTTAGTTCGAAAACATTTTTACCTGTTTTGTCTCCTTCAGAAACTACAACAATGCTTGAGGACTTACCTGATTCTTTACTTCGTTTCAATGATTCTAAAAGTCGTTCTAAACCTAGATCTTCTTCAGGAATTAAAATTTCCTCTGCTCCTGCACCAATTCCTGTATTTAAAGCAATATGTCCAGCATCTCTTCCCATAACTTCTACAAAGAAAAGTCGATTATGTGAACTGGCTGTATCTCTAATTTTATCAATTACTTCAACTACTGTGTTTAAAGCAGTATCATAACCAAGAGTATGACTTGTTCCAAAAATATCATTATCAATAGTTCCAGGAATTCCCATAACAGGAAAGTTGAATTCCTTGTTGAAAATTTCTGCGCCTGTAAAAGAACCATCTCCACCAATAACTACCAATGCATCAACATTTGCAGCTTTTAAATGATTGTAGGCTTTTTTTCGACCTTCAACAGTCATAAATTCTTTTGAACGTGCTGATTTTAAAATAGTACCTCCTTTATTAATTATGTTATTAACAGAACGAGGGCCCATTTCTTTAAAATCGCCTTCAATCATTCCTTCATAACCTCTATAAATTCCTAAACAATTGATATTATGATAAGCGCAAGTTCTTACGACTGCACGAATTGCAGCATTCATTCCTGGAGAGTCTCCGCCAGAAGTTAACACTGCTATTTTATTAATATTTGCTGACATAGTCTTTTTATATATTGTAAATTTAAAAAAGGAAATGAAAAGTAACTAGTCTATTTCAGGAACTTTTTCTGATTCTTTTTCAGCTTCTGGAGTAGGTTTCTTTTTATTTTCTTGAGTCCAATTCATATAATCTGGAGATAATTCAGAATCTTGTGATTGATTAGAAGAGTTAGAATCAGAATTTGTTTGCTTTTTCTTCCTCTTAAATATTTTTTTCAACATTTCACCAAATGTGTCAAAATCTATATTATATGTTAAGCCAATTCCTTGAGTGTAACCAATATTACCCCCAATATTATAATTTAAATCGTTTTCTCTGTTAAAAACATGTGCTTGTAAAGTTCCGTCTTCGTTTAATTCCATTCGAATTTCAAGATTTCCAACCAATACAGATTGTGAAACACCTCCTACAGGAACTCCTACTTTTCCATTTATTGAAATTTTATCATTCAATTGCGTATTTAAAGTAACTCCTAATCTATCTGAAATTTGATTAACTCTATCGCCTTGACTATAATCTAATCCGAATTTAAGCATACTGTCTTCATCTGCAAAAATATCACTTAAAATAGCACTAACACGTTCAAATAATGGACCATAAGCAACATTACCTGCGTTTTCAGCTGTCATAAATGAACCTGTTGAAAGTAATGCCATTGCTTGGGTTTGTCTTGTATCTTTATTTTGCAAACGATAATCAATTTCACTCTTTAAAACCGAACTTACATTTGGGAAATCAATATTAAAATCGGGTTGTGGATTACTTATCGTTCCGTTTAATAAGATAGAAACATTTGTAGCTACTTTTTTATTAAATGTTGCGCTTTCTAACAATAAAGCAGGATTTGCCTCAGTATTATAAATTGCTTCTAGATTAAGATTTGCTCCTAAAGGTTCCCCTTCCCAACGGATTGTACCTCCTTTTTTTACATTAAATTTTTTATCAATTAAACCTCCATATTTAAAATTGTATTCCCCTTCTTCAATGATAAAGTCTCCAAACATTAGAAATTTACCTAAAGTATTAATTTCAATATGCATAGAACCATAACCACTACCATTCATTGAATGACCAGAATCTCTATCTAAAATAATTTCAATATTAGCATTGGTATCAACATCAAAATCTAATTCTAACTCTAATCCTTGATATTTATTTTTCTCTATTGCTTTTTCTCCTTTTACACTGTACTTATCTTTTGCAGTAACAAAGTTTAAAAAGGAATTATCTCCCATAGATTCTGAATCACTGACAGGTATTTTAATTTCTGTACCCTTTTCTGAAGCACCATTTACTTTAATTACTAGTGCATTAGTTGGTCCTTTTACAGTAGCAAAACCATTCATAAATGCTGTGCCAAAATAATAAGCTCCCTCACTATCTTTGGTATCTAAGGCTAATAAATTATTTGATTTTACTTCTAAGTCTATTTCCCAATCTGCAAAAACATCATGCCTTACATTTCCATGTAAAACTCCTTTTGTTTTATATTTCCTATCGGTAATTTCAATATTTCTAAAAATAAATTGATGCTCTGTAACATCAACGATTGCATTTTTTTCAAAATCATAATTAACGTTTAAATAAGGAACTTTTACTCCTGATTCATTTAAATACAAACGCCCATCTATTTCTGGATCAGTTAATGAACCGCCAATAGTAGCTTTTCCTGATGCATTTCCTCTTACATCAGACAAAATATTACTCAACAAAGGTCCAAACGAACTTATATCAAATTTATTAAATCCTGCTTCTAAATCTAATTCGGTTTCGTTTTCATTGTAATTTAAATCCCCTAATAATGTAAAACTCTCATTATCATCTTGTTTTAACTTTGAGTCAATAAAAAATTTATTGAAATTTTTATTTCCTTTGATATTAAAATCTAAATTACCAAGAAGTATATTATTGATTTTTAAATTATCAATTGTAAGTTGAGATTCTGGCTTATAAATAGAATTTTTTTGTTCATATTTAATCATCCCATTTAAATTTCCATCAAACTTCAAACTATCAATCGAAGGTGTAATTTTATTTACGTCAATATCTTTAAATGTAAAATTAAAATCTTTATAAGTAGAGTCTTTTAACTTACCATAAAAATTCATTTTTTGATTATTATGAGATAAGGTAAAGTCTTGAAAATCAAAATTTGATAATTTCTTATCAAAAACAATTTTGTTGTCTTTTTCTTCATTTTCATTTATAAACCAAATATAATCTTTGAAATTAAGTTCCGATTTTTTAAATCCTACTACTGAATTTTTGTTTTCGTCAATTGTGTGATAAATATTTAAATCAAACTTATCTTCACTTTTCTTCCCGCCTTTAAACTCTGTTCTTATGAACAATGTATCATTCATTGTTACATTAATCAAACTGAAATCGGCAATTTTATAGTTTTTATTTTTAATAGAATCCATTTCTATATAAGCATTATATAACGGATTTTTATTATCAATATCTATTTTTATATTATTAAAATAATTTTCAAATGCTATAACTTCTGGAGCAGTAAAATCAAATTCGAATTTTCCTTCATCTGCATTAATCTTTCCTTTAAATTTTGTGTTTTCTGAAATTGTAACATCTGGTATAAATATGTCAATAATTTTATTGTAAACTGAGAATTCAAAATCTAAATATTGACCAGGCTGCAACTTGTTAGGAGAATAGTTTGCATATAAACTTCCTACTGCATTTTCAACTATCTTTTTAACTTCATCAATTCTATATTTACCTACTACTTTACCTGTAATTATATCTGGTGAATTAACAGTAATTGTTCTAACTCTATTGTCATCAAAGTTAGAGGTTAATTGAAATTCATCGAAAACATAATGGCCTTTAGTATTTAAATAAGAGGCTCCATTTACATTTAAAACACCTTCTAAATCGTCTAAAGTATTTCCTTTAGCTTCTATAGTTACACTTCCTTTAAAAATAGAAATTGAATCAATTGTAGAAAAATTCAGCGCAACTAAATCTATATAATCAATTTGAGTTTTAAAGTTGTAATTTTTTACTTTAGAACTTAAGTCGACTAATCCATTAAAATCTAAACGTAAATTTGGATCATTACTATTTAAATACCCTTCAAAATAAGGCATTTTCATAGTTCCATCAATATCAATATTAGAATAGTTGTACTTATTATAAAATAACTTATCTATTTTCCCTTTAATCTTAGTATTCAAATATTTTGTATTGAATCCTTTCCCATCAACTTCTACTTGCAACGTTACTGCACCAAGATCATTTTGATTTAAAAAATTCCCAATATTGAAATTTTCTAATGCAATATATCCTTGATAAGAAGCATTGTCAATATTATCTATGTTTTGCAAAGACAAATCACCATCAATAGCACCTAGGAATGAAGTTAAATATATTTTTGAATTAATAAACGTATTTGTAAGTTCAACATCTCCATTCAAATTAATGTCACCTAGTTTTTTTAAATTAGAAGGTAAATTACCCCCTAAAAGTCTAGGTAAAATATGATTAAGCTTATCATAACTTGAAGATAAATTATCTAAACTCCCTTTAATATAAAATGACCTTGTTTTATCAAAAAGATATTTAAAATTAACATTGCCCGTAATTTCTGAATGGTATTTATCTGTTAGTTTTAAATTGTGAGTCGTAAAATTATTCAATGTTCCTAAAAGATGTGTATCTACAAAGAATTTATTATCCTTACCAAATTCATTATAAAAGTAATTTAAATCGTTTGAGGCAATAATAGCTTTATCAAATTCTGCATCAAAAATAACTTTATTATTAAAATCTGAAAAATCTTCTCTTTTATATCTCAATTCAACCCTACCAACCATTTCAGATTCTTGTGTAGTTGCAATTAAATTTTCTAATAAAATATTAGACCTTGTGTAAGTAAATTTAGATTTTAAATTTTTTACAAAAAGACCTCTAGAGTCTTTAAATGAAAGTTTATTTATGTTGGTATAAACATTAGGTCCTTTAATAACAAAATCTTCTATTAAACCATTTAATTGGCTAAAGTCAATAATTTTAGAAGTTTTTAAATTGTAATCTGTATATCTAAATCTACTTCTAAATATTGTCATTGAACTAGCCTTCATTCTAAATTTACCTGAAGAAGGTGAGCCATCATCAAAAGCATCAACAAAACGGTCTAGATTAGTTCCTACTTCGCCTTTATACTGAGTTAATTTACAATCTAAACCATCTAAAACTACATCTCCTAAATATGGATGTCCACTATCATAAAGGTTTTTGAAATCTAAAATAGAAGTATTCAACCTGTCTATATAGAAAAGTGTATCCTTGTGATGATCTCTCACTAGAATATTTCCTAGTTTAACAGATAAAAATGGAGTAATGGTTAATTTTCCAATCGTAATATCAGTACCAAACTCTTTATTCAACTCATTTGTAGCATATTTACCAAAATAAGTCTGTACAAATGGCAATGACAAAAGAATACTTAAAAGAAGTAATAAAATTAAAATTCCGACAATAATTCGGATGAATATTTTTTTAAATTTTTTGATACTCTATTTTGTTTTAAATTTGCATATTGGTTATTGAACAAAAATAAGGTTTTTTGTAAGACAACTATATAACTTTTAAGTCAAATTTCGTGCCTTTTTATATGAATAACGATAAAATTTACACTTTAGCCATAGAAAGTTCGTGCGATGATACATCTGCGGCGGTATTATTAAACGACAAAGTGCTCTCAAATGTTGTTGCAGGACAACCAATTCATCAAGAATATGGTGGTGTAGTTCCAGAACTTGCTTCAAGAGCTCACCAGCAAAACATTGTTCCTGTTGTTGAAGTTGCTTTAAAAAAGGCTGGAATAACAAAAGAACAATTAAGTTGTATCGCTTTTACACAAGGTCCGGGATTAATGGGTTCGTTATTAGTTGGAGGTTCGTTTGCAAAATCGATGAGTATGGCGTTAGATATTCCGCTTATTGCAGTCAATCACATGAAAGCACATATTTTAGCACATTTTATAGACGAAGATGGTTACGATAAACCCGAATTTCCTTTTCTTGCATTAACAATTAGTGGTGGGCATACTCAAATTGTTCAGGTGAATAGTTTTTTTGACATGAAAATTATTGGAGAAACTACTGATGATGCAGTAGGAGAAGCTTTTGACAAAAGCGCAAAAATACTTGGACTACCCTATCCTGGTGGTCCTTTAATCGATAAACTTGCAAACGAAGGGAACCCTAAATCTTTTCCTTTTACTAAACCAAAAGTTGACGGATTGAATTTTAGTTTTAGCGGATTGAAAACTCAAATTTTATACTTTATCCAAAAACAAGTTAAAGAAAACCCCAATTTCATTGAAGAAAACAGGACTGATATTTGTGCTTCAATTCAATACACAATCATTAACATTTTAATGGATAAATTAAAAAAAGCTGTTGAAGAAACTGGAATTAAAAGGATTGCAATTGGAGGTGGAGTTTCTGCTAATTCAGGCATACGAAAAACATTAAAAGAGGCTGAAAACAAATACGGTTGGGTCAGCCATATTCCAAAATTTGAATACACAACAGATAATGCAGCAATGATTGGAATTGTAGGATATTATAACTACATTGAACAAAATTTTAGTGAAGCTGATGTGGTTTCAAAAGCACGAATTGAATTTTAATATTTATGCAACTATTTTATAATCTCAAAATACAACAACACGATGTAACTTTCATTTTTGATAAAGAAGAAAGCAAACATATAGTTAAGGTCTTAAGAAAAAAAGAAGGAGATTTCATTCACATAACTAATGGTTTAGGGTATTTATTTATTTCTGAAGTTTCTATTGCTTCAGAACGAAAATGTGAAGTGCAAATAAAAGAAGTAAGATTTTTTGAAGCAGATAAATACAATCTACATATTGCAGTTGCTCCTACAAAAAATAACGATAGAATTGAATGGTTTTTAGAAAAAGCAACTGAAATTGGCATCAACGAAATCACTCCAATTATTTGCGATCATTCAGAGCGTAAAGTATATAAAAAAGAGCGTGCAGAAAAAATAATTCAAGCTGCAATGAAACAATCTTTGCACTTTTATCTTCCAATTATTAACGACCCTATTCCCTATTCAGAATTCATTAAAAAAGAGTTCGCTGCTCATAAATTCATTGCTCATTGCGAAGAAACAGAAAGAAAATCGTTCAAAAATGAAATTGAACCAAAACAAGATATTGTCATTTTAATTGGACCCGAAGGGGATTTTTCAACAAAGGAGATTAATTTAGCTATCCAAAACAATTACAAACCTGTAACTTTAGGAAACACAAGATTGCGAACAGAAACCGCTGCATTAGTTGCATGTCATACAACGGCCTTAATAAATGAAGAATAACTTTTATATCATAATCATGATGTTTTTTGCAAACACTTTTTTGTTTGCACAGGATATTGCTGTTGTAAAATATTCTGGCGGCGGCGATTGGTACGCTAATCCTACTTCCTTACCTAACTTGGTTCAATTTTGTAATCAAAATATTAATACTAAAATTAATACTAAAGTAGGAACTGTAGAAGTGGGAAGCGCTGATATTTTCTCGTATCCATTTGTTCACATGACCGGGCATGGAAATGTTGTTTTTAGCCCAAATGATGTTCAAAACTTAAAAAATTACTTAAATTCTGGTGGTTTTTTACATATTGATGATAATTATGGAATGGATGAATACATTCGAAAAGAGATAAAAAAAGTATTTCCTAATGAAGAATTAAAAGAAATTCCAATATCACATCAAATTTTTCAGAAACCGTATAATTTTCCAAATGGATTGCCAAAAATTCATGAACACGATAATCAACGTCCCCAAGCTTTTGGAATATTTATTAACAATCGATTAGTACTTCTTTATACTTATCAATGTGATTTAGGTGATGGCTGGGAAGATTCAGAAATTCACAATGACCCAATTGAAATTAGAGAAAAAGCTTTAAAAATGGGCGCAAATATAATAAATTACGTTTTTAATAACTAAATCGTTTATTTTTAAATAAATTATAATTATTTAACAAAAATTATAATTAAAATGTAAAATTAACATTGTTAACTTATTTATTTTTGAATTGCATTATTACCTAAATAATAACGTAACTAAACAAATAACTAACTAATTTTACATTTTATGAAAAAAACTCTTTTATCAGTTTTTACATTATTACTTTGCATTTCATGTAGTAATGAGGAGTCTTCAACTGAAAACTCATCAGTTGTAAAACATGACCATAGAGGTTGTGCGTCTCATAGTGTTCTTGAGGAACAACTAAAAAATGATCCAAATTTAGCAAACAGGATGCAGCAAATTGAAGAATTAACCGCGAATGCTATTTCTCATGGCCGATTAGTTAATGGGAGAATTGAAATTCCAGTAGTCGTTAATGTTTTATACAAAACTACAGCTGAAAATATTTCAACAACTCAAATTCAATCACAAATTGATGTTTTAAACAAAGATTTTAATGCAACAAATTCTGATTTCAATCAAGTTCCATCAACTTTTTCAGGAGTAAAAGCAAATGTTGGAATTACATTTGTTTTAGATGCAGTTTACAGAAAATCTACTTCTAAAACATCATGGGGAACTAGAGATACAATGAAAAACACTAAAAGAGGTGGTTTAGATCCTACTTCGCCAAGCACAAAACTTAACCTTTGGGTTTGTACTATAGGTGGTGGAATTTTAGGTTACGCACAGTTTCCAGGAGGCTCATCTGCAACTGACGGAGTGGTTATTGATTCGCGTTATCTTGGAACAACTGGAACAGCAACAGCTCCATTTGATAAAGGAAGAACTGCTACCCATGAAGTAGGACACTGGATGAATTTAAGACACATTTGGGGAGATACTACTTGCGGAACAGACTATGTTAACGACACACCAAATCACAATACTGCAAATTATGGTATTCCATCATTTCCTCATTATTCAACATGTCCAGGAACCCCAATTGAAATGACAATGAACTATATGGACTACACTGATGATGCAGGTATGTACATGTTTTCAAATGACCAGAAAAGTAGAATGCTTGCCGTTTTTACTGCAGGTGGGCCTAGAAACACATTTTCGCAACCATAATAATTACAAAATATAAATAAAAAAAACTCGCTAGTACTAGCGAGTTTTTTTTATATTTTAGCCTAATCTTTTAAAAAACTTTAAAAAAAACATAGAACAACTTGGAACAACTAAACCATTACAACATAGAATTTCAAGAACATAACTTCCCTATTACGGTAATTTGTGACGAAGTCTATTTTCAACAAAACATAGGAAGTATTTTTAGAATTTGTGATGCTTTTGGTGTTGAAAAAATAATTTTTACTGGCGAAAATTTCATTATTTCTGAAAGAAAAGTTAACAAAACTTCACGAAATACTCATAAAACAGTTCCTTTTGAAGTCATAAAAGACAAAAACGAAGTTATCCGCAAACTACAAGAAATAAACTATCAAATTATTGCTCTTGAAATAACCGATTTAAGCACGTCAATAGATAAAATTAAATTAACAAATCAACCTATTCTTTTAATAGTTGGAAGTGAAGTTTACGGTGTTTCAAAGGAACTATTAGATTCTGCAAACATTATAGCTCATATCCCTATGTTTGGAAAAAACAGCAGTATGAATGTTGCTAATTCATTGTCTATTTCTCTTTATGAGATTACAAAACAACTTTCTTTATAATATTTTTTCTATTTTTGAATATGAATTCAAACGAACTTTCTAAAGGAATTTTAAAAGCTGTTGCTATTTTATTTGGTATAGCATTAACTTTCTTTTTAATTTATAAAATTTCAACTGTTTTAATTTACATTATTGTATCAATTGTTTTTACTCTTATTGCAAATCCAATTGTTATATTTTTAAAAAATAAATTAAAGTTCAAAAATACGATTGCAGTAATTACTACATTGTTTTTATTTTTAGCTCTAACAGTAGGTTTTTTCTTAATGTTTGTTCCGTTAATTATTGATCAAGGAGAAAATCTATCGCTATTAAGCATTAATTCATTAGAAAAAAACTATGAAGATGTTATAAACAACTTGTCTATTTATTTAGCCAATTATAATATTGATGTACTTCAAATTATTAATTCTGCTAATATTAAATCATCTATTAATTTTAAAATAATTCCTGAATTTTTCAATAGCTTAATTAATACTCTTGGAAATTTTGGAATGGGAGTTGCTTCAGTATTTTTTATTTCTTTTTTCTTATTAAAAGATAGAGCTAATTTTTTTGTAACTTTTAAATCTATACTTCCTAAAAGTCAAAAGAATAAAGTACTTATTTCAATAGATAAGATTACAAATTTATTATCAAGATATTTCATTGGATTATTACTTCAACTTTTGATTATTTTTATTTTAAACGGACTTGTATTTTTAATATTTGGAGTTTCAAACGCATTTACTATCGCACTTTTATGTGCGATTTTAAATATTATCCCATACGTTGGACCAATAATAGGAATGTTTGCTACGGCTGTTTTAATACTTATTAGTGGTATAAGCGGTGATTTTATTAATGATGCAATACCTACAACTATATATGTTCTTATAGGCATGTTTACTGTTCAATTAATTGATAATAATATCAATCAGCCAATTATTTTTTCTAAAAGCACAAAATCACACCCTTTAGAAATATTTTTAGTAATCCTTATTTCAGGAGTTTTATTTGGAATTATTGGAATGATTGTAGCAATACCTTCTTATACAGTTTTAAAAGTAATTGGGAAGAGTTTCTTTCCTGAAATTTTAATAATCAAAGCATTAACAAAAAATATCTAAATTGGATTTTAAACAATTAATTACTGTAGAGGTTCAAGAATTTATTAATTCCAACTTAAATGCTGATGTTGCTCAGCTAGCATTGTCTAAAAACCCCTTTTCAGAAATTGAATTTACTTCAATTATCAATCAAATTAAAGCTAAACAGAAATCAAAAGAAAAGTTACCGTTGTGGTACAACACTTCAAAAATTATATTTCCTACAAAAATTTCAATAGAACAAACATCTTCAGAAAAAACAGCACAGTATAAATCAGAAATTGTTTCAGGCGAATCATTAATTGACCTTAGTGGAGGTTTTGGAATTGATGATTATTATTTCTCTAAGAAAATTAATTACGTTACACATTGCGAAATTAATACTAAACTATCCAATATAGTAGCTTATAATTACAAATTATTAAATGCAAACAACATTACATGTATCAATAAAAATAGTACAGATTATTTAAAAGAAAGTAATGAAAAATTTGATTGGATTTATATCGATCCGTCAAGAAGAAATGAAACAAAAAGGAAGGTTTTTATGTTTAAAGATTGTGAACCAAATGTTCCCGATTTACTTTCGTTATACTTTTCTAAGTCAAATAATATTCTAATAAAGACTGCCCCTCTACTCGATTTACAAGCGGGTATTGTAGAACTTAAATATGTAAAAAAGATCCATATCGTTGCAATTCAAAATGAAGTTAAAGAATTGCTTTGGGAAATTGAACAAGGTTATCAAGGTTCAATTTCTATTATTTCCGTAAATATTGATAAAGACAAGCGAACTTTAGTAGAAACTGTTCATCAAAAAGAATACGAAGTTGAGTTCTCTTTACCTCAAAAGTTTTTGTACGAACCTAACGCAGCTTTATTAAAATCCGGAAATTTTGATGCCATTTCGCAAATTTACAATTGCAAAAAACTACATAGGCACTCTCATTTATATACTTCAGATTTTATAATTGAATTTCCTGGAAGGAGCTTTCGAGTTGAAAACATTATTACTTTACAAAAAAGTGAAGTAAAAGAGCATCTTTTAGGTAAAAAAATGAATGCCTCAACAAGAAACTTTCCTTTTAAAGTGGAAGATTTAAAAAAGAAATACAAAATAAAAGATGGTGGTACGACTTTTGTATTTTTCACTACAAATATTGAAAACAAAAAAATAGCTTTAATTTGCACAAAAATTTAAATCTAAAATTGCCATTAAAAAAACAAATACCTACTTATGAAGTACTTATTATTTATTCTATTATCTATTACCCTTTCTTTTGCTCAAGATAAAAATTGCATATATGATTACGAAGAAGAAACGGATTCAATATTTGTAAAGGTTTTACCTGAAAAATTAATCTATGAAAGAGTTTATGGTAACATTAAAGAGATGATTCATTTTGTGTTAATCAACAATAATGGAGTTCCAACTCTAAATTTACAGTACATTCAAACCAGCAAAGACTTTATAACTGCAAGTTGTTTAGATAAGACATCAAGAATTGTTTTTCAATTAGCAAATGGAAAAATTGTAACTCTAATTAGTAATAATGAAGAAGTATGTAATAATTTAATTTATAATAAAGAAGACAAAAATAATATTAGAATTCTAGATGGTTATTTTTTATTTACCAAAAACAATTATGAAGAATTAAAAAAATCACCAGTACATTTAATGAGAATTCAATTTACAAATGGAGCAAAAGATTTTGTCATAAAAAAAGAAATACAATCAGAACTACTTAATACAACCTACTACCCAGAAAAAATATTTATTGACTTTTTAAATTGTTTAGAATAAAACAAGAAACTATATAAAATAAAAAAAGCCTTGCAAATGCAAGGCTTTTTTGTGATCGCGCCAGGATTCGAACCTGGGACCTACTCATTAGAAGTGAGTTGCTCTATCCAACTGAGCTACGCAACCATTATTTATTTTCGTCGGGGTGGCAGGATTCGAACCTGCGGCCTCCTGCTCCCAAAGCAGGCGCGATAACCGGGCTACGCTACACCCCGAAAATAAAAAAGCGGAGAGTAAGGGATTCGAACCCATGCGACAGTTACCCGTCGACAGTTTAGCAAACTGCTCCATTACCACTCTGGCAACTCTCCAATAATAATAGAAAGAACTTATCTTTTTTGCGATTGCAAATGTACACTTTCACTTCTTATATCACAACATTTTCTTAGCTTTTTTTATTATTTATTTTAAAATTTTATTGAAACACTTATGATTCAATTACATACATTCAAAAAAAAAAATCAACTTAAACTATAGTTTTTAGCAAAAACTCTTAATCAATGAAAAAATTATAGGATTAGAAATAAAAATAGTAAATTCGCAGAACATTTAAAATTAACAGAAAACATGAGTAAGAAAGTTGTAATTGTATCTGCTGTTAGAACTCCTATAGGAAGTTTTATGGGAGCTTTATCTACTGTACCTGCTACTAAACTAGGTGCAGCAGCAATTAAAGGTGCTTTAAATAGAATTAATTTAGATCCAAATAAAGTTGACGAAGTTATAATGGGTAATGTTGTTCAAGCTGGAAATGGTCAAGCTCCAGCAAGGCAAGCAGCTATTTACGCAGGATTACCTAATACTGTTCCTTGTACAACAATTAATAAAGTTTGTGCAAGCGGAATGAAAGCTGTTATGCAAGGAGCACAAGCAATTATGTGTGGAGACGCAGAAATTGTTATTGCAGGTGGTATGGAAAACATGAGTCTTATCCCACACTATGTACACATGAGAAATGGCGTAAAATTTGGACCAACTTCTCTTGTTGATGGGATGCAAAGAGATGGCTTAGTTGATGCTTATGATAATAATGCAATGGGAGTTGCTGCTGATTTATGCGCAACAGAACATAAAATTTCAAGAGAAGAGCAAGACAATTATGCTATTCAATCATATAAAAGATCAGCTAACGCATGGGACGCTGGTAAGTTTGATTCAGAAATTGTACCTGTAGAAGTACCTCAGAGACGCGGTGAAGCAATTATTGTATCTAAAGATGAGGAATATACTAATGTTAAATTAGATAAAATACCAGCTCTTTCTGCTGTTTTTACAAAAGACGGTACTGTTACTGCTGCAAATGCTTCAACTATTAATGACGGTGCTGCTGCATTAGTCTTGATGAGTGAAGAAAAAGCAAACGAATTAGGATTAAAACCATTAGCCTATATTAAATCTTATGCTGACGCTGCTCATGAACCAGTTTGGTTTACTACAGCTCCTTCAAAAGCATTGCCTATTGCCTTAAAGAAAGCCAATTTATCAATTTCAGATGTTGACTTTTTTGAATTTAACGAAGCTTTTTCTGTTGTAGGATTAGCTAACGCTAAAATCTTAGGGTTAGATAATGATAAAGTTAACGTAAACGGTGGTGCAGTTTCATTAGGACATCCACTTGGATGTTCAGGAGCAAGAATTATTGTAACTTTAATTAATGTTTTAGAACAAAATAATGCAAAAATTGGTGCTGCTGCTATATGCAACGGTGGTGGTGGTGCATCTGCAATTGTTATAGAAAAAGCTTAATTTTATAGATTATGAGTTGTAGCTTTTTTTCTACAACTCATAATTATTAACTCATAATTATTTTTAATGTTCGGAATTTGCAATCTTTCCATAGTTCCTATACGATTTGAACCTTCAGATAGAAGCGAGCAAGTATCTCAACTTTTATTTGGTGAGCATTTTACTATTTTAGAACAAGATAAAAAATGGACTAAAATAGAAGTTGCATTTGATAATTATATTGGCTGGATTGACAACAAACAATATTTAATTATAAATGAAGAGCAATTTAATTTTTTGAATAACTCACCTATAATTTTAAATAGTGATTTAATTGAATACATTTCTACACCAAATAATATATTAACACCTATTCCACTAGGTGCTTCTTTATCATTTTTAGAAAACGAGCAAATAAATACATTAAACTATACATTTGATGGAATTAAAGTTTGTGGACAAAAAGATAAAGCGAATCTAATTAAAACTGCTTTTATGTATTTAAACACTCCTTATTTATGGGGAGGAAAAACACCTTTTGGAATTGACTGTTCAGGATTTACCCAAATGGTATATAAAATAAATGGATACAATCTTTTAAGAGATGCTTCAGAACAAGCTATGCAAGGGGAAGCATTGAGCTTTATTGAAGAAAGTGAACCAGGAGATTTAGCTTTCTTTGATAATGAAGAAGGAAATATTACTCATGTAGGAATTATGATGAATGATAATTATATAATTCATGCTTCTGGAAAAGTACGAATTGACAGATTAGATCATCTAGGAATTTACAATGTAGATACTGGAAGGCACACACACAAGTTAAGAGTTATTAAAAAAATAATATAAAAAAATCCCGCTAAAAGCAGGATTTTTTATTTATTTATTTATTTATTTAATTGTTGCTGCTTTATCTTTCATTCCTAAAGAATCATAACACGTTTTAAGTAATATTTTAGTGTTTTCATCATTAGAATTAATTTCATAGGCTTTTTCAAAACTTGGCAATGCTCTTCTAAACATAGCAGCTCTTTTAGCCATTAATTCATCATATTTAGTTTTATTATCAACACTTGCATTTATTTCAGTAACTAATTTGTCGTCTTCTTTTAAATACTCATATCCTTCATTAAAATAAAGGTTAAATTCTCTAGTTAACAATTCTTTATCAGCAGGATTTAGCTTAATTGCTTCAGCAAGAAGCGGCTTAGCTTTTTCAATGTTACCATTTTGAAGAGTCAAGATAGCTAACATTTTAACAATTTCATTTTTACTATCAGAAACTTTCTCGTCTCTAGGCTTTTCATGCGTTTTTAATGAAATAAAACTCATTCTATCTTCTCTAGTATTAAAAAATTCTTCTGCATCAGCAGCTTTATTAAATGCAAAATATTTCACACCATTTTTAAAGTAATCACTTGTCAAATATTCTGCATATAATTTTTCAGCAGTTTTATAATCTTCAGCCTGAACAGATAAAATAGCAGCATTTTCTAAAGCTTTTCCTTCGTTCATTTTGTCAAATAAGTATAGATTATAAAACATTAACGAAGCTTCCTTAAATTTAGATTCTTGATTTAAAGCATTAGAAAATTGTCTTAATGTAGCTGAAAATTGTTTTTTTTCTTCAACTAAATCATTTGTATATATTTTTTTTCCTGACTTTTTTTCATATGCTAATGTATTATTAATAACAACTCCATATTCTTCAATAAATTTAGGATTATATAAATTCATTTGATCCTGCATTGTAGCTTTATCTCCTTTTGAAGCTAAAACTACTGTTGGATACATCGTTTTATAAAAGGTATAATACACACTATCATCTTCATTTAGTTGCATATTTCCTAAAGTTTCATAAGCTGATTTATATTCTTGTAAATCGCTTTCTGAAATTGAACTTCTTGAATATATTTTTTTCAAGGTTTTTAACTCATCTTTTTGAGCAAATGTAGCTACTGATAACAATAGTACTAAACTTAATAATATTTTTTTCATTGTATTAAAAATTAGATTATAACATAAAGCCCAAATTAATTTGGGCTTTTGTTTTCATTAATTATTCTTGAGAATCTTCTTCAGATGAACTTTCTGCTTCAGATTGATTGTCTTCTATAACTTCTCCTTCGATAACTTCACCGTCAATATCTTCAATATCTTCGTCAACTTCTTCTTCACGAAGAACTTTAGTAACAGCAGCAATTGAATCGTTTCCTTTAATATTAATTAAACGAACTCCTTGTGTTGCTCTTCCCATTACACGTAAATCAGAAATTGCCATTCTAATAGTTAATCCAGATTTATTGATAATCATTAAGTCATCTTCATCAGTTACACCATTAATAGAAATTAACGAACCTGTTTTTTCAGTTAAATTAAGGGTTTTAACACCTTTACCTCCACGGTTTGTTACTCTATAAACTGGCTCACCATCTTCTTCTAATTTTGTACGTTTTCCATAACCGTTTTCAGTAACAACTAAAATCTGAGAATCGTTAATGTCTTTTTCGTCTATAGCAACCATTCCAATAACTTCGTCTTTATCA
The DNA here is from genome assembly GCF_034111225.1 of Flavobacterium sp. Lineage (GTDB taxonomy): Bacteria > Bacteroidota > Bacteroidia > Flavobacteriales > Flavobacteriaceae > Flavobacterium. The sequence goes on along the minus strand of NZ_JAWUXR010000008.1, from coordinate 25,183 downwards.
TTTGCTAAAGTAATTCCTCTAACTCCAGATGCAGTTCTTCCCATTGGTCTTGTTTTACTTTCTTCAAATCGAACTAATTTACCCGACTTAACTGCTAATAAAACATGACTATTTCCAGTAGTTAATTTAGCTTCTAATAACTCATCATTGTCTTTAATAGTAATAGCGTTAATACCATTTTGACGTGGACGAGAATATTGCTCAAGTGGAGTTTTCTTCACCTGACCATTTTTAGTAGCCATAATCACATAATGACTATTAATATATTCTTCGTCTTTTAAATCTTGAGTACAGATGTAAGCTTTCACTTTATCATCATTTTCAATATTTATAAGGTTTTGGATTGCTCTACCTTTACTTGCTTTTGTTCCTTCAGGAATTTCAAAAACACGCATCCAATAACATTTACCTTTTTGGGTAAAGTACATTAAATATTGGTGGTTTGTTGCTACAAATAAGTGTTCTAAGAAATCTTGATCTCTTGTTGCAGCACTTTTTTGTCCAACTCCTCCTCTATTTTGCGTTTTGTATTCTGTTAATGAAGTTCTTTTGATATAACCTGCATGAGAAATTGTAATAACAACTTGTTCATCGGCAATTAAATCTTCAATACTTACATCTCCACCAGCATATTCAATTACAGAACGACGCTCATCTCCATATTTATCTCTAATTTCAACTAATTCAGTTTTAATAAGTTCCATACGCAATTCTTTGCTTGCAAGTAACTCTTTTAAACCAGTGATTAATTTCATTATTTCATCGTACTCACCACGCAATTTATCTTGCTCAAGACCTGTTAATTGTCTTAAACGCATTTCAACAATTGCACGAGCTTGAATTTCAGATAGTTTGAATCTTTCAATTAATTTCCCTCTTGCTTCTTCACCATCTTTAGATGAACGAATCAAAGCAATTACTTCATCAATATTATCAGAAGCAATAATTAAACCTTCTAATATATGAGCTCTTTCTTCAGCTTTTCTTAATTCATATTGCGCTCTTCTAACAACAACTTCATGACGGTGTTCTACAAAATAATGAATCAATTCTTTCAGATTCAACATTTGTGGCCTTCCTTTAACCAATGCAATGTTATTTACACTGAAAGAAGATTGTAGTTGCGTATATTTATAAAGCGTATTTAATACAATATTTGGAACCGCATCTCTTTTTAATTCATAAACTATACGCATTCCGTTTCTATCTGATTCATCACGAATAGTAGAAATACCCTCTATTTTTTTATCGTTAACTAGGTCAGCCGTTTTCTTAATCATATCGGCTTTATTCACTTGATAAGGAATTTCCGTTACAATAATTGCTTCTCTATTATTACTTTCTTCAAAACGAGCTTTTGCACGCATTACAATACGCCCTCTACCCGTTTTAAAAGCTTCACGAACACCTTCGTAACCATAAATAGTTCCTCCTGTTGGAAAATCGGGAGCTTTAATATGAGTCATTAACTCATCAATCTCAATATCATTATTATCAATATATGCTAAAGTACCATCAATAACTTCAGTTAAGTTATGAGGAGGCATATTAGTAGCCATACCTACCGCAATACCAGAAGCTCCATTAATTAATAAATTAGGAACTCTTGTTGGCATAACTTTTGGCTCCTCTAAAGTATCATCAAAGTTTAATTGGAAATCAACTGTCTCTTTGTCAATATCTGCCAAAATTTCTTCTGAAAGTTTTTGCATTCTAGCTTCAGTATAACGCATTGCAGCAGGGCTATCACCATCAACTGAACCAAAGTTACCTTGACCATCAACAAGTAAGTATCGTAAACTCCAGTCTTGCGCCATACGCACCATTGCATCATATACTGAAGTATCTCCATGTGGGTGATACTTACCTAATACTTCTCCAACAATTCTTGCAGATTTTTTATGTGCTCTGTTTGATAAAACACCTAATTCATACATTCCAAATAAAACTCTACGGTGAACCGGCTTTAAACCATCTCTCACATCTGGAAGTGCTCTCGACACAATAACTGACATTGAATAATCAATGTAAGCTGACTTCATTTCGTCTTCAATGTTAATCGAAATTAACTTTTCTCCGTCAGACATATATATTTATTTATATTAAAATTATCATTCATTCTTAAACGCGACAATATACAGCTTTTTCTAATTTTCAAAGCGAATTTAAGCTATAAATTTAAACGATTTATTAACAATTTTTTCTTCAAAAAATATAACAATTAGTAAACTTTTGATTTTTATTTATCATTTTTTTTTTGTCAATTAGCATATAAATACAGTTTAGGTATGTTTTTTGCTTTATTTAAAGCAATTCTTTTTACTTTTACAATAAACACAATAGAAGATGGACGATAATTTTTCACCAAGAGTTAAAGAGGTGATTTCTTATAGTAAGGAAGAGGCTTTAAGATTAGGACACGATTTTATAGGAACAGAACACCTTATGTTAGGATTACTACGTGAAGGTCAAGGGAAAGCTATGGCTATTTTAAATAATATGGCTGTTGATTTTATGCACCTTAGAAATAAGGTTGAAATTTTAAGTCCAGCTAATACAACTGATATAAAAAATAACGATAAAAAAAACCTTCATTTAACAAGGCAAGCTGAAAGAGCATTAAAAACAACTTTTTTAGAAGCAAAACTTTATAACAGTACACTTATAAGTACGGCTCATTTATTACTTTGTATTTTAAGAAATGAAAATGATCCTACAACAAAGTTACTAAACAAACTTAAAATTGACTACGAAGGTGTAAAAGACCAATATTCTACAATGATGACAAACGAAAACGACTATATAGAAAACCTTCCAAAAGCAGAATCATTTAATGAAGATTCTGGACAAGAGGAAAACCCAAAAGATGCTGGATTCAACAATCCAACAGGTGGAAATAAAAGTACGAAAAAATCTAAAACTCCGGTTTTAGATAATTTTGGTAGAGATTTAACTGAAATGGCAGAACAAGGAAAACTTGATCCTGTTGTAGGTCGTGAAAAAGAAATTGAAAGAGTTTCACAAATTTTAAGTAGAAGAAAGAAAAATAACCCGTTACTAATAGGAGAACCAGGTGTTGGTAAATCTGCTATTGCAGAAGGTTTAGCGTTACGAATTATTCAGAAAAAAGTGTCTCGTGTATTATTCAATAAACGAGTTGTAACGTTGGATTTAGCAAGTTTAGTTGCTGGAACCAAATATCGTGGACAATTTGAAGAACGTATGAAAGCGGTAATGAATGAATTGGAAAAAAATGACGATATAATTTTATTTATAGACGAAATTCATACTATTGTAGGTGCTGGTGGGGCAACTGGCTCATTAGATGCATCAAACATGTTTAAACCTGCTTTAGCTAGAGGTGAAATTCAATGTGTTGGAGCAACAACTTTAGATGAATACCGTCAGTATATTGAAAAAGACGGAGCATTAGAAAGACGTTTTCAAAAAGTAATTATCGAACCAACTTCAATTGAAGAAACAATTACTATTCTTAATAACATTAAAGGAAAATACGAAGAACACCACAGTGTTACCTATACTCCAGAAGCCATTGAAGCTTGTGTAAAATTAACAAGTAGATATATGTCAGATCGTTTTCTTCCAGACAAAGCTATTGATGCATTGGACGAATCTGGCTCACGAGTTCACATTACTAATATTGATGTTCCTAAACAAATCATTGAATTAGAAAGACAACTTGATGATGTGAGAGAATTGAAAACTACTGTAGTAAAAAAGCAGAAGTATGAAGAAGCTGCAAAGCTAAGAGATGATGAGAAAAAAATTGAAAAAGAACTAGCTATTGCTCAAGAAAAATGGGAAGAAGACGCTAAAAACAATAGAATCACAGTAACTGAAGATAATGTTGCAGATGTTGTATCAATGATGACAGGTATTCCTGTTAATAGAATTGCGCAAACGGAAAGCAACAAACTTGCTCATTTACCTGAATTAATAAAAGGAAAGGTAATTGGACAAGATGAAGCCGTTGATAAAGTTGCAAAAGCTATTCAACGTAATAGAGCTGGGTTAAAAGACCCAAATAAGCCAATTGGTTCATTCATCTTTTTAGGCCAAACGGGTGTTGGAAAAACACAGCTAGCTAAAGTAATTGCTAAGGAATTATTTGATTCTGAAGACACTTTGGTACGTATTGACATGAGTGAATACATGGAAAAATTTGCTATTTCTAGATTAGTTGGAGCACCTCCAGGTTATGTAGGTTATGAAGAAGGTGGTCAATTAACTGAAAAAGTGAGAAGAAAACCATATTGTGTAGTTCTATTAGATGAGATTGAAAAAGCTCATCCGGATGTATTTAACATGATGCTTCAAGTTTTAGATGACGGATATTTAACTGATAGTTTAGGTCGTAAAATTGATTTTAGAAATACTATTATCATTATGACATCAAATATAGGCGCACGACAATTGAAAGACTTTGGTCAAGGTGTTGGATTTGGAACTGCTGCAAAAACTGCACAAGCTGATGATCATTCTAAAGGAATAATTGAAAACGCACTTAAAAAAGCATTTGCTCCTGAATTTTTAAATAGAATTGATGATGTAGTTGTTTTTAATGCTTTAGAAAAAGAAGATATCGATAAAATTATTGATATTGAGATGTCTAAACTTTATTTAAGAGTTAAAGATTTAGGATATAATTTAGCTTTATCAGAAAAAGCAAAAGATTATATCGCAGAAAAAGGATTTGACAGGCAATTTGGAGCTAGACCTTTAAAAAGAGCTATTCAAAAATATGTCGAAGATGCTCTTGCTGAAGAAATAATTACTTCTAAAATTCACGAAGGAGATGAAATTTTCATGGATTTAGATGAAAAAACAAATGAGTTAACTGTTTCAATTAAGAAAGCTAAAAAACCTACTAAATAGTAGGTTTTTTATTGATATTATAAACATGGATAAAACAATTATAGGCTCTAGAGAATGGTGTTCATTACCTGATTTAGGAATACAACTAATCAAAGCTAAAATAGATTCTGGAGCAAAAACAACAGCTTTGCATGCTGATAATCTAACAAAATTTAGTAAAGATGGTGAAAGCTGGGTGAAATTTTCATTACACCCATTAAAGTCTAGACCAGATTTGATTGTTGAATGTGAGGCAAAACTAATTGAAAAAAGAATTATTAAAAGTTCTAATGGAACTAAGGAAGAACGATTTGTGATTGAAACTAAACTTGTTTTAGGAAATTCGTCTTACCCCATTGAAATTACCTTAACCAATAGAAAACTTATGGGGTTTCAAATGTTATTAGGCAGACAAGCAATGAGTAATAGAGTTTTAATAGATTGTGAGTTTAGATATTTATTAGGAAAACCAACTATATAATTCTTCATGACAGTTAATATAAAATGAATTATAAAATAATTTCTAAAAACAACCTTAAAACAACTACTTGGCAAGGAGGAACAACTACTGAGTTATATATTTTTCCAGAAGATACCAATTACCAAGAAAGAAACTTTGATTTTAGAATAAGTACAGCAGAAATAAGCCTTGAACAATCTAGCTTTACACCTTTACCTAATACCAATAGAGAATTAATGCTTTTAGAAGGTTCAATTGAAATTATTCATGAGAGTCACTATTCTAAAAAAATGAATAAATTTGATATTGATTCTTTTAAAGGAGATTGGAAAACTTCTGCAAAAGGCACATGTATTGACTTTAACATAATGTCAAAAGAAAAATACAATGGGAAAATCGAAGCTTTAAATTCAGAATCAAAACATAAAAGACATCTAAATAATACAAGTGATTTTTTAATACTTTATATTTATAAAGGAGAAATTTTGGTAGAAATTGAAAATGATATAATTCAATTAGTAAAAGGAAACGTTTTAGTTTTAAATAAAAAAGTTAATATTGAAATAAACTTCACTAAAACAAGTGAAATAATCGTTTCAAAAATTGATATTAAATAAAAAATCCCAATCTTTAGATTGGGATTTTTTTTATGTTTTTATTGATTCATGGAAATTAAAAATTCCTCATTATTTGCTGTTTTTCTAAATCGATCATGAATAAAATCCATAGCTTCTATAGGATTCATATCAGCTAAATATTTTCTCATAATCCACATTCTTTGAATAGTATTGTCGTCTAACAATAAATCATCTCTACGAGTGCTAGAAGAAACTAAATCAATTGCAGGAAAAATACGTTTGTTTGCAATTCTTCTGTCTAATTGTAATTCCATATTACCAGTACCTTTAAATTCATCAAAGATAACCTCGTCCATTTTTGAACCTGTATCAGTTAAAGCAGTAGCAATAATACTTAGTGAACCTCCATTTTCTACATTACGAGCAGCTCCAAAGAAACGTTTTGGTTTTTGTAAAGCATTAGCATCAACACCTCCACTTAATATTTTTCCAGACGCTGGTTGAACAGTGTTATATGCTCTTGCTAAACGAGTAATAGAGTCTAATAAAATGACAACATCATGCCCGCATTCTGTCAAACGTTTTGCTTTTTCCAAAACAATATTAGCAATTTTAACGTGTTCTTGAGGCTCACGATCAAAAGTAGAAGCAATAACCTCTCCTTTAACATTTCTTTGCATATCAGTAACCTCCTCAGGTCTTTCATCGATAAGTAGAACTATTAAATATACTTCAGGATGATTTGCAGCAATTGCATTTGCAATTTCTTTTAGTAACATTGTTTTACCCGTTTTTGGTTGGGCAACAATCATACCTCTTTGTCCTTTACCTAAAGGTGAAAACAAGTCTATAATTCTTGTAGAAACTGTACTTTCTTTTCCAGCTATATTGAATTTTTCTTTTGGAAATATTGGAGTTAAATGCTCAAAAGAAATTCTATCTCTTACTTCTTGCGGATCGTGTCCGTTAATTTTTGACACTCTAACTAAAGGAAAATATTTTTCCCCTTCTTTTGGAGGACGTACCACACCTTTTACTGTGTCACCTGTTTTTAATCCAAATAATCTAATTTGAGATTGAGACAAATAAATATCATCTGGTGATGATAAATAATTATAGTCTGAAGAACGAAGGAATCCATAACCATCAGGCATCATTTCTAAAACTCCTTCACTTTCAATAATACCGTCAAACTCAAATTCTGGTTCTCTAAAATTTGGTTTAGAGGTTTGTTTTTTAATAGGATTGGTTGGTGTAGAAACGGCAGTAGGGTTACTTTTCTTAAAGCTTGGATGATTTGGGTTATTTTGATTAGCCTTATGGTTTACATTTTGTTGCGGCTTATTAACCTCTGTATTTTTTTCTTCAACACCTTCGTTTTTAACTTCTTCCACTTTTTCAGGCGAAGCTACTGTTGTTTTTTCCTTTATAATTTTAACTGGCGTAGGTTTAGGCGTTGATTTAATCTTATCTTCAATTGGAGCTTCGACTATACTTTTCTCTCTAGATGTTTCAGTTTTAGCTTTAACCACTTTTTGAGGCGCAACACGTGCTCTCTTTGGTTTAGGCTCTGCTTTTTCAGAAGGTATAGCAATACCTTTAATTACATCTGCTTTTACTGTTTCAGGATTAGCAGCTTGTACATCTAGAATTTGGTAAACTAATTCATCTTTTTTAAGTGTTCTGAATTTTTTTACTTTAGCAGCTTTAGCAATTTCTTGCAAATCAGAGAGTTTCATCTCTTTTAAGACTTCAATATCAAACATGGATAAATTTTGAATTATTTATAAGAATAATAAATTTTTGTGATAGGATTTTTTTGGGCTTGTAACCTATCGCAGTATGAAGTACTTACGATAGTACTATGCAATAATACGAATAAAATTGAATTAAACAATAGTTTTTTTACAAAAGAAAACATATTTTTGCTTTGCAATTTTATTAAAAAATGATCCAACGCATTCAAAGCTTATTTTTAATTTGTAGCATTATTATAACTGCTGTACTTCCGTTTTTCTTTTCTTTATGGACAGAAAGCAAAGACAAAGTTGTTTATTTTAATGAATCAATATTATATATTGTATTTTTTGCTGGAATTTCAGCATTAGCAGTATTGAGTTTATTTTTATTCAAAAAGAGACAAACGCAATTTGTTTTAAACAGATTGGCAATCATATTTAACTTTATTTTACTAGGATTTTTTGTTTTTCGAACACTAAACATACCCGGAGGAATGCAAATTTCAGAGAAGGGTATTGGGATGTTTCTTCCTACTCTTTCTATCATTTTACTTGTTTTGGCTAACAGAGCAATTAAAAAGGACGAAGATCTCGTAAAATCTGTGGATCGACTACGTTAAACCTATCATCTTAGTTTTATTAGTGCGTAGAAAAACCCGAATCTTTCGATTCGGGTTTTTTGTTTTAATATTAGTATTAAAAAACTTAATATCTTTCACCAAGGGACGTCAAGTATAAAAAATAGCCTGAGGTATTAAAAACTAGAATAAAAAAATCATCCGAACCTGAAATACCAACATTATAAAATTCATCTCCGTTCTCTTTAGTAATTTTTGAGGCTTCATTAATTTCAAAAGTGGGGTAATTGTTCTTTAAATATTCTAAAATGCTAGTATTTAAAGAACTTATTGCTATGCTCTTTTGAATTGCTTTTATAACACCTACATTATCATAACTAACTAAATATTTTGAATTTCCTCTCAAAAACTCAACTTCAAATCGCAATTGTTCCCTGTATTTTCCCCTATAAAACTTTGACCAGCTAGTATCTGTTGCTCCTTTAAAATCTTTTTCAAAATTTAGTTTTAAAAATGGTGGTGCATCTATTTTTTCTTGTGAATAATTCACGATAGTAAATGATAAGAATAAAATAAAAATTAATTTTTTCATGATTACTTTTTTATTAAGTTACTCCTAAAAATTTACAATTCATAATTAAAAATCAAGTTTAAATAATATAACAATAAAAACAGTCTAATAAATTTATAGCTTCTACTTCTTCCCTATTTCAATTACTTCAAGGTTTTGAATTTTATCTTTATCAATTTCAAATCGCAACATAGTTCGCATTTGGTGAAAACCATATTTCCCAGCTGCACCAGGATTCATGTGTAATAAATTCAATTTTTTATCAAATTGAACTTTTAAAATATGTGAATGTCCGCAAATGAAAAGTTTTGGAGGGTTTATACGAATTTCATCTCTTACATTTACATTATATTTATCCGGATAACCGCCAATATGCGTTATCCAAACATCAACATCTTCACACATAAACCTATTATTCAACGGAAATTCTTTCCTTGCCTCCGCATCATCAATATTACCAAAAACAGCACGTAAAGGTTTTATTTTTTTAATTTTATCAGTTACGTCTAAATTGCCAATGTCTCCAGCATGCCAAACTTCATCAGCTAAATTGACGTATTTTAAAATAACGTCATCAATATGGCTATGTGTATCAGAAAGTAATAATATCTTAATCATATCACAAAAATAGATTAATTATTGAAATTGAAATTGTCATTGCTCTTGAATTTCGTAATTTTGCTTTCATATTATAAAACATACAATTTTCAACTTGAGATATTTTATTGAATTTGCATATAACGGAAAAGATTTTTTTGGATTTCAGGTTCAACCTGATGTAATTTCGGTACAAGAAACTTTAGACAAAGCATTAAGCTTATTATTCAAGCAACCTATTCAAATTGTTGGGGCTGGAAGAACTGATAGCGGTGTTCATGCAAAACAAATGTATGCTCATTTTGATTGCGAAATTGAAATTGATTCTGATTATTGGGTAAGTAAATTCAATTCTTATTTAGGTAAAAACATTGTTATTTATCGTTTCATTCCTATTCACGAAGATGCTCACACGCGTTTTGATGCAACTAGTAGAACTTATGAATATTACATTCATACTTTTAAAGATGTTTTTCAAAATGAAGGAAGCTGGTATTACTTCAATAAATTAGATGTTGACTTAATGAATGAAGCGTGTGAAATTTTATTTGAATTTGAAGATTTTGAATGCTTTTCTAAAACAAATACCGACGTAAATACTTTTTTATGTGATATTACCGAAGCAAATTGGAAAGTAAATGGAAACCAGTTGGTCTTTACTGTTACTGCAAATCGTTTTCTTCGCAATATGGTACGTGCCATTGTAGGAACTTTGATTAATGTAGGAATTGGAAAAATTACATTAGACGATTTTAGAACAATCATAGAAAGTAAAAACAGACAAAAAGCTGGTTTCTCAGTACCGGCACATGGGTTATATTTAGTAAAAGTAAAATACCCTTATATAGATTAAATTAAAAAAAAAGTAATAAAATATAAATGAAACCCATACAATCAAAAGCTTTAAAAAAAGTACTTTTTTATGCCAAACCTTATCAAAAAAGGTTTAATTGGATAATAGTATGGGCTATTTTACTATCAATATTTGCTGCTACAAGACCTTATTTATTAAAACAAACAGTTGATAATTATCTACAAAATAATGATAAAGGAGGCTTGCTTTTTTACATCATAATTATGGCTATAGTTTTACTTTTTGAAGTAATGTCCCAATTTTTGTTTACCTACTGGGCAAACTGGCTAGGACAAGATATAATAAAAGACATTAGATTAAAATTATACCAACACATTGCTTCATTTAAAATGAAATATTTTGACAATGAACCTGTTGGAAAACTTGTAACAAGAACAGTTTCTGACATAGAATCAATTGCCAGTATTTTTAGTCAAGGTTTGTTTATGATTGTTAGTGATTTACTAAAAATGGTAGTTATTCTAGGAATCATGCTTTATATGAACTGGAAACTAACATTAATTGTTTTACTTGCTATGCCTGTTTTAATTTATGCAACTAATATTTTTCAAAAGAAAATGAAAGTTGCATTTAACGAAGTACGTAATGAAGTTTCTAATTTAAATACATTTATTCAAGAACGATTAACTGGAATGAAAATTGTTCAGCTTTTTAATAGAGAAACTATTGAACTAGAAAAGTTTAAAGAGATTAACCAAAAACACAATAAAGCTTGGCTTAAAAACATTTTATACAATTCTATCTTCTTCCCTATTGCTGATATTGTTTCTTCTATTACTTTAGGAGCAATTGTTTGGTATGGAGGAATTAATATTTTAAATGGAGATACAGTTACAACTTTTGGAGATTTATTTGCATACACAATGCTTATTACAATGTTATTTAATCCATTACGTCAAATTGCAGATAAATTTAACGTAATGCAAATGGGAATTATTGCTGCTGAACGTGTTTTTGAAGTTTTGGATACAGACAGTCAAATTCAAAACACAGGAACTTTAACAGCACATTCGTTTAAAGGAAATATAAAATTTGATAATGTACGATTTAGTTATATTGAAAATGAAGAAGTTTTAAAAGGAATTTCTTTCAAAGTATTAGAAGGAGAAACTGTTGCTATTGTAGGTAGTACTGGAGCAGGAAAATCGACAATTATTAATTTATTGAATCGTTTTTACGAAATTAACTCTGGAACTATTACTATTGAAAATCATAACATTAAGGAATACACTTTAGAAAGTCTGCGCAAGCAAATTGCTGTTGTTTTACAAGATGTATTTTTATTTGCAGATACAATTTACAATAACATTACTCTTTATAATGAATCGATTACCAAGGACGATGTTATAAATGCTGCTAAAACAATTGGTGTACACAATTTTATAATGAGTTTACCAAATGGATACGATTATAACGTAAAAGAACGCGGTGTCATGTTATCATCAGGTCAAAGACAATTAATTGCGTTTTTAAGAGCCTACGTTAGCAATCCAAGTATACTTATTTTAGACGAAGCAACTTCTTCTATCGATTCTTATTCAGAGGATTTGATACAAAATGCTACTGAAATCCTTACCAAAGGAAGAACATCAATAGTAATTGCACATCGACTTGCAACAATTGTAAATGCAGATACTATCATTGTAATGGATAAAGGGCAAATTGTAGAAAAAGGTTCACATAATGAATTGTTACAAATTGAAAATGGGTTTTATAGAAAACTTTATGATTCTCAATTTTCGGTTTCCGCATAAAGTTGAAATTGTTATTGAAACTTTTAAATTAATTGTTTAATTTCGCAAGCATTATAAATTACAGAAAATCATAGATTATGAAATACGATATTATAGTTTTAGGTAGTGGTCCTGGTGGTTATGTTACTGCAATTAGAGCCTCTCAATTAGGTTTTAAAGTAGCCGTTATTGAAAAAGAAAACTTAGGTGGGATTTGTTTAAATTGGGGATGTATCCCAACGAAAGCCTTATTAAAATCTGCTCAAGTATTCGATTACTTAAAACATGCATCAGATTACGGATTAAAAGTGGATAACGTAGATAAAGATTTTTCTGCAGTTGTAAAACGCTCTAGAGATGTTGCTGACGGAATGAGTAAAGGTGTTCAATTTTTGATGAAAAAGAACAAAATTGATGTTATTGATGGTTTTGGTAAACTAAAACCAGGAAAAAAAGTAGACGTAACTGCAGCCGATGGCAAAGTAACTGAATATTCTGCTGATAATATTATTATTGCAACAGGAGCACGTTCTCGCGAATTACCTAACTTACCACAAGATGGTAAAAAAGTAATTGGTTACCGCCAAGCAATGACATTACCAGAACAACCAAAATCGATGATTGTTGTTGGTTCTGGAGCAATTGGAGTTGAATTTGCACATTTTTACAACTCAATGGGTACTGATGTAACTATTGTAGAATTTATGCCAAATGTAGTTCCTGTTGAAGATGAAGATATTTCAAAACAAATGGAGCGTTCTTTAAAGAAAGCTGGAATTAAAATAATGACAAATTCTTCTGTAGAGCGAATTGACACTTCTGGAAACGGAGTAAAAGCATTCGTGAAAACAGCTAAAGGAGAAGAAGTTTTAGAAGCAGACATTTTACTTTCTGCTGTTGGTATCAAAACAAATATTGAAAATATCGGTTTAGAGGAAGTTGGAATCGCTACAGATAGAGATAAAATTTTAGTAAACGATTTTTACCAAACTAATATTCCTGGTTACTTTGCAATTGGAGATGTTACTCCAGGACAAGCTTTAGCCCACGTAGCTTCTGCTGAAGGAATTTTATTAGTTGAAAAATTAGCAGGTTTACATGTTGATCCATTAGATTACGGAAATATTCCTGGTTGTACATATGCAACTCCAGAAATTGCATCTGTAGGTATGACTGAAAAACAAGCAAAAGAAAAAGGATACGAATTAAAAGTTGGTAAATTCCCTTTCTCAGCATCAGGAAAAGCAAAAGCAGCTGGAACACCAGACGGATTTGTAAAAGTTATTTTTGATGCAAAATACGGAGAATGGTTAGGATGCCACATGATTGGTGCTGGTGTAACAGATATGATTGCTGAATCAGTTGTAGCGCGTAAACTAGAAACAACAGGACATGAAATATTAAAAGCAGTTCACCCACACCCTACTATGAGTGAGGCAGTTATGGAAGCTGTTGCTGATGCTTATGGTGAAGTTATTCACTTGTAAGATAATTTAGAAATATAGAAATCCCTGACAGTTTGTTGGGGATTTTTTTTATATTGATATTCTAAAAAATTGATATGAAATTTTATTTTTTGATAGTTATATTTTTAATAACAGTACCCTCAGTAAAATCCCAAGTAACAAAAATTGATTCTATTTATGGAAGCATAAAACGAATTAGAGAAAAGGTAATCAATCTAGATAATCTAGATGAAGGAACAACGGAATATAGTAACTCAATAATCTTACTACCAAATTCGTTAAACCTTAATATTTATGATTCTTCATTTTCAGGAAGTGCCAGTGAATATGTTAATTTCGAACGTTTCTATAATGAAAATGGTAGCATCTTAAAACATATTTGGCTTGTTAAAAACGATGAGTTTTATAAATCTATAACATATAAATATGATGATAAAAACAGAGTGATTAGTGAAATTGATTCTTCCCGTAATAATCTTACAACAGTTAAACATTATTATGAAGATTTTGATGAATATACAAATGAAAATATTATTTCTATAAATTTAAATTCAAATTATTTTCAACATACAATTAAATACTATAAAGACAATCAAGTAATAAGAACAAAACTAATTGATGATTATGGAAATATTACAGAATTTATAAACAACTACAATGAAAACGGAAAATTAATATATACTACATTAAAAACTCCAGAAACTTGGCGAAAAAATGAATATGGAGGTTGGTCACATGGTGTTCATGATTCTACATCTATTGTATTTAAGAATTCTGCTTATGAATATGATGATAAATATAGACTATTAAAAAGGTTAGTATATAATTATTCCAATAAAAATAATTATGAAGAACCTATATTATTGCATCAAATTTTATACACATATAATGACAATAAAACATCCGTAAAAAAAATTTATGAATCAGGTATGATTTCATCCTTTATTTACGTTTATGATAAAAAAAATAGAATAATTGAATATCATTGCTGTAGTGATAATATTTCAGATTCAGAGAGAGTTAAAAAGTATTCATATAAAAACAATAGAATTGTTTCACTTCAATATATAACTAAAGACAACAATAAATCTAAAATTCAAAATATTGATTTCAAATACAAATTTGATGATAAAAAAAATTGGATAGAAATTATTAAAATTGTTGATGGTAAAGAAAAGTCTATAAGAACGAGAGAAATAGAATATTATTAGACTTAAATGAACTCTAAACTACATTTTATAATAATTATTCACTTATAAGAATTAAAATATAATTATAAAAAAAATCCGACTTCAAAAGAGTCGGATTTTTTTTATATTTTAATTGGTATAGTTTCTAAATTTTTCCAAAATACATTGCTTTCACAATACCATCTGAAAGTCCTATTTTAGGGACATAAATTTGTCTTGCCCCACTCCATTTCATTGCATTTAAATAGATTCGCGTTGCAGGAATAATTACATCTGCTCTATCTGGATTTAAACCAAGATCCGTTATTCTTTGCTCATAAGTCATTGTACTTAATTTTTGAAACTGAGCACTTAAATATACATATGACAAAGGTTTAGACTGATGTTTTTCTGATAATTTGAATAATTTATTAATATTTCCTCCAGAACCTATAAGTGTAATCTCATCATAAGGTTCTACAGCATTTTTAATCCATTTTTCTATTTCAACCCAAACAATTTCGGAAACCATATTGTTTAACAATCGTACGGTTCCGTTTTTGAAAGATTTTGAAGTGATTATTTTCCCTTCGTTAAAAATTGAAAATTCGGTACTTCCACCACCTACATCTACATATAAATAGGTTTTATCAGAATTTAAGAATTGTTTTAAATCGGAACTTGAAATAATTACAGCTTCTTTTCTTCCATCAATTATATCAATTTTAATATCTGTTTTCTTTTTTATTAATGCTACAATGTCGTTTCCATTATAAGCTTCACGCATTGCAGATGTAGCACAAGCTTTATATTTTTCAACTTTATGCACTTTCATTAATAAACTAAAAGCTTTCATAGCATCGATCATCCGTTGGATATTTTCTTCTGAAATTTCTCCAACAGTAAATGCGTCTTGGCCTAAACGAATTGGAACTCGAACTAATGAACTTTTATTAAATTGTGTAGGCTGACCTTTTTGCTCCACAATATTGGTTACCAATAAACGCATTGCATTGGAACCTATATCTATAGCAGCATATTTTTTTATAGTAATCATTTAAAATAAGTAAATTGTTTAACTATTAATTATACTTTTTCCGGAATAACTTCAAGTTTATTTCTATAATAATTATACATTTCTAATTGTGCTCTGTATGGTTTTTCGTCACCATTTCTTCGGTAATCGTTTTTTAAGTTTTCAGTATGAACTCTTGCTTTAACATTTGCTTTCCAACCAATATTAAAAATTTCAATCAATTCTTCCTTAATATCTTCATCATAAATTGGACAAGTTACTTCAACACGACCATCTAAATTACGCGTCATAAAATCTGCAGATGAAATAAAAACTTCAGGACTACCATCATTACCAAATATATAAATACGAGAATGTTCTAGATAATTATCTACAATACTTATTGCCTCAATGTTTTCACTCATTCCTTTAACTCCAGGAATAATACAACATATTCCTCTAATTACTAATTGAATCTTAACTCCGGCATTACTTGCTTCATATAATTTATCAATTAATTTAAAATCAGATAGACTATTCATTTTCAATTTTATAAATGCCTCTTTGCCAGATTTAGCATTTGTAATTTCTCTTTCTATTAATTTATTAAACTTAACTCTTGTGTAATGAGGAGAAACAAACAAATGTTTATATCGGTACACTTTATAATTTATTTCAAAAAATTCAAAAACTTTAGCTGTATCTTTTAATATCTCTTGATTAGCAGTAAAAAGAGTAACGTCTGTATATATTTTAGCCGAATTTTCATTAAAATTTCCTGTAGAAATGAATCCGTAACGTTTTACTTTACTTTCTTCCACTCTTTCTATTACACATATTTTACTATGAACTTTTAACCCTTTTACACCAAATATTAATTCAATTCCTTCGGTTTGCATTTGTTCAGAATAAGAAATATTACTTGCTTCATCAAAACGTGCTTGCAATTCAATTTGTACAGTTACTTTTTTTCCATTTTTAGCAGCATTAATAAGTGAACTGACAATTTGTGAATTTTTCGCTAAACGATATAATGTAATTTTTATAGTAACAACATTTGGGTCAATTGCAGCTTCTCTTAAAAATTTAATTAGATAAGAAAAAGACTGATAAGGAGTTGATAATAAATAATCTTTCTTTTTTATTTTCTCTAATAAACTTCCATCTAAATCAAATCCTGGTACTGGTAATGGAACATTTTTCTTGTATAACAAGTCATATCTTCCAAGATTAGGGAAACTCATATAATCTCTTCGGTTATGATATCTTCCACCCGGAATAATACTGTCTGAACTATTAATATGCATTCTGTGCAAGAAAAAACCTAATGTGTCTTTGTCAATTGCTTGATCATAAACAAAACGAACAGGCTCACCTACTCTACGCTCTTTGACACTGTCAGATATTTTATTGATAAAACTTTTACTTAAATCACTATCAAACTCTAGTTGAGCATCTCTAGTAATTTTTATCATATGCGCAGAAATACTCGAGTAATTGAAAACATTAAAAATAGAATGTAAGTTTAAACGAATTACATCATCTAATAAAATAATATGTTGCTGCTCATTATTTGAAGGCAATACTACAAACCTATTAATAGAATTAGGGATTTCTACAACAGCGTACCTTACTTCATTCTTTTTACCAAATGAGTCAACTTTTAGTTTTATTGCTAAATAACCCGATGTATCCTTTAACAAAGGAAAAGTATCTAAATCATTTAACATGATTGTAACTAATGCTGGACTGACTATTTGAGTAAAATAATCCTTAATAAAAGCTTCTTGATCTTTAGTTATTTCGTTTTCATTAATTATAAAAATATTTTCCTTTTCTAACTTTTGTTCAATTTCACCTAGAATTCGTAAACTTTCTGATTGGTGCTCAATAACAACTTCGGTAATTTCTTTTAATAATTTTTCAGCTGTAATTCCCCCTAAAACTTTTTCAGTATCAACATTTTCAAAATTCATTCTACGAATAGCCGCATAACGAACTCTAAAAAATTCATCAAGATTATTAGAAAAAATTCCTAAAAAACGAAGTCTATCTAAAAGAGGCACTGAAGAGTCTCCAGCTTCTTGTAAAACTCTTGCATTAAACGTTAACCAGCTTTTTTCTCTATCAATGTATTTGTTTGGACTTGTATTGTTCATGTTTGTAATGACTTGGAAAAATAGATTCAATAATTTTTCCTTTCTTTAATTTAGTCCAATCATCTATATCAAATTGCATAGACACTACTCCAGATGTTGGGACATTATCAATAAAAAGGTCTCCAAATTTATTAACAAATTTTGTAATAGCTTCATTATGTCCGAAAAGAATTAGATTATCATACATATTTTCACACTTTTTTATGATTTCTTCCAACTTTTTATCATCAAAAGTGTATAGTTCATCTTTAATTAAGACATTATCATAAGAAAATAATAAGTTTTGTGAAAAAATCATAGCGGTTTCTTTTGTTCTTTTTGCTTTGCTACTCCAAATTATAAATGATTTTGGTAATAAATCACTAATCTTCAAAGAAATTAAATGAGCATTATGAATACCTCTTTTTGATAATGGTCTATCAATATCATTTAAAGGTAACTCCCAGCTTGATTTAGAATGACGTACTATAATTAATTTTTTCATAGTAAAATATTTTAATCACTATAAAGAAAGGTCTTTTTTTTTAAATATTACACAAAACTTTAACACAATTATTGCTGTTTCATAGATTTTAAATCACGTTTCATCGAAAATACTCATTCACAAACACATAACTTAAGATATTTCAGTAAATTAGTATAAGAAAAAAAACATCTTAACGCCAAAATAAAAAACCTCTTACTTTAAACGAATTGCAACATAGTAACTATTATTTTTTTTAATAGTTACATTTTTGACCCCCAAAATCAAAAAAAAAAAACTTACCTCCTTTTTTCTTACTCAAATTTTCACATTTCAACCTACATTTTAGATAAAATAACTCAAGGAATGTTAACCAAAATATGTGTTACATGAAAAATTTTACTCATTTATTGTTTCAGAGAAAAAAAATAATGCAAATAATTATTTTATTTGTCCTTTCTCTGTTTGCAAATTTAACATTTGCACAGTCTACATACGAATGTAATAATTGTTCTTCAAACGATATTAGTATCAAAAAAGTTGAACTAGTATCTTCTACTCCAGATGGTTCAGACGGGTATTTACCTTTGCCTACTTCCTGTTTAAGTGGTAATACTGTATCTGGCTACTTAAAAGTAACTTTAGACCAAAATGCTACTACTCGTTATGGAACACAAATTGAAGCCGATGTTTTTGTAGATGGTATTTTTCAACAGCATATAAGATACGAAAGCTGTGCCACTACTAGTTCAGGTACATTTTTTATCTATGTGCCAAACGCACCAACATCAATTCAATGGACTTGTGGGGAATTGCTTTCGCTTAGAAATATTATAATTGGGTGGGGACATTCTGTTAGTTCTAATGTCTGTAATGTAGGGGATTGTGATCTTGGTCCAAAATGTTTTAAATATGATCTTAGCACAAATTTAGTTGTAATAACCCCTATTATGCCAAACTTTACTTCTGTAGGAAGTTGTCCTCCTAGTAACACAGCTCAAACTTATACATTTACTTCAACAACTACAGGAGGCGTACTTCCTTATACAGCATACCAATGGGATATTACTAAAAATGGCACTCCTATTTCAGGATCTCCTTTTTCAGGTAATCCATTAACTATTAATTTTTCAAATTATGGAGGAGCTGGTGACTATATGGTAAAACTAACTGTTATTGATAGTAATACTCCTCCAACTTCTGTGAGTAGTTTACTAAAAACAATTACTGTAGCTTCTTGTTGTGTGCCTTCTGCTACATGTTTATTAAATTCTTTAAATTTAGAAGCTTGTACAATACCAAGTCCAATTACAAATCCATCTACTGTATTTAATTATAATTCATGTGGAAAAACAGTTACAATGACTAGTAGTGATTCTGGAGATACTGTAATATGTTCTGATGGTAATGGAGCTAATTTTATAAGAACTTACTCATTACTTTTTGATGGAGTTGTTTTTACAACTTGTGATCAAACTATTAATGTTCAAGATATATCAGCTCCAGTTATTGCAGCTTTACCAGCTACTTCAACTATTAATTGTCCGGATACTCCAGTATTTGCAGTAGCAACAGCAACTGATAATTGTGGTTCTGCTTTTACTTTAACTTCTGCCGATGTAACTACTAATGGATCATGTGCTGGTTCATATTCTATAACTAGAACTTGGACGGCTACTGATGCTTGTGGAAACTCTTCGCAAGCTTCACAAACTATTAATGTACAAGATATATCTGCTCCAGTTATTGCAACTCTTCCAAGACCAACAACTATTAACTGTCCTGCAACTCCTGTATTTGCAACTGCAAACGCAACCGATAATTGTGGGTCAAATTTCACGCTTACTTATGTAGATGTTACTACTGATGGTGATTGTGCGGGTTCATACTCTATTACAAGAACTTGGACGGCTACTGATGCTTGTGGAAACTCTTCGCAAGCTACTCAAACTATTAACGTACAAGATATTTCGGCTCCAGTTATTGCTGCTCTTCCGAGTCCAACAACTATTAACTGTCCGGCTACTCCTGTATTTGCAACTGCAAGCGCAACTGATAATTGTGGATCAAATTTCACGCTTACGTATCTAGATTTTACTACTGATGGTGATTGTGCGGGTTCATATTCTATAACTAGAACTTGGACAGCTACTGATGCTTGTGGAAACTCTTCGCAAGCTTCACAAACTATTAATGTTCAAGATATATCTGCTCCAGTTATTGCTGCTTTACCAGCCACTTCAACTATCAATTGTCCGGCTACTCCTGCATTTGCAGTAGCAACAGCAACTGATAATTGTGGTTCTGCTTTCACTTTAACTTCTGTCGATATAAATTCCCCAGGTGCTTGTGATGGTTCATATTCTATAACTAGAACTTGGACAGCTACTGATGCTTGTGGAAACTCTTCGCAAGCTTCACAAACTATCAATGTTCAAGATATTACCGCACCAAGTATAGATATTCAAGCGGCTAACTTAACCGTTCAATGTGATGGTTCAGGTAATACTACTGATCTAAACAACTGGTTAAGTTCTAACGGGGGTGCTTCAGCTTCTGATATATGTTCTTCAGTAACTTGGACTAACGACTTCTCTAGTGTATCTGATGGTTGTGGTGCTTCAGGATTTGTAACTGTTATATTTACAGCTACAGATGATTGTGGTAATGCAAGTTCAACTTCTGCAAATTTCACTATTCAAGATATTACTGCACCAAGTATAGATATTCAAGCGGCTAACTTAAGCGTTCAATGTGATGGTTCAGGTAATACTACTGATCTAAACAACTGGTTAAGTTCTAACGGGGGTGCTTCAGCTTCTGATATATGTTCTTCAGTAACTTGGTCTAACGACTTCTCTAGTCTTTCAGACGATTGTGGTGCTTCAGGATTTGTAACTGTTATATTCACAGCTACAGATAATTGTAACAACGCAAGCTCAACTTCTGCGACTTTCACTATTCAAGATACTACTGATCCAATATTTACTTCAGAGTTACCAAATGATATTTCAGCATCTTGTGATGACATTCCAAGTCCTGCGGAAATTCAAGCAAGTGATAATTGTGATGCAGATGTGGATATTGTTGTTAATGATGTTATAAATCATAACGAAGAAGAATGTGCTGGTAATTATTCAATTTCTAGAACTTGGACAATAACTGATGATTGTGGAAATAGCAACAGTTATACACAGACAATTACTGTTTATGACACTGCTCCTCCTGTATTGGAAACTCCTCTTGATGAAGAGTTAAGCGTGAACTGTTCAAATGTTCCTGATGTTCCTAATTTAGAATTTACAGATAATTGTTCAGGAATTGCAAATGTAAATTACACAGAAGTAACTACAACAATTTCTATATATGAATATATAATCATTAGAGAATGGTTTGTAAGTGATAACTGTGGTAATTCTGACACTTTTGTTCAAACAATTAATGTAACTGTGGATGATCCATTTGATGCAATTCCATACGGAATTTGTACTCAGGAAAATTCTATTGATTTATTTACTATATTGGGTAGCTCAATTCCTACAAATGGAGAGTGGGTAGACTTGAGCGAAACAGGAGGACTTAGCGGTAGTATTTTCAACCCTTTAAATATTCCTGTTGGATATTATACTCTACAATATATAGTGACAACTGAAGATAATAATTGTCCTATGATATTTGAAGTGTATTTAAATATTCATGAAGATTGTATAGTTTTACCAGCTTGTGACATAGTTGTTTATAATGCCGTTTCACCAAACAATGATGGATTAAATGATTTCTTCTTAATAGATGGTATTGATTGTTATCCTAATAACACTGTAGAAATTTATAATAAATGGGGAATATTAATATATGAAACTAGAGGTTATGATAATAATTTTAAAGCATTTAGAGGACAATCTGAAGGTAGATCAACATTAAATAAAAATGAAGGAGTACCAGATGGAACCTATTATTATATATTAAAATATGTAGATGAAGAAAACAAAACGCATGATAAAGCTGGATATTTATATGTTAGTAAATAAATGCTATTCAATTAAACTTATTAATTAAAAACTTTAGCACATGAAAACAAGAATCATATTTATAGCTTTACTTTTATCGCAAGTATTGTGCTTCTCTCAACAAGATTCTCAATACACTCAATATATGTACAATACGGTAAATGTAAATCCAGCTTATGCTGGCTCAAGAGAAACATTAAGCGTTTTCTTATTACATAGAAATCAATGGATTGGTTTAGATGGAGCTCCAGTTACAAATAATGTGTCATTAAACACACCGCTTGGAGATTCAAATTTTGGACTTGGTTTTTCTATAACCAATGACAAAATTGGACCTACTACTGAAAATCAAATTTCAGCGGATTTAGCTTATTTTATTCAAGTTTCTGAAAATTATAAGTTATCATTAGGAATGAAAGGAACTGCCAATATATTTAATTTAGATGTAAATAAATTAAACATATACGATCAAAATGATCCTCAATTCCAAAATTTAAATAGTGAGTTTACGCCCAATATAGGTGCTGGTCTTTATTTATTCTCCGAAAATACCTATTTTGGAGTATCAGTACCTAACCTATTTGAAACTAAACACTTTGACGACAACTCTGTAGCAATTACAAGAGAAAAAATGCATTATTATGTTATAGGTGGACATGTATTTGATATTAGTCCTAGTTTAAAATTTAAACCAGCATTTTTAACCAAAATTGTTGAAGGAGCTCCTCTACAAGCTGATATAACTGCAAACTTTTTAATAAACGACAAGTTAACTCTTGGAGCAGCTTACAGATGGAGTGCTGCGGTAAGTGCATTAATAGGTTTTCAAATCTCAGACTCGTGGTTCATTGGATATGGATACGACATGGAAACCACTAAACTATCAAATTACAATTCTGGTTCACATGAGATCTTCTTAAGATATGAGTTATTTAATAATAGTAGAATTTCTTCACCTAGATTCTTTTAAATCAAAAAATTATGAAAGCAATTTACTCTATATTATTGATTGGTTTTGTTTGTGTAACATTTGCACAAACAGCACAACTTAATTCAGCAGATAAAAAATATGCAAAATATTCATATATCGATGCAATTGAAATTTATGAAAAGGTTGCTGAAAAAGGACATAAATCTGCAGAATTATTTATGAAACTAGGAAATTCTTACTATTTCAATGGAGAATTAGACAAAGCAGCTAAGTGGTATAAAGAATTATTTGCTTTAAACGAAACTGTTGAACCTGAATATTATTTTAGATATGCACAGTCTTTAAAATCAATTGAAGATTATGAAAATGCAAATAAATATTTAGAGTTATTCAACAAAAACACAACCGATTCAAGAGGTAAAGAATTTGCAAATAACAAAGATTATTTATTAGATATTGAACGAAATTCTGGTAAATATACCCTTGAAAAAACAACTGTTAATTCTGAATATTCAGATTATGGTGCATCCTATTTTGGAAATCAAATAGTATTTACTTCTTCTAGAAAAGAAGGTGCTATATACAGCAAAATACATCAATGGACTGAACAAAATTTTACTGATTTATACATTACTCAATTAGATGGTTCAAATAAAATTGGAAAACCTGAGAATTTTTCAAAAACGATCAACACTAAATACAATGAATCGTCACCTGTTTTTACTAAAGATGGAAAGACTATGTATTTTACCCGAAATAATTATTTAGATAGTAAGAAAGGAAAAGCCGATGATAAAACAACATGGATAAAAATATATAAAGCTACTTATTCAAATAACGAATGGGGAAACATTAAAGAGCTGCCTTTTAATAATGATAATTATAGTGCAGGTCATCCTAGTTTAAGCGCTGATGAAAAAACTTTATACTTTTCATCTGATATGCCTGGTGGATATGGAGGTGCAGACATTTATAAAGTAACTATAAATGGAAACGATTCATACGGAAATCCTGAGAACTTAGGCCCTAAAATTAATACTGAAGGAAGAGAAACTTTTCCTTTTATTTCACATGATAATACTTTATACTTTGCATCAAATGGACATTTAGGATTGGGGGGATTAGATGTGTTTGAATCTAAGTTAGTAAATAATCAATTTACTAAACCTGAGAATTTAGCAAAACCAATTAATAGTTCTAAAGATGATTTTAGTTTTATTGTTAATGATAAAAACACAGGCTTTTTATCTTCTAATAGAGACGGAGGTGCTGGATATGATGATATTTATGCATTCAATGTCTGTAATCAAAAAGTTACTGGGCTAATAACAGATTTAGATACTAAAGAATTATTACCAAACTCTAAAGTAATTTTATTTGATGATCAAATGAATAAATTACTAGAAACTACTTCAGATGAAAATGCAAATTATTCTTTCAATATAGAGTGCAATAAAAAATATTACGTAAGAGCTTCTAAAGAAGAATACGAAACAAAAGAAAAATCATTTGCTCCTCAAAAACAAAGCGGAATAACACAATTAAATATTGAGCTAGAACGAAATGTATTCCCAATTGAAGAAGGAACAGATTTAGCTAAAATATTTAAAATTAGTATCATCTACTTCGATTTAGATAAATCGAACATACGTCCTGATGCAGCTAAAGATTTACAAAAAATTATTGAAGTAATGAAAGAATACCCTAATATGCAAGTATCTATTAGATCACATACCGATAGTAGACAAACTCATAAATATAACGAATTATTATCAGATAGAAGAGCAAAATCTACTATGGAGCATATGGTTAAAAATGGAATTGATAGAAAATTATTGACTGCTAAAGGTTTTGGTGAAACAGAATTAGTCAATAAATGTTCTGATGGAGTTCAATGCTCTGAAGCTGAACATCAAAAAAATAGAAGAAGTGAATTTATTGTCTTAAAAATGAACTAACAAAAATATA
>NZ_JAWUXR010000007.1:0-29647 GCF_034111225.1 Flavobacterium sp. | reverse complement strand
CCTTACTACCCGCATAAGCAGGATTCATAACACTCATATTATACATATACTGTGTGTAATGAGGGTCTTGTTGTGAAAAGCCTTCTGTAATAAAGCCTAACAATAATATCGAAACTAAATATAGTTTGTTCATTTTTAATTTAATTAATTATTTGAACTACTCATAAAAATAAGAGTAGTTCAAAGTTTTATTTTATTGCTCTCTATTTATATAAACCCAACCTGTTCTAGGTGCCATGTCATTAAATTCAATAACATAGTAATATGTCCCATCTGGTAATTCATTACCATTATTAGACTTACCAACCCATTCATTTGTATAGTTAGATTTAGAATAAACTTCTTTACCGTATCTATTAAAAATTTGAACTTTTTTGACATCAAATGTTGATAAATCCCAGTTATCATTTAAACCGTCTCCATTTGGAGAAACACCTTTTGGAATGACACAAGTCTCAACAACCACAACTAATTCTCCAACTTGGCTACAAGATGAATTATTAGGAGTAAAATAATAAGTGGTTGTACCGGTAACAGATACATCTGCAATTGATGGCGACCAAGTTCCGTCGTATCCTTCTATTGATTGGACTGGTAATTGGAAATCTGAATTAACACATACCTCAACATTGTTAAACGTTGGAGTTTCTAATGCATTAATAACTAATACAAACTGGCTAGAACCACTATTTATACAGTTTGTTGCATCTTGAGCAAATGTATATGTAATAGTATAAGTGCCAGGGAAGCTTAAATACAAATCTACTTCGCCTGTTGAAGAATCAATAACAATATTAGAATTATTTCCTGTAAATGTTCCTCCTGTGCTAAATCCCGCAATTGAGGTGTCTGGCATAGGATTAATTGAGTCAGAAATACATACAGGAGAAACATACGTAAACGTTGTAACTGGATTTGCATATATAAATGGATCAATTGTAAACGTATAAGGTTGAGAATAACAGTCCGTAATTAAATCATGAACAACTAATGTATATGTTCCAGGAATAACTCCTGTAAAATCAACACTTGTTTGAGTTGTTGTAGTTGTCCCGTTACTTAAAATATACTCGTAGTTTGTAACATATAAAGTATAAAAACCAACGTCTGTATAATCTTCAGGATCCAGTACTGTCCAGTCTGCAGCATTCCAAGTAGTACTCGGAAGTGGTGTAGCGGTAGTTAACCTTCTATAAGTATAACCTACACCCGGTGTAAATACAGTCCCATTAATTCCCCAAGTATCTATAATAACATCGGCACTAGTAGCTAATGAAATTTGATCATTATTATTAACACCTCCACAAGTTGCGTAAGTCAAGTCTGCTACTACACCTCCTGCGCCAGCACTAGAACTTAATTTAATAACAACAACATCATTATTTAATAAATTTCCTGAAAGAGTTAAGTCACAAGTTGGTGTTGAACTACCAAAAACGGTAAAAACCTTTAATTTATAATTACTTAAATCAACAGTAGCTCCAGTTCCATTATATATTTCTACATAAGTAAGTGCTCCTGGATCTGCATCTGTTACTTCAGAAATAAATAAATTTCCTGCTGTATTCAATTGCATATTTAATGGAGATAGTACTTCAAAAGTAGCTGTTTGATCTGCACAAGTTGGTAATGAAGTAATATCTATTGTAGGTGTAGGAACAGAATTTACAGTAATTGTAATTGTGTTACTTAATGTATTATTACAAGTTCCGTCATTTATATTGGTTAATAATATAACAACATCAGCAGTAGGATTAGTAACTGTAATAATTCCGCTTTGTCCAGAAGTATTTAAAAGAACCGTTTCATTACCACCTGAACCTACTTGATAAGTAACAGTTGCATTTGGCGTTCCTTGAATTGTAAATTCAGCATCGCTTCCTAAACATATAGAAGAATTAACTGCTGTTAAACTAGTAACAGTTGGTAAAGCTCTTACTACTACTGTAGATGTATTTGTTAAAGCAGTATTACAAGCTCCATTGTCAATATTTGATAAATTCAATGTAACATTTCCTACAGGAGGATTAGTTACAGTAATTGTTGCAGAACCTGAAGCGTCTAATATAGTTGTCCCTCCAACTGCATTTATCGTATAATCTAAACTAGCATTTGGTGTTCCTTGAATTGTAAATATTGCATCTTCACCAACACAAATTGGAGTGTTTGAAGTTACATTAGTTACTGAAGGTATAGGGTTTACTGTAACTGTATATGTTGTAAATACTGTTGCACACTGTCCAGAGTCTGGTGTAAATGTATAAGTTACTGTTTGTGTGTTATCAACTGGTGGAGACCACGAACCTGAATAGCCTTCTATAGAAGTTAAAGGTAATGTAATTGCATCTCCAACACAGAATGGACCAATTTGATTAAATGTTGGATTATAAATTGGGTTAACCAAAGTAATTTCAATGCCGTCTAAAATTGAACATCCATTAATACTAAAGTTAAAATTAGAATAGACCCCTGCATTTAATCCTGTAATTAAAATTTCTCCATTAACATTCGCAGTGAAATTTGTAGGACCAACAGTAACAGCATCATCTGTATAAGTAACACTATAAACATTACCCATTACAAATCCTGATGCTGTAATTGTACCATTTGTACCGTTACAAGTTGTAGGGTTTGTAAATGTAAAAGTAGGTGATGATTGTATACTGAAAGAAGCTGAATAGTATGCTCCTCCATTATCCAATACTATTGTGTCATCACATTGTGAAGTACTATCATTATCACCAGTAACATCATAATAAACCTCTATAATGTAATTTCCTGGTGTATTCGCAGTTAAATCTAAAGCTGCAGAAACAAATTGCCATCTTTGATCTCTATCATTACAAGAAGCTCCACCAGTAGGATAAGTCCCAGCTGTACAACTTTCAAGTAAAGGCAAGTTTACTATAGTAAATACCCCTGGAGCTGTAGCAGCAGGATATACTCTGTAATTTAATCTTGCACTACAAACATTAGTTGTCACTGTTTTAAATGTTCTTAATTCAGCTCCATTAAACATAAGGTTCCCAGAAGCCTGAACATAGGTGCCCAAATTACTATTTGGAAACACATTTGAAACCGCTCCAATAGTTTGTGAACCTGAAGTAGTATTAAAAAATTCTCCACTTGCAGAAGTGTTACAATTATCAATAAGTACTGCACTAGCAATTGTTCCAAAAGTACAAGTTGCTATAACTTCTACATCTAAAGTAGTTACAGATGCACATTGTCCTACATTTGGAGTAAATGTATATGTTCCTGAAGCCGTATTACTTACTGTTGCAGGAAACCAAGTACCCGCAATACCATTATTTGAAGTATTTGATAAGACAGGTGCTGTAGAGCCTGAACAAATAGGCGCAGGTGACACAAATGATGGCACAGTTTCTGGAGTTACTGTAATAGATACATTAACCGGACTTGCACATACTCCAACATTTGGAGTAAATGTATAAACACCTGAATTCATATTATCAACTACAGCAGGAAACCAAGTTCCTGAAATTCCATTTGTTGATGTATTCGGTAAAACCGGTGATGTTGTATTTCTACAAAAAGCAGCTATTGGGTTAAATGTTGGTGTTACAGATGGGTTAAAAGTTAAAACTATTTCATCCTGAACCTGATTAATACCACAAGTAATAATACATTTATATGTTCCAGATTGAGAAACAGTTATTGAACTCGTATTAACACCACTAATTAAAACATTGTTAAAATACCAAGCATAATTATCAGCAGTAGTATTTGAAGAATTTATTTGATAGGTAGCAGTATTACAAAACACTTGATCTGCACCAATATTATTACTACAAACAATTGAACAGTTTGTAGATCCAGTACCTCCAGTTTGTGTAAATGTAACTGTCCCTGGTTGATTACTAAAGTTTGTAATTAATACTAAATAAATATCATTAAGATTTGCATTTGCTATAGAAAAATTCTCTATTGCGGCAGTTGAGTAACTACAAGAAGCTACATTAGTTGGGAAAGAAGTATTCCCAACTGGATAGCCATAAAGATTATTACAAGCTGTCGGAAATTGAGCCGGTGAAAATGGCCCCCAAATTATATAATCTACATCAATCCCAGCACCTGTTGCAGTACTTGTTTGTGCAATTTGAAAATTCAAACTACCTGCTTGGTCTATCTGCATAAAATACCAAGACGGGTTTGGAGTTGTACCTAAACAACCTATTGCACCGTAACTTGGCGCTCCGGTTGAATTGGTATATACTAAGCCCGTATCTCCACAGAAAGCATCCGCATCACTACAAGAAACCGGAGTACCAACACATAAGTTAAATACTGTTGTTTGTCCAGGAGTACTTGTCCATGAATAAACACGAACAAAATAAGTTTGTCCAATTATTAATCCGCTTGCAGTACTATCATTTGGATCACTACAATATAATCTCGTTAAACTTCCACAAGTTCCGGAATATAAAACATGATACAAATCTGTAGTACTTCCTGTTACATTTACTAATGAAATATAATGAGTTGTAGATGTAGCTGTAAATTGAAACCACACATCATCATCAGCGGTTCCAGTACAAGTACTTGCAGGAGTTGAAGCAGTTGCTCCAATTAATGTTCCACTTGCTGTCTGTAAGCATGAAGTATCATCATTCACAGGAGTAACAGTTGCGTTAATACATTCATCATTAGCAATTAATGTTGAAAATGCCGTTCCAACTGAAACTGTACTTTCATCTACACCCAGACTACAAATAGATCTTACATAAGCCTTATATTGAGTACCTGAGTTTAATCCTGTATATATAAAAGGTCTCGTCGATGTTGTTCTCCATCCAGGAGTTGCAGCTGTTGGAATAGGAGAACTCGCTGGCAATACCAAAACCTGCCATTGTGTTGCCGGACCATTCTCTGTCCAATTTATAGATGCTTGAGTTTGACCAATAGCCGTAACAGTAACAGCAGAAGGTCTTGGACATGTAGGTGGCGGAGCACAGGTTACGTTTGAAGTCCACCCAGCCCTTGTTACTGAACCGTCAGATGTAAATCTAAAAGTTAAACATCCATTTGCACTAGTTGCTGTAAATGGTCCAGGGATTGCTGTTCCTGAAAAAGTACCTAACAAAGGAGCCGCTATACTATTACCGTCATAAACCCTCAAAAAATCCCACCCAGATTCAGTATTAAAAGAAGTAAAAGTTACCGTAACCAAATCTCCAGGTGTAACAGGACATATGGTTGTTGTTATATTTTCATTATTCGAATAATTTCCAGACACTCCTCCAGAATCAACAAAATTACCACCACAAACAGGCGGTGAAGCAGTTGTTGTAAAGTTCATTGCTGTTGACCAAGGACTTGAATTATCAGTTCCACATAAGGCCCTCACATAATAAGTATAATTTGTTAATGGCGAAAGACCTGTTAAGTTATAAGGTCTTGTTACAGGTGAAACAATAGTTCCTGTTCCTTGTACAAAACCTGTTGGACCATATTCAATAGCAAACTGGGTTGCAGGACCCGTATATGTCCAGTTTAAAGTAGCAGATGTTGCCAAAGGTGTAGCAGTTAATGCTGTAGGTGCAAAACATTGTTGGTCTACATTAACATTATCTATAATCCATGCATCACCGTTATCATTTTCCATAACAAAAGCTATGTAAATATTTTGACCTACATAAGCAGTTAAAGGGATGATTTTTTGTTCAAATGGCGCATTTATAATTTGCAACTCAGTATAAGTAGCGATAGTAGTTGTAAAATCCGCTGGGTTATTCTGTGAAGCAGTTGAAATTTTTACTTTATAAATACTACCTTGTTCTCCATTTGCAATTGATCTAGCAAAGAAGCGAAGTTGTCCATTTGCAGGAATAGTAACTAAAGGAGTAACCATCCAGTCTTCAGCTATTCCAGAAGGCACATCTTCTTTATTAACAATTGCAGCTTTACCGCCTGCATAAACCCAACCCAATCCTGTAGCTGTAGTTATTCCCCAACTTCTTGTTAGACCAATTCCATTGTCAAAAGTAGTCCAACCCGTTGGTGGAAATGTCGCACCCTCAAAACCTTCAGTCAATTGACCGTAGCTAAAAAAAGTGAATAATGACATGAAAAAAAGTAATAGTTTTTTCATTATATATTATTTATTTATTGTGGTTTGATTAATTATCAAATTTAACAATAAAATGTGTGAAACAAACATCAATCGATGAAAAGTAACAAATCATCGATAAAGTGTGTTAATTAGCAAAATAAAAAAACACTAAATTTGCAATATTAATTATACACCTAGATTTTGAATAAAAAATTGAAAATATATTTTGCTTCCGATCAACATTTTGGAGCACCTACTTCAGAAGAAAGTTTTCCAAGAGAGCAAAAATTTGTTGCTTGGCTTGATGATGTAAAAAAAGATGCTGATGCAATTTTTTTACTAGGAGATTTATTTGATTTTTGGTTCGAATATAAAACCGTAGTGCCAAAAGGATTTGTAAGAGTTTTAGGCAAATTAGCCGAAATTAGAGACTCTGGAGTTCCAATTTATTTTTTTGTTGGAAATCACGATTTATGGATGCACGATTACTTTCAAAAAGAATTAAATATTCCCGTGTATCATGACAACGAAGAATTTACTTTTAATGGTAAAACATTTTTAATTGGTCATGGAGATGGAAAAGGGCCTGGGGACAAAGGCTACAAACGCATGAAAAAGGTGTTTACAAATCCTTTTTCTAAATGGTTATTTCGTTGGATACATCCGGATATTGGAGTGAAATTAGCGCAATATTTATCGGTAAAAAACAAATTGATTTCAGGTGATGAAGACGTGAAGTTTCTTGGTGAAGAAAATGAATGGTTAGTGCAATATGCGAAGCGAAAATTAGAAGCTAAACATTATGATTATTTTGTTTTTGGACACCGTCATCTACCAATGATTATTGATGTAACTGAAAAGTCTAAGTATGTAAATTTAGGCGATTGGATTGGTTACTTTACTTATGGTGTTTTTGATGGAGAAACATTCGAATTAAAAGAATATAAAAACTAATTCGCATTTTCTAATTCTTCCACCTCTTTTTCTAAATCTAATTTTCTAAACGAGGGAGAAACTATAGCCGTTCCAAAAACAGTAGCTAATGTCATGCATCCGCCAAAAACAACTGCTGGCACAACACCCATAATTTTAGCAGTTAATCCACTTTCAAAAGCACCAAGTTCATTTGAAGAACCTACAAAAATTGAGTTAACTGAAGAAACTCTTCCGCGCATATTATCGGGCGTGTGTAATTGAAGAATTGTATTTCGAATCACAACTGAAACACCATCGGCAATACCACTTAAAAACAAAGCTGATACAGAAATCCAAAATATTTCGGAAATACCAAAAACAATAATACAAAGTCCAAAAACAAATATCGCTGTCAATAATTTTATACCTGCATTTTTATTCAAAGAAAAATAAGCAGCAGCCAACATGGTTACGATAGAACCTACAGCTGGTGCAGCTCGAAGAACTCCAAAACCTTCAGAACCTACTTTTAAAATATCCTGAGCAAATATGGGTAATAAAGCAACCGCTCCCCCAAATAAAACGGCAAACATATCAAGAGATATTGCACCTAAAATGGTTTTATTATTGAAGACAAACTTCACTCCTTCTTTTAAACTTTCAAGTATTGGTTCTCCAATTTTCGGATTTAAAATAGGTTTTTTAGAGATTTGGGTTAACCAAAATAACGCAAATAAAGTACATGCAAAAACCAAACACATTGACCAATGCACTCCAATTATTCCAATAGAAACTCCAGCAATTGCAGGCCCAAACATAGAGCCCATTTGCCAAGTTGAACTACTCCAAGTAGCAGCATTTGGATAATTTTTCTTTGGAACAATTAAGGATAAAAGTGAAAAAACGGTTGGTCCAATAAACGCTCTAACTAAGCCACCACAAAAAACCAACGCATAAATAATCCACAATATAGTGTTTGTTTCTAACGACTCTACAACACTTGGTACCGTTACTAAAAAAAGACCTAAACTGATAATTGAAAAACCTAAAAGGCATTTCATAAGCAGGCCTCTTTTTTCATTTTGATCAACAATATGCCCAGCAAACAAAGCCATAGAAACCGCCGGAATAATCTCCATTAAACCAATAATTCCTAAAGAAAGAGGGTTTTTGGTGATGCTATATACTTCCCATTCGATAATTACAAACTGCATTGACCAAGCAAAAACAAGCGCAAATCGCATGGTAAGAAAAAAACGAAATTCTTTAAATCGTAATGCAGCGTAAGGATCTTTTTTAGCCATTTGAAGATTTGATGTCGCGTAATTGAAGCTGCAAAGTTACAACATCTCGCCATTCATTTTCCTCTAATGAAACAATTGCATCAAACTTTTGCAAATTTTTAACAATTGGTAATTTATCTCCAATTTTAAAGCCAATTGCACCAAAACTTTCTGAATTTTGTTGCTTTACAAAGGCTTTTAAGTGTTCATCATCTGAACCCAAATTTTTTGTATAACCCGAATCAGTTAATTCTTTAACTAAAAATAAAGGCGTCATGTTTTGAGGTCCGAATGGTTCAAACTGTTTTAAAATACGCATCATTTTTGCATTTAATTCTGTTAAATGAATTTCAGCATCGTATTCTAATTCAGCCATTAACAAATCGGGATGAATGGTTTCTTGAACTATTTTTTCAAATGCCTTTTTAAAATTTTCATAATTTTCTTCCAAAAGTGTCATTCCTGCCGCATACATGTGTCCGCCAAATTGTTCTAAATGTTCTGCACATGCTTCCAACGCATTGTACACATCAAAACCTTTTACAGAACGTGCCGAAGCAGCTAATTTATCGCCACTTTTGGTAAAAACAATCGTTGGTCTATAATACGTTTCAATCAATCGGGAAGCAACAATTCCTATTACACCTTTATGCCAATCTTCTTGATAGACTACCGTTGTAAATCGGTTTTCTTCATTAGATTCAAAAATGTGTGTTAAAGCTTCTTTTGTAATTTGTTTATCTAAACCTTTACGTTCGTTATTATTATCTTCAATTTCTTTGGCAAACTCTTCGGCTTGACTCAAATTGAATTCGGTTAACAAACGCACCGCATAATCACCATGTTTAATTCTTCCAGCTGCATTGATTCGCGGTGCAACCACAAAAACGACATCAGTAATTGTAATTTCTTTCTTTTTTATCGATTGAATTAACGCTTTTATTCCTGGTCTTGGAGAAGAATTTATGACTTCTAAACCCATTTTCGCAAGCACACGGTTTTCGCCCGTCATGGGAACAATATCTGCTGCAATTGCAGTGGCAACCAAATCTAAATAAGGGACTAAATCTTCGGTTGTATGGTTTCGGTTTTTCCCTAAAGCTTGAATTAGTTTGAACCCAACTCCACAACCACATAATTCATCATAAGGATACGAACAATCTTCTCTTTTTGGGTCTAAAACAGCAACAGCATTTGGTAATTTATCTCCAGGTCTGTGATGGTCGCAAATGATAAAATCGACTCCTTTAACAGCAGCGTAATTCACATGGTCGATGGATTTTATTCCGCAATCTAAAGCTATAATTAAAGTAATTCCGTTGTCTTCTGCGTAGTCGATTCCTTTATAAGAAACTCCATAGCCTTCTGCATAACGATCTGGAATATATGTTGTAACATTTGGATAAAACGTTCGTAAATAACTTGAAACCAAAGAAACTGCAGTGGTTCCATCGACATCATAATCGCCAAAGACCATGATGTTTTCATTGTTTTTAACAGCAATTTCAATACGTTCTACCGCTTTGTCCATATCTTTCATTAAGTATGGATCGTGTAAATCTTCTAAAGTAGGACGGAAAAAAGTTTTAGCTTGTTCGAAAGTTTCTATTCCCCTTTGAACGAGTAAAGACGCAATAATTTCATCGACTTGAAGTGCATTTTGTAAGGCTTGTACTTTTTGTTGTTCTGGCTTTGATTTTAAATTCCAACGCATAGTATTAAAATTTAGATTGTTTTGAATGGCTTATATAGTACAAATGTATAATTTATTTTTCGTTTTTTGTCATTTCGACCAAAGGGAGAAATCACATACTAATAATCAAAAATGATGATTTAAAAATTCAAAATCAGAATTAAAGTTTTTTATTAATACTAATTTCTTTTCCCTTCTCCATTTTTTCAATTCTTTTTCTCTGGCAATTGCTTCTTCAACCCAAACGAATTTTTCGTAATAGACCAAAAACTCTAGATTATATTTTGAAGCAAACGTTTTATTCCCTATTTCAATATTTTCTTTGTGCTGCTGTAATCGTTGTTTCAAATTATTTGTCATACCAATATAAAAAGTAGACCTATACTTATTGGTAATGATGTAAACGTAATAAGAATGAAAGCCTAATTGAGGATTGAATTCATTCATCATTTAAGCTTTTTCTTTATGTGATTTCTCCTTTCGTCGAAATGACAAACTAGACATTATTTTTATCGTGTTAATATGACGAACAAAGTGAATAAAACTTTTTCTTGACATTCTAAATAATCGCTTTATACTTTATGAAAAAACGTCTTTACCTCAACAGTTGCAAATTTTCTAAACATTTCTAGAACACCACAGTATTTTTCTATAGACAAATCAACTGCGCGTTGTAATTTTTTCTCTTCTAGATTACTTCCTGAAAAATGAAATTCTAAAGCAACTGCATCGTAGTATTTTGGGTGTTCTTCTGTTAGGTTTGCTACAGTTTCAATTTTAAAATCGGCAACTTCTAACTTCATTTTTTCTATTAATGAAGCCACATCTAAACCTGAACAACCTGCTAAAGAGGCTAACATCATTGCTTTTGGTCGTAAACCAGCTCCTTCGCCTCCGTTTTCTTCACCAGCGTTGATTAAAACTGTTTCGCCGCTTGGGTTAGTAGACTCAAATTGCATTTTTCCTTTCCAAGTTGTAGTTACGTTGTGTGTTGTCATTTTTCTGATTTTTTTCTCTCTTACAAAGTTACACAAAACTAAAGTTATATTGTTATTTGATAAGTATTATAAGATTTTACACATTCCGTTTAACTAATTTATCTGTGTTTGACATAATTAAACAATAAAAACACTGAGCTAAAATTTTATTAAAGTTCCAATATTCAATATTGGAACTTTAATAAAATTTACATTTTTTCTGTATTTATTATTTTTAAGACTTTTATATGTTTGCGTGAGATTTATTATACAAAACAATAATTATAAATATTTGTTTGTGGAATAAATTTATAAGTTACATAAAACCTTATGATAAATTGCAACTTAAAACTTGATCTAAAATTTATGAAGATAAGACTTTTAAGAAGGTTTAAGTTATTTGAAACCGATAGCGTTAAATTTTTCTTTAGTCAAAATTTCGAATTTAAAATTAGTTTTTAATGTGTACAATTAAGATGTAATGTAGCTAAAACAAGTCCTAACATAACTTTAGGTCAACTAATTACATGTAAAAAATTAAAATTTTATCAAATGAAAACAAAAAAAATATTCCTTGGTTTATTAGCAGCTATGCTAATTCTGTTTTTTTCTTGTGACTCAGATTCTAATCAAACAGAAGCCGTAAAAAACTCTAACCATAACATAACTAATAAACTTCCTGCGGGTGGAGGACCATGTCCTGACGGTATGATTGCTGTCATAAGTTATGAATTTGACTCATTCCATTTTCATAGACCTAAAAATAATTGCGAAAGTGGTTTTTGGTTTTGCACAAAAGGTGGTGATTGGACTGTTAATTGTGTAATAAACCCTTATGGAAAAACGTACTCGTATCTAACAGATAGCACAACTGTTGTTGCTGCAATAGTTGATAGAAAAAATGAGGTGATTAGTTTTCATTTCCCAATAGGGTTAATCAATAAAGATGGAAACACACAAAGTGATTTCGAAATTTTTAATGTCGATGAAGAATTAACATTTGACGATGTTACTCTAATAAAAGGTAATTATCGTTCAACATTTACTAATGAAGAAATAATAATTGATGTCCCAGTTAAATAAAATAATTTCATTACTCCTAATCATTTTTTTAGGAGTAATGTCTTTTTCATGCAAGCCAATTTATAACTTGAGCTATGGCGTGAATAAATCCATTGATTATAGCACAAAAGTAGATTATACATTAAAAATTAATGAAAAATATAAATTAGAAACTTCAAATATAATATTTATAGATAGTTTGCAAAAAAATGATTTTATAAACTATATCATTGAAGAGAAAGCATCTTACATTTATGGAATTGTAGTAAATGGTGATCAAAAAGTTGATAATAATTTTATTCAAGAAAACAAATCTTGTTATACAAGAGTTACCAGTTTAATAAAGAACAATCCTGATTTAGCTGGAGAAAAATTAATTCCATCTAAAGTTTTAAATTTCAATTATGTCAACCAAAAAAACGAACAAGTTAATTTAGAAGATAAGAAAATATTGCTTTTTGTTTTTTCTACAAAATTAGGCACTAGCATTATAAATGATATAAAAAATATAACAGAAGAGTTTAAAACTAATGCAAAGTTTAAATCATATAATTACTATCTAATTTCAATTGATTAAAACTAATTCTTTTTTCTATCAAAGCAAACGACAGTTTAATATTTTTATCTAAACCAACTACTCATTATACAATTTCACAATCCCAGCTAATCCAGTAGAAAAAATAAAGATTCCTAATATTATAAAAAAAGTATTTGCGTCCTTGAATCCACGAAATGCAACTGTAACCCCTATAACAAAAGAAAGTATTGTAATTAAAAATATAATTTTAGAAGATCTTTTCATGGAAAACTACTTCAAACTCTTCCCACCAACACAAATTACAATTTCGCCTTTTGCAGGTTTGGCTTCAAAATGTTTCAATACTTCTTCAGCAGTTCCGCGAACGGTTTCTTCGTGTAATTTAGATAATTCACGAGAAACAGAAACTGGTCTTTCGGCACCAAAGTATTGTACATATTCGGCTAATGTTTTGTTTAATTTATGTGGTGAAACGTAAAAAATCATGGTTCTTGTTTCTTCGGATAAAGCCAAGAAACGAGTTTGTCTTCCTTTTTTGTCGGGTAAAAAGCCTTCGAAAATGAATTTATCATTGGGCAAACCGCTGTTTACTAAAGCCGGCACAAAAGCCGTTGCTCCTGGCAAACAATCTACTTCCACTCCGTTTTCTACACAAGCCCGTGTTAGTAAAAAACCAGGGTCTGAAATTGCAGGTGTTCCAGCATCACTAATTAACGCAATTGTTTCGCCAGCTTGCATGCGTTTTACCAAATTTTCAACGGTTTTATGTTCGTTGTGCATGTGGTGACTGTGCATGTGTGTCCCAATTTCAAAATGTTTTAGTAATTTTCCGCTAGTACGTGTGTCTTCGGCTAAAATTAAATCGACTTCTTTTAAAACTCTAATCGCTCTAAAAGTCATGTCTTCAAGATTACCAATTGGTGTTGGAACAAGAAATAATTTTCCCATAATTTAGTTGAACTTTTTCTCTACTATTCCTAAGAAACGGTTTTCAAACTCTTCTTTTCCATCCCAGTTATTATAATCTGGCTTTACGAAATCATTAATAAAACCTTGAGCTTCATCAAATGAATCGAATGTGTTTAATTGCGATAATACACGGTTAAAGTCATCTGAACTTCCGCCAAATAATTTTTTCTCAAAAGCAATTCTATCGTTTAATCCTATATTAATTCCTTTAGTTAACCGGTCGTTAAGCGACTTTGGTTTTTCAAAAACTACTTCCGGAGTTTTTTTAATTATAATTTCTTCTTTAACTTCTGCAACAACCTCTGATTCTTTAGCTATAAAAAGGTCTTCATTAGATTTTTCTTCTTCTGCAACAAATAAATCTTCACTTGTTTCAGGCGTTGATTCTTCAACAGCTTCAAAAGTAAGTTCAGCAACTTGTTCAACCTCTACAGGAACGTCGTTTACTTTTACAAACTCAAGTTCTTCAAAATCACTTCCAAAAACATCTTCAAATAAAACAGATTGAGGTTGCTTAAGATCATCTTCATGAATTAAAGCCATTTCTTCAATAATTTCTTCCTCTTCTTCGGCTTCAGCTACATTTTTTTCTTCAATATATTCATCTTCAAATTCTTCAACTAATTCCCCCACAATGTCTTTATTTTCTAAAGCATCAAATTCTGGTTCTGAATCCAAATGCAAATCTAAAGCATGTAAAACCGTTTCAAATTCTTCTTTATCTACAGGTTTTTCAACAATATTAGAACCTTTTGGGTTTTCTAATTTATGTTCTAAATCCTCAAGAGAAATTTCGTTTTCAACAACAGCAATGTTTTCTTCGTAAAAACGTAAAACCGTTAATTGATCATACAATTTTTTTGTTTCTTCATGTAGTCTAACCGTTTCAGAGCGGTTTTTTAACTTCAAAACTCTGTGTGCAATGCTGATTAGTTCGGCTTCTAACTTTTTCTTCATAACTTAAAGGAATAGAAATTGAATAGTAGTTGATTAATTATAAATTTCTTGTAAAAATATTATTTTAAAACTTGAAAATAAAGAACTTACTTAAAAATTTATATTGTTTGTCTTTAGTGTAAATTTACGTAAGTTTGTTTCGACTACAAAAGTAGTTCATTATAATATTAATTGACCGAAATATACAAAATGTTTCTTGAAAATACAGTAAATCAACACGAACAATTTGGCTGGATAGAAGTTATATGTGGCTCAATGTTTTCTGGAAAAACAGAAGAACTTATTCGTCGTTTAAAAAGAGCACAATTTGCAAAACAAAAAGTGGAGATTTTTAAACCATCAGTAGATACTCGTTATGATGATGAAATGGTTGTTTCTCATAATAAAAACGAAATCCGTTCTACGCCAGTTCCTGCAGCAGAAAATATAAGAATACTTGCTCAAGGTTGCGATGTTGTAGGTATTGATGAAGCTCAATTTTTTGACGATGAAATTGTGGCTGTTTGTAACGATTTAGCAAATAGCGGAATACGAGTAATTGTTGCTGGTTTAGACATGGACTTTAAAGGAAACCCTTTTGGTCCAATGCCTGCATTAATGGCAACTGCTGAGTATGTGACCAAAGTTCACGCAGTTTGTACGCGTACAGGAAATTTAGCTCATTATAGTTTTAGAAAGTCGGAAAACGACAAATTAGTTATGCTTGGTGAAACGGAAGAATACGAACCATTAAGCAGAGCAGCCTATTACAAAGCGCTTAGGGAAAACTCAGAAAAATAATTTCTTTTGAATTATACTTTAAAACATATTACATCCACTTTAGACATTAAGAATCAAGAAGTATTTCCTGATTTTAATGTTGAGAACATTTCTATTGATAGTCGTTCATTACAAAACAACAATGGAACTTTATTTTTTGCTTTAAAAGGCAATAATCATGACGGACACCAATATATTGAGCAACTTATTGAAAAAGGTGTTGCTTTTTTTGTTGTAGAACACATTCCAACACATTTAAAAAACAAAGCGCATTTTATTGTGGTAAAAAACACTTTAAAAGCACTTCAAAAAACGGCTATTTATTATCGTAATTTATTCACGTTCCCAACGATTGGAATTACAGGAAGTAATGGGAAAACGATTGTAAAAGAATGGCTAAATTTTCTTTTAAGTCCAGATTTTAATGTTGTGAGAAGTCCTAAAAGTTATAATTCACAAGTTGGAGTTCCTTTGTCAATTTTTGGAATCAATGAAAACCATAATTTAGGAATATTTGAAGCAGGGATTTCTCAAAAAGGAGAAATGGAAAAACTGCAAGAAATCATCCAACCAAATATTGGAGTTTTTACACATTTAGGAAATGCTCATGATGAAAGTTTTGTAAATATTTCTGAAAAAATAGAAGAAAAAACAGCCCTTTTTAAAGGTTGTGAGGTAGTTGTTTTAGAAAAAAATAATCAAATAGAACAATTTATTAAATCCCCGAAATTAACTTGGAGTTTTGACAACAATAAAGCTGATTATTTTTTATCTACGAATAGTATAAACAATAAACTTACCGAAATAAGCATTAGCGGAAACAATGTTGATTTTAAGACTTCAATCCCTTTTAACGATATTGCTTCTATAAAAAATGCAACATCATGTATTATTACAATGTTGTACTTAAAGTACGAAATAAAACACATTCAAGAAAGAGTTCAACAATTGTATCCTATTGAGCTTCGTTTACAAGCAAAAAAAGGAATTAATAATTGTTTGCTAATAGATGATTCATATTCATCAGATTATCAATCTTTACAAATTGCTCTAGATTTTTTAGAGCAACAAAAATTACACAGTAAAAAAACAATTATACTTTCTGATGTTTTTCAAGGTGGATTACCCCTAAACGAACTTTATCAAAAAGTGGCTAGCACTATTCAAGACAATAAAATAGACCGAGTAATTGCAATAGGAGAAACGATAAGTGGTTATTTAAACGAACTTCCAAATGTAATTTCATTTCCTACAACAACTGATTTTTTAAAACAATTTAATATCAACTCATTTGAAAATGAAACGATCTTAATTAAAGGTGCGCGAAATTTTTATTTTGATGAAATTGTGGTGGTTCTTGAAGAGAAAAATCACGAAACTGTTTTAGAAATTAACCTTGATGCTTTAAGTAATAATCTAAATTTTTACAAATCAAAGCTAGCTCCAAAAACCAAAATAATGGTTATGGTTAAGGCTTTTGGTTATGGCAATGGAGGTTATGAAATTGCAAAGCTTTTAGAACATAATAATGTTGATTATTTAGGTGTTGCTTTTGCTGATGAAGGCATATCATTAAGGAAAGCAGGAATCAAAATTCCAATAATGGTTTTGAATCCAGAAAACAGTAGTTTCCACGCTATGATTGCTTATGATTTAGAACCCGAAATATATTCGTTAACCGGTTTAGAAGCATTTTTAAAAGTTGCAAAACAACAAAACATAATTTCTTATCCTATTCACCTAAAAGTGGATACTGGAATGCATCGTTTAGGTTTTGAACCGCACGATTTACCAGAACTTAAATCGCTTTTGAAAAACAATAATTTTATTACTGTAAAAAGTGTTTTTTCGCATTTAGCAGCTTCAGATGACATTGCATTTAAGGAGTTTACAGAACTGCAATTTAATAGGCTTCAAAGCTTTTACAAAGAACTTATAAGCTCTTTACACACAAAACCTATTAGGCATATATTAAATACTTCTGGTATTTTTAATTACCCAAACTATCAAATGGAAATGGTTCGATTAGGAGTTGGGCTTTACGGAGCAGGTAATTCTGAAAACGAGAATAAAAACCTTCAAAACGTAAGTACTTTAAAAAGTATTATATCACAAATTAGAACTGTTGAAAAAGGGGAAAGCATTGGTTACAGCAGAAAATATATCGTTGAAAACGAAATTAAAGTAGCAACTATTCCTATTGGCTACGCTGATGGAATTAGAAGAGCTTGGGGAAATGGTGTAGGATACATTTTAATCAACAATCAAAAAGCAGCTATTCTTGGAAACATCTGTATGGATATGCTAATGGTTGATGTTTCTTCAATAAATTGTAATCCTGGTGATGAAGTTGTCATTTTTGGAGAGCAATTAACTGTAAATGAAATTGCAGAAAAAACAAATACAATTTCTTACGAAATTCTTACAGGTATTTCTCAAAGAGTAAAAAGAATTTTTTACAAAAATTAATCAATTGTTAAAATTTTTGTTAAATTCGTTAATAATTAACTAAATAAGAAAATATATGGGATTCTTTTCAGATTTTAAAGCCTCGTTAATGAAAGGCGATGTTTTAAGTTTAGCAACTGCCGTAGTTATTGGTGGAGCTTTTGGAAAAATTGTAAGTTCTGCAGTAGATGATGTAATTATGCCAATTGTAGGTTTAATTACTGGTGGCGTAGATTTTACAACAAAATTTATTGCTTTAAATGGCGAAACTTATGTAAACCTTGATGCAGCAAAAGCAGCAGGAGCAGCAGTAATTACTTATGGTAATTTAGTACAAGCTACTATCAATTTTATTATTATTGCGTTATTTATATTTGTTATTTTAAGAGCAGCTGAAAAAGCAAAGAAAAAAGAAGAAGCAGTTGCTGCTGCACCTGCAGGACCTTCTCAAGAAGAATTATTAGCTGAAATTAGAGATTTATTAAAAAAATAGTCACATTCGCTACATTATATATTCTAACTAAATCCCGTTTAATAAGCGGGATTTTTCTTTTTGATAAAGTTTTGTGAAAAAAACACGAAGAACATTTTATCCAAATAATATTCTATATTTTTGTAAACCAAATTAATAAAAAATGAAAGTAGCAGTAGTAGGCGCAACCGGAATGGTTGGTGAAATTATGCTAAAAGTATTAGCAGAAAGAAATTTTCCAGTAACAGAATTAATTCCAGTTGCATCTGAAAAATCAGTTGGTAAAGAATTAGGGTGGAATGGTAAATCATATAAAGTAGTTGGCTTACAAACAGCTGTAGAGATGCGTCCAGATATTGCTTTATTTTCAGCTGGAGGAGAAACTTCATTAGAATGGGCTCCAAAATT
This sequence comes from Flavobacterium sp., assembly GCF_034111225.1. GTDB lineage: Bacteria > Bacteroidota > Bacteroidia > Flavobacteriales > Flavobacteriaceae > Flavobacterium. The sequence continues at coordinate 11,093 of NZ_JAWUXR010000007.1, read as the reverse complement.
TGCAGAAGTTGGTACAACTGTTATTGATAATTCTTCTGCATGGAGAATGGATCCTACAAAAAAATTAGTTGTTCCAGAAATCAACGCCTCTGAATTAACAAAAGAAGATAAAATTATAGCAAACCCAAACTGTTCTACTATTCAAATGGTAATGACATTGGCGCCTTTGCATACTAAATACAAAATAAAAAGAGTTGTAGTTTCAACGTATCAATCTATTACTGGCACTGGCGTGAAAGCCGTACAACAACTAGAAAATGAATATAATGGTGTAAAGGGAGAAATGGCTTATCCTTATCCTATTCACAGAAATGCAATTCCTCAGTGTGATGTTTTTGAAGAAAACGGATACACAAAAGAAGAAATGAAGTTAGTTCGTGAAACTCAAAAAATATTAAACGACAAAACTATTGCCGTAACAGCAACTGCTATTCGTATACCCGTAGTTGGTGGTCATAGTGAAGCCGTAAATGTCCAATTTGAAAACGATTATGAGTTGAATGATGTTCGTCAAATTTTACACAACACTCCTGGAATTACTTTGCAAGATAATTTAGACACAAAAACCTACCCAATGCCAATTTATGCAGAAGGAAAAGATGATGTTTTTGTGGGAAGGTTAAGAAGAGATGAAAGTCAGCCTAACTCTATAAACATGTGGATTGTTGCCGATAATCTTAGAAAAGGCGCCGCTACAAATACCATACAAATTGCAGAATATTTAGTTGCCAATAAACTGGTATAAAACATACATGAAGAAAAAAACTGCATTATTGAATTTTGTTTTAATGCTTTCGGTATTATTTGCCGTGAGCTATCAATCAATGCACGTATTTTTACATCATAAACACGATGTAGAAAGCATTTCTTCATCAGAAAAAACTTTTACAAAAAACCTTACCGAGAAAGAAAATTGTCCGACTTGTGATTTTAAATTCGCCAGTTTTCTTTCTCCAGTGGTTTTTACTTTTTCATTCTTTCCTCCGCATTTTGAAATCCCTTATTTGTTTGCAAAAAAAGAGAATTTCAATTCATTTTGTGGTAGTTTATTTTCACAAAGAGGGCCGCCCGGTTTAGTTTAATTTCTCCTTTGCTTTTGCAAAAAATGAGCTTCAACTTCATACAAAGTTGCAGCTAATTATTTATACATTAAACTAAACTATAATGAAAATACAAGTATCTATTTGGATATTTTTAATATCGACATTGGGTTTCTCTCAAAATAAACTTACTGGAAAAATAACAACTGAAGACGGTATTCCTTTACAATACGCTGTAATTCATATCACTGAAAACAATGCTTTTACGGAAACCAATGAGTATGGAATATATGCATTTGAAAATGTTCCAAAAGGTGAAATAACAGTAGTTGTACATTTACTAGGCTACGAACAAAAAACAGAAAAAATAAACAGCAATTCAAGTCCTGAAATAAGCTTTATTCTTAAGGAAAAAGAGCAACATTTAGATGAAGTAATTGTTTCGACTGCTTTTAACAAAATACAATCACAAAACGTTATGAAAGTGGAGCATCAATCTGTAAAAGAAATGCGTAAAAACGGAAATGTAACTTTAATGGATGGATTGTCTGAAACGCCAGGTGTAAGTCAAATTTCAACTGGAACTTCTATTGGGAAACCAGTAATTAGAGGCTTAAGTGGGTCAAGAGTTTTAGTTTATGCACAAGGAATTCGATTAGAAAACCAACAATTTGGAGAAGAACACGGACTTGGGTTAAGTGCTTCTGGAATTGAAAGTGTAGAAATTATTAAAGGCCCAGCTTCTTTATTATACGGCTCTGATGCAATAGGTGGAGTGGTTTATTTCAATCCTGAAAAATATGCTCAATATGGAAAGTCTGAAGCGAATTTTTTACAACAATTTTCAAGTAATACACAAGGAACCAATACTTCATTTGGTTATAAAGCAACACCAAGCAATTGGAAATTTTTAATAAGAGGAAATTACAATTCACAAGCCGATTATAAAATTCCAGATGGAACAGCAATAGTTAATACGCGTTCAATTGAAAAAGATTTAAAATATGGAATTGGTTATTCCAATTCGTATTTTTCAACCGATTTTCGATACAATTACAACAACTTAAATTTAGGCTTACCCGAAGAAGATATTGAAAATTCAGGCTTTAGAAAACCACTGTTTCCTAAACAGGATATCGACAATCATATTTTAAGTGTAAACCAAAAAATGTATTTTAAAAATTCGAAATTAGAAGCTGATTTAGGTTATATTTTCAACAACAGAAAAGAATTAGAGGATATTGATGAAACAGCTTTGCACATGAAATTAAAAACAGCGAACTATAACGTCAAATACTATTTTCCAAAATGGAAAAATATTGAAACGATTCTTGGAGTTCAAGGAATGCATCAAACCAATTTAAACTTTGGTGAAGAACGCTTAATTCCAGATGCAACAACAAACGATTTTGGAACTTTTATAACTTCTAATTACGAATGGAACAAAAATGTTGTTCAAATCGGAATTCGTTTCGATAAAAGATCCATTTCAACTTCAGAATATGGAATTTTGGGAGATGAAGGTTATTTTGAAGCTCTAGACAAACAATTTGAAAGTTTTAATTTCGCATTGGGATACAAAACAAACCTAACGGAAAAAATTATTACGCGGGTCAATTTAGCATCGGGATTTAGAGCACCTAATTTATCAGAATTAACTTCAAATGGCGTTCATGAAGGAAGTAATCGTTATGAAATAGGGAATTCTAACTTAGAAAACGAACAAAATTTTCAAGCCGATTTAAATTTGGAATACAAGAGTGAACACTTTGAGGTTTTTGTAAACGGATTTTACAATCTTGTAAATAACTACATTTATATTGAACCAACTTCTGCAACTATAGACGGAAATGATGTGTACAATTACGTTCAAAACAATGCGTATTTATTTGGTGGAGAAGCTGGAATCCACTTTCATCCGCACCCGTTAGATTGGTTGCATTTTACAAGTAGCTTTGAAAACGTAACTGCTAAACAAGAAAATGGAGATTATCTTCCGTTAATTCCAGCAAATCAATGGAAAAACAATTTGAAGACAAACTTTAACTTAACAAATTGGTTCCAAAAAAATTATATTTCAGCTCAAATAAATCATATTTTTAATCAAAATAATACAAGTTCATTCGAAACAAAATCTAAAGATTATACTTTAGTAAATTTAGGTTTTGGTGGTGAAATAAACTTTGGAAAACAAAAAGTAGACGTTTATTTAAATGCAAATAATCTTCTCAATAAAACTTATATCGCTCATTTATCACGATTGAAAAATGATAGTATTCCAAATATTGGTCGAAATATTGTTTTAGGTTTAAATTTTGATTTTTAATTAACAAACCCTTAAATTTCAATTATTTATATTTGCCTAACAACCAAAAGAACTAATATGAAAAAATCATTAATCTTATTATTTACAGCTGTTGCTTTTGTTGCCTGTAAAAAAGAAGAAATCAAAGAAATTGACATGACAGTAAAATATCCTGAGACAAAAAAAGTCGATACTACTTTTACATACTTTGGAGAAAAACTTAGCGACCCTTATTATTGGCTTGAAGACGATCATAGCGATGAAACTAAAGCCTGGGTAAAAGCTCAAAACGAGGTCACTTTTGGCTACTTAGAGAAAATACCTTTTCGTAAACAACTTAAAGAAAGAATGGAGAAGCTATGGAATTATGAAAAAATTTCTGCTCCATTTAAAGAAGGTGATTATACTTATTTCTATAAAAATGATGGTTTACAAAATCAATCTGTAGTATATAGAAAAGATGCTCAAGAAAAAGAAGAAATATTTTTAGATCCAAATACTTTTTCAAAAGACGGAACAACTTCGCTTGGCGGATTGAACTTTTCTAAAGACGGTTCACTTGTTGCTTATTCCATTTCAGAAGGTGGAAGCGATTGGAGAAAAGTAATTGTGATGAAAGCGGCTACTAAAGAAGTTATTGGAGATACAATTGTCGACATTAAATTTAGCGGTGTTTCTTGGTACAAAAATGAAGGCTTCTATTATTCAAGTTATGATAAGCCAAAAGGAAGTGAGCTTTCTGCTAAAACAGATCAACATAAATTATATTTTCATAAATTGAATACTCCTCAAAAAGAAGATAAAATTATTTTTGGGTTAAACGAAAAAAGAAGATATGTTGGCGGTTATGTTACCGAAGACGAGAATTATTTAATCGTATCTGGAGCAACTTCAACTTCTGGAAATGAATTGTATTATAAAGATTTAGCTAAAAACGGACCTATTGTTAACATCGTTAATAATTTTGATTATGATAATAATGTTTTAGACAATGTAGGAACTAAATTTTATGTATCAACTAATTATAAAGCGCCCAACAAACGTGTTGTAACATTTGATTTAGCTAATCCAAAACAAGCTAATTGGGTAGACTTTATTGCTGAAACAGAAAATGTATTATCGCCTTCAACTGGTGGTGGTGCTATTTTTGCTGAATATATGATTAACGCTGTTTCGCAAGTAAAACAATACGATTATAACGGAAAGTTGATTAGAGATATTAAGTTGCCAGGTATTGGTTCAGCTGGAGGTTTTGGTGGTAAAAAGGAAGAAACTACTTTATATTATTCGTTTACCAATTATATTACACCAGGAACAATCTACTCATTTGACCCAAAAACAGGAAAATCTTTGGTATACCAAAAACCAAATGTAGATTTCAAAAGTGATGATTACGAATCGAAACAAGTTTTCTATTCTTCAAAAGATGGAACAAAAATTCCAATGATTATTACCTATAAAAAAGGAACTGAATTAAACGGTAAAAATCCAACAATGCTTTACGGTTATGGCGGATTCAACATTAGTTTAACGCCAAGTTTTAGTATTGCAAATGCAGTTTGGTTAGAAAACGGCGGAGTATATGCTGTTGCTAATTTACGTGGTGGTGGTGAATATGGTAAAAAATGGCACGATGCTGGTACACAAATGCAAAAACAAAATGTATTTGACGATTTTATTGCTGCTGCAGAATATTTAATTGCCGAAAAATATACTTCATCTGATTATTTGGCAATTTCTGGTCGTTCTAACGGCGGATTATTAGTTGGCGCAACAATGACTCAAAGACCTGATTTAATGAAAGTAGCATTACCAGGTGTTGGTGTTTTAGATATGTTGCGTTATCATACATTTACAGCAGGGGCAGGTTGGGCTTACGACTATGGAACAAGCGAACAAAGCAAAGAAATGTTTGATTACATAAAAGGCTATTCTCCAGTACATAATGTAAAAGCAGGCACAAAATACCCTGCGACTTTGGTAACAACTGGAGATCATGATGACAGAGTAGTTCCTGCACATAGTTTTAAATTTGCAGCTGAATTACAAGCCAAACAAACGGGATCTAACCCCACGTTAATTCGTATTGATGTAAATGCTGGTCACGGAGCAGGAAAATCTGTAGCAGCAACGATACAAGAGTTTGTAGACATGCAAGTATTCACGTTATATAATATGGGAATTAAAAAGCTCAATTAAAATTATAAATTCATTTCAAAAACCATCAAACACTTGATGGTTTTTTTGTTTTTTTTAACATTTGTTACATTTAATCGTTAAAAAATGTTAATAATCGAGTATTTTAACATTTTAACGGTTGGTTGTTGTTTTTTTTTACTTTTACTCGAAATTACTCAACTTTAACCAAATGAAAAAAATTACCTTATTATTATTCATAATGATATCGTCATTTGTTTTTTCACAAGAAAAAATAAATCAAACAGATATTATTAAAGGGACATTTCAGTTAGAAATCTTAAAAATTGATGCAGAACCTGTGTCGATTACTACAGAACTACTTCTTAAAATTGATTCTCTAAGAGAGGAAAACAAAACAACTTATCTAAATCTAGATACAGAAAGACGAATCAAAATTTTATCTAAAAAGGATTTACGACTTGGTCTGCATAAAAATATTGAAGATTTCGTAGTTGTTAAGTCATTTGAAACCAAAAAACAATAACATGAAAAAATTATTACTAGTATTTCTGTTTTTTGTAAGTTATAATCTTTTTTCACAAGCTGGTTCTTCACCATGCAATGCCTTACAACTATATCCTTATACAACCTGTAGCAACAATTCGGGGGCTCAATATGCAGGTCATTATCAAAGCGAAGATGCTGCAGGAAACAATGTGCCAATGACTGGAACAAGTACTTTGAATCCAGTTTGTACAACAGATAACGAGACTACACAATCTGTAAGATGGATTTCAGTTACTGCAACTACAACTTCATTTACAATTACTAATTTAACTAATTATTCTGGTCCAGGTGCAGCAACTGCTGAACAAAGAGATTATGTTGTATATTCTGGTCCATGTACTACCTTAACGCAAATAGCTTGTAGTGCCTCTGTTGTATTAAATGGGACTGTCAATGTTACTGGTTTAACAGCAGGTCAAACCTACTTTATAATGGTTTCACAATCTGCAGCAGCTTTTAGCGGATATCCTACTGCAAATGCAGCAGCAACATGTATTACCAGTACAGTTCCTCATGTACCTCTAAATGATGCTTGTGCAAATGCTCAAATTTTAATCAATAACACTACGTATACTTCTACAAATGCTGATAGTACTGCAGACGGGCCTAGTGTTTGTCAAAACCCAGCTACAGGAAGTGTTGAAAATAATGTTTGGTACCAGTGGTGTGCACCATCTAATTGGACACCTGGACAATCTGCATTTTTAAATGTAAATAGTCAAGTATGTAATAGTACTCAAGGTTTGCAACTTTCAATATATGGCCCTGGAACTACCTGTGCGCAAATTTCAGGAGGAACAGCTACTTCACTTGTTTGTCAAAATCCAGGCTCTACTACGAACTATAATTATACATTTGTTGCGAACCCTAATCAATGTTACTTAATTAATATTGATGGGTTTGCTGGTACAGCATGTACTTATAATATTCAAGTTTCTGCAAGTGTTGTTTGTGCAACACCTCCTGCAGCACCAACTGCGAGTGTAACTGTACAACCAACGTGTGGTACTCCAACAGGAACAATTGTTGTTACGGCTCCATTAGGTGGTACGCTTCAATATAGTATTAATGATGTTAATTATCAATCAAGCACAACTTTTACTGGGGTTGCTCCTGGCACATATAACGTTACAGTAAGAGATACCTCTACAGGATGTGTTTCTACAGCTACGGTTCTAGTGGTTAACGCCGCTGGAGGAGCTCCTGCGGTTCCAACAATAACGACTACAGCACCTACATGTGTTGCAGCTGGAAGTAGTTCTATTTCAAATTACGTTGGCGGAATTACTTATATATTTACTCCTAGTGGTCCAACAGTTGCAGTTGGCGGAGCAATTTCAGGAATGGTAGTTGGAACAAGTTATACTGTTACGGCTGGTAATGGAAGTTGTTCTTCTGTTTCTTCAGCATCGTTTAGTAATATGGCAATGTTGGTTACCCCAGCGGTTCCGACAGCAAGTGTAACAGTACAGCCAACATGCTTAATTCCAACAGGAACAGTAGTAGTTACAGCTCCTACAGGAAGTAACCTTGTTTACAGTATTGATAATGGTGTAACTTATCAAGCAAGTACAACATTTTCTGGACTAGCTGAAAATTCAAGTTATACTGTATTAGTAAGTGATTCTTCTACAGGTTGTACTTCTTCACCATCATCATTAATGAATATTAATTCTATACCGGCATCTCCTTTAGTTACTTTAACTTCAGGTTGTAATGGTGCTAATTATCAGATAACTGCCTCTGTAACTATTGGTACGGCTTCATATGAATGGTTTGATAGCAACAGTAATCCTATTGGCTCAACTGCAACTGTATTTGTTTCTTCTATTGATACTTATCAAGTAAATGTTACTGTTGATAATTGTACAACAACTGAATATATTTTGATTGATAATGTTACTTGTATCATTCCAAAAGGAGTTTCTCCAAATGGAGATGGATTAAACGATAACTGGGATTTAACTGGCTTGAATGTAAATAAAGCACAAATATTTAACAGATATGGTAAAGAGGTTTACAGTAAATCTAACTATACAAATGAATGGAATGGTAGAACTAATAATGGTAACGAATTACCTGATGCTACTTATTATTATGTATTATCATTACCAAACGGTGTAGTTAAAACGGGTTGGGTTTATTTAAACAGAGAAAATTAAAATTAGGATGAACAAATTATATTTAGTTTCGATATTATTGTTAGGCTTTATTACAGAAGGCTTTTCACAACAAGATCCTCATTACACACAGTATATGTATAATATGAGTGTTATGAATCCTGCTTATGCGGGTAGTAAGGAGAACCTTTCTATGGGTCTATTATATAGAAAGCAGTGGGTTGAGATAGAAGACGCTCCTACTACGGCTACCTTTTTTGGACATACTCGTGCAGGTAAGAATGTTGGATTAGGTTTATCGGTGATATCAGATAAAATTGGTCCGGTTGAGGAAAATAATATTTATGGAGATTTTTCATATACATTAAATTTAGGAGAAGAGCATAAATTAGCATTTGGATTAAAAGCAGGTGTTACTTTACATAAAGTAGGCTTGTTTAGTGAAATATATAATACATTGCCAGATGCAAATGATCCAGCGTTCTCTGAGAATACAAGTAACGCCTATTTAAATATGGGTTCTGGTTTGTTCTATTATACCAACAAATACTATTTAGGGTTTTCTGTTCCTAATATGATAAAGTCTAAACATTTAGATTTCAATGGAAGAGAGTTTGGTTCAGAATATTCACATTATTTTTTAACAGGAGGATATGTTTTTGATGTTAACGAATCGGTTAAATTCAAGCCATTTTTTATGATGAAATCTGCATTTGGAGCTCCTGTATCTTTAGATTTATCTACGAACTTCTTGTTTAATGAGAAATTTGAAATAGGTGCAACTTATCGATTAGATGACAGTTTTGGTGCAATGGTAAATTATGCAATAACTCCTGATATTAAGATTGGTTATGCATATGATCATATTGTTTCAGATTTGAAAGTAGTAACACCATCTTCACATGAGATTATATTACTATTTGATTTGAAATTCTCTAAAAAAGTATCAAGTTCACCAAGATATTTCTAATTATAAAGCGACAAAAACATGAAGAAATTATATATCACCTTAAGTTTTGTAATCGCTAGTGGAATACTAAGTGCACAAAACAAAGACACAAAGACAGCTGATAAGTTATTCGACAGATATGAATATACTGAAGCAGCAGATGAATATTTAAAATTAGTAGCAAAGGATAAAGCAGATAATTATGTGTATAAGCAATTAGCAGATAGTTATTATAATGTTTTTAATACTAAAGAAGCAACAAAATGGTTTGCGAAGTTAGTGGAAGAAAAACAAGATGCTGAAACGTATTTCCAGTATGCTCAAATGTTAAAAGCAGAAGGGAATTATACTGAGGCTAATAATCAAATGAAGATTTTTTCTTCTATGAAGCCAAACGACAGTAGAGCTAAAACTTTTACAGGGAATCCAAACTATGTTTCAGACATTACTTCTCAGTTTAAATTATTTGGCGCAACAAAATCTGATATCAGTAGTGATAAATCAGACTTTGGAGCTTTTTTAACCAATGATAATACGCTTTACTTTTCAAGTGCTCGAAACACTTCAAGAAAAGAGTACAGTTTAAATGACGAGCCTTATTTAGATTTATATAAAGCAACCTATAATTCAAATAAAACCATAAGTGAAGCTACAACAGTAGATAACTTAAACACAAAATGGCACGATGGTCCGGCTACAATTACTTCAGACGGTTCTACTATGTATTTTGCAAGTGAGAGTTTTAATGAAAGTAAAGGATTTGAAAAAGATAAAGAGAAGCAATTAAAGTTTGGTAAAATTTATCTGTACAAAGCAACTAAAGAAGGTGACTCTTGGTCAAACAAAAAGGCATTACCTTTTAATGATAAAACATACTCGGTAAGAAACCCAAGCATTAGTAAAGATGGTAAAACATTGTATTTTTCTTCAAATATGCCAGGAAGTTTAGGTGGAGAAGATATTTGGAAAGTAAGTGTAAACGGAGATTCTTACGGCGCACCTGAAAATTTAGGTTCACGAGTAAATACAGAAGGAAATGATAGTTTTCCATTCATTACAGATGATAACGTATTGTATTTTTCATCAGATGGTAGAGAAGGTTTAGGAGCAATGGATGTGTTTAAAGTTAACTTAAACGATAATTCAAAGGCTATGAATATTGGCTTACCAGTAAACTCTGAGAAAGATGATTTTGCGTTTAGCTATAACACAAAACATAAAGTAGGATTCTTTTCAAGTAATAGAGATGGAGTAGATAATATTTACATAGCTGATCCTATTTGTGGAGTAGAAGCTACCGTAACAGTAAAAGATGCAAAAACTGGTAAATTACTTCAAGGAGCTACTGTAGCTATGATTGATGCAAAATTAGAATTAGTTGGTAAAGCAGAAACTTCAGAAAATGGAGAAAGTGTTTTTAAAGTTGATTGTGATATGGAATATGCGGTACAAGCTTCAAGATTGGGGTATGAGAATGGAGTAGGAACAATGGAAAAGTCTGAAGGTGGAAAAGCTAATGTTGTAATTAACTTAGAACCACTTAAACCAATTATTACAGAAACAGAAGTTGTATTAGCGCCAATATACTTTGAATTTGACAAAAGTAATATTACAGCACAAGGAGCTTCTGAGTTAGATAAATTAGTTCAAGTGATGAATGAGTATCCAGAAATGGTAATATTTGCTAAATCTCATACTGATAATAGAGGTGGAAACAAATACAACATGAATTTATCAAACAGAAGAGCTAAAACAACAGTTCAATATGTAGTTTCAAAAGGAATTTCAAAAGAAAGAATTACAGGACAAGGATTTGGTGAAAGTGAACCTAAAGTAGATTGTAAAAAATGTACAAACGAAGAACACGCTCAAAACAGACGTTCGGAATTCTTAATCGTGAAAAAATAAAAGTTAGTTAAATTAAGTGAATAAAAAAATCCCGACTCAAATTGAATCGGGATTTTTTTTTAATT
>NZ_JAWUXR010000006.1:0-351225 GCF_034111225.1 Flavobacterium sp. | reverse complement strand
AAGGGTTGGGCTGTTCGCCCATTAAAGTGGCACGCGAGCTGGGTTCAGAACGTCGTGAGACAGTTCGGTCTCTATCTACTGTGGGCGCAAGAAATTTGAGTGGATCTGATTCTAGTACGAGAGGACCGAATTGGACAAACCGCTGGTGTATCTGTTGTTCCGCCAGGAGCACTGCAGAGTAGCTACGTTTGGAAGGGATAAGCGCTGAAAGCATATAAGCGCGAAACCCACCACAAGATGAGATTTCTTTTAAGGGTCCTAGGAGATGACTAGGTTGATAGGCTATAGATGTAAAGGCAGTAATGTCATAGTCAAGTAGTACTAATAACCCGTAAGCTTATGTACATTTTCCCCACACTTCGGTGTGGGGGAGAAACTTTCTATAAAAAATAAATTTTCTTATCTCAGTATGTTAAAGATATTATTCAATTGATACTTATTTACAAATAAGTAACGTTGAAAAAATTGTCCAAAGCAATTTTAACCTCTTAAGGTGGTTATTGCGGCGGGGCTCACCTCTTCCCATTCCGAACAGAGAAGTTAAGCCCGCTTGCGCAGATGGTACTGCATTTATGTGGGAGAGTATGACACCGCCTTTCTTTTAAAAACCCTGTTCTAACGAACAGGGTTTTTTGTTTTATATGGGTTTTGACAAAAAAACAAACAAAAAGGACGAACTAAACAGCTCGTCTTTTTTTATATTGTAAGGATTTTATAGAATTATTACTGTCTAGGTTTGTTTATACCCCTATCATAAAGCACAATACTCCCAGCAACGGAAACATTTAAACTTTTTTCTGACTTAAATTTTACTAAATAATGGCATTTTTCTATTGCTTTTTTAGACAAACCATGATCTTCTGCGCCTAATAAATAGACACAACGCCTTGGGTGTTCAAAAGTTTCTAAGTCAGTTGCGTTTTCATCTAGTTCTACGCCAACTAATCGTGCGCCTTTTGGTAAGTTTTTATAAAAATCTTCAAAGGATTCGTAATGAAAATAAGGTAATGATTTTACTGCATTATGTGTATCACAAGCTTGTTTAGCATATCTGTTTCCTATGGTGAAAATGTAACTAGCACCTAAATTTTGTGCAGAACGCCATAAAACACCTAAATTTTCTGGAGTTTTACCGTTTTGTATGCCAATACCGAAATACTCGGTTATAAAATTATCGTTCATGAGGCAAAAGTACTAAGTGTTATTAGTATTGTCAAGTTTTTTATTTGTCATTCCGAGGAACGAGGAATCTCATTAGAATAGCGAGTTTATATCTTTGTTACTCATGAGACTCTTCCTTGCGTCAGGGTGACAGATTACTTTATTAATTCTTGTATTAACGGATTGATTTTTTTATTTTCTTCTGGGCAGGAATTTCAAGCCCGTCATCACGTTTTTTATAAGCTAAATATATCTTTAATAATTTGTAAAACATCTATTTTGCCAATAAATCCCATAATACCTACATATAAGAAACCTATACCTCCAATATATCCTTTCATATCCGTACTAATCAAAGGAGAAGGTTTTTTATACGTATTATATATAAAATAAATTCCAATCAATGTAAATAATAAACTAACTAATATGTTCATTTTTTTAAAATGTAATTCAAAAAGCTAATTTATAATAATTTTTTGTCTCTTGCACTATTTCCTGTGAGGGATAGCAGTGACATCTTTTTATGAAATGCAAATGAAATAAAAGATATAGCGTATATCCCGACCGTAACGAAGTGGAGGACACAGCATAAAAAAAGTCCGACTTAAAAAATCGGACTTTATAATATTTATTTGCGTTTGGATTATTTTACTAATCCTCTTGAAATTACAATACGTTGGATTTCTGAAGTTCCTTCGTAAATTTGCGTAATTTTAGAATCACGCATCATTCTTTCTACATGGTATTCACTTACATATCCGTTTCCGCCGTGAATTTGTACTGCTTCATTTGCTACTTCTAAAGCAATTTCTGAAGCATATAATTTTGCCATTGCACCTGAATGCGCAATATCTTCTCCTAAATCTTTTTCGGCAGCAGCTTTGTGAATTAACAGTCTAGCACATGTAATTTTAACATGCATGTCTGCTAATTTAAAAGCAATTGCTTGATGTTGGAAAATTGGTTTTCCGAAAGTAACACGTTCTTGTGCATATTTTAAAGCTAATTCGTAAGAACCTTGAGCTATACCTAATGCTTGAGAAGCAATTCCAATTCGTCCACCATTTAATGTTGACATAGCGAAACTAAATCCGAAACCGTCAGGGCCAATTCTATTTTCTTTAGGAACTTTCACATCATTGAACATTAAAGTATGTGTATCAGAACCACGAATTCCCATTTTCTTTTCTTTAGGTCCAACTTCAAACCCAGGCATACCTTTTTCAACAATAAGAACATTAATTCCTTTGTGACCTTTTGCAGCATCAGTTTGTGCGATTACTAAATAAGTTGAAGCTGTGCCGCCATTTGTAATCCAGTTTTTTGTACCGTTTAATACATAATGGTCTCCTTTGTCAATTGCAGTAGTTCTTTGAGAGGTTGCATCTGAACCTGCTTCTGGTTCTGATAAACAAAACGCTCCAATAACTTCTCCTTTTGCAAGTGGTGTTAAATATTTTACTTTTTGCTCTTCTGAGCCATATTTTTCTAATCCAGCACAAACTAATGAATTATTAACCGACATGATTACTGCTGCAGAAGCATCGACTTTTGCAATTTCTTCCATCGCTAAAACATAGGAAACGCTATCTAAACCAGCTCCACCATATTTTGGATCAACCATCATTCCCATGAAACCTAAATCAGCCATCATCTTAACTTGTTCAGCAGGAAATTTTGAGTGTTCGTCTCTTTCTATTACTCCAGGTAATAATTCTGTTTGAGCAAAATCTTTAGCTGCTTGCTGAATCATTAATTGCTCTTCGGTTAATTTAAAATCCATAGTATATTAATAAGGTTTGTGTATTTTTATAAAGTTTCCAAATGTACTTATTTATTAGCAAATTTTCAATAGTAATTTGTAATTTTAACCCATGTTTAAAGATAGTTATCAGGTAATTGGAGTAATGTCGGGCACATCGTTAGATGGTGTAGATTTGGTTTATGTTACTTTAACATTTTCTAATGAATGGAATTTTACCATTCATTTTTCGGAAACAGTTCCCTATTCTCAATATTGGTTTGCCGTTTTGTCTAATGCTGTCCGCTCTTCAAATCAAGAACTTTTAGATTTAAATGAAGCTTATACTGAAGAATTGGCTCGAATAATTAATGCTTTTATTTCGAAAAATTCTATCACTAATATTGATGCTGTTTGCTCACATGGACATACTGTTTTGCATCAACCACAAAACGGATATACACTTCAAATTGGTAATCTTGAAAAGCTTTCTGCCTTATTGAAACAAAATGTAGTTTGTGATTTTAGAGTGCAAGATGTTTTGTTTGGGGGTCAAGGTGCGCCATTAGTGCCTATTGGTGATCGTTTATTATTTTCTCAATATGACTATTGTTTGAATCTAGGAGGATTTTCTAATATTTCATTTGAAGAAAATTCACAAAGAATTGCGTTTGATATTTCACCTGTAAATACGGTCATGAATTTATATGCAAATGAATTGGGTTTTACTTATGATGATAAAGGAAATTTAGCGAGAAGTGGAAATTTAAATCAAGATTTATTAGACGAATTAAATGCTTTGCCTTTTTATCAATTACCATATCCTAAATCACTAGGAATTGAATTTGTATATAGTACAATTCTCCCATTGCTTTCAAAATATAAAATTCCTGTAATAGATGTTTTACGAACATTTGTTGAGCATGTTGCTTTTCAAATAAGTAACTCTGTTTCTCGTAAAAACAGTTCGCTTTTAATCACAGGAGGAGGAGCTTATAATCATTTTCTAATTGAACGAATGCAATACTATTTAAAAGGAGTAAAAATTATTATTCCAGATAATATCACATTAGAATTTAAAGAAGCGCTTGTTTTTGCATTGTTAGGAGTCTTAAAATTGCGTAATGAAATTAATACATTAGCCTCTGTAACAGGAGCAAAATATGATCATAGCGCTGGAAAAGTTTTTTACTATAATTTATAATTAACTGAAAATCAGCAATTTTATACTTTACTCTTTTGAATACCATTAATTTAAATAAAGTGAATATATATAATTCATAAGATTATGTATATTTGTGAAACTCAATATAACCAACTAGAATGAAAGATTTATTAAAGAAATTTGAAAATAAAGAACCGGAAATAGTATTCAATTGGAAAGATCCTGAAACTGAGGCTGAAGGCTGGACAGTAATTAACTCCTTAAGAGGTGGTGCTGCAGGTGGTGGAACGAGAATGCGTAAAGGATTGGATATGAATGAAGTGCTTTCTTTAGCAAAAACTATGGAGGTTAAATTTTCTGTCTCTGGACCAGCAATTGGTGGAGCAAAATCAGGTATTAATTTCGACCCAAATGATCCTCGTAAAAAAGGTGTTTTGCAAAGATGGTATAAAGCAGTTTCGCCATTATTAAAAAATTACTACGGAACTGGTGGTGATTTAAATGTTGATGAAATTCATGAAGTAATTCCTATGACTGAGGATTGTGGTGTTTGGCATCCACAAGAAGGGGTTTTTACAGGGCACTTTCAACCAACAGAAGCTGATAAAATTAACAGAATCGGACAATTACGTCAAGGAGTAGTGAAAGTGATTGAAAATCCTAATTTTTCACCAGATGTAAACAGAAAATACACAGTAGCCGATATGATTACTGGTTATGGTGTTGCAGAAGCTGTTCGTCATTTCTATGATATTTATGGTGGAGATGTAAAAGGTAAAAAAGCTATCGTTCAAGGTTTTGGTAATGTTGGTTCTGCCGCAGCTTTTTATTTAGCTGAAATGGGAGCTAAAGTTGTTGGAATTATTGATAGAGACGGTGGTTTAATTAATGAAGACGGATTCTCATTCGAAGAGATTACTGATTTGTTTTTAAATAAAGATGGAAACAAATTAGTTGCTACTAATATGATTCCTTTTGATGAAATAAATGAAAAAATTTGGTCTATTGATGCTCAAATATTTGCACCATGTGCTGCTTCGAGATTAGTTCAAAAAAGTCAAATTGATAAAATGATTGCTTCAGGATTAGAAGTTATTTCATGTGGAGCGAACGTTCCTTTTGCTGACAAAGAAATTTTCTTTGGTTCAATCATGGAAGAAACAGACTCAAAAGTAAGTTTGATTCCTGACTTTATTTCTAACTGTGGAATGGCAAGAGTTTTTGCATATTTTATGGAGAAAAAAGTACAAATGACTGACGAATCAATTTTTTCTGATACTTCAAATATTATCAAATCGGCGATTCAAAAAACATATGATGCTAGTTCTGATAAAATGAACATAAGTGCACGTGCTTTCGAAATTGCACTAAAACAACTTATTAAATAATTAAAAAATGGAAATTCTATTAATCACAATATTTGTTCTTGGTTATGTTGCTATAGCTATGGAACACACTTTTAAAATAGACAAATTAATTCCTGCGTTAGGAATGATGGCTATTTTATGGGCTTTAATCGCTGTAAATCATTTAGAAGTTTTTGAAATTTTACCTGGAATTGGAAAAGAGAGTCATCATGTAGAAGGCGTTTTATTGCATCATTTAGGTAAAACGGCTGAAATTTTGTTTTTCTTAATGGGTGCCATGACAATTGTTGAAATTGTTGATTATTTCGATGGTTTTTCCACTATTAAATCATTTATTAAAACAAAAAGTAAAAGTAAATTACTTTGGTTATTTACGATTTTAGCTTTTGTACTTTCTGCTATTATTGATAACCTGACTGCTACTATTGTCTTAATTACAATTTTACAAAAAATCATAAAAGATAGAGATACGCGTCTTTGGTTTGCAGGTTTAATTGTTATTGCTGCAAATGCTGGTGGAGCTTGGTCTCCTATTGGAGATGTTACAACTACTATGCTTTGGATTGCAAATAAAGTTTCTGCTAGTGAGTTGATAAAACACGTTTTAATACCTTCTATTTTATGTTTCGTAGTTCCTACATTTATTGCTTCTCGTACGAAAATATTTAAAGGTTTTCTAGAAGCAGAAGTTTCTGAAGATAAACCAAAAGATAACTATAGTGCTATAATGTTTTATTTAGGGCTAGGTTCTATTTTGTTTGTACCAATATTTAAAACTATTACGCATTTACCTCCTTATGTAGGGATGATGTTGTCTTTAGCTATTGTTGCAGCTGTTGCAGAATTTTTAAGTAATAGAAAATTTTCAATGGGTGATGCAACTTCAGAGAATGTTCATCATAGTCCAATTCATAGATCACTTTCAAAAATTGAGATGCCAAGTATATTGTTTTTCTTAGGAATTTTAATGGCTGTTGCAGCTTTAGAATCTCTTGGGATGTTGTTCGATTTCGCAGGAACTTTAGAAGCTAATGTGCCTAATCTTGGTACAGAACATGCTTCTACAAAAATATCTGATTTAGTTGTTCTGTTATTAGGTGTTGGTTCGGCAATAATTGATAACGTACCATTAGTTGCGGCAAGTATTGGAATGTTTCAAATAGGTTTAGATGAGCCAGCATGGCATTTTATTGCATACTCTGCCGGTACTGGAGGTAGTATCTTAATTATTGGATCTGCAGCAGGTGTTGTTGCAATGGGGATGGAGAAAATTGATTTCATGTGGTATTTAAAAAATATCGGGTGGTTAGCACTTGTTGGATTTTTATCAGGAAGTGTAGGTTTTATTATTTTAAGAGATTTTTTATTAAATGCAGGGCATTAGAGTAACAATTTTTTCGTTTTTCATTCGTTATATAATAAAATTAAAATATGAGTTTATTTCTTCAAGCAGATAGTTTAGCGGTTGCTAGCCAAGTTTTAACAGAAGACGCACAACCAGTTGAACAAACTTTATCTATTTGGTCATTGCTTACCAGTGGTGGAGCAGGTGGAATTTCAATAATGATTGTTTTGTTCTTGCTTTTATTTATGGCCTTGTTTCTTTATTTTGAACGAATTATGGCTATTAATAAAGCGAGTAAAATTGATGCTAGTTTTATGAATAATATTAAGTTGCATATTACTTCTGGTAAAATTGATTCTGCCAAAATGCTATGTGCACAAACTAATTCACCAGTTGCTCGTTTAATTGAAAAAGGAATTTCACGTATTGGGAAACCTCTTGAAGACATTAATACAGCAATTGAAAATGCAGGTAATCTTGAATTGTATAAATTAGAAAAAAACACAAGTATGTTGGCTACTATTTCTGGAGCCGGACCAATGATTGGTTTCTTAGGAACTGTAGTTGGTATGATTCTTGCTTTTCATAAAATGGCTAGCGGTGGAGGACAAATTGAAGTTGGTGCTCTTGCTGAAGGTATCTATACTGCTATGACTACAACTGTTGTTGGTCTTGTAGTTGGTATTATAGCTTTCATGGGTTATAATCATTTAGTTGTTAAAACAAATAAGATTGTTAACCAAATGGAAGCAAATGTTGTTGATTTTCTAGATTTATTAAACGAACCAGTATAATATGAAGTTAGGTAAAAATAAAAATAAAGTATCTACAGAATTTAATATGTCGTCTATGACGGATATTGTATTCTTATTACTGATATTTTTCATGATAACCTCTACGATGGTTACGACTAATGCTTTGGATTTGGTATTGCCTAAAGGGAAAGGTAAAACGGATAGTAATAAAAGTTTGACTGTTAATATTACGAATGATTTAAAGTTCTATTTAGATAAAAACGAAATAGCTAAAGCGGAATTAGAAAGTCAATTGTTAGCAATATTACCTACAACAGAAGATAAAAACAGAGCTATTATATTGCGTGCTGAAGAAGATGTTCCATATAAAGATGTAATTTATGTAATGGATATAGCTAATCGAAATCATATTAAAATGGTTGCGGCTGTAAATCCAAAATAATTTACATTTCGCATAATTAAATAATAGAAATAATGAACTTTTTAGAAACTCCAGAAGAAAAAAAATCATTTACTATTACAAGTATATTATTTGTAATACTATTTCTATTGTTCGCATTTTTGGGTCTTACTTATATGGATCCACCTCCAGAAAACGGTATTGCCGTTAATTTTGGAACAAGCGATGTAGGACAAGGAGAAATTCAACCTACAGAAGCGATACAATCTGCCCCACAACAGCAGCAAGCACAACCGGAAACAACACAAGACGAAGAGATTTTAACTAGCGATAATGATTCACCTGTTGTTATTGAACCTAAAAAAGAAACGCCAAAACCAAAAAAACCTACAGAAACTAAACCTAAGGTAGAGCCTACACCAAAACCTTCTCAAGAGACCAATAGTGCGTTGAGTAGTATTTTAAATGGGCCAAAATCGGACGGAACAGCACAAGGCGGACATGGTAATGATGGAGTAGCTGGCGATAAAGGTGATCCGAATGGAAGTATTTATGCCAATAGTTTTTACGGAAGTGGTTCTGGAAACGGAAGCGGTTCTGGAAACGGAACAGGTTGGGGTTTAGCAGGAAGAAAATTAGCGGGCAATACTAAAAAAGTACAAGATTGTAATGAATCAGGTACTGTTGTGGTTAAAATTTGGGTAAACCGAAGCGGAAATGTTATTAAAGCTGAAAGAACTCAAGGAACTACAAATACTAATCCTTGTTTGGTTAATCCTGCTCTAGAAACGGCTAAAACGTTTAAGTGGCAAGCTGATTCAAATGCTCCCGAAACTCAAATAGGTTTTGTTGTGGTTAATTTTAAACTTGGCGAATAATTTTTCAAATGACTTATAAAGAAACAACCGATTGGCTTTTTAGTCAACTTCCTATGTTTCAAAATCAAGGCGCTTCTGCCTATAAAAATAATTTGTCTAATATTATTTTATTAGATGATTATCTTAATAATCCTCACACGCAATTTAAAACAATTCATGTTGCAGGAACTAATGGAAAAGGTTCTACTTCTTCATTGTTAGCTTCTGTGTTGCAAGAGGCAGGTTATAAAGTGGGTTTATATACTTCACCTCATTTAAAAGATTACAGGGAGCGCATTCGTGTTAATGGAAATGTAATTTCCGAAGACTATGTGGTTGATTTTGTAAAAAAGCATAAATCTTTTTTTGAGGAATATCAATTGAGTTTTTTCGAAATGTCTGTTGGTTTAGCGTTTGATTATTTTGCTAATGTAAAAGTAGACGTTGCCATAATTGAAGTTGGTCTTGGTGGTAGATTAGATGCTACCAATATTATCACACCTTTGGTTTCTGTTATTACAAATATTGGTTTAGATCACACACAGTTTTTAGGGGATACTTTAGATAAAATTGCATTTGAAAAAGGCGGAATCATAAAAAAAAATATACCTGTTGTAATTGGCGAATATGTTACTGAAACTAAGTCTGTATTTGATGAATTGGCGAAAAAACAGAATTCAAAAATCATGTATGCGCAAGATGAATTTTTTGATGTTATTCCTTCTGCACTTTTAGGTGATTATCAAATCGCAAACAAAAAAACTGTTTTATCTACATTGAATTGTCTTACAGGGGACTTTGTTGTGTCAAATTCTGCTATTGAAAAAGGTTTTTTGAATGTGATATTAAATACCGGTTTATTAGGAAGGTGGCAAATTTTAAATAGCGCTCCTAAAGTAGTTTGTGATACTGCACATAATAGTCACGGTTTAAATATTGTTTTAAATCAAATTGAAAAAGAAAATTTCACCAATTTACATATCGTTTTAGGAGTGGTTAATGATAAGGATTTAGATTCTATTTTGCCTTTATTTCCTGAAAATGCGATTTATTATTTTTGCAAGCCAAATGTTTCTCGTGGACTTGATGTAGAAATTTTAAGGATGAAAGCACTTCAATATAATCTTCTTGGAGAAGTATATTCTTCTGTAAGAGATGCTTATGATGGTGCGTTTTCTTCAGCTGATCAATCGGATTTCATATACATAGGCGGTAGTACTTTTGTTGTAGCCGAAATTATTTAAAAAATTTTAAAAATTGTTTGGAAATACTAATTTCTAGTGTATATTTGCACTCGCAATACGGAATTAGTATTGTGTTTTATTGGGGCGATTAGCTCAGCTGGTTCAGAGCACCTCGTTTACACCGAGGGGGTCGGGGGTTCGAACCCCTCATCGCCCACAAACAAAAAAAGCACTTCAATTGAAGTGCTTTTTTTTGTTTTATATAATTTCCAAGACTCTTTCAAGTGCCATTCCTCTTGATCCTTTTATTAAAAGAAAACTATTTTTTAAATTGTTTTCTTTTAAATAATTTGAAAGCTCTTCAAAGTTCTGATGAAAATGTATATGCGAATAGTTTTCTTTATTAGAATAGAAATCCTTCCCAACAAAGTGTGAAGTTATGTTCTCCTCATTCTTTAATAAGTTTATAATGCTTCGATGTTCAGTTAGGCTTTCATGTCCTAATTCAAACATGTCTCCTAAAATGACAACTTTTGATGGCTTGTCGATTTGTATAAAATTAGTTATTGCTGCTGCCATACTACTTGGATTTGCATTGTAGGCATCTAATATAATTTTATTACTGTTTTTATCAATTAATTGTGATCTGTTGTTCGTAGGTATGTAGTTTTCAATTGCGCTTTTGATGATTGAATCTTCAATTTTAAAATACTTTGCAATAGTTATTGCAGCGTTAATGTTATTGGCGTTATAAGTTCCTATTAAATTTGAGGATATATTTGTATTATTAAATTCAACTTTAACCATAGGATTAGCTTCAATTGACTTAATATATACGTTAGTATTGATGTTGGTGTTAGAAAAAGTAAAACGTTTTATGTTTTCTGTCTTTTTTTCTTGTAATGAGTCATCTAAATTCACAATAGCAATTTGATTGTTCTCTTTTAAATAATTGTACAGCTCGCTTTTCCCTTTTATTATTCCTTCTACGCCACCAAAGCCTTCTAGATGTGCTTTTCCAAAATTTGTTATATAGCCAAAATTTGGTTCCGCGATTTGACATAGAAATTCAATCTCTTTTTGATGATTTGCGCCCATTTCAACAATTCCTATTTCTGTTTCTTCATTGAATCTCAATAAAGTTAAGGGAACGCCTATGTGATTGTTTAAATTGCCTATTGTCGCTACAGTGTTAAATTTTGTTGAAAGTACTGCATTAATTAATTCCTTAGTAGTTGTTTTTCCGTTGCTTCCCGTTAGTCCAACAATTGGAGTTTTTAAAATTCTTCTATGGTAATTTGCTAGTTCTTGTAATGTGATTAATACATTGTCAACTAATATCGTTTTTTCTTTGATGTGATATTTTGGATTATCAATCACAACATATTTTGCACCTTTTTCTAATGCTTCTTTAGTAAAGCTATTTGCATCAAAATTATCGCCTTTAAGGGCAAAAAAAATGCTGTTTTGTTCAATTTTTCTAGTGTCAGTAGAAACTGCTGAGCATTCAAGAAATTTTATATATAAATTTTTCATTTTCATAAAGCGAATATACTAAAAAAGCCCTTTCAATTGAAAGGGCTTTTTTATAAAATTATGATTGTAAATTATTGTTTTGGATTTCCTCTTGGTGTCTTTTTGTTAGATTTTGGTCCAACTTTAGACATTGCGTTTCTAAATCCAATATAATCTGTTGCCATATCTTGTGGGAAATATCTACGAGATGCTGGATCTAACCAATATGCTCTATCTCTCCAAGATCCACCTTTATAAACTCTAACATTATCGTTAACTAAAGTTGTTCTGTCATTAGATTTGTCATGTTTCTTAGTCATTTCGCCTAAACTATCTACTGAAATTGTATGTTTAGGAGATTCGTACATTCTAAATTGATCTTCTTTTCCATCTTCACCTTCTTCAGATGAACCAAAATCAAAACGTCTAGTTGAAGCTCTATCACCATCTCTGTAATTTTTATTGTCAGAAGTAGAGAATTGAGTTCTTAAGTATGTTTCGTTATCGTCAACAGGAACTTGAGCAATTTGACCTGGGAAGTTTCTAGCAACAATTTTACCATTACTTAATGTGTCATAAGCAATATTGTCAGTAGTTACAATTTCGACTGTCCCGTCTTCACCAATTTTATTTTTCATGTAAACGTTACCTCTAAAGTAATTGAAGTCGTTTGCTTCGTCGTCAACCATAGGTCTGTAAACATCAGCAACCCATTCAGCAACATTTCCAGCCATGTCATAAAGACCAAAATCATTTGGAGGGTAGCTTTTTACTTTATTAGTAATGTCGGCTCCGTCATCTGACCATCCAGCAATTCCGCCGTAATCACCTTTTCCTTGTTTGAAATTGGCTAATTGGTCTCCTCTATATTGTCTGTCTCCAGAACGAGTATATTGACCGTTCCAAGGATATTTCTTTTGTCCTTTGTAAATATTGTATTCTCTGTTTCCTACTAGAGCTACAGCTGCATATTCCCATTCTGCTTCTGTTGGTAATCTGAATTCAGGTAATATTAAACCAGAATTTCTTTGAGCGTACACATTTTTTGCAGTATCTGCAACTTCTTGTCTTCCGCTTTTGTTTAATTCTTTTTTAAGTACTACGTCTTCTTTACCACCGAAAGTTTGAGTTGGAGCTGCTAAGTAAGTTTCTGTACTGAATGAAGTTTCAGCAGTAACGTCTTTTACTTTTGCGTTCTTTTTTAAATACCCTTCTCTTTCAAGAATGTTTTCATTTACACGGTCAGTTCTCCATTTACTAAACTCGGTAGCTTGAATCCAATTAACACCAACTACTGGATATTCTGCATATGCAGGATGTCTCAAATAGTTATTTGTCATTGTTTCATTATAGCCTAAACGATTTCTCCATACTAATGTATCAGGAATTGCTCCAGTATATATGTGTTTGTAATTTTCATCTTCTGGAGGAAAAACTGTTTTTAACCAAAATAAGTATTCAGTATACATAATGTTAGTAACTTCAGTTTCGTCCATAAAAAACGACTGTACATGTTGTTGGTTTGGAGTATTATTCCAATCATGCATAGGGTCATCCTGTACTTTACCCATTGTGAAAGTTCCACCTTCAACAGGAATCATTCCCGGAGGAGTTTCTTGTTGTTTAAACTTTGAGTTGTACTGGAAACCACCTTCTTTGTCGTTGATTTTCCAACCCGTTGCTTTTGAACCGCCTTTTGTTCCAGAGCTCTTACTACAGCTAGTAAAACCTATTGCTACTGACAAGGCCAATATCAATTTTAAAGTCATAATTTTCTTAATTTTCATACTTTAGTAGGTAATAATTTTAGTCTCGCAAGATAATAATTATGTATTAACTTGCAACATGTTTTTGAAAAAATATTAAATATTTGTTAATCTAACTCTTTTATAACGTATTAGCTTTTTTTTTATTGTATAAATTTAGATTTAATGAATTATTTTTTTCTCTTTGTAATATATATACCAAAATTACGTTTTTTTAAGATGAGAAAGAATTTTATTTACTTTATGTTATTTCTTTTTGGAGTTGTTCATTCCCAAAATGAATCTCGGGTTTCTTTGACTTGGAGGGAATCAACGCAGTATTTGAGTGAAGATGTCTTTTTTAAATTCCCTCAATTTAATGATATTTATTTTGATTTAAATATTCCTAATAAGACAATTGGTTTTAAATACTCTTTTAAAAGTCTTGGTATTATTGATAATTCTTCTTTAAGGATAACTAATATAAAGTTTGAGACTATTCAACCGGAATATTTAAAAAATTTGGATATTTCTAAAATCCCTAATAAAATAGAGTACTCTATTGAATCTGTAAAAGCTAAAGAAGAATTTTATTCTTTATTGAAGTTGTCTCCTATAGTTAATGAAAATGGTGTTCTAAAAAAAGTTATTTCTTTTCAATTTAATTATTCTTATGATAATTATGCTAGATCGGCTTCAGTGAATAGAATTATTGCTAATTCAGTTTTAAGTTCTGGAACATGGCATCGTTTTTATGTTGAACAATCGGGTGTTTATAAATTATCTAAAACTTTTTTACAATCTTTAGGCGTTAATGTTTCGGGAGATCCTAGGAATATTAAAATATATGGGAACGGTGGAAGAATGTTGCCTTTGTTGAATAGTACATTTTATCCAAATGATTTAATCGAAAATGCAATTAAATTTATTGGCGAAGATGATGGCGTTTTTAATGACTCTGATTACATTCTTTTTTATGCCGAAGGTATTGATACGTGGAATACTGAGAGTTTAACAAGTGTGAATTTATATTCGGATAAATCTTATTTTTATGTCACGACATCTTCGGGAATAGGTAAAAGAATTATTTCTGCGGTTGAACCTTTAGCTTCTCCGAGTTTTACTTTTACTAATTATAATGATGTTATAACTTACGAAAGAGATTTGGTTAATGCAGGTAAAGTTGGTAGAAGGTGGTTTGGTGAGCAATTTAATTTCAATAACAATCAGAGTTTTGATTTTTCAATTCCTAATTTAGATGTTTCATCTTCAATTGGTTTGAAAATTAATTTTGCTTCAAAGTCTTTTGGGGCTTCTTCTTTTGATGTAAAAGCAAACAATCAAACAGTAGGTAGTGTTACTTTTCCTGTATTAGTTGCGTTTAGTGGAGTTGAAGGTTATGAAAATGTTTTAAATGCTACTTTTAATTCTTCTTTAACAACTGTTAATATCGATTTAACCTATAATAATGGAGGAGTTCCTTCTTCAAATGGTTATTTAGATTTCATTAGATTAACCTCTGTTAGAAATTTAAATGGTTTTGGAAAACAATTTCCTTTTTTCAATAACCAAGAATCGTCTAATATTGGGGTAGGCCAATATAGTTTTATAAATGCAACACAAATTAGTGAAGTTTGGGATGTGACAGATCGTTTTAATGTTCTAAACTATGTAAATTCATCTGGAGTAAGTTTTAGCTTTAAAACAAATTTGGGAAGTGTGAAAAAATATATTGCTGTTGATCTCTCAGATATTTATACACCTTTAAGAGAGTCAAATGCAGTTGTTTCTAATCAAAATTTAAAAGGAACAATTTTTCTTAATAACTCTGGAGTTTTTGAGGATATAGATTATCTAATTATTACTCCAAATAATTTGATGACTTCTGCAGAAAGGTTAGCTAGTTTTCATAGAACAAATTCTGGTTTAAAAGTGAAAGTGGTTTCTACTGAAAGTATTTATCAAGAATTTAGCTCAGGTAAACAAGATGTTGCAGCAATTAGAAACTTTATTAAATATGTTTACCAAAATGCTTCAATTTCCACAAATAGAGTTAAGTATGTAAATTTATTTGGAGATGCTTCATATGATTATAAGAACAGGTTGTTTAGTAATACGAATATAGTACCGGTTTTTCATGGTTTTAATCCTTCGGCAAGTGAAGTCAATAATATTTCTAATTTTTCATTGTATTTGTCATTCATGTCGGATGATTTTTATGGATTAATGGATGATTCAGAAGGCCCTATGATTGGTGGAATGGATGGAATAGATATTGCTGTTGGACGAATGTTGGTTTCTTCCGTGCAACAAGCAAATGAAATGGTTGATAAGGTTCTTGAATATCATGATGAAAAATCATTTGGAAGGTGGAGAAATAATTACGTCATATATTCTGATGATGCTGATAACCAAACGGATGCAACTCTTCAATTTGGTTTAGATGACTTGGCAAATACATTAGTCGATCAAAAACCATTCGTAAATGTGAAAAAAATACATACGGATGCCTATATTCAGCAAGTTGCTGCAGGAGGTGAAAGATATCCCGAAGCCAAAGATGATTTTTTAGATAATATAGAGTTAGGGGCTTTGGTTTTCAATTATTTTGGGCATGGTAATGAAGAGTCTTTAGGGCGTGAACGATTATTTGAAAAAATTGATGCGCAAAATTTAACCAATAAATATAGGTATCCGTTATTTATAACAATAACATGCGAGTTTACTAGGTTTGATGATCCAAATAGATTTACTGGTGGAGAATATATGTATTGGAATAAGAACGGAGGAGCAATTAGCTTAATCGCTACAACAAGGCAAATAGGGGTTACTACTGGTTTTACTATGAATAATATTTTTAGTCAAGAATTATATGCTTTTGGTTCTAATGATTATCCTACTGTTTCAGAAGCATTAAGGTTGACAAAATTGAGTACGGGTTCTGATAATAGAAGAGTTGTTTTTTATATTGGAGACCCTGCTTTAAAGCTTGCGATTCCAAAGCCTAAGGTTGTTTTGACAAAGGTTAATGATGTAGACGTAAGTTTGCCAAATGACACATTTAGTGCTTTAAGTTTGATGAAAGTTTCAGGTGAAGTTGTAGATGAATTTGATAATTTAATTTCAGATTATAACGGTGACTTAGCTGTGCAGATCTTTGATAAAGACATCAATCGAAGTACTCTTGGTAATAATGGGACTACAAACAGTTCAGGTACTTTGATTATTATGAATTTTAGAACATTAGGGGAGACAATTTTTAGAGGTAATGCATCAGTGGTTAACGGTAAGTTTGATTTAAGTTTTGTAGTTCCTCAAGATATAAGAATTCCTATTGGAACTGGTAAAATTAGTTTTTATTCTAAAAGAAGTAGTCCAGTATTAGAAAATCAAACGGGGCATAATACAGATATACAAATCGGAGGTGTTAATACAAGTGCGCCTGGCGATACAACTCCTCCTACAGTGAGGTTGTATATGAATGACGAAAGCTTTGCTTCAGGCGGAATTACCAATTGCTCGCCTTATTTATTGGCTTTTTTAGAGGATGAAAACGGAATAAATACAGCAAGTGGAATTGGTCATGATATAGTTGCAATTTTAGATGGCGATGAGTCAAATCCTTATGTTTTAAATGATTATTACGAAACGGAAAATGATGATTATACAAAAGGGAAAGTTCGGTTTCCATTTAGAGATTTAGAATCTGGGATGCATACCATTCTTTTTAAAGCTTGGGACGTCTATAATAACTTAATAACACAAGAAATTCAATTCAATGCCGTTTGTAATGAAGATGGATTGAGAATTGAAAGAGTTTTAAATTACCCAAATCCATTTGTAAGTTATACAGAGTTTTGGTTTTCTCATAATATGCCATTTGAGTTACTAGATGTTCAGGTACAAATCTTAACCATTACAGGGAAATTAGTAAAAACAATAAATCAACAAGTTGTAACAGATGGTTTTTTGTGTAGAGAAATCACTTGGGATGGTAAAGATGATTTTGGAGATAGAATAGGAAAAGGAGTATATGTTTATAAATTAACTGTACGTTCAACAACTACAGGTAAAAAAACAGAAAAAATAGAGAAACTTGTAATCCTATAATAAAACATTATATTTGTTCAATTAAATTAAAAAAATAAATGAAAAAAATTGCGCTTTTCTTAACCTTAATTTTAGCTATTCAAAGTATATCAGCACAAGATGATAATAGAGTAATTACTACAGGAGTTCCTTTTCTGCTTATTGCGGCTGACGCAAGATCAGCAGCTATGGGAGATATGGGTGTTGCAACTTCGGCAGATGTCTATTCTCAACAACATAATCCTGCTAAATATGCTTTCTCAATTGATAAGCAAGGTTTTTCATTAAGTTATACTCCTTATTTAACAAGTATTGCTAACGATATTTCTTTAGGGCAAGTGACTTATTATAATAGAATAAATGAAAGAAGTGCATTTGCAACATCTTTCCGTTATTTTGGACTAGGTGATATTGAGCTTAGACAAACAGGTGACCCTAATGAGGTGCCTAGAGTTGTGAATCCAAATGAATTGGCATTGGATGGATCGTACTCTTTAAAATTGAGTGAGAAATTTGCAATGGGAATTGGAGCTAGATTTGTAAGGTCAAATTTAAAAATTAATGACGGTACAAATGATGCATCTGCGGCTACAACTTTTGCTGTTGATATTGCTGGATTTTATCAATCTGAAGAAATTGCTTATGCTGATTTTAATGGTCGATGGAGAGCAGGATTTAACTTGCAAAATATGGGCCCGAAAATAAGTTATGATAATGATGACTTGAATGACAATTTTATGCCAGCAAACCTTCGTTTAGGTGTTGGCTTTGATTTTATTTTTGATGAGTACAATAAGATTACTGTAACAGGTGAAACTACTAAGTTATTGGTTCCAACACCTCCGAAAGTAGGAGATGAAGATAATAGTGGTACAATTGATAATACCGATTATACAATTGCTAATAATGAATATAGAAAAATTGGATGGGTAAGCGGTATCTTCCAGTCGTTTGGAGATGC
Source organism: Flavobacterium sp. (assembly GCF_034111225.1). Taxonomy (GTDB): domain Bacteria; phylum Bacteroidota; class Bacteroidia; order Flavobacteriales; family Flavobacteriaceae; genus Flavobacterium. The sequence goes on along the minus strand of NZ_JAWUXR010000006.1, from coordinate 332,940 downwards.
TCCAGATGGTTTGAGTGAAGAATTTAAAGAGTTTACTTATGCTTTGGGAGCAGAATATTGGTATCAAGATTCATTTGCTTTAAGAACAGGTTATTTTCATGAGAGTGAAGTGAAAGGAGCTAGAAGGTTTTTTACACTTGGAGCTGGTTTTAAATATAATGTTGTAAAAATTGACGTTTCATATTTATTCTCTGCATCTAAAGTTAGAAATCCATTAGAAAACACATTGCGTTTCTCTCTAACATTTAATTTTGGAGATAAATACGATGAACTTTAAATAAAAATTTTAAATTTTAAATCATCCAAATTCTTGTTAAGAGAGTTTGGATTTTTTTTCCTATAATATGAAAGAAATAACAATAACCACTTCATTTGTTGAGTATGAAGATTTAAATGAGCTTGATTTATCTTCTCAAAAAATGATGCAATTAGCAATTGAGTCAAGAAAGAAAGCTTACGCGCCTTACTCTAAATTTACTGTTGGATGTGCAATTCTACTTGACAATGGAGAGATAGTTCAAGGGTCAAATCAGGAAAATGCAGCCTATCCATCTGGATTATGTGCTGAAAGAGTTGCTATATTTTATGCAGGTTCTAATTTCCCTTCAGCTAAAATTTTAAAATTATTCATTTCTGCATCACCAATTGATAGGGATTTAGATCAGCCAATTCCTCCATGTGGTTCATGCCGACAGTCCATTGCAGAATATGAAATCAAGCAAGATTGTGATATCGAAATATATTTTATGGGTGGTAAAGGGAAAATATATAAATCAAATTCTTTGAAGAATATTCTTCCATTTATGTTTGATAAAAAGTATTTGTAATTAATTGTTGTAAAAAACACAAAATTAATTTTTTCAATAAGGTTGTAAATAGTATTTTTGCTTTTGTAATATTTTGCGGCATGTATGTTGAAAAATGCGCAAAAGCATTCAATTTAATAAAAAAATAATGAAACCAATAACAAAAGAGGTTTACCTTAAGTGGTATGAGGATATGCAATTGTGGAGAAAGTTTGAAGACAAACTAGCTGCACTATATATTCAACAAAAAGTAAGAGGATTTCTTCATTTATATAATGGTCAAGAAGCTGTATTAGCAGGAGCTCTTCATGCTATGGACTTGACAAAGGATAAAATGATTACAGCTTACCGTAATCACGTTCAGCCAATTGGTATGGGTGTAGATCCAAGAAATGTAATGGCAGAATTATTAGGTAAAGTTACTGGTACTTCAAAAGGTATGGGTGGTTCAATGCATATATTCTCAAAGAAACATGGTTTTTATGGAGGACATGGAATTGTTGGAGCTCAAATTCCTGTTGGTGCAGGTATTGCTTTTGCAGACAAATATTTTGAAACAGGAGGAGTTACTTTAACTTATTTTGGGGATGGTGCCGCTCGTCAAGGTTCTTTACATGAAGCTTTTAATATGGCTATGTTATGGAAATTACCAGTTGTATTCATTGTAGAGAACAATGGTTATGCAATGGGAACTTCTGTAGAAAGAACAGCAAATCATACGGATATTTGGAAACTTGGTTTAGGTTATGAAATGCCTTGCGGACCTGTAGATGCGATGAACCCTGTAAAGGTTGCTGAAGCTATGCATGAAGCTATGGAAAGAGCTCGTCGTGGAGACGGTCCAACTTTCTTAGAAATGAAAACATATCGTTATAGAGGTCACTCAATGTCTGATGCTCAACTTTATAGAACTAAAGATGAAGTGGAAGAATATAAGAAAATTGACCCTATTACTCAGATTTTAGATATTATTAAAGAAAAAAATTACGCTTCAGAAGAAGAAATTGAAGAAATTAATAAAAGAGTTAAGGATTTAGTTGAAGAATGTGCAACATTCGCTGAAGAATCTGATTATCCAGATGTGCAACAACTTTATGATGTTGTATACGATCAAAAAGATTATCCATTCATCCCTCATAAATTATAAGCTATGGCAGAAATTATTACAATGCCACGTTTGAGCGATACAATGACTGAAGGAGTTGTAGCTACATGGCTTAAAAAAGTTGGAGATAAAATTTCAGAAGGAGATATTCTTGCTGAAATTGAAACTGATAAAGCAACAATGGAATTTGAATCTTTTCATGAAGGTATATTATTGCATATTGGAATTCAAGAAGGTGAAGCAGCACCAGTTGATTCTTTATTAGCAATTATCGGAAAAGAAGGAGAAGATATTTCTGCTTTATTAAATAGTGCTTCAGTTGTTGCTCCAAGTAATGAAGAAGAACCAAAACAAGATATTGTTTCAGAAAACACAAGTGTAGAAATCCCTGATGGAGTAATTGTAGTTACCATGCCAAGGCTAAGTGATACAATGACTGATGGAACTGTAGCTACTTGGTTGAAAAAAATAGGTGATGAAATTTCAGAAGGAGATATTCTTGCTGAAATTGAAACAGACAAAGCAACAATGGAATTTGAATCTTTTAATGCAGGTACATTATTGTATATTGGTGTTGAAGAAGGAAAAACAGCTCCTGTAGATTCTATTTTAGCAATTTTAGGACCAGCTGGAACTGATGTTTCTAGTATTGCAGCTAGTTATAAAGTTGGTGGTAATTCTAAAGATGCTCCAAAAGAAGTTGTTTCAGAAGCTTCAAAAGCCAATTCAAATACTGCTTCAAATACACCTGTAGTAGCAAATGATGGAGGAAGAATTTTAGCCTCTCCATTAGCTAAGAAAATTGCACAAGATAAAGGAATCAATTTAGCACAAGTTGCTGGTTCTGGAGAAAATGGAAGAATCGTAAAAAGCGATGTTGAAAACTTCACACCTTCTGTAGCTTCTTCAAATACTACTCAAGCGTTAAATCAAGCTACAAATTCTGTTGCTGCAGCGCAACCATTTGTTCCAGCTGGAGAAATGTTCCAAGAAGAGATTAAAAATTCTCAAATGCGTAAAACTATTGCGCGTCGTTTAGCAGAATCTAAATTTACAGCTCCTCATTACTATTTAACTATTGAGTTGGATATGGACAATGCAATGGCGTCTAGAGGAATGATTAATAATTTACCAGACACAAAGGTGTCTTATAACGATATGGTGATTAAAGCGTCTGCAATGGCGTTGAAGAAGCATCCACGAGTAAATTCTCAATGGAGAGAAGATGCTATGGTTATAAATCACCATGTAAATATTGGTGTTGCTGTTGCTGTTGAAGATGGCTTAATGGTCCCTGTTTTAAAATTCACAGACCAAATGAGTTTAACTCAAATTGGAACTTCTGTTAAAGATTTGGCAGGTAAAGCAAAATCTAAAAAAATTCAACCAGCTGAAATGGAAGGAAGTACTTTTACAATTTCTAATTTAGGAATGTTTGGTATTCAATCTTTTACTTCAATCATCAATCAACCAAATTCAGCAATTCTATCAGTTGGAGCAATTGTTGAAAAACCAGTGGTTAAAAACGGACAAATTGTTGTAGGTAATACAATGACAGTTACATTGGCTTGTGATCACAGAACAGTTGATGGTGCAACAGGAGCTCAATTCTTACAAACGTTTAAAGCGTTTATGGAAAATCCTGTAACTATGTTAGCATAAATAATAGTTAATATTTATATTTAAAATCCCAACATTTGTTGGGATTTTTTTATTTTTACAAAAACACATCTTATGAAAAAAATTTTATTTCTTGCTGCACTTCTAGTGCTTTCATGTAAAACAAATCAAGTAGTTAATAATACTAAAGAAGTAGGAGCTGTTTCAGTAATCAATTTTTCTAAACCAGAAAATGTTGCCAAAACTTTATCTTTTTTAGCTTCAGACGAATTAGAAGGCAGAGATTCAGGAAGTGAAGGAATTGAAAAAGCAAGTGTTTTTTTAGAGAATATGCTGAAAAAAAATGGGGTTAAACCTTATTTTAAAACCTATCGTGATACACTTTCAAATTTTGATAAAACTTCTTATAACATTGTAGGTTATATGGAAGGAACTGATGAAAAAATGAAAAATGAATTTGTAATCATTGGCGCACATTATGATCATATTGGTAAAATAAGTGCTGTTAATGGAGATGAAATTGCAAATGGGGCAAACGATAATGCTTCTGGTACAACTGCAGTTACTGAAGTTATGAAGTATTTTGCTCAAAACAAGAATAATAAAAGAAGTTTGTTATTTGTGTTTTTCTCAGCCGAAGAAAAAGGATTGTTAGGTTCAAAACATTTAGCTAAGAAATTAAAAGAACAGAATATGGATTTGTATTTTATGTTTAACTTTGAAATGATTGGAGTTAAAATGAATAGAGACGATATGCTTTTGTACTTAACAGGATTTGGCAGAAGTAATATGGCTCAAAAAATGAATGAATATGCAGGTGAAAAATTAATAGGATACATACCTGCTGAAACGCAATATCAATTGTTTAGAGCTTCAGACAATTATCCTTTTTATAATGAATTTGAAGTGCCAGCACAAACAGTTTCGACTTTCGACTTTGAAAATTTTGAATTTTACCATAAACCAGATGATGAATTTGAGTTAATGGATACAACTCACATGGCAAACGTGGTAAATAAAATGATTACTGTTTTAGAAAAGATGATGAATGCCGACACTAAAGAAATCCAATTGAAAAAATAATGAAAAACATAATCATAACAGGAACTTCCCGAGGAATAGGTTACGAATTAGCATTGCAATTTGCTAATGAAGGACATCAAGTTTTAGCGATTTCAAGAAAAACACCTTCAGAATTTATAACGCATCAAAACATTACATGTTTGTCAATAGACATGTCTGATAAAGAACAATTTGTTCAAGTAGAACAATTTTTAAATTCAACTTGGAAAAAAGTAGATGTACTTATCAATAATGCAGGAAGTTTATTAAATAAACCTTTTGGAGAAATTTCTTTTACAGATTTTGAAAACGTATATAAAGTAAATGTATTCGCAGTTGCCGAATTAACACGTATTTGTATTCCATTTATGCAAAAAGGTAGCCATGTGGTTACCATTAGTTCAATGGGTGGAATTCAAGGAAGTTCGAAATTCCCAGGTTTGGCAGCTTACTCTTCTAGTAAAGGAGCTGTAATTACACTTTCAGAGTTATTAGCGGAAGAATATAAAGAGCAAGGAATTGCTTTTAATGTTTTAGCTCTTGGTGCAGTAAATACCGAAATGCTACAAGAAGCTTTTCCAGGATATGAAGCACCAATTTCAGCAAAAGAAATGGCTAATTATATTCATTATTTTTCTTTAACCGGAAATAAATTTTATAACGGAAAAGTATTGCAGGTTTCATCAACTACCCCGTAAATATGAAAAATAGCATTTCATTTTTAATTCTTATTTTTTGGATAAATTTTTCATTTTCCCAAATGAAAGACACTGTTTTTGGTAAAGTAAAATCAGTTAAAGAGGAACTTGTTTTTATAAACGAACAAAAACAGAATTTAAAACTTTTTAGTACGGAAGGTGATTATGGACATAACGGTTTTTCTAGTAATGAATATACTAAAAATAGATTTTATACTTGGTGGTATAAAACACCATATGTTCATTATTTGAATTACTTTAAAGAGTTTAATGTTGATGGTCAGTCTTTAAAAGAAATATGGTACTTTAAAAACGGAGATACTGTTTGTGAATATGAATATAAGTACAATGAAAATAGAAATTTAATTCAAACAAAAAGAAATTGGAATATTGAAAGTTATTCAGTAGTTAATAAGAGTTATAATTATGAAAATAAATTAAAAGCTCAAATTAGTTTTTATTCCGATGATCCTGAGCAATTTAAATATGAATATTTAATTTATGACGATAGTCTTCGCATTAAAGAAATTAATTCTTATAATAATGATGGGGCTATATCAGGAATAAAAAATATTTATGACGATAATGGAAGAATAAAAATAAAAGTTGACAAGAATTATTGGGTTACTAATTATCTGAATAATTCTATTCTATCATATGGGATGACTGATTACGCGACTGATAAAACCAAAGAAGAATATTTTTATGATAAAAGAGGAAATGTAATAGAAATATTTCATTATTCAAAAAGTCCTAAAAATGAAAACGAAAATGAATTATCAGGTAAAACTAAAAATTTTTATTTAAAAAATGATTTAATTGAATATGTTGTAAAAACTAATTCTTCTGACACTATTAATTCTATTTACAAATATAAATATGATAAGGAAGGTCGAGTAATTGAAGAAATGATTACTTATCCTCATTATTTAAAGTCGGAAAAGCATACAATAATTTTAAATAAAAAGAATGTAAAATTAGTTGGTGTTTATTTTCCTGAAATAGATTTTAAAATAGCTAGAGTTGAAAATTATGTATATGATGAAAAAAACCTAATTGGGTTAATTTATCATGAAGATAATAAAAAAGTTGAATGTAAATTCGAATATACTTTTGATGATAAAAATAATTGGACAGAACAAGTAAAATATATTAACGGCGAAAAGTTATATGTTTGGAAAAGAAAAATAAATTATTATAAATAATTTGAGTAACGTTTTAGAAAAATACCTTCCTGAACACGCTGTTCAATCTTGTTTTGAATTAATCAAAGCAAACCATGTACATTTAAAAATTGTAAACGAGCGTGTAACACGTCATGGCGATTACAGGAAAGACGCACAAGGTTATCATTTAATTACGGTGAATGCAAACTTGAATAAATATCGTTTTTTAATGACATTAATTCATGAAATTGCACACTTAGTTGCTTTTGAAAAATACGGACGTTTTATTAAACCACATGGAAATGAATGGAAACTCACTTTTCAGAAATTGATGGTTCCTTTTATAAGGCCAGAGATATTTCCAAATCAATTGTTGCCATTATTAGCGCGTCATTTTAGAAACCCTAAAGCAAGTAGTGATACTGATGCTACATTATCTTTGGCTTTAAAACAATTTGATGAAGAAGAAAACGATAAAAACTATATCTTTGAGTTACCCTATGGAAGTCATTTTAGAATTCATAATGGTAGAATATTTAGAAAAATAGCACTTAGAGTAAAGCGATACGAGTGTTTAGAATTAAATACTGGAAAAGTGTTTCTGTTTCAGCCTAATGCTGAGGTAGAATTGCTGCCCAGTTAATTGCTTTGGAACTTTGAAATTATAAAAGATGAATAAAAATTATTACGCAATATTAATGGCTGGCGGAGTAGGTTCTCGTTTTTGGCCAGTAAGTACAACTGATTTTCCTAAACAATTTCACGATATGTTAGGAACAGGTGATACTTTAATTCAAAAAACATTCAGCAGATTATCACAAATAATCCCAAAAGAAAATATTCTTATCCTAACAAACGAACGTTATAATGATTTAGTTTTAGAACAGTTGCCAATGGTAAAACAAGAGCAAATTGTATTAGAGCCAGCAATGCGTAATACTGCTCCTTGTATTTTATATGCTTCTTTAAAAATAAAAAAACAAAATCCAGATGCTGTTGTTATAGTTGCACCAAGTGACCATTGGATTGAAGACGAAATGCAGTTTGTAGCAAATATTCAACGTTCGTTCGATTTTTGTGAAACACAAGAGTCATTAATGACATTAGGTATTGTGCCTACTTTTCCAAATACTGGTTACGGTTATATAGAATTTGATAAGTTAGACAGTAGACCTGTAAAAAAGGTTGTTCAATTTAGAGAAAAACCTGACTATCATACTGCAAAACAATTTATTCAAAGCCGTAATTATTTATGGAATGCAGGTATTTTTATTTGGAGTATTAAATCGGCCTTAGAAGCTTTTGAAAAATTCCAACCTAAAATGTTTAACCATTTTATGAATGGTTATGAATTATATAATTCAGATAAAGAGCGAGCTTTTATTGATGAGCAATACCCTTTAGCTGAGAATATTTCAATAGATTATGCCATTTTAGAAAAAGCTGAAAATGTATTTGTATTGCCAGCAACTTTTGATTGGAATGATTTGGGAACGTGGGGTTCATTATATGATAAGTTGCCAAAAGACCAAAATGAAAACGCTATTATAAATGCGAAAGTCTTACTGGAAAATGCTACGAATAACATAATTAGAACGGATGGAAAAAAAACGGTTGTAATTGACGGTTTAAACGATTATATTATTGTGGATAGAGATAATGTGTTAATGATATATCCCAAAAGTAAAGAACAAGATATTAAAAAGATTTCAACTAAATTATAATTAATGAATAGCGGAAAAAATTATAGTTTTCGACCTATGTTCACTTTGTTTAAAAGAAATTTCTTTTCAATTTTTGATTTAAGAAAAGATACTGATGTTGAATCTACACTAGAAGACGTTAAAGCTGGGATTGCAATGAGAGGGCAAACTGCTTGGGTTTTAATTTTTTCTATTTTAATTGCTTCTATAGGATTGAATATCAATTCTACAGCTGTAGAAATTGGAGCGATGCTTATTTCACCATTAATGGGCCCAATTGTCGGTATGGGGTTGTCATTAGGTATAAATGATATTGATTTTTTCAAGAAAGCTTTTAAGAACTTTGCAGTAATGATTTTTTTGTCATTGCTTACTTCAGCACTATTCTTTAGTATACCACTTTTTCAAGACGAAACACCAGAAATTTTAGCAAGAACTTTCCCAGACGTTAGAGATGTAATTATTGCATTTTCTGGAGGACTTGCTTTAATTATTGCTTTAACCAGAAGGGTGAAAATTTACAACTTAATTGCGGGAGTAGCAATTGCGACAGCTTTAATGCCGCCATTATGTACTGCGGGTTATGGTTTAGCTACTGCTAAATGGGATTTCTTTTTTGGGGCTATATTCCTGTTCTCTATAAATACTGTTTTTATTGCATCGGGTTCTTTTATAGTAATTCGATTGTTGAAATTTCCTTATGAAAAATATGCTAATTCTAAAGAAAGAAAAAGAATTTCTCGTTTTATGTCAATAGTTGCAATATGTGTTTTAATTCCAAGTTTTTATACTTTCTTTCAACTTTATAAAAAATCAGATTTTGAAAGAAAATCTGAAATTGTTTTAAATGATTTAACCAAAGAAAAGGGAATTGCAATTCTGGAAGTAGATAAAAATTTTCAAGAAAAAACAGTTTCTTTTTTTGTAGTGGGTACAATTTTAAACGAAGAAGATACTGAAAAGTTGCATTTAAAAATGAGTGAATTAGGGCATTCAGATATTCAATTTATTATAAGGCAAGATATAACCCAATTGAAAGCGATTGAAAAAATTGAGACTTTAGAGAAATTTTATTTGGCGACTCAGCAGCAGCTTTTACAAAAACAAGATGAGTTGAATCAGCTAAAACTGAAAGTTAAAACTGACAGTTTAAATGTTTTTTATTTTAATGAAATTTCGAATGAGATGAAAGCTTTCAATAAATCAATTCAAGATGTTACTTATATTGATAAATTAAAAACCGACTTTAATACAACAGATACTATTACTGAAGTATTAATTAAATGGGATAAAAAACTCAAAAAAGAAGTTGTGGATATAGAAAATGAGAAACTTCAAAATTGGTTGAAAGTAAAAACAAAAAAAGTAAATTTAATAGTTAAAACTAATCTTAACTAGCATCATCATCTAAATACATTTTTCGTACTCTTTTGAATAATTCTGAAGAATATACAAAATCAGTAACGGCTTCATTATCGGTTTTGAAAATCTCTTTATTAGAACCTTCCCATTCTAATAAGCCATTTTTAAGAAACGTAATTTTTTCACCAATTTCCATAACCGAATTCATGTCATGGGTATTAATAACGGTTGTAATGTTGTATTCTTTTGTGATTTCTTGAATTAAGTTGTCAATTACAATAGCTGTTTTTGGATCTAAACCAGAGTTAGGTTCGTCACAAAAAAGATATTTCGGATTATTTACAATTGCTCTTCCTATGGCAACACGCTTTTGCATTCCTCCTGATAATTCAGATGGTTTTTTTGCATGTGCATCAACTAGGTTTACTCTTTCAATAACAAAATCAACACGTTCTTTAATCTCTTGTGGAGTTTTGTTAGAAAACATTTTTAAAGGAAAACCTATGTTTTCTTCAACCGTCATGCTGTCAAACAAAGCACTTCCTTGGAAAACCATTCCTATTTCTGTTCTAAGCTCTCTTTTTTCGTCATCTGTTAAGTTAGAATAAATTCTGCCATCAAATTCAATAGTTCCAGTTTCAGGTGTGTGAATACCTAAAAGTGATTTTAAGAAAACTGTTTTACCAGAACCACTTTGGCCAATAATTAAATTGGTCTTACCGGCTTCAAAACGAGTGCTTATTCCTTTTAATACTTTTTGGTCACCAAAAGTTTTTTCTAATTTTTTAACTTCTATCATGCGCTTAAAAGTATTTGTGTTAAAATGTAATTCATTAAGATAATCACAACCGATGTCCAAACAAAAGAAACGGTACTGGCTTTACCTACTTCAAGCGCTCCACCTTTCATGTAAAACCCATGAAAAGAAGGTATTGTTGCTAAAATAATAGCAAATACAATGGTTTTAATAAATGCATAAACGATATGAAACGGAATAAAATCTACTTGTAAGCCGTTTATAAATTCATTGCTCGATGAAAATCCGCCGTAAACAGCTGCAATCCAACCACCAAATACACCTAAAAACATACTGATGCCTATTATAAAAGGATATAATAAAAGAGCAATTATTTTTGGAAAAACTAAATAGTTCAGTGAATTTACACCCATAACTTCAAGAGCATCAATTTGCTCGGTTACACGCATTGTTCCAATACTCGATGTAATAAAAGAACCCATTTTACCCGCCATAATGATGGAAATAAAAGTAGGAGCAAATTCTAATACTATTGATTGTCTTGTAGCAAAACCAATTAAGTATTTAGGAATTAAAGGATTGGTTAGGTTTAAAGCCGTTTGTATAGAAACAACTCCACCCACGAAAAAGGAAATAAATGCAACAATTCCTAACGAATCAATAATTAAATCATCAATTTCTTTTAAAATTAGTTGTTTCATTACGCTCCATTTAGTAGGTTTTTTAAAAACCTCTTTAAGCATAATAAAATATTTTCCTATTTGCGATAAATATCGAATGAGCATCATAATTTATAAATATAAGCGAAAATAAGAAGAACTTGCGAGTTATGTGTTATTAGAGATTGTATTTTTCAATATTCATATTCAATATAGTTATTAATTTAAAAGTTTAATTATGAAAAAAGCACCGTATAATTATTATACAGTGCCTTTTTAGAAATTAATAATCAATAATTTATTCTTTCTTTTTTAAATCAAATCTATAAATGATGTCTCCTCCAAAAAATAATCCAGAAGCAAACTCTGAATTTAATCTTGTTCTATCATCACCACCTAATTGAACTGTTAAAACTTGTACGCCAACTGTGTCGTCTGAGCTGTATAATCCATAGTCAGTAGTATCAAGTCCAACTTTCGCTCTTAACAACAATGCGTTGTCTAGCAAGCCATAAGAGGCATACATCGCAAGACGAATAGATTCTTCCTGTACATAAAATAATGAATTTGCTTCAGACATGTTATATGATTTTATCGAAGTAAGTAAATCAGAACCTACACTAAATTTGCTAGATAAAGCATAATTAATGTCCATTCTTATTGGCAATGTTGCATTTATGTATAATTTTTCGTTTTTAGATCTGTGCCAAAGTCCAATAATTGGCGTTAATGTTGTTCCAAAGTTTTCAGTAGAACTGTATAAACCAAATTTATATTTTAAATTCTCTTTAGCTTGATAATCAAGAATAGCTATTCCACCAAATTGAAAATCATTTGAGCCAATATTATTAAAATCAGAAGCAATTTTAGGTAAGAAAACATATGTTCCAGACCATTTTTCTGAATGTTGATATTTCACACCTAGGTTTAATCGAGTCATTGTTAAATTACTTCTGTCTGAAAAAGGTGTAAGATTTAATGCTGTGTTTTCGGCAGTAATTCCTGTAAGAACAACTAAATTTTCGTTAATTACAGATGGATAGTACAATTCAAAGTTTAAATTGTTAACACTAGTTTCATAATTGTCGTCAATATTTCCTAAAGTAGCGTTGTTGCTAGATAGTTTTACAATATCAACATAATCTTGCGCTTGTAATGAAACGCAAATAAAGAAAGCAAAATAGGTAAAGAAATTCTTTTTCATAATTTTATTTTTTCTAATTTTCTTCAATATTCCGAATAAAATTTGATTAAAAATTTTAAAAACTATTAAAAGAATTCATTGTTTATATAAACCATTTTTATGCTTAAGCTAAAATAGATAAAACATGATTTATATTTTTTAAATCAAAACAACTTCTCTTTCATTTTTTTCCAGCGATACTTTTTAATAAATTTCGCTTGTTCTTCAGTAACTAATAAACTAATATTTGAAGATTTTGCTTTCCAAAAACCTTTTAAATAATCTATAAACAATAAAGGTTTCTTTTTGCGTAAAGCCAATTTTAAAGAAGCAATAAAGGTAATGCTAAAACCATAGCCTAAACGATAAAAAGCTTCGCCTTGTTTGTAGCGTGATGCTTTGTTGTAGTTAGCTCCCGTAGGTTTTAAGTGTTTTACATGTAAACGTTTGTCGGTAACAACTTTCCAGTTATAAAACTTACATAATAGTTCGTCTACCGTGTCCCAACCCATAGCTGGTTTTAATCCACCAATTTGTTCAAAACACGCTTTTCTATAGGCTTTAAAAGCTCCTCTAATATGGTCTTTATCGGTTAGGTTTTCTAAAAGCCATTCTCCATTTTTTTCTATGTAGGCAAATCCACCAACCATTCCAATTTTTTCGTCAGACTGAAAATGTTGAATAATGGTTTCAAAATAATTTTTTGGGAAAATTAAATCGGCATCAGCCTTAACAATTATATCATAATTTTTATCAATCTGTTTTTCTCCTTCATGAAAAGCTTTAATTACCTTACTTCCGGGTAAATGCACCGCTTCTGATTGAATAGTAACGCTGGAGATAACATCTGGATAGTTTATGTAGTATTGGTCAATAATTTTTTGAGTATTATCTGTAGAATTATCATTAACAATAACAATTTTTTTGGGTAAAATCGTTTGTTTTACTAAAGAGTCTAATGTTAATCCAATAAATTGTTCCTCGTTATGCGCAGGAATGATAATTTGATAATTCATTTAATATAAAAGGTTGAAATAGTTAATGTAAATTTAAAATATTACTTTTGATTACTTATAATAATTTGTTTTTTTTATGAAAATTATTCTCTCAGGTTTATTTTTTTTCTCATTATGTTTAAATGCTCAAGATTTAACTAATGGACTCTTGATTAATTATGCTTTTGATAATAATTTTTTAGACTCTAGTATAAATCATAATGATGGTTTTGCAAACGGACCTGTTTTTACAACAGATAGGAATAGCAACATTAATAGCGCGGTGTATTTTGACGGTATAAATGATTATATTAATTTCCCAAACTCTAATGAATTAAAGCCTAGTTTACCTGTTTCATTCTCGTTTTGGATAAAGTATGATTCTAATTCATATCAAAATCAGGTAGTTTTTAACACTTCTTTTGAGCAAGATAGAAGTGCAGGAATATGGTTCAATTCGTCAAGTTCGTCAAACGGTTATGCTGTGAATTTTGGAAATGGAAATTATAATTTCATTTCATCAACAAGAAATACTTTTGTTGCAAATCAGTCTATATCTACCGCAAACTGGCAACATGTAGTTGTTGTAGTTAATTCTGTAAATAATATGCAGATTTATGTAGATTGTAATAATTTGAGCGGTAATTTTTCTGGATCTGCAACAGGTTTAGTTTATTCAAATGAGCCTGGAGTAATTGGCAGACACGATCGTGTTTTAAGTCAGCCTGAAGATTATTTTAAGGGCAGTTTAGATGAGTTTAAATATTGGAATAGGGCTTTAACTAATGCAGAAATAAATATTTTATGTTCTGCAACTTTATCTAATGATGACATTAGCTCGATGAGTAACGAAAATATATATGTTTATCCTAATCCTGCTTTTGATGAATTGAATTTTTCGACGGATATTAATTTTGAACAAGTTGAGATTTACAATTCAATTGGGCAATTAGTTTTAAAAAAATCGTTTTCTTCAATTATAAATATTAGTGAACTAAGTGAGGGTATATATTTTATTAAACTTTATAATTCTGATGATTCTCGTCAAATTATATTTTCTAAAAAATAATTTTGAATAAATCTGTTTTTGTAATAATTGTAACTTATAATGGAGCTAAATGGTTGAAAAAATGTTTTCAATCTTTGGAACAATCTCATTATGAAAATAACATCATAGTTGTAGATAATAATTCTTCAGACAATTCGGTTGAAATTATTCAATCGTTTCCAAAAATCCAATTGATTCAATCTGCCGATAATTTAGGTTTTGGAAAAGCCAATAATATTGGAATTCAAAAAGGATTAGAACTAGGTGCGGATTATGTTTTTTTATTGAATCAAGACACTTGGGTTTTTTCAGAAACGATTTCAAATTTAGTTGAGGTTGCAGAAACTAATGAACAATACGGAATTGTTAGTCCGCTTCATTATTCAGGTGATGAAATTCATCTTGATGCAAGTTTTGAAATGTATTGGAAAAGAAAAATAAAATCTATTTCAGAGAATGTAGATGAAGTTCCGTTTGTAAATGCTGCAGCTTGGTTAATTTCGAAAAGAGTTATTTTAGAAGTAGGGTATTTTGAGCCTATGTTTCAGCATTATGGTGAAGATAGAAATTATACAGACAGAATTTTATTTCATAAATATAAAACAGTTGTCGTTAAGAACTCTAAAATTTGTCACGATAGAATTATTACACGTAACTTTAAGAAAGACTGTAAGCAGGCAAAATTTAAAATTCAAGCAGAAGTTTTAAATGTAAACAACAATTTGATAGTTAGTTATCTAAAAGGATTCAAGTCGGTTTTAGGATTGCCTAAGTACTTTTTAAAGTTTTATTCGTTACCGAAAGTGTTTAATATGTTTTGCCAATTACTTGGTTATTTTATACTTTTAAAATTTCACTTTTTCACTATCTTTAAAGCTAGAAAAAGTTATAAATAATGCAAGAAAATAATTCACATAAACAAGCTTTTTGGTTTACCATAATTAATTATGTGGGAATTATTATTGGCGTTTTTTCAACAATATTTATTTATCCAAATGATAAAGAATTTTTAGGAATTGTGCGTTATGTAGACAGTATTGCTCAAATTTTATTTCCAATATTAGTTTTTGGTGGCGCTCAAGCTTTGATTCATTTTTATCCTGACTTATCTGAAGTGAATAGAAAGCAACTTTTTAAATATGGTATAAGAACCATATTAGGAATTAGTTCAATTGTATTGATTTTTTTATTCTTGGGTAATTACGTTATTACTTGGGACAATTATCATTATGTTTTCTATGCTTTTCCTATTGCTTTTTCACTAGCATTCGTTGAACTTTTTAAACGTCAAGCAACTAATTTACAGAAGTTATCTATTCCCACTTTTTTCGAAAAGATTATTCCTAAATTAGCTTTGCCATTTGTCTTTATCTTATTACTTTCGGGCTATTTTGATGTCATAAGTAGTTTAGTAGCGTTTATAAGTTCCTATTTTATTTTATTGATTTTACTTTCTGTTTATTTATTCAGACAATATAAAATCAATATGAATTTTGACTTTAGTTCATTGTTCAGTCAGATTTCTAAAAAGGATTATTATAAATACAGTTTTTATTCTTTTGTTGGTAGTTTTGGTTCTTTCTTCGCTTTTAGAGTTGACTCCTTTATGATACCTGAATTTCTTTCGTTCGAAGCAAATGGAACTTATTCTATTGGTGTGATGTTGGCTTCTGCACTGGCAATTCCGGCAACGGGAATGTACGCTATTTATGCGCCACAGGTTTCCTCATTAATCAAAAGCGGAAACATTAAATTATTGGGAGAAAAATATATTGAAACTTCTAAATTGCTGTTTTTTATTGGTGCCATTTTATTTGGCTGCATCGTTTTAGGAATTGATTCTTTGTTTCAAATGCTTCCTACATATGATAAATTGGTAGATTCTATTCCAATTATTATTATTTTAGGCGCAAATGTGTTGTTCAATATGGCAACAGGATTTAATTCTGAAATCATTTCGTATTCAAAATATTTTCGATTTAATATTATTTCGGTATTGGTTTTGGTAGTTATAAACGTAAGCTTAAATGTTTATTTCTTAACGAAAACAAATCTAGGAATTATGGGTGTTGCTTATGCTTCCTTAATTGCAATGACTTTGTTTAATAGCTTTAAACTCTATTTTATTTATTCAAAATTTGGAATACTTCCATTTGACAAAAAATACGCAAAATTATTTTTAATCATTTCAGTGATCACAATGGCAATTTATATGTTGCCAGAGTTTTCTAATCACTTAATGAATTTGTCTTTTAAAGTTTTATTGAATATTGCTTTAATCTTATTAATTACTTATAAATTAAAGCTGGTTTTTAGCTTGAATTTTTGGGCTGATAAGTTATTGGATAAAATTAATATTGGTAAACAAAAGCATTAATATTCATTCCTGCTCCTACAGAAGCGAAAATTAAATAATCACCTTTTTTAATAGATTGATTTTCAATTTCTCCTTTTATAAGTAAGTCGAAAAGTGTTGGAACGGTTGCTACACTAGAATTACCAAGTTTATGAATACTCATTGGCATAATTCCTTCTGGAACATCTTGATTGTGCAGTTTGTAAAAACGTTGTATGATAGCTTCATCCATTTTTTCATTTGCCTGATGAATCAATATTTTTTTTACCTGATTAATGTTAATGCCGCTTTTGTCTAAACAACTTTTCATTGCTAATGGTACATTTGTAAGAGCGAATTCGTAAATTTTGCGCCCGTACATTTTTATATAGCGAACATCAGAATCAAGGTTTTTATTAAACGATTCACCAAAATATAAATAATTAGCCTCTTCAAGAGCAAATGTTGCTGATTCATATGATAAAATTCCACCTTCATCAGAAGTAGCTTCCATGATTGTAGCTCCAGCTCCATCAGAATAAATCATGCTGTCTCTATCGTGAATGTCAACAACTCTAGATAAAGTTTCAGAACCAATTACAAGACATTTTTTTGCCATCCCTGCTTTGATATACGCCATAGCCTGAATTGTGCCTTCAACCCATCCTGGACAACCAAAAAGAATGTCGAAGCCTACGCATTTAGGGTTTTTAATTTCAAGTTTTTGTTTTACTCTTGAAGCTAAACTTGGAACTGTATCCGATTGTATTTTATTTTTAGAGATGTCACCATAATTATGTGCAAAAATGATGTAGTCTAAAGTTTCAGGGTCAATATTGGCGCTTTCAATTGCTCTTTTTGCAGCAATTACGGCCATGTCGGAATTGTTCATATCGTCTGAAGCATACCTTCTTTCTTGAATTCCCGTTATCTCAACAAATTTTCTAGCAATCACTTCGTTAGAAGCTTTGAAATTCGTTCCATCTTCATTTAAGAATTCGTGGTTAGAAAAATCTTCATTTGTTACCCTTAAAGAGGGAATGTAACTTCCTGAACCTGTGATTTTAATTTGCATTGTTGAGATTTTAATATGCTAAAATAACGATAATTAATTTAATGTCACACTAAAAAGAAGTATGCATGCATATTATTGTGAAATAGTTAAAATACTTTAGTTAAAAATATTAAAAACTGAATTAATTTTAAATTACTAAAACTTTATTTGCATTATTGTTGCCATACTCAGCGCTTGTGTTTTCATTTGTTCGGCAAACTGTCCTTTAAATTTTTCATCTATTGTTTGGTTAAGATAATTTAACCATACATCAAAGTGTTCCTTTTTTAAAGGTGATTTTTCATGAACATCTTTATGTATTTGAAACATATTGTTGGTGTATCCTCCTTTTAAAAATAAGGATTGCTCCCAAAAAGTAGCAAGTGTTTCAAAATGCTCTCCTAGGTGTTTATCTGTATTTGTAAACTTTGTAAAGAAAAAATTAACTTTATCATCTCCTAAAAGTTTGTCATAAAAAGCTCGCATTATCGATAAAATATCTTCCCTAGTTGCAATATCATTCATTTCTATAGTATTTTACTTCAAAGTTACTATAATAGTAATTGTTTAATCTGATATTTGTCATAAAAAGAAAGAGGTTTCAAATACAATTTGAAACCTCTTTACTATTTTTTATTCACTAAGTTCTTACATATATGCTTCAATAGGCGCGCAACTACAAACTAAATTTCTATCACCATACGTTTCATCTACACGACGAACACTTGGCCAGAATTTATTTTCAGTAACATACTCTAAAGGATAAGCGGCTTTCTCTCTTGTGTAAGGTAATATCCAAGTGTCAGCAGTTAGCATATTTAATGTGTGAGGTGCGTTTTTTAGAACGTTATTTGGTTCTTCAATTGTTGCAACTTCAATTTCTTTGCGTATCGAAATCATAGCATCACAAAAACGATCTAATTCTGCTACATCTTCTGATTCGGTTGGTTCAATCATTAAAGTTCCAGCTACAGGGAAAGAAACAGTTGGAGCGTGATAGCCATAATCCATTAAACGTTTTGCAATATCAGAAACTTCAATTCCTTTTTCTTTGAATGCTCTACAGTCTAAAATCATTTCGTGCGCAGCTCTTCCTTTTTCACCAACATACAAGATTGGATAATGATCTTCTAGACGTGCTTTCATGTAATTTGCATTCAGAATAGCATATTTGGTAGCATTTGTAATTCCTTCTGTACCTAACATACAAATGTATCCATAAGAAATTAAACAAACTAACGCAGAACCATAAGGTGCTCCTGAAATTGCAGTGATAGCTTTGTCTCCACCAACTTTTACTAATGGATTACTTGGTAAAAACGGAACTAGTTTTTCGTTTACACAAATTGGCCCAACGCCTGGTCCACCACCACCGTGAGGAATAGCAAATGTTTTGTGTAGGTTTAGGTGACAAACATCAGCTCCAATTGTAGCAGGATTTGTTAATCCAACTTGAGCATTCATATTTGCACCATCCATATATACCAAACCACCATTATCATGAATAATTTGTGTAATTTCCATAATAGCACTTTCAAAAACTCCATGAGTTGAAGGGTAAGTAACCATTAAACAAGATAATTCATCTTTATATTGAATTGCTTTTTCTCTAACATCTTCTACATCAATATTACCGTTTTCCATAGTTTTGGTTACGATAATTTTCATTCCAGCCATAGCAGCTGATGCGGGATTTGTTCCGTGAGCCGAAGCAGGAATTAAACAAATAGTTCTTTTTTCGTCTCCTCTTGATTGGTGGTAAGCACGAATGGTCATCAAGCCAGCATATTCACCTTGAGCACCAGAATTTGGTTGTAATGTAGTTCCAGCAAAACCAGTAATTACATTTAATTGATGCTCTAATTTTTTAAGCATTGTTGTGTAACCTTGCACTTGATCTAATGGAGCAAATGGATGAATGGTATTCCAATAAGGCATACTTAAAGGTAACATTTCAGCTGCTGCATTTAATTTCATAGTACAAGAACCTAAAGCAATCATTGAGTGAGTTAATGATAAATCTTTACGCTCTAATTTTTTGATATAACGCATTAAACTCGTTTCCGAATGATATTTGTTAAATACTTCGTGCGTTAAAAATTCCGATTTTCTGTTCAAGTGCATCGGATAATTATTTTCTAAAACATATTCAGAAACTTCAAAAGCTTCTTTTTCTAATGCTTCAGCGAAAATGGCAATTACTTCATTAATATCACTAAATAAAATCGTTTCATTTAAAGAAATTGAAATCGTTTCGTCGTCAATGTAGAAGAAATTAACTTCATTTTTTTCAGCAATTGTTCTTATTTTTTTAGCATCAGCTTTTACTACAATAGTATCAAAATAAGCAGTATTTGTTTGGTAAACTCCTAATTTATTTAAAGCATTAGCTAGAGTAGAAGCCATTCCATGTACTTTGTCAGCTATGTATTGCAACCCTTTTGGTCCATGATAAACTGCAAACATTCCTGCCATAACAGACAATAAGACTTGCGCTGTACAAATGTTAGAAGTTGCTTTTTCACGTTTAATATGTTGTTCACGTGTCTGTAATGCCATACGAAGAGCACGATTACCGTCAGCATCTTGTGAAACTCCGATGATCCTTCCCGGCATTGAACGTTTGTATTCTTCTTTAGTTGCAAAGTAAGCTGCGTGTGGTCCGCCATAACCCATTGGAATACCAAAACGTTGTGTCGTTCCTACGACTACAGCAGCTCCCATTTCTCCAGGAGGTGTTAATTTTACTAATGATAAAATATCGGCAGCGACAGCTACTTTTATTTCTTTATCGTTTGCTTTTTTTATGAAATCAGCATAATCATATACTTGACCGTATTTCCCTGGATACTGAAGTATTGCTCCAAAGTATTCTTCAGAAAAATTAAATTCTTGGTGATTTCCAATTACTAATTCAACGCCAATTGGAGTAGAACGTGTTTGTAAAACCGATAAAGTTTGAGGTAAAATTTCTTCTGAAACAAAGAACTTACAAATATTATTTTTCTTTTGGTCTCTTGTTCGAACATCAAACAATAAAGCCATTGCTTCAGCAGCAGCAGTACTTTCGTCTAACAATGATGCGTTAGCGATTTCCATTCCTGTTAATTCAATAACAGTAGTTTGGAAATTTAAAATAGCCTCTAAACGACCTTGAGCAATTTCTGCTTGATAAGGTGTGTAAGCTGTATACCAGCCTGGATTTTCAAAAATATTTCTTTGAATTGCAGGGGGTACTATTGTGGGGTGATATCCTAAACCAATATATGATTTAAAAACTTTATTTGTTCTTCCTAATAATCGAATATGATTTGCATATTCATACTCTGTCATAATATGTTCCAGTTCTAAAGGTTCTTTCAAACGAATGTCAGATGGAATTGTTTCGAATATTAATTGATCTAATGTTTCAACACCAATGGTTTCTAACATTTTTGGCAAATCGTTTTCTCTTGGTCCTAAGTGTCTTAAGGCAAATGAATCTGTTTTCATAATCAAATAGCTGTAGGTTTAATCAGTTGTGTATTTGTTTGGCAAAAGTAATTATTAATCTTGTAATAATTTTGATTTAAAAGGCTATTTTTTGTGATTTTATGAACTAAATCGCATTCTTATTAACACATTGCTTATTTTTGTTTCATGCGAATTTTTAAAACTATTCTCGACTTTTATATTGAAAGTAGCCTCCACGTTGCTTTAGCAGTTTATGCATTAATTCGCATTACTTTTTTTAAGTTAAACATTCCTTATGATGAACCGGTAGCTTATTTTGGTTTTTATGGAACTATTGTAGGTTATAATTTCATAAAATACGATGAACTAGCTAGAGTTAAAAAAATTGTACTGACATTAAAATTTAAGTACATTATAGCATTAAGTGTTTTCTCTTTTTTTGCTTCTATATTTTACTTTTTTCAACTATTTTTTTTGACTCAGCTAATTGGTGTTCTCGTACTTTTAATTACTGTTCTGTATACATTGCCTTTATTTCCTAAAATGGATAATATGCGAAATTGGAGTGGAATCAAAATTTATTTGGTCGCAATTGCATGGGTTGGAGTCACTGTTGTTTTACCTGTTGTAAATGGAGAAATAGATTTTACTTTCCAAATTGCTTTTAAATGTTTTCAACGGTTTTTATTTGTCTTTATATTGATGTTACTGTTTGAAATTATTGATCTACAATTTGATGCTGTTCCGTTAAAAACAATTCCACAACGGATGGGTGTTCAAAAAACAAAAATTAGTAGCTATTTATTAATCGTTTTCTTTTTGCTTTTAGAGTTTTTAATACCTAATTTTAATAGTATACAATTTGTCATTTCTTTTCTTGTTTCATTACTATTATTGTTTTTTACTTTTTATGCAAATTCTAATAGAGATAAATATTATACTTCTCTTTGGGTTGAGAGTGTTCCTTTCTTTTGGTTGGTTTTATTGTTGTTTTTCGGATAGTATTTTTAAACTTCTATTCCTTTCTAAAAGAAAATTTGTTAAGTATTTTTCCAAGACTATTTTGTCAAATAGTTTTCCGAAAATTCCAAAAGGAGTTTCATACATTAATTTATCTTCCATTATCGTTGTTCCATTTTCATGTGTAAAAGTGTGTTCGTGTTTAAAACTTTTAAAACTGCCTTTTATCATCTCATCCGTAAAATGATTTGGAAATTGCATTTGTGTTATTTTGCTTTGGTGCTGTAATTTTAAACCAAAATGTATTCCTTGCCAAGTTACTGTTTCATTCAACTCAATTAAACCTGAAGATATACCTGCAATTGCTTTTTCATTTGTTTTGCTTGCTGTCTTTATATGGACAGTTATATCCCTAGAATTATTAAATACTGTTTCAATAGGGGCTTTTATTTTAGTAATGAGATGGATGGTTGTCATGATGTTACTCTATAATTAAATTCTGATTTATTTTTTGAGACTCTTTTGCTTTTCTTTTTCCTCTAAAGAAGAAATATAAGTTTAAGAATAACATTACTCCTAGATAAATTGCAAATCCACCAACTTTATAACTTAAGTCTTCTATTAATTCTTGATAGGTGTTTTGATATAAGCTCATTTTTAGTATCATTAACGCCCACCCAATATTTAGTAAATAAAAGCCAGTTTCAAATAATTTATTTGTTGCAATTGCTATTTCTTCTCGTCCGTTAAAAATGTCGGTCATATAAACAATGCTATTTTTGAATAAGGTTTTGGACACGTAAATTGTTAGACTAATAACTATTGGTAAATAAATTGCATAACCGATTAAAATTTTTGAAGTTTCCATAATGTTGATTTTTAAATTAATTTTTTTACTTGTTTAGTTAAGAGTATAATATTGAAATAATGAAGTAAAGCAATGGCGCAAATTATAATTGCTGTTTTAAATGTTATGACTTCTAATAATTCAGTGTAAGTTGTTATTGTGTTCCACTGTACTAATGTTATGGCGCAATACCCTAGATTTATTAGGTAATAAGCGCTTAGTAAAACCTGATTTATTTTAAGGCATAAATCTTCATGATTAGGAATTAATTGTGATACATAAATGTTTCCGTTTGTGTAACAAATGTTCCCCACTTTTATAATTATCAAAGCGGTAATGCTTAAATAAATTAGATACCCTATAATGTTGAGATTCATGATAATAAATTTTTAAGTGTTTTTTCAATCGTTTCTTGTTTAAATTCAAAACCATTGTCTAATAATCTTTTAGGAATTACATTTCTACTTTTTAAAACTAATTCTGGTTCTGTTTTTATGATTTTGGCTCCAAATTTTAATAAAGTTTTTGATAACGGAATACCAAATGGAACGCCAACTTCTTTTCTCAATTGTTTCATGAAGTCTTTATTTTGAACTGGATTTGGAGCAACTACATTTACAGCTCCAATCATTTCTTTCTCGATGATAAATTCAATTGCTCTAGCAAAATCTTCTTCATGAATGAAACTTACAAATTGATTTCCGTTTCCGTTTTTTCCACCAAAGCCAACTTGTGTCAATCTTTTTAAAGGAATAAAAGCGCCTCCTTTTTTACCTAATACAATTGAAGTTCGTAAAGCAGTTTTTAAAGTTTTTTTTGTTGGTACTTCAAAAAAGGTTTGTTCCCAAGCTTTGGCAACATTCATAGAAAAATCATCGCCAATTTCACCATTTTCTTCTGTCATTTGTTTGTCTTCAGAATGTCTGTAAATAGTAGCTGTAGATGAGTTTAACCAATGTTTAGGCGGATTCGTACAACTTAATACTGCAAGATTAAGTATTGCTGTGCTGTCTATTCGAGAAGCTAAAATGGCTGCCTTGTTTTCTTCTGTATAGCGACAATCAACTGATTTTCCTGCAAGATTAATTAAAACAGCTGTATTTTCTAATTCGGTTTCCCAACCAGTTAATGTTTTCGCATCCCAATTCACATATTTAATATTGTTTTTGGTTTCTGATTTTCCTCTGGTAAGAATTACAATTTCTTCAAATTTATTTTTAAAATGGTTTACCAAAACCTGACCTAAAAAGCCTGTTCCTGCCGCTATGATTAATTTATTTTTCATTATTTAGTTATGTTAAATTTAGATATAGAAAAACTACAATAGTTTATATATAAGTTGTAAAGTGCTATTAAAAAACAAAAGTAAAAGCATATGTTAAAAATGTATTTGAAAAATAGAAATACTAATATCCAATATATTATGTGTAATGCAAGTAATTTTTTGTTTATAACAATTGAGTAAATTGTAAATCCAATGGAAAGAATTATTTGGTATAGACCTAGAAAAATTAGATAGGGAATATCAATATTATTGTTAGAATTTAATATTTTACTTAATATGATTACAATAACAGCTATTGCTATTAAAGTGATATTTATATAAAAGCTTATTTTTTTCATGATTCTTTTTATTTTTAAACTTTCAGAAAAAAATGAAAGTTTTGATTAAATTTTTTTAATTTATTTCTTCATAATCTTTACAACTAGTTTTGCTAACCAATTGTCTTTGTATTCTGTAATCTTGTCCAAAACATTATCCGCTTTTAAAACGAAATCATAAAGTTTAGATGTTTGTTCTAGAAAATGTCTTTCTTCTTCTGTTTTATTAGCTTCAATTGATGAAACTTCTTTTAAAACTTTCAGGGCTGGTTTAATTTCTCTTTTACTTCTTTCTCTTGAAATTTTTACAGCTAATTCATCCAAATCTTTTTCAGCTGTAAAAAATTCTCTTCGTTCTCCGGGTTTATATTCTTTATAAACAATTCCCCAATCCATTAATGCTCTAATGTTCATAGAAGCGTTTCCGCGCGAAATTTGTAATTCTTCCATTATGTCTTCCATAGAAATAGCTTCGTTACTAATCATTAACAAAGCATGAATTTGCGCCATGGTTTTGTTAATTCCCCATTGTGAGCCTAAAGCTCCCCATGTTTGAACGAATTTATTTTTTGCTTCTTTGAATTCCATTTGGATGTTTATTTCTTTTTGGTTTAACAAAGATATATAAAAGTTTTTAAAGTTTCAAAAATAAATGAAAGTTTATTTAAAAAAAGAAACCGAAGTAGTTATGCTTCGGTTTCTAAATGTCTAAGAATCTAAAGTTCTATAACAATCCTGCACGTTTTAGCAATGCTTCTGGTTTTGGTTCTTGACCTCTGAATTTTTTATACAATTCCATTGGTAATTCAGTTCCGCCTTTAGAGAGCACATTGTCTTTAAATTTGGTAGCCACTT
Organism: Flavobacterium sp.; assembly: GCF_034111225.1. Lineage (GTDB taxonomy): Bacteria > Bacteroidota > Bacteroidia > Flavobacteriales > Flavobacteriaceae > Flavobacterium. The sequence continues at coordinate 307,670 of NZ_JAWUXR010000006.1, read as the reverse complement.
CTTTGTTAAAAATTCCTTTTTCTTGGAAATAAGCAAATGCATCAGCATCTAAAACTTCTGCCCATTTATAACTATAATAACCAGATGAATAACCTCCTTGAAAAATATGTGAGAAAGAAACGCTCATACAGTTTTCAGCTACATCTGGATATAGTTTTGTGTTTTCAAAAGAAGCCTCTTCGAATGCTTTTACACTTTTTATATCTTTCGGATCGTTACTATGAAAAGCCATGTCTAATAAACCAAAACTAATTTGGCGCATAGTGGCAATTCCTTCAAGGAAACTAGCGCTTTCTTTAATTTTTTCTACATATTCTTGCGGAATAATTTCTCCTGTTTGATAATGTTTTGCAAATAAAGCCAAAGCTTCAGGTTCGTAACACCAGTTTTCCATAACCTGACTTGGTAATTCTACAAAATCCCAATATACTGATGTTCCTGATAAACTTGGATAAGTTGTATTGGCTAGCATTCCGTGTAAACCATGGCCAAATTCATGAAATAAAGTGGTTACTTCATTAAAGGTTAGTAGTGAAGGCTTACTTTCTGTGGGAGGTGTAAAATTACATACATTTGAAATATGTGGTCTTTCGTTAACTCCATTTTTGATAAATTGAGGTTTATACGATGTCATCCAAGCGCCATTTCGTTTTCCTTTTCTTGGAAAGAAGTCGGTGTAGAAAAGTGCAACTAGTTTGTTTTCGAAATCTAAAACTTCAAAAGTTTGAACATCATCATGGTATTTTTCAATGTCAAAAACTTCTTTAAATGTAATTCCATATAATTTTTCAGCAATTGTAAAAGCACCGTTTAAAACATTTTCTAGTTTGAAATAAGGTTTTAGCTTTTCATCATCTAAGCTGAATAATTTTTGTTTCAATTTTTCCGAATAATAAGCTCCATCCCATTTTTCTAAAAATTCAATTCCTTCTATTTCTTTGGCAAAAGCAGTTAATTCTGAAAATTCTCTTTCAGCAGCTGGTTTTGCTTTTTCTAATAAATCATTTAAAAATGATTTTACTTTATCAGGATTTTGTGCCATCCGTTCTTCTAAAACAAAATGAGAATGCGTTTTGTAACCTAATAAATTGGCTCTTTCATGACGAAGTTTAGCAATCTTTAAAACATTTTCTTGATTGTCAAATTCATTATTTTGAAATGCTTTTTTTCCAGCTGCAATAGCTAATTCTTTTCTTAACTCACGATTATCAGCATACGTCATAAAAGGAATATAGCTTGGATAATCTAAAGTAAAAATCCAACCTTCAAGTTCTTTGTTTTTTGCTAAGGATCTTGCTGCTTCAATAGTTCCTTCGGGTAAACCACTTAAATCAGATTCATTGGTTAAATGAAGTTGGTAATTATTGGTTTCAGCTAAAACATTTTCGCCATATGTAAGTTTCAATTTGGCTAAATCTTTGTCAATTTCGCGAAGGCGAGCTTTTTTATCTTCATTAAGTAAAGCACCATTTCTTGCAAAACCTTTATATTTTTTATCTAATAAAGTCGCTTGTTCTGTAGTAAGGGTTAATTTGTCTTTTTGATCGTAAACTGTTTTTACTCTTTTAAATAAATCTTCATTCAAGGTAATATCATTGCTAAAAGCAGTTAATAAAGGAGAAACTTCTTGCGCAATTTTTTGCATTTCATCTGAAGTTTCCGCAGAATTTAAATTAAAGAAAATACTTGATAAACGATCTAAATTTTCTCCTGCAAAATCTAACGCTTCAATGGTGTTTTGAAATGTTGGATTGTCGGTATTTGCAATAACTGCATCAATTTCTGCTTTTGCTTTTTCTATACAAGCTTGAAAAGCAGGGTTATAGTCTGAAAGATTAATCTTACTAAACGGAGCAGAATCGTGTTTTGTGCTGAATTTTTCTAAAAAAATTGTCATAATATTTTGTTTTTACCGATAAAGTGTATAGTTTTGTCGATGAAATGATGATGTAGTTCGAAATTAAAGCCTTTTTGCCCCAAAAAAGAATTTTTTTTATAGTTGTCACTTAAATGTGAATAGATTTTCAAGAAGCTCCAGGGATGGAGCTTCATCTTTTTATAAACCTTCAGAAGCTTTAATAACCGCCTCTTTTAGACCTTGTTTGTATTGGATAATTTTGTCTAATACAGACTTGTCATGACTTCCAATAATTTGTGCTGCTAAAATACCAGCGTTTTTTGCTCCGTTTAATGCAACTGTTGCAACTGGAACTCCGCCTGGCATTTGTAAGATTGATAAAACAGAATCCCAACCGTCTATTGAATTACTCGATTTTACCGGAACTCCAATTACAGGTAATGGACTCATCGATGCTACCATTCCTGGTAAATGAGCTGCGCCACCTGCGCCTGCAATTACTACCGAAATTCCTCTTTTATGTGCATTTTGACTAAAATCAAATAATTTTTCAGGTGTTCTGTGAGCAGAAACAATATCTACTTCTACTTCAATGTTAAACCCTTTTAATATGTCTATGGCGTCTTTCATAACTGGCATGTCTGAAATACTCCCCATTATTACGGCTACTTTACTCATTTTGTATATTTATGGATTAACACTAATCACTCTAATCGTATTCTTTACTACTTCAGCAACTTTTCTTGCTTCTTCCATATTAGGATTAACAATCGTTACATGTCCCATTTTTCGAAACGGACGCGTTTCTCTTTTGCCATAAATATGCGGTGTTACACCATCAATAGCTAATATTTTCTCTATGTTTTCGTAGACTACTTGACCTGTAAATCCTTCTTCACCCACTAAATTTACCATAATACCAGCAACTTTACTACTTGTATTTCCTAAAGGTAATCCTAAAATAGCGCGAATGTGATTTTCAAATTGAGAAGTATAACTTCCTTCTATAGAATAATGACCAGAATTATGTGGTCTTGGTGCAACTTCATTTACCAAAATTTCATCAGCTTCGGTTTGAAACATTTCAACAGCTAATAAACCAACATGATTAAATGCTTCTGAAACTTTTAATGCTATTTCTTGTGCTTTTATTGCAACCTCGTTTGAAATTCTCGCAGGACAAATTACATATTCCACTTGATTGGCTTCTGGGTGAAATTCCATTTCAACAACAGGATATGTTTTTATTTCTCCATTTGTAGAACGTGAAACAATTACTGCAAGTTCGTTTTTAAACGGAACTAAATCTTCTGTGATGCATTCTACATCAGGTAATTTTACTAAATCTAAAGCAGAACGACATATTTTTACTCCGTTTCCATCATAACCAAATTGAGCACTTTTCCATACAAAAGGGAAATCTAGTGCATCTTTTGATAAACCTTCTCTTAGATCATCTAAGCCTACAAAACGTAAGTGGTTTGAAGTTGGAATGCCATTAGTAACATAATAATCTTTTTGTTTTCCTTTATTTTGAATTAAACGTAAGGTTTTTGGAGAAGGGAAAACGGGTAATCCTTCTTCTTCTAGCTTTTCTAAAGCATCAAGGTTTACATTTTCAATTTCAATAGTTAAGATATTAACCATTTTACCAAATTGATAAACAGTGTCGTAATCCATTAAACTTCCTTTGTAAAAAGCATTGCAGCCAAAACGTGATGGTGCTTCTTCACTTGGGTCTAATACTAAAGTTTGAATGTCAAGTTTTCTGGTTTCAGCTAAAAGCATTTTACCTAATTGGCCTCCGCCTAAAATCCCTAATTTAAAATCAGAAGAAAAGTAATTCATTTTGGTGTAGTTGTTTTTTTATTGAACCCAAGATTTTTCTTTGCTTGAGTAGTTGTGTGTTGTTGTTTTGTGCTACAAAGATACTTAAGCAATTATGAATTAACAATTGATAATTAACATTTTGTATCATTTTAATTTTTTTAAAATTTCTCTTGTACAAGCTTTGTAACCTGTTGATTGGTTTGGGTAATCTGCAGATATTATTTGTTTTAAATCAGGAATGATCCATTTGTTTGTTTTACTTAATTCATATAAAGCTTTCATAGCATATGCTTTTACAGCTACTTTTTCGTCTTTAATTAACCAGTCAAAACAGTTTTCAATAATTAATTGCTCTTGATTTTTCGTTAGAGTAATTTTGTTGCTTTTAGCTAAGAACATACAAATTCTTGACACTGGTCTTTTGGTATGGTCTTTAGTGAAACTCAAAAGTAGTTTACAAAAAGTGTTTATATAAGGTTCAAAGTAACTACAGTCTACTTCGCAGATTAATTCGAGTGGCCAAAAAGCTTTATGGTGATTTTTGTCGGCAACAGTAAAAGCAATTTTGACGAGTTCATCCATGTGTTCTGGATGGTCCATTACGAATGTTTTATTGCCTTCTCTAAAGCTTTTAGCCGCTTTTCCTTTTGTTATTCTAGTGTAGAACGGTATATTCATAAAATCAAAAATACAAATAAAACTAAAAACAAATCAGTACTAACTAACTACTAATTACTATCTTTGCCCCTTATTTTAATTTTTAAAATTATGATTCAGCTACACGACAAAAAATTTGAGGCTTTTATACAGGCTAAAGAATTAGATTTTGCTATTCAAAATATGGCAAAACAAATAGCAGCTGATTTTAGTAAAGAAACACCTGTTTTTATAGGAGTTTTGAACGGTTCCTTTATGGTAATGGCTGATTTAATGAAACATTACGAATACCCTTGCGAAGTAAGTTTTGTAAAGTTAGCTTCGTATGAAGGGACAAAGTCTACTAATAATGTAAAACAACTTATTGGTTTAAATGAAAGTTTAGAAGGAAGATCGGTAATAGTTGTAGAAGATATTGTAGACACAGGTAATACAGTTGAAGAATTAAAAAATATATTTAAAGAACTAAAAGTAAAGCATTTTAAAATTGCTACTTTATTCTTTAAACCAGAAGCTTATACAAAAGACATTAAATTAGATTATGTAGGAATTAGAATTCCTAATAAATTTATTGTTGGTTATGGATTGGATTATGATGGATTAGGCCGAAATTTAAAACACGTTTATCAATTAGCTACTAATACAAACACACACAACAACATGATTAACATCGTTTTATTTGGAAAGCCAGGTGCTGGAAAAGGAACACAAGCTGAGTTTTTAAAAGGAAAATACAATTTAGTACATCTTTCTACAGGAGATATTTTTAGATTTAACATTAAAAATAATACTGAATTAGGACAATTAGCTAAAACGTTTATGGATAAAGGCGATTTAGTGCCTGATGAAGTAACTATTAAAATGCTGCAAAGTGAAGTAGATAAAAATTTAGATTCAAAAGGATTTTTGTTTGACGGTTTTCCAAGAACAATTGCTCAAGCAAATGCTTTAGATGCATTTTTGAAAACTAAAGAATGGAGCGTAACAGCTACGGTTGCATTAGAAGCAGAGGATGAAGTTTTGGTTCAACGTTTACTAGAAAGAGGAAAAACTTCGGGTAGAGCAGATGATCAAGATGTTGAAAAAATTAGAAATAGATACCAAGAATACAATGAAAAAACGGCTCCTTTAATGAATTATTATAAAGAGCAAAATAAATTTCATGCTGTAAACGGAATTGGTTCTATTGAAGAAATTACAGAAAGATTAAGTACAGTAATAGAGAATTTATAAGAGTTTAAAAAATAATTTTTAAGCTTTAAACTAGAAATAATGACAGAAGGAAATTTTGTAGACTACGTAAAAATATATGTAGCTTCCGGTAGAGGAGGTAAAGGGTCTACGCATTTACATAGAGAAAAATTTATTGAAAAGGGTGGTCCAGATGGAGGAGATGGAGGTCGTGGAGGTCATGTTTATGTAAAAGGAAACAAAAATCTTTGGACGTTATTTCACTTAAAATTTGTTAGACATTTAAAAGGTACTCATGGTGGTGATGGTGGTGGCTCTCGAAGTACTGGTCATGATGGTGAAGATAGATATCTTGAAGTGCCATTAGGAACAGTAATTAAAGACAAAGAAACTGGAGAAGTTTTATTTGAAATTACAGATCATGATGAAACAAAAATTTTAGCTACAGGTGGAAAAGGTGGTTTAGGAAATTGGCACTTTAGGAGTTCAACAAATCAAACGCCACGTTATTCTCAACCTGGAATGCCATCTGAAGAGTTAGATGTTATTTTAGAGTTGAAAGTTTTAGCTGATGTAGGTTTAGTAGGTTTTCCAAATGCAGGAAAATCAACATTACTTTCAGTTTTAACTTCGGCTAAGCCAAAAATTGCAGATTATCCATTTACAACATTAAAGCCTAATTTAGGAATTGTTGCTTATAGAGATTTTCAATCGTTTGTAATTGCAGATATTCCTGGAATTATTGAAGGAGCAGCAGAAGGTAAAGGTCTAGGTCATTACTTTTTACGTCATATTGAACGAAATTCAACATTGTTATTTTTAGTTCCTGCAGATGCAGATGACATTAAGAAAGAATATGAAATTTTATTAGACGAATTACGTCGTTATAATCCAGAAATGCTTGATAAAGACCGACTTTTAGTGGTTTCTAAATCAGATATGCTTGATGATGAATTGAGGGTAGAAATGAAAGAAGTTTTAGATAAAGAGTTAAAAGGAGTTCCTTATATGTTTGTCTCATCTATAGCTGAAGATGGTTTAGTAGAGTTGAAAGACAAGCTTTGGAAAATGTTAAACGTTTAGGTTCTAAATAATATGATTATAAAAAAACCGACTAGCTTATGTTAGTCGGTTTTTTTATAAAGTTATTTGAAATTATTCAGCAGCTTCTGCATCTACAGAAATTTCTTCAATAGCGGGTGCTTCTAAAACACTCTCAGTTTCTTGATTTTTCTTAGCTTTGTTTCCACAACGATCACAAAGGTCAGTAATGTTTTTCAATTCTCTTGCTTGAGCAACAGTTCCTTGAAAAATTTCAGTAGTTCTGTCAGAATTGATATATCCACAATCTTGAAATAAGTGGAAACTTTTTCCTGATTTTGTCCAAAACACATGATTCACTCCATTGTTTAATCCTTCAACTTGTTCAGTTTGTTCTGTATATTGTTCTACAGATGGCGGATTAAAATCTGTTCCAGCAATTCCAGCAATTACTAATGCAACTGCGGCAATTCCTCCAATGATCCCTTTTTGTTTTCCATCTAAATTTTTGCTAGTAAATACAAAAATAACCAGAGGTAAAAAGGCAATTATTGCAACTACTAATCCTAATTGACTTTGCATGAAAAACATAAACTTGTTTTTCTCAGATGCAGGATCTAAGCGGTTAGATTTTTTCCATAAATAAGAACCTAATATTGCGAAAGCTAGATCCACCACTATTAAAACAATAACCCACGTCATATTAACTGGTGGTTTAAATAATAATAATATTGCGCCTATTTGAGCACCAATAGCACCAAGCCATGATAATGCTGCAAACATACGTAATTGAGTAGCTTTGCCTTTACTGTCTTCTGTAGGGACAAATCCTTTCGATTGAGAAACTTGTTCGTCAGCTCCTTCTATTTTTGTAATTTTTTTAGAACTCATTGGTTATTTTTTTATAGTTTAGTATTTGTATTTAACTTCAAAACGGGATAAAAATAAAAAAAAAAAGGAGTAATTCTTAAATACATCCATTATTTTTAAAAATTGCGCTTTATCACATTAATGCATTAAATGGTATTTTATAATTAAATTACGTTAATTATAAACTCAACTAAAAATCATTTTCTTATTTTTGAATCAAATTTTACACTTTGAAATATTACTTCTGTTTATTCTTTATTTCTTTTAGCCTCTTTTCTCAATCTAATTTTGAAAAGGGTGAAAAGTTATTTGTCCAAAAAAAATACAAAGAAGCAAAAGTGTATTTTAACAACAACCTTGAAGAACATCCGTCTGATTTAAAAACACTAGAGTATTTAGGAGATATTGCTGGAATTTATAAAGAATGGGATGAAGCTATTGAATGCTATGAAAACATAAAAAAGCAAAAGCCTCAAAATGCTAATTATCATTATAAATATGGAGGAGCTTTAGGAATGAAAGCAAAAGAGAGTAATAAGTTTGCTGCTCTAGGAATGATTGATGATGTTGAAAACTCTTTTCTAACAGCTGTAAAGTTGGATAAAACTCATATAGATTCTCGTTGGGCTTTGGTAATGTTTTATATAGAAATTCCTGCCATAATTGGCGGTAGTGAAAAGAAAGCACAAGTTTATTCTAATGAATTAATGCAACTTTCAAAAGTGGACGGATATTTATCTAAAGGATATATTGATGTATATTTTAAAAGATATAAGAACGCAGAAAAAAATTATTTAAATGCTCACAAAATAGGTAATTCACAAATTACTTTTGAAAAATTGTACGATCTGTATTTAAATAAGTTAAATGAGAAAACTAAAGCAAATCAACTAAAAGAAAATTTTAATAAAAAAATAGGTTAAAAGTTATAGGTTTAAGTATTTAAAAGGTGTTGTGCCAAAACTCTTAAACTTCTAAGCTTTTGATTTTTAAACATATACAATGAGGACACATTTCATAGCAATAGGCGGAGCAGCAATGCATAATTTAGCATTAGCATTACATAATAAAGGATATCAAGTTACCGGAAGTGATGATGCTATTTTCGAACCTTCAAAATCACGTTTAGATAAAAAAGGTTTGTTGCCAAATGAAATGGGATGGTTTCCAGAAAAAATAACTAATGATATTGATGCAATTATTCTTGGAATGCATGCAAAAGCTAATAATCCCGAATTATTAAAAGCACAAGAATTAGGATTAAAAATTTATTCGTATCCAGAATTTTTATATGAACAATCAAAAGACAAAACCAGAGTAGTTATTGGTGGATCTCATGGAAAAACGACAATTACTTCCATGATTTTACATGTCATGCATTATCATAATATTGAGGTCGATTATATGGTTGGCGCGCAATTAGAAGGTTTTGACACGATGGTTCATCTTACAGAAGACAACGATTTTATTGTCTTGGAAGGTGATGAGTATTTGTCTTCTCCAATGGATTTACGTCCTAAATTTCATTTGTACAAACCAAATATCGCTTTACTTTCTGGTATTGCTTGGGATCATATTAATGTGTTTCCAACATTTGAGAATTATGTTGACCAATTTAGAATTTTTACGAATCAAATTACGAAAGGCGGAATCTTGATTTATAATGAAGAAGATGCCACAGTAAAACAAGTTGCTGAAGAAACGGATAACCAAATCAGAAGAATTCCTTATACAACTCCAGCTTATACTGTTGAAGACGGTGTAACATTATTAGAAACTCCAGACGGTCCAATGCCAATTGAAGTTTTTGGTGCACATAATTTGAATAACCTTGCTGGTGCAAAATGGATTTGCCAAAATATGGGGATTGACGAAGCTGATTTTTACGAGGCCATTGCTACTTTTAAAGGAGCGAGCAAACGTTTAGAAAAAATCGCTGAAGGAAAAGGAAAAGTTGCTTATAAAGATTTTGCGCATTCGCCAAGTAAAGTTTCCGCAACTACAAAAGCAGTTAAAAATCAATATCCAGAAAGGAAATTAATTGCTTGTTTGGAATTACATACGTATAGTAGTTTAAATGCAGAATTTTTAAAAGAATACGAAGGCGCTTTAGAGTCTGCAGATGTTGCTGTTGTTTTTTATTCGCCAGATGCAGTAAAAATAAAACAATTAGAAGAAGTAACTTATGACCAAATTGCACAGTCTTTTAAACGTGACGATTTAGTTATCTATACCAATCCAACAGAGTTTAAAGAATTCTTATTTGCTCAAAACTTTGATAATTCTGCTTTATTGTTGATGAGCTCAGGAAATTATGGCGGTTTGAATTTTGATGAAGTGAAAGCGTTGATTGAGTAGTTTATTGTCATTGAAGTTTATCATTTCGACGAAGGAGAAATCACACAATGTTAATCACTGTTGCGATTTCTCCTTCGTCGAAATGACAATTATTCTTTCTTATACTTATAATGCCCAACAATCTCAAAATTAAACAAACAATCTTCTAAAACTTGTCCGCCACCAATGTTGTGAACAATCATAGGTCGTTTTCCGTCTTTAGACTTTAAATGTGTGATAATACCAATATGTGGCAATTTACCGTTAATCATCCAACTAACTATTTCACCCGTTTTGTAATCAGAAGCATTATCTGTTATTTTTAATTTTTCTCCTTTTCGTTCAAAAAAAACTTCCAAATTTGGGACTCTTCTGTGGTCAATATTTTTGTCGGTAGTTTTTAAGCCCCATTTTGTTAAGTTATGATATTTTGAAAAATTAGTTTTCATGTCCTCATGCACTTCTTTCTGTAAATCAACATCAAGTTTTCGATAAGCACGAATAATAACATCTGTACAAACTCCAGTTTTTGCAGGAACATCTCCATTTGGGTATTTTATTCCAACATAGTCAGGTGTGTAAACTACATCTGGATCTATAATAGAAATTGCTGCATTTGAAAGTTTTTGATAAAAATCAGTTGGGTTTTGAATTGACTTTATTTCTTGCTCAATTTCTATAACATGATTAGCCATTTTTCTTTCGGTTGCAAGAGTTGATTGTTCTTTTTGGCAACATAATAATAGTGGAAAAAAGAAGAAGATGAAATGCATTTTCATATAGTGTTTGTTTCTTAAACGTATTTTTCAAGGCATTTATTTTGAACGTATTAAAAAAAGAATTTACTTTGTTTTTATAAACGCCAAAATAAATTTTATGTACACGCCAATTAATCAGTGGGCCGAGGATGATCGACCACGTGAAAAATTCTTGCTAAAAGGAAGAATTTCTTTATCCGATTCAGAATTACTAGCTATTCTTATAGGTTCTGGATCTCGAAATGAAAGTGCAGTGCAACTTTGCCAACGCATTTTAGCTTCAACAAACAATAATCTAAATCTCCTTGGGAAGCTTTCAGTTCAGCAATTAATTCAATTCAAAGGAATTGGAGAAGCAAAAGCTATTTCTATTGCTGCAGCTTTAGAATTAGGAAGAAGACGTAGGACAGAAGAAGCAGTTGAATTATTAAAAATCACATCTAGCAAAGCGGTTTTCGAAATTATGCAACCCATTATTGGCGAATTACCACACGAGGAATTTTGGGTTTTATATCTTAATAATTCTAATAAGGTGATTTATAAATCGCAAATTAGTAAAGGTGGATTAACTGGAACACTTGTCGATACGCGAATTGTATTTAAAATGGCTTTAGAGCATAATGCAACTTCTATTATTTTATCGCATAATCATCCTTCTGGAAAATTGAAAGCAAGTGAAGCAGATATTCAAATTACCAAGAAAATAAAAGAAGCCGGAAGGAGTTTGGATGTTCAAATTTTAGACCATGTAATAATTACAGAGCACAGTTATTTTAGTTTTGCCGATGAAGGAATTTTTTAGAAAACATTAAGAAATAATATCTTTTCAATTCCCTATATTGCAGCTTATTAAAAAATTAGCTTATCCAATGATTATAAGTGCTGAAAATATTACTTTTTCATACAGTAAAGAGCAATCTTTTATTTTGCCTAACTTGTATTGTTCTGAAGGAAGTACAATCTTAATAACGGGTGATTCTGGTAAAGGAAAAACAACCTATTTGCATATTCTTGCAGGTTTGTTAAAGCCATCAACAGGGAGAATTCTTATTGATGGAACTGATATTGTTTCTCTAAATGAAGGGAAAAATGATAAATTTAGAGGACAGAATATTGGTTTGGTTTTTCAAAAATCACACTTTATTTCTGCTTTAACGGTTTTAGAAAATTTAGAAATGGCAAGTTGGTTGGCCAATGGTAAAAAGAATACGACAAGAGCAAAAAGACTTTTGGAACAATTAGACATTGAAAAACAAGCGCATAAATTACCTAGTCAATTGAGTATTGGTCAGCAGCAACGTGTTTCTATTGCAAGAGCATTAATTAATGAGCCTAAAGTTCTTTTAGCTGATGAGCCTACATCTAGTTTAGATGATAAAAATGCAGAAAAAGTAATTGAGTTGCTTACAAGTTTATCTAAAGAGTACAAAGCTGCTTTAGTTATTGTAACGCATGATAGAAGAATAAAAGAACGATTTATTAACCAAATAACGTTAGTGTAAGATGATAACAAAATTAGCATGGCGAAATATTTGGTTTAAGCCATTAAATACTGCTTTAAGTATAATATTACTAACTTCAAGTGTTGCAATTATTACCGTTTTGGTTTTACTTGAAAAGCAGTTTGAAGAAAAATTTACGAATAATATTGATGGTGTCGATTTAGTTTTAGGAGCACAAGGAAGCCCATTGCAATTAATACTTTCTTCGGTTTATCAAGTAGATGCACCAACAGGAAACATAAGTTATGATTCTGCAAAAGTTTGGATGCAGCATCCATTTGTAAAAAAAGCAATTCCACTTGCTTTTGGAGATAATTATAGAGGTTATAAAATATTGGGAACTACTCCTGATTATTTAGAAAAATACAATGCAAAGATTGCTGAAGGAAAATTATTTGAAAATAATTTTGAAGTAGTTATTGGTGCTGAAATTGCTAAAAAATTAAGTTTAAAGGTTGGAGATGAATTTTTTGGATCACATGGCGATGCTGCCGAAGGAGAAGTTCATGATCATTATGCTTATAAAATTGTGGGGATTGCAGAACAAACAGGTAAAGTTGTTGACAATTTAATTTTATGTAATATTCCAAGTGTATGGCAAATGCACGGCGGACATGAAAAAGCAAATCCGGAACACGGAGAAGAAGGTCATGTCCATGAAGATGGTGAAGAAAATCATGTAGAAGGTTTTACTTTAGATAAAAAAGGAATGGATATTACGGCTGTTTTGTTACAGATTAGAAATCCTATGGCAAAACTTACTTGGCAAAGACTTATTCCTCAAAATACAAAAATGCAAGCGGCTTCACCAGCATTAGAAATCAATAGATTGTTTGCGTTATTTGGAATAGGTATTGACGCACTTCGTTATCTAGCTTATGGAATTATGTTGATTTCTGGAATTTCAATTTTCATTGCTTTATTCAATACTTTAAAAGAACGTAAAGATGAATTCGCACTTTTACGGGTAAATGGAGCTAAGAGATTACAGCTTTTAAAGCTTATTATGATAGAAAGTTTATTGCTTTGTGTTGTAGGATTCGTCTTTGGTACGATTTTGGGAAGAGTAGCATTGATATTTATTTCAAACTCATCTGAGGAAGATTTTAAATTAAGTTTTAATCCTTATGAATTCATTTGGGAAAAAGAAGGCGTATTATTTTTATTAACAATATCAGTAGGTATTATTGCAGCGTTAATTCCAGCAGTAAAAGCCTATAATTTAAACATATCAAAAACATTAGCAAATGCGTAATACATTCAAATTTACTCTTGCATTATTAATTGCAATTACATTATTTAGTTTTAATACTAAAGAAACTAAAACAACATTTCAAAAACCGACAACTTCTGTATATGGAGATACTTTGACATGGACGTTATTAGGAAAAATTGATTATTTAAAAAAACCAGACAAGTTGTATGGTGAAGTAATGTTTCCTGTAATAAATCCAAAGTTAAAGTCTATGCAAGGGAAGTCTATAGTAATTACTGGTTTTATTATTCCTATCGACAATAAAAATTATGCCATTAGTAAAAATGTTTTTGCAGCTTGTTTTTTCTGTGGAAAATCAGGTCCAGAAACAATTATGGGAATTAAATTTAAAGGAGATTTACCTAAATTAAAAACAGACCAATATGTAACTTTAGTAGGAACGTTTCGTTATAATGATAATGATGTTGAAGATTGGATTTATCATGTTGAAAATGCAGTAATAACTGTAGGTAAATAGTACTGTCAATTGAAAACTTTCCAAAATAAAAAACACATATTTTTTGACTTAGATCACACCCTTTGGGACTTTGATAAAAATTCTGCGTTTGCGTTTGAAATTATTTTCAAGAAACACAATTTAGAAGTTTCTGTTGTGGAGTTTTTGGAGCATTATATTCCAAGAAATCACCATTATTGGAAGTTGTATCAAGTCAACCAAATTTCTCATGAAGATTTGCGTTATTATCGTTTAAAAGACGTTTTTGATGTTTTAGATTTTACGATAACAGATGAAATGATTCATCAACTTTCAGAAGATTACATCACTCATTTGCCAGATAATAATTTGTTATTTGATGGAGCAGTTGAGCTACTTAATTATTTAAAAGAGAATTATCATCTTCATATTATTACCAATGGGTTTAGTGAGGTTCAAGATAGAAAATTAAAAAATTCTAAAATTGAACATTTCTTCCAAACCATTACCAATTCAGAAATGGCTGGAGTTAAGAAACCACATCCAAATATATTTGAATTTGCATTATCTTTGGCTAAAGCTTCAAAAGAAGAGAGCCTCATGATAGGCGATAGTTTAGAAGCAGATATTGAAGGCGCATTAAGTTATGGGATAGATGCAATTTATTTTAATGAGCAAAATTCTAAAACTCTAAAGCCAATTCATCAAGTAAATCATTTATTAGAATTAAAAAATATTTTATAGTATGCAAAAAGTAGTATTTATTATAGCTGTTTTATTTACAATTAGTGTTTCTGCACAATCAAATTATGATGTAATAATTGTCCCTAAAAAATATTCTTTTTTAAATGAAGAGAATAAATACAATTTAAATTCTTTGACAAAATCATTTTTTGAAACAGAAGGGTTTAAAGTGTTTTATGCTGAAGACAATTTGCCAAAAGAAATTGCGAATAATAGATGTAACGTTTTGTTTGCAGATGTTGTTGCAAATAACAGTCTTTTTGTAAGCAAACTTGAAGTTGTTTTAACAGATTGTCAAAATAATATTATCTTAACAAGTTCAGAAGGGACAAGTAGAGAGAAGGATTATCATAAAGCGTATAACGAAGCTCTAAGGGTTGCACTTACGTCTTTGAGAGGTGGTTTAAAAATCAAGAATTTAAATGCTATTGAAAAAGTAATTGAAAAGCCAGTTGTTGTAGTAAAAGAGGTTGTTAAGGTGTCTGACGCTTCTGTAACAGAAGTTAAAAGTGCTAAAGATGGAGTTGTATATGCACTTCCAATTCCAAACGGATATAAAATTGTAGACAGCACTCCAAATGTAATTTACCTGATTTACGTTACATCAAACGAATCGGTATTTATTGCTTCAAAAGGCGAAATAAAAGGTGTTTTTATGAAGAAAATGAACGGCTGGTATTTTGATTATTATCAAAAAGATGTTTTAGTTTCTGAAAAAGTGGAAGTGAAGTTTTAGAGCTTAACTTTATTTTAATACCCATATTTATCTTTCCATCTATTTTTTAAGAAAGCACGTAATTCTCTTTCACGAGCATTATCTCCAGGGTCAAAGAATTTTGTTTCTGAAACTTCATTTGGTAAAAACTCTTGTTCTGCAAAATTATTAGCAAAATCGTGCGAATATTTATATTCATCACCATAGCCTAATTCTTTCATTAACTTGGTTGGCGCATTGCGTAAATGCAATGGAACTGGTAAGTCACCAGTTTGTTTAACTAATTGTTGCGCTTTACCAATTGCCAAGTAACTAGCATTGCTTTTTGCAGAAGTAGCCAAATATATTGCACACTGACTCAAAATAATTCTACTTTCGGGATAACCAATAGTTGTCACCGCCTGAAAAGCATTGTTAGCCATAATTAAAGCCGTAGGATTGGCATTACCAATATCTTCACTTGCTAGAATTAACAATCTTCGTGCAATAAATTTCACATCTTCACCACCTTCAATCATTCTAGCTAGCCAATAAACGGCTCCATTAGGATCACTCCCGCGAATTGATTTTATAAATGCCGAAACAATATCATAATGTTGTTCCCCAGTTTTGTCGTATAAAACCGTGTTTTTTTGAGCCAATTGCATTACTCTTTCATTTGTAATTACTATAGAATCCTCTTCAGTAGCATTAATTACTAGCTCAAAAACATTCAATAATTTTCTTCCGTCTCCACCCGATAATCGAAGTAAGGCTTCAGTTTCTTTTAATTCAATCTGTTTGGTTTGTAAATAGGTATCAGTAGCAATTGCTCTGTGTAATAATGCTTCTAAATCATCTTTCGAAAACGGATTCAATACATAAACCTGACATCTTGACAATAAAGCCGGAATCACTTCAAAACTCGGGTTTTCAGTTGTAGCGCCAATTAAAGTTACCCAGCCTTTCTCAACCGCTGCAAGTAAAGAATCTTGTTGCGATTTACTAAAACGATGAATCTCATCTATAAATAAAATAGGGTTTTTAGCAGTAAATAACCCGCCGCTTTGTTTGGCTTTTTCAAGAACTTCTCTAATGTCTTTTACGCCACTATTAATAGCGCTTAAGATGTAAAATGGCCGCTTACTTTCTTCGGCCATTATTTGTGCTAAAGTAGTTTTCCCAGTTCCAGGTGGTCCCCATAAAATTAAACTTGGAATAATTCCCTTTGCAATTTGATGTGTTAACGAACCTTGTTCGCCTACTAAATGCAACTGACTTATGTATTCCGATAAATTTTTAGGTCTAATTCTTTCTGCTAACGGTGCTTCCATTTGGTAAAATTACATTTTTCTGACAAAAGCGCATAACAAATTTTTTGGTCTTATCTTTGAGACTTGAAACGTATGAAAAAAACAAGTTTAGATAATCCGTTTGTTTTTACACCATCTGTAGTGTTATTGCCTTTACTTTTTGTATTGTCATTGTGGACTGTTTTTTGGGTAGAAAAACACTTTCATATCAGCTTGTCGCATTACGGAGTGTATCCCAGAGAAGCATTTGGTGCAAAAGGAATTTTTTTCAGTGCTTTTCTTCATGGCGATTTAAAACATTTAGTGAATAATTCGCTTGCTTTGTTGGTTTTGTTAGCAGTGCTACGGTTTTTTTATAGAGAACAATCGTATGGAGTACTTTTTTTCGGAATTATATTTTCAGGTTTAGGAACGTGGTTGTTAGGAAGGCCAAGTTATCATATTGGTGCAAGTGGATTAGTTTATGCATTAGTAAGTTTTATGTTCTTTAAAGGGATTTTTACCAAATATTATCGCCTAGTCGCTTTGTCTTTGCTAATTGTAGTTTTCTATGGAGGAATGGTTTGGTACATGTTTCCGAAAGTAGACGATGCTATTTCTTGGGAAGGTCATTTAAGCGGCTTCTTAACTGGAGTAGCTTTTGCATTGGTTTTAAGGACGCCACAATTTGCTAAACCCATATTATACGATTGGGAAGAACCTGATTTTAACCCTGAATTAGATCCATTTGTTAAAAATTTCGATGAAACAGGAAGGTTTAGCCCGCCACCAAAACCAGAAGAAGTCGTAAAGGAATACTTCACAACTTCTTTAAAGGTAATTTATAATTTTATTGGAATTAAGAAGGAATAATTTTTCTAAAACAAACTAAAATCAAAATTCTACTGTCTCTGTCTAACCGTTTCGTATAAAAAAGCACCACAAGCCACAGAAACATTTAATGATTCTATAGTTCCATACATTGGCAATTTTGCTTTTTCATCCACAATTTTTAAAACAGATGGATTTACACCGCGGTCTTCGCTACCCATAATAATTGCAAGAGGTTCAGCTAGTGATATATCGTAAATAGTATTGTCTGTTTTTTCAGTTGCAGCAACAGTTTTTATTCCACTTCCTTGTAGAAAGAAAATAGCATCTTTAATATGATCTACTTTACAAATAGGGACATTAAAAACAGCGCCAGCACTAGTTTTAACGGTGTCTCCATTAACAGGTGCAGAACCTTGTTTTTGAATGATAATTCCGTCTACTCCAGTACATTCTGCAGTTCTTATAATTGCTCCAAAATTTCTAGCATCAGATAATTGGTCTAATATTAAAAATAAAGGTGTTTTTTCTTTTTCTAAAACTGCTGTAATAAGCGTTTCTAAATCATGGAATGATACTGGCGAAATACTTGCAACAGCACCTTGATGGTTTTTAGAAGTCAATCGATTTAACTTTTCAACAGGAACGTAAACAAAATTAATATTGTTTTTTTTCATTGTTTTCAAAAGTTCTTGCATCAATTCACTCTGAGAGTCATTTTGAATAAAAACTTTATCTACTTCTTTACCTGCAACAATAGCTTCAATTATTGCTCTAATTCCAAATATTTGATTTTCTTTTTCCATTTGGCAAAGATACTATTTAAGTTGAAAATGTAATGCGTTTCAAAAAACCAATTTCCATAAATTAAAAATTCGTTTTAAAACTGATGTGAATTATTGAATTTGAAAGTTTTATAGCTTGCTCATTTGTAGATCCATTGGCGTAAACTAAATTGAAAAGGCCATTATTGGTAAGTAACCCAAATCCAAATCCAAGTCCTAAAAGACTGTTCTGTAAATTTGAGGCTTTGTCTTGAAAATAGCCATAGTCGGTAATAGAATGTACATACATATTAGGCGCTAAAATATAATTGTATTCGAGCATTAATCCCGAGAAAAAATTAGCTTGCAAACTATTTTCCCTAAAACCTCTTATGGAATTAATTCCTCCAAAACGGTATAGTTCATTTACGATATAAGTGTCGCTATTCAAGTAAAAAGTTTGATTTTTTATTCGAATGTTGTTTTTTGTATTTAAGTACAATGTATGTGAAGCATCTATTTGTCCGAAAAATTGCGAAGTGTTCTCTGATTTTATTTTCCGATTTCCAACTCCGGTTTTGAAAATAAAATTTATTCTTTCGGGAAAAAGAAAGTCAGTTAAATTTCGTTTAAAGTATTCAAAACTTGTTGTGTAAAATGTGTTTGTAAAATTGTTTAACACATCAGAATTTGCTTTTTGAATATCAACAGATTTCGTGTTTTGAAAACCTAAATATACTTTTTTATTATAGGTAAAATAGTAGCCTAAATTTAAATCAACGATAGTGTTTTGAAAAGTACTGTCTTTTTTAAATATTCTTAAATCTGTTTTCAGTCCAAGCGGACTTTTAAACAAATAAGGTAATTCGGTTCCTAAATTAAATGAGGTTTGTTGTTTTCCGTCATTTTTCCAATACAATTTGAATTTCTCTCCAGAATTAAAAATATTCTGCAGCGATAAATCCAAATAACCGTTGAAAACCAATTTGCTGTTTTCATCGTTTGAAAATCCTATAAAGCCATCAAATTTATTAGGTGTCGATTTTTCTAAATACGCGTAAATTTTTGTAGAACTATCTGTAAATAATATTTCCGGATATTTAGTTTGTGTAATGAATGGAAGTTCAGAAAAATCATCATTAATTTCTTTTACTAAATCTTGGTTAAATATTCTCTTCTTGTATTTTTTTACCCAATTTTTTTTAATATTAGTTGGAAACTTATCATACCCAAGAATAACCAAATCATCAACTGTCCTTTTTTGATTTAATTCTACAAATAAATTTGCTGTAAGTGTATGATTGTTTTCTTTGTGGTTGGTAAGTGAGAGCTTGGCTAAAGAGTAGCCTTTCTTTTCAAGCAGGTTGACTTTAGATTGCATCCAGCTTTCGGTTTCACTTATTTTCAGTTGTATAGAATCTGATTCTATTTGAAGAATATTTAAAATATCGTCGGAAACCTTACCTACATATATATGTATGTTTTTTACCGGTAAACCAAGTTTGTATTGAAATAAGAAAGTGCTATCGTTGGTTTTTGTTTGTTTAGTTAATTCTGCTTCAAAAAAGCCATTATTTTGAAGTCTCAAGTCAAAAATTTCTTTCTCTTTTAAGATGTCTGCAACAAGTTTGTGTTGACTCTTGTAGTTCAAAGAATCAATTTGCTGGGTTTCCAAGTTGTTTCCTCCTTCAATTTTCAAATAAAAGTTTTGAGAAATAGAAAGATTACATAGAGACAAAGTAAAAAAAAGAATAAAAAATTTCATCGTTGTAAAGAAACGTAAAAAAAATAAAATAAGTATAATGTCTTGTAAATAGCTTGATAAATCATAGTTAGAAATGCTAATTTTTAAAAGCTAATAATTAATTCGTTTGAGTTCATTGAAAATTAACAGATTATGTTTGTTTTGTTTAAATTAATCCCTACATTTGCATCCCCTAAAAAGCGGGGATATTAAATTATTAGTAACAATTATTAACAGTTATGCCAACAATTCAACAATTAGTAAGAACAGGAAGAACCAAAATAACTAAGAAGAGTAAATCGGCTGCTTTAGATTCTTGTCCTCAAAGAAGAGGGGTTTGTACACGTGTATATACTACTACACCAAAAAAACCAAACTCAGCAATGCGTAAAGTTGCGCGTGTGCGTTTGACAAATGGTAATGAAGTAAATGCTTACATCCCTGGAGAAGGACACAATTTACAGGAGCACTCGATAGTATTAGTTAGAGGTGGAAGGGTTAAAGATTTGCCAGGAGTTAGATACCACATTGTACGTGGTGCTTTGGATACTGCCGGAGTTAGTGGTAGAACTCAAAGAAGATCTAAGTACGGAGCAAAAAAACCAAAAGAAGCTAAAAAGTAATTTTAAACTTTTAAAGAAAAGACATGAGAAAAAGAGCAGCAAAAAAGAGACCTCTTTTGCCAGATCCAAAATTTAACGATCAGTTAGTAACACGTTTTGTGAATAACTTGATGTGGGATGGTAAAAAATCAACAGCTTTTAAAGTATTTTATGATGCATTAGACATTGTAGAAGCTAAAAAAGGAGATACAGAAAAATCAGCTTTAGAACTTTGGAAAGATGCATTGACAAATGTTATGCCTCACGTAGATGTTAGAAGCCGTAGAGTAGGTGGAGCAACGTTCCAAATACCTACGCCAATTCGTCCAGATAGAAAAATTTCTACTGCAATGAAATGGTTAATATTATATGCTAGAAAAAGAAATGAGAAATCTATGGCAGGTAAATTGTCTTCTGAGATTTTAGCTGCGGCTAAAGAAGAAGGAGCAGCTGTTAAGAAAAGAATGTATACTCATAAAATGGCAGATGCAAATAAAGCATTCTCACACTTTAGATTTTAATTAGAAGAAATGGGAAGAGATTTAAGATATACAAGGAATATAGGAATTGCTGCTCATATTGATGCTGGTAAAACAACAACAACTGAGCGTGTATTATTCTATACTGGAAAATCACATAAAATTGGTGAAGTACATGATGGTGCTGCAACAATGGACTGGATGGCTCAAGAACAAGAAAGAGGTATTACAATTACTTCGGCTGCAACTACTTGTGAGTGGAGTTTTCCAACGAAACAAGGTGCAATTTTACCGGAATCTATACCATATCACTTTAATATTATTGATACTCCAGGTCACGTTGATTTTACTGTAGAGGTAAATCGTTCGTTGCGTGTATTAGATGGTTTAGTTTTCTTGTTTAGTGCTGTTGATGGTGTTGAGCCGCAATCAGAAACTAACTGGAGACTTGCTGATCAATATAGAGTACCTCGTATGGGATTCGTTAACAAGATGGACCGTCAAGGATCTAACTTTTTAATGGTATGTCAGCAGGTAAGAGATATGTTGAAATCAAATGCTGTAGCTATTACTTTGCCTATTGGTGAAGAAAATGACTTCAGAGGTGTGGTTGACTTAGTAAAAAATCAAGCTATTGTATGGCATGATGAGACTCAAGGAGCTACTTTTGATATTGTTGACATTCCAGCTGATATGGTTGAAGAAGTGAAAGAATATCGTTCTGCTTTAATTGAGGCAGTTGCGGATTATGATGAAAATCTTCTTGATAAATACATGGAGGATGAAAATTCTATTACTGAAGAGGAAATTAATGCTGCATTAAGAGCTGCTACAATTGATATGGCTATCATTCCTATGATTGCTGGTTCTGCGTTTAAAAACAAAGGAGTTCAATTTATGTTAGATGCTGTTTGTAAGTATTTACCTTCTCCAATGGATAAAGAAGGTATCGAAGGAATTCATCCTGATGATGCTGATTTATTAGAAGAAGATCAAACAAAAATATTACGTAAGCCAGATGTAAAAGAGCCTTTTGCTGCTCTTGCATTTAAAATTGCTACCGATCCTTATGTTGGTCGTTTAGCTTTCTTTCGTGCTTATTCAGGTCGTTTAGATGCGGGATCTTATATCTTGAACACTCGTTCGGGAAATAAAGAGCGTATCTCTCGTATTTACCAAATGCATGCTAACAAACAAAATCCAATTGATTATATCGAAGCTGGAGATATTGGAGCTGCTGTTGGATTTAAGGACATCAAGACTGGAGATACAATGTGTGACGAAAAGCACCCAATTATTCTTGAGTCAATGAAATTTCCTGATCCAGTAATTGGTATTGCAATTGAGCCTAAAACAAAAGCTGACGTTGATAAAATGGGTATGGCTTTAGCTAAATTGGCTGAAGAAGATCCTACTTTTACTGTTAGAACTGATGAAGCTTCAGGTCAAACTATTATTTCTGGTATGGGTGAGTTGCACTTAGATATCTTAATTGATAGAATGAAACGTGAATTTAAAGTTGAAGTTGACCAAGGTGAGCCTCAAGTTGAATATAAAGAAGCATTTACAAGATCGGCTACTCATAGAGAGACTTACAAGAAGCAATCTGGTGGACGTGGTAAATTCGGTGATATCGTATTTACATTAGAGCCTGCTGATGATGTTGATGGTAAGCCAGCTGTAGGGTTGCAGTTTGTTAATGCTGTAAAAGGAGGAAACGTTCCTAAAGAATATATTCCTTCTGTAGAAAAAGGTTTCCGTGAAGCGATGAAAACTGGTCCATTAGCAGGTTATGCTGTGGATAGTTTAAAAGTGACTTTATCTGATGGTTCTTTCCACCCTGTGGATTCTGATGCTCTTTCTTTTGAATTAGCTGCGAAATTAGGTTATAAAGAAGTTGCTAAAGCTGCGGGTGCTGTTATCCTTGAGCCTATTATGAAAATTGAAGTTATTACTCCGGAAGAAAACATGGGTGATATCGTTGGTGATTTAAATAGAAGAAGAGGTCAAGTAAACGATATGGGAGATAGATCTGGTGCAAAAACTATTAAAGCAGATGTGCCTTTATCAGAAATGTTCGGTTATGTAACAACATTAAGAACATTGTCTTCTGGTAGAGCTACTTCTACAATGGAGTTTTCACACTATGCAGAAACACCTTCTAATATTTCAGAAGAAGTAATTAAAAAAGCAAAAGGTAACGCTTAATTTTTAAGAAAATGAGTCAAAAAATCAGAATAAAATTAAAATCTTACGATCACATGTTAGTAGATAAGTCTGCTGAAAAGATTGTAAAAACTGTAAAGAGTACTGGTGCTGTAGTTACTGGGCCAATTCCTTTACCAACAAGTAAAAAGATTTTCACTGTATTGCGTTCACCACACGTAAACAAAAAATCTAGAGAGCAATTTGAATTAAGTTCTTATAAAAGATTATTAGATATTTATAGTTCTTCTTCAAAAACTATCGACGCTTTAATGAAATTAGAGTTGCCTAGTGGAGTTGAAGTTGAAATTAAAGTATAATTTCAATATAGCTGATTAATCAGTAACAAAAACCGCAAGTATTTATATACTGCGGTTTTTTTAAATATTTCAACTAACTTTTTTAGGTCAAAATCAAACGATTTTGGTCTAGCTAATTATATTTGCGATATTTAAAAAAAAATTATATATTTGCACCCTCAAAAAGAGGTGTGTATTATGATATATGTGCACAAAAAGTAAAAATTTAATTAATAATTAGTTTAATATGTCTGGGTTAATCGGAAGAAAAATTGGCATGACTAGCATCTTTGATGAAAACGGGAAGAATATTCCTTGTACAGTAATCGAAGCTGGTCCATGTGTAGTTACCCAAGTCAGAACCAAAGAGGTTGACGGGTACGTTGCTCTACAGCTTGGTTTCGATGACAAATCTGAAAAACAAACTGTTAAAGCTGAGGCATCTCACTTTAAAAAAGCAGGAACTGTTGCGAAGAAAAAAGTTGTTGAAATTAAGGAGTTTGTAGAAGAGCACAAATTAGGTGATGTAATCACTGTAGAATTATTCACTGAAGGTGAGTTTGTTGATGTTCAAGGAGTATCAAAAGGTAAAGGTTTTCAAGGGGTTGTTAAGCGTCACGGTTTTGGTGGTGTTGGTCAAGCAACTCATGGTCAGCATAACCGTTTGAGAGCACCGGGTTCTATTGGAGCTTCATCTTATCCATCTAGAGTATTCAAAGGAATGCGAATGGCTGGAAGAATGGGTGGTGATAATGTTACAGTTCAAAACTTAAAAGTTTTGAAAGTTGTTGCCGAAAAGAATTTATTAGTTGTTAAAGGAGCTATTCCTGGACACAATAACTCTTATGTAATCATTCAGAAGTAATGGAAGTAAAAGTAGTAGATTTCAACGGAAAAGATACTGGAAGAAAAGTTCAACTTTCTGATTCAGTATTCGCAATTGAGCCAAATAATCACGCAGTATATCTTGATGTTAAACAATATTTAGCAAATCAAAGACAAGGTACTCACAAAGCTAAAGAAAGAGCTGAAGTTACTGGAAGTACGCGTAAGATTAAAAAGCAAAAAGGAACAGGTACAGCTCGTGCTGGTAGTATTAAAAATCCTTTGTTTAAAGGAGGAGGTACTGTTTTTGGTCCAAGACCAAGAAGTTATTCATTCAAATTGAACAAAAACTTAAAAAGATTAGCTCGTAAATCAGCTTTATCTATTAAGGCAAAAGAGTCTAATTTGATTGTTGTAGAAGACTTCAGCTTCGAAACTGCAAACACTAAAAATTTCATTAACGTATTGAAAGCTTTAGGGTTAGAAAATAAAAAATCTTTATTTGTGTTGGGCGATTCAAATAAAAATGTATATTTGTCGTCACGTAATTTAAAGGCTTCTTCAGTGGTAAGTTCTTCAGAATTAAGCACTTACACTATTTTGAATACAAATAGTTTGGTTGTTTTAGAAGGTGCGATTGGAGAAATTGAAGAAAATTTAAGTAAATAATCAAGGTTATGAGTATCATTATTAAACCTATTATAACTGAAAAAATAACCAAACTTGGTGAGGTTTTTAACCGTTTCGGTTTTGTAGTAGAAAAGACAGCAAACAAAATTCAAATCAAAAATGCAGTTGAGGCTGCTTATGGTGTGAGTGTAGTTGAAGTTAACACTATGAATTACAGAGCTAACAGATCGGTAAAATACACTAAAAGTGGTTTGATCAGTGGTAAAACAAATGCTTACAAGAAAGCAATTGTACAAGTAAAAGAAGGTGAAACAATAGATTTTTATAATAATATCTAATAGAACATGTCAGTTAGAAAATTAAAACCTATTACCCCAGGTCAGCGATTTAGAGTTGTGAATAGCTTTGACACTATTACAACTGATAAGCCGGAACGCTCTTTGTTAGCACCGAAAAATAACTCTGGAGGTAGAAATAGTCAAGGAAAAATGACCATGCGTTATATAGGCGGTGGTCACAAGCAAAAATATCGTATTATCGATTTTAAAAGAACTAAAGAAGGGATTCCTGCTACAGTTAAAACTATCGAATACGATCCGAACCGTTCTGCTTTTATTTCATTATTGGCTTATGCTGATGGTGCAAAAACTTATGTTATTGCACAAAATGGATTAAAAGTTGGACAAACTTTAGTTTCAGGTCCAGATGCGTCTCCAGAAATTGGAAACACAATGCCTTTAAGTAAAATTCCTCTAGGAACAGTAATTTCATGTATTGAATTACGTCCAGGTCAAGGTGCTGTTATTGCACGTTCGGCAGGAACTTTTGCTCAATTAATGGCAAGAGATGGAAAGTATGCTACAATTAAAATGCCTTCTGGTGAAACAAGATTAATCTTGTTAACTTGTTCGGCTACAATTGGAGCTGTTTCTAACTCTGATCATCAATTAGTTGTATCAGGTAAAGCTGGTAGATCTAGATGGTTAGGTAGAAGACCGAGAACAAGACCGGTAGCAATGAACCCAGTTGATCACCCAATGGGTGGTGGTGAAGGACGCTCTTCAGGAGGTCACCCACGTTCAAGAAAAGGTTTACCAGCTAAAGGTTATAGAACTCGTTCTAAAGTTAACCCGAGTAACAAGTATATTGTAGAACGTAGAAAGAAATAATAAGTAAGATATGGCACGTTCATTAAAAAAAGGACCTTATGTTCACTATAAATTGGATAAAAAAGTTCAAGATAATGTAGAGAAAGATAGTAAAGCTGTGATCAAAACTTGGTCAAGAGCATCTATGATTACTCCAGATTTCGTTGGGCAAACTATCGCAGTTCATAACGGTCGTCAATTTGTACCTGTTTACGTTACTGAAAACATGGTAGGACATAAATTAGGAGAATTTTCACCAACTAGATCTTTTAGAGGTCATGCAGGTGCGAAAAATAAAGGTAAAAAATAAGAGGCATGGGAGTTCGTAAAAGAGAAACAGCAGATGCGAGAAAAGAGGCTAAAAAGTCTATCGCTTTCGCAAAATTGAATAACTGCCCTACTTCACCTAGAAAAATGCGCATTGTTGCAGATTTAGTAAGAGGTCAGAAGGTAGAATTAGCTCTTAATATATTAAGATTTAATAGTAAAGAAGCTTCTAATAGACTTGAAAAACTTTTGTTATCAGCTATTGCTAATTGGCAAGCTAAAAACGAAGAAGCAAGTTTAGAGGATGCAGGCTTAATTGTTAAAGAGATCAGAGTAGATGGTGGTGCTATGTTGAAAAGACTTAGACCAGCACCTCAAGGTCGCGCTCATAGAATAAGAAAGCGTTCTAATCACGTTACAATCGTATTAGGATCTAATAATAACACACAAAGTAATTAATAAACAGTATGGGACAAAAGACAAATCCAATAGGAAATAGACTTGGTATCATCAGAGGGTGGGACTCAAACTGGTATGGTGGAAAAGACTATGGTGATAAAATCGCTGAAGACTATAAAATCAGAAAGTATATCCACGCACGTTTATCAAAAGCTAGTGTATCTAAAATAATTATCGAGAGAACTTTAAAACTTGTAACCGTTACTATCACTACTGCTAGACCTGGTATTATTATCGGAAAAGGTGGGCAAGAGGTAGACAAGTTAAAAGAAGAACTTAAGAAAATTACAGATAAAGAAGTTCAAATCAATATTTTTGAAATCAAGAGGCCTGAGTTAGATGCTTTTTTAGTAGCTAACAGTATTGCACGTCAAATCGAAAACAGAATCTCGTACAGAAGAGCTATCAAAATGGCTATATCTGCTGCAATGAGAATGAATTCTGAAGGGATTAAAGTGTTAATTTCTGGTCGTTTGAATGGAGCTGAAATGGCTCGTTCAGAAGGTTTTAAAGATGGTAGAATTCCTTTGTCAACTTTCAGAGCTGATATTGATTATGCATTAGCTGAAGCGCATACTACTTATGGTAGAATGGGAATCAAAGTATGGATAATGAAAGGTGAGGTTTATGGAAAAAGAGATCTTTCTCCGTTAGTTGGTATGGACAAACAAAAGTCTAAATCATCAGGAGGATCTGGAAAAGGTAGACCAAACAGAAGCAAAAGAAAGTAATTTTTTAAACTAAAGAAAAATGTTACAGCCTAAAAGAACAAAATACCGTAAGGTACAAAAAGGTAGAATGAAGGGTAACTCTCAAAGAGGGCACGAACTTTCAAATGGAATGTTTGGAATTAAATCTGTACATGAAGATGGAATGTTCTTAACTTCTCGTCAAATTGAAGCTGCGCGTATTGCTGCAACTCGTTTTATGAAAAGAGAGGGACAGTTATGGATCAAAATATTCCCAGACAAACCTATTACTAAAAAGCCTCTTGAAGTACGTATGGGTAAAGGTAAAGGTGCAGTTGAATACTGGGCTGCAGTAGTTAAACCAGGAAAAATAATGTTTGAAGTTGGTGGGGTTCCACTTTCTGTTGCAAAAGAGGCTTTACGTCTTGCTGCTCAAAAACTTCCTGTAAAAACTAAGTTTGTCGTTGCTAGAGATTTTCAAGCATAATCTAAATTTATTATGAAACAATCAGAAATAAAAGATCTATCTGCAGTAGAATTGCAAGAGAAACTTAGTCAATTAAAGAAAACGTATGCTGACTTAAAAGCAGCTCACACGATTTCTCCAATTGAGAATCCTCTTCAAATAAAAACTATTAGAAGAGCTGTAGCTAGAATTGCTACAGAGTTAACTAAAAGAGAGTTACAATAATTGTATTCTGCTGAAAGATGGAAAAAAGAAATTTAAGAAAAGAAAGAGTTGGTGTTGTTACTAGTAACAAAATGGAGAAATCTATTGTTGTTTCAGAAACAAAAAGAGTAAAACACCCTATGTATGGTAAGTTCGTGTTGAAAACTAAGAAATATGTTGCACACGACGAAACAAACGACTGTAATATTGGTGATACTGTAAGAATTAGCGAAACGCGTCCTTTAAGTAAATCTAAATGTTGGAGATTAGTTGAAATCATTGAAAGAGCTAAGTAATTATGGTACAACAAGAATCAAGATTAAAAGTAGCAGATAACACAGGAGCAAAAGAAGTTTTGACTATCCGTGTTTTAGGAGGAACGAAACGTCGTTATGCCTCTGTTGGAGATAAAATTGTAGTTTCTGTTAAAGATGCTACTCCAAACGGTAACGTAAAAAAAGGAGCAGTTTCTACAGCAGTAGTTGTACGTACAAAAAAAGAAGTGAGAAGAGCTGACGGATCTTATATCCGTTTTGATGATAACGCTTGTGTTTTGTTAAATGCAACTGGTGAAATGAGAGGAACACGTGTTTTTGGACCAGTAGCAAGAGAACTTCGTGATAATAAATTCATGAAAATTGTATCATTAGCGCCAGAGGTGCTTTAATATCTAAAATGATGACAAAGCTAAAAATTAAATCTGGAGACGTAGTTAAAGTTATTGCAGGAGACCATAAAGGTTCTGAAGGTAAAATTTTACGCGTTATCCGTGATAAAAATAAAGCGATAGTTGAAGGTGTAAACATGGTTTCAAAACATACGAAGCCAAGTGCAAAAAGCCCTCAAGGAGGTATCGTTAAGAAAGAGGCTCCAATGCATATTTCTAACTTGTCTTTAATTGACCCTAAGTCAAAAGAGGCAACTAAAGTTGGATTTAAAGTTGAAGGAGATAAGAAAATCAGATTTTCAAAGAAATCTAATCAAGTATTATAGTAATGGCTTATATACCTAGATTAAAAGAAGAATATAAGAGTAGAGTAATCTCTGCTCTTACAGAAGAGTTCGGTTACAAGAATGTTATGCAAGTTCCTAAACTTGAAAAAATTGTTGTAAGCCGTGGAGTTGGTGCAGCTGTGTCTGACAAAAAGTTAGTTGATTACGCTGTAGAAGAAATGACTAAAATTACTGGTCAATTAGCAGTAGCTACTATTTCTAAGAAAGACGTTGCGTCTTTTAAATTAAGAAAAGGTATGCCAATTGGTGCTAAAGTAACTTTACGTGGTGAAAGAATGTATGAGTTTTTAGATAGACTTATAACTTCTTCTTTACCATCAGTAAGAGACTTTGGTGGAATTAAAGCTACTGGTTTTGATGGTAGAGGTAATTATAACTTAGGAGTTTTAGAACAAATCATTTTCCCAGAAATTGATATCGATAAAATTAATAGAATCTCAGGTTTTGATATTACTTTTGTAACATCTGCTAGTACAGATACAGAAGCTAAATCATTATTAACTGAACTAGGTTTACCTTTTAAAAAGAACTAAGATATGGCTAAAGAATCAATGAAAGCCCGTGAGGTTAAAAGACAAGCAACTGTAGATAAATATGCTGTAAAGAGAGAAGCTTTGAAAAAAGCAGGTGACTATGATGCATTACAAAGGTTGCCTAAAAATGCTTCACCAGTACGTTTACACAATCGTTGTAAATTAACAGGAAGACCAAGAGGTTATATGCGTCAGTTCGGACTTTCTCGTGTAACTTTCCG
Source organism: Flavobacterium sp. (assembly GCF_034111225.1). Lineage (GTDB taxonomy): Bacteria > Bacteroidota > Bacteroidia > Flavobacteriales > Flavobacteriaceae > Flavobacterium. Next base: position 277,825 of record NZ_JAWUXR010000006.1, on the reverse strand, counting down.
TGAAATGGCTAATCAAGGTCTAATACCAGGTGTTAAAAAAGCAAGTTGGTAAAAAATAATTATAAATTGGTTTAAGGTTCGAAGGAAGAGATCCGACGAAAACCAAAACCGCAAATTAATACATATGTATACAGATCCAATTGCGGATTATCTTACGAGAGTTAGAAATGCAGCAGCTGCAAACCACAAAGTGGTTGAAATTCCTGCTTCTAATCTTAAAAAAGAAATCACAAAGATTTTATTCGATCAAGGATATATCTTAAGTTACAAATTTGATGACAACTCTGTTCAAGGAGCTATCAAAATTGCACTTAAATATGATAAAGTGACTAAAGAGTCTGTTATCAAAGATATCCAAAGAATTAGTAAACCAGGTTTACGTAAATATTCAGGTTCTTCTACTTTACCTAGAATCTTAAATGGTTTAGGTATTGCTATCGTTTCTACATCTAGAGGTGTAATGACGGGTAAGCAAGCAAAGCAACTTAATGTTGGTGGAGAAGTTATTTGTTACGTATATTAATAAAAAGACGAAAGAATGTCAAGAATAGGTAAAAATCCAATTGCAATACCAGCAGGAGTAACTGTAGAAGTGAAAGATGCTGTTGTTACAGTAAAAGGAAAATTAGGCGAGCTTTCTCAAGAATTTTCTGATGTTACGGTTAAAATTGAAGATAACAATGTTATCGTTGAGCGTTCATCAGATCATAAAAATGAGCGAGCGAAACATGGACTTTATCGTTCTCTTATAAACAATATGGTTATAGGGGTAACAGAAGGTTTTACAAAATCACTAGAATTAGTTGGTGTAGGTTATAGAGCTTCTAATCAAGGACAAAAACTTGATTTAGCTTTAGGATATTCACACAATATAGTTTTAAATATTGTATCAGAAGTTCAAGTGGAAACTATATCTGAAAAAGGTAAGAATCCAATAGTAAAATTATCATCATTTGACAAACAATTATTAGGACAGGTTGCTGCTAAAATCAGAGCTTTCCGTAAACCTGAGCCTTATAAAGGAAAAGGAGTTAAGTTTGTAGGTGAAGTATTAAGAAGAAAAGCAGGTAAATCAGCTTAAAAATTAAGACTATGTCATTAACAAGAACTGAAAGAAGACAAAGAATAAAATTCAGAATTAGAAAGACTGTAAGTGGTACTCCTACTCAGCCAAGACTTTCTGTATTTAGATCTAATAAAGAAATCTATGCTCAAGTCATAGACGATGTAAGCGGTGTAACGCTAGTTGCTGCATCTTCACGTGAAAATGAAGTTGTAAAAGGTACAAACATTGAAACTGCAAATGCAGTAGGAAAATTAGTTGCTGAAAGAGCGCTTAAAGCTGGTGTCAACACAATATCTTTTGATAGAGGAGGATATTTATATCATGGACGTGTAAAATCATTAGCTGAAGGAGCTAGAGAAGCAGGACTTAAATTCTAAGAAATTATGTATCAAAATTATAAAAACATTGAACTAGTTAAACCAGGAGGTCTTGATTTAAAAGACCGTTTGGTTAATGTAAACCGTGTAACTAAAGTTACTAAAGGTGGTAGAGCATTTGGTTTTTCTGCAATTGTAGTAATTGGAGACGAACATGGTGTTGTAGGTCATGGTTTAGGAAAATCTAAGGATGTAGCTGAAGCTATTGCTAAGGCAGTAGAAGATGCTAAGAAAAACTTAGTAAGAATTCCTTTATATGGACATACTGTACCGCATGAACAAAAAGGAAAATTTGGTGGAGCTAGAGTTAATTTAATGCCTGCGTCGCATGGTACTGGTGTAATTGCTGGTGGTGCTGTTCGTTCGGTATTAGAGTCGGTTGGGATTCATGATGTATTATCAAAATCTCAAGGTTCTTCAAATCCTCATAACGTTGTAAAAGCTACTTTTGATGCTTTATTACAAATGAGAAGTGCTGCAACAGTTGCAAAACAAAGAGGACTTTCTCTAGATAAAGTATTTAAAGGATAAAATTCAAGGAAAAATGACAAAAATTACAGTAAAACAAGTAAGAAGTAAAATCAATTGTCCTCTTGATCAAAAGAGAACATTGGAAGCTTTAGGTCTTCGTAAAATGGGACAAGTTGTTGAGCATGATGCAAATCCTGCTATCCTTGGAATGGTAAATAAAGTTAAACACTTAGTTTCTGTAGAAGAAACTAAATAATAATATTCGTTATGAATTTAAGTAACTTACAACCGGCTGAAGGGTCAACACATAATCAAAATAAAAGATTAGGTAGAGGAGAAGGTTCTGGAAAAGGTGGTACTGCGTCTCGTGGTCACAAAGGAGCAAAATCTCGTTCTGGTTATTCAAAGAAAATTGGTTTTGAAGGTGGGCAAATGCCGCTTCAAAGACGTGTACCTAAGTTTGGTTTTAAAAACATCAACAGAAAAGAGTACCAAGGTATAAACCTTGATACAATTCAAATGTTAGTAGATAACGGGGTAATAACTGATACACTTGATTTTTCAGTGTTAGTTGAAACTCGTTTGGCTACAAAAAATAGCTTAGTAAAGATTTTAGGAAGAGGTGAGCTAACAACTAAAGTAAAAGTAAGTGCTCACAAATTTACTGCAACTGCAAAAGCGGCTATTGAAGCTGCTGGTGGAGAAGTAGTAAGTTTATAATCTAATTAGTAAAATGAAGAAATTTATAGATTCATTAGTCAATGTTTGGAAAATAGAAGAGTTAAGAAGTAAAATTGGTTTTACTTTACTTATCTTACTTGCTTACCGTTTCGGTGCACAAGTTACTCTTCCGGGTATTGATGCTACTCAATTAGGTAACCTTACAAATCAAACTGACGAAGGTATTGGTTGGTTAATTAATGTATTTACAGGAGGCGCGTTTTCGCAGGCTTCTGTATTTGCATTGGGTATTATGCCATATATTTCAGCATCTATTGTTGTACAGTTAATGGGAATTGCGGTTCCTTATTTGCAAAAACTTCAAAAAGATGGTGAAAGTGGTAGAAAGAAAATCAACCAAATTACAAGATGGTTAACTATCCTTATTACTCTTGTTCAAGCGCCAGGTTATATTTATAACTTGAATTCAACTTTACCGAGCGAAGCGTTTGTTCCTGAGTTTTTCTCATTCTTTTTCTTATCGATTTCTGTACTAATTTTAGTTACAGGTACGATATTTGCAATGTGGTTGGGTGAAAAAATTACTGATAAAGGTATTGGTAATGGTATCTCACTATTAATTATGGTGGGTATTATTGCTAGAATGCCTCAGTCGTTCATCCAAGAGTTTACTTCAAGAACTACACAAGCTAATGGAAGTTATATGATGATTGTTTTAGAACTTATTTTATGGTTCTTAGTAATTATTGCATGTATTTTATTAGTAATGGCAGTTAGAAGAATTCCTGTACAATATGCAAGAAGAACCGTTTCTGGTGAATTTGAAGAAGATTCAATGGGAGGATCAAGACAATTCATTCCTTTAAAGCTTAATGCATCTGGTGTAATGCCAATTATTTTTGCACAAGCGATAATGTTTATACCTGCTGCAGTTTCTGGTTTGGCAAAAGAATCAGACACCGCGCAATCATTAGCTGGAATGTTCAATGATCCATTTGGATTAGTATATAATATAGTATTTGCTTTGTTAATAATAATTTTTACGTATTTTTACACCGCAATTACTGTACCAACAAATAAAATGGCTGATGATTTAAAGAGATCAGGTGGTTTTATTCCTGGTTTTCGTCCTGGTGTTGAAACCGGAGATTACCTTGATAAGATCATGTCTTTAATCACATTTCCTGGTTCTGTATTCTTAGCTTTGATAGCGGTTTTACCTGCTGTTGTTGTTAGTTTATTAGGAGTTCAAGGGGCTTGGGGTTATTTTTATGGAGGAACATCATTATTGATTATGGTCGGAGTTGCAATTGATACAATTCAGCAAATTAATTCATATTTGTTAAATAGACATTATGATGGTTTGATGAAGAGTGGTAAAAATAGAAAAGCAGTAGCTTAATATTTATGGCAAAACAATCAGCAATAGAACAAGACGGATCAATAATCGAAGCATTATCAAATGCAATGTTTCGTGTTGAGTTAGAGAATGGACATATAGTAATCGCTCATATTTCTGGAAAAATGCGTATGCATTATATTAAATTATTACCAGGAGACAAGGTTAAACTTGAAATGAGCCCTTACGATTTGTCTAAAGCAAGAATTACATATAGATACTAAAGCTATTAAAATGAAAGTAAGAGCATCAGTTAAAAAAAGAAGTGCCGAGTGCATTATTGTACGTAGAAAAGGGAGATTATACGTTATTAACAAAAAAAATCCTAGATTTAAACAAAGACAAGGATAATTATGGCTAGAATTGCAGGGGTAGATATACCTAAACAAAAAAGAGGAATAATCGCATTAACCTATATCTTTGGAATAGGTGCTACTAGAGCTAAAGAAGTTTTAGCTAAAGCTAATGTAAGCGAAGATACAAAAGTTCAAGATTGGAATGATGATGAAATTAGCGGAATTCGTGAAGCTGTTTCTTTTTTCAAAATTGAAGGAGAATTGCGTTCAGAGATTCAATTAAACATCAAACGTTTAATGGATATTGGATGTCAAAGAGGAATTCGTCATAGATCAGGACTTCCATTAAGAGGTCAAAGAACTAAGAATAATTCTAGAACTAGAAAAGGTAAAAGAAAAACTGTTGCTAACAAGAAAAAAGCAACTAAATAATAAGTAAGTATGGCTAAAGCAACAGCAAAAAAACGTAAAGTTATCGTTGAGTCAACTGGAGAAGCTCATGTTAGTGCTACTTTTAATAATATCATCATTTCTTTAACAAATAAGAAAGGTGAAGTTATTTCTTGGTCTTCAGCTGGTAAAATGGGTTTCAGAGGTTCTAAAAAGAACACTCCATATGCAGCACAGCTAGCATCTGAAGATTGTTCAAAAGTAGCTCTAGAAGCTGGACTTAAAAAAGTAAAAGTTTACGTTAAAGGTCCAGGTAACGGAAGAGAATCTGCTATTCGTTCAATTCACAATAGTGGAATTGAAGTAACAGAAATCATTGACGTTACTCCAATGCCTCATAATGGATGTAGACCTCCAAAGAGAAGAAGAGTTTAGTCAAATATATTTACTATATTTGCACTCTTAAAAATAATAATTTAGTATAAACTAGATAGAATTACGATTATCGAAGGATTTGACCTGAATTCATAATCTCTATCTTAAACAATTAGAAATGGCAAGATATACTGGTCCAAAAACAAAAATTGCTCGTAAATTTGGCGAAGCAATATTCGGAGAAGACAAAGCTTTCGAAAAAAGAAATTACCCACCTGGCCAACATGGTATGGCTAAAAGAAGAGGTAAAAAATCTGAATACGCAGTTCAGTTAATGGAGAAGCAAAAAGCTAAATATACTTATGGTATTTTAGAAAAGCAATTCAGAAACTTATACAAAAAAGCTGCTGCAGCTTCTGGTGTAACAGGTGAAATTTTACTTCAATTATGTGAATCTCGTTTAGATAACGTAGTATACAGAATGGGTGTCGCTCCTTCTCGTAGAGCTGCCCGTCAAATTGTTTCTCATAGACACATTACTGTTAATGGTGAATTAGTAAACGTTCCTTCATATCATTTAAAAGCTGGAGATAAAGTAGCTGTTAGAGCTAAATCTAAATCTCTTGAAACAATTGCTAATTCTTTAGCAAATGCTTCTCAAGTATATGAGTGGATTACTTGGAATAACGAAACTATGGAAGGTACTTATGTTGCTGTTCCTCAAAGATTACAAATTCCAGAAAACATTAAAGAGCAACTAATCGTTGAGTTGTATAACAAATAAAATCTGACATTAGTCGAATTATATGGCATTATTTAATTTTCAAAAGCCCGATAAAGTTATCATGATCGATTCAACCGATTTTGAAGGTAAATTCGAATTTAGACCTTTAGAACCTGGTTATGGATTGACTGTTGGTAATGCATTAAGAAGAGTTTTACTTTCTTCTTTAGAAGGATACGCTATTACATCTGTTAGAATGGAAGGAGTTGAACACGAATTCTCTACTATTTCTGGTGTTGTAGAAGATGTTACAGAAATTATCTTAAATCTTAAACAAGTTCGTTTTAAAAGACAAATTGAAGATGTTGATAATGAATCTGTTTCTATGTCTTTAACAAATAAAGAACAAATTACTGCTGGTGATTTCCAAAAATTTATTTCTGGTTTTCAAGTTTTAAACCCAGATTTAGTTATTTGTAATTTAGACAGTAAAACAACTATCAACATGGAGCTTTCTATCGAAAAGGGTAGAGGTTATGTTCCTGCTGAAGAAAACAAAAAAGCAAACGCACCTATTGGTACAATATATACTGACTCTATTTACACTCCTGTAAAGAATGTTAAGTATTCAATTGAGAATTTTCGTGTGGAGCAAAAAACTGATTATGAAAAATTAGTTTTTGAAATCCAAACAGATGGTTCTATCAATCCTAAAGATGCCTTAACTGAAGCAGCTAAAACGTTGATTCATCACTTTATGTTGTTTTCTGATGAAAGAATTACACTTGAGGCTGATGAAATTGCTCAAACAGAATCATATGATGAAGAATCTTTACATATGAGACAATTATTGAAAACTAAATTAGTTGATATGGACTTGTCTGTTAGAGCTTTAAATTGCTTAAAAGCGGCTGAAGTAGATACGTTAGGAGACTTAGTTTCTTTCAATAAGAATGATTTAATGAAGTTCAGAAACTTTGGTAAAAAGTCTCTTACAGAACTTGATGAGTTGGTTGCAGCTAAAAATCTTTCTTTTGGAATGGATTTAAGCAAATATAAATTAGATAAAGAATAAATTACTTCATATTTTGCTCTCCAAAGCGGATTGCAGCAAGATGAAGGTTAAATAGTTAGTCATGAGACACGGAAAAAAATTCAACCATTTAAGTAGACAAACAAGTCACAGAAAAGCTATGTTAGCTAATATGGCTTGTTCGTTAATAGAACATAAGCGTATCAATACAACTGTTGCTAAAGCAAAAGCTTTAAAAATGTTTTTTGAGCCTCTTGTTACAAAATCAAAAGAAGATACTACTCACAACAGACGTATTGTTTTCTCTAAGTTAAGAGATAAATATGCTGTAACTGAATTATTCAGAGAAGTAGCTGCTAAAGTAGCTGACCGTCCAGGTGGATACACACGTATCATTAAATTAGGAAATCGTTTAGGAGATAATGCTGATATGGCAATGATCGAATTAGTAGATTTCAACACAATTTATACAGCTGGTAAAAAAGAAGCTAAGAAAACTACACGTCGTGGTAAGAAAAAAGCAGATGGTGCTGATGCTCCTGCTGCCGATGCTTCTGAAAACACAGATACTGCAGAATAATCATGATAATTTGATTACATATAAAAAAAGGATAAACAATGTTTATCCTTTTTTTATATGTAATAATTTCATTTTTTAATTTAAATTTGCAAATCAACAACACACATACACACAATGAAATACATTAATCGCCCTCAAGCTTTATTACTGTTAAAAGACGGTACTATTTTTTACGGAAAGTCAATAGGTATAGAAGGAAAAACTTATGGAGAAGTTGCCTTTAATACGGGTACTACTGGTTATCAAGAAATTTTTACTGACCCATCTTATTTTGGTCAAATCATGGTTACTACCAATGCTCATATTGGAAATTATGGTGTAAATCATGAAGAAGTTGAGTCAGATTCAGTAAAAATATCTGGTTTAGTTTGTAAAAATTTTAGTTTTAATTACTCTAGAGAATCTGCTGAACAAAGTCTGTATGACTATTTAGAAAAAGAAAATATAATTGTTATCTCTGATGTTGATACAAGAGCATTGGTTAGTTATATTAGAGATAATGGCGCAATGAATGCTGTTATATGTACAGACGGTACGCCAGTTGAAGTGTTAATGAAAGAGTTTGATGCTATTCCTGATATGAAAGGATTAGAGTTGGCATCTAAAGTTTCTACTAAAGAAGCGTATTATTACGGTAACGAAAATTCAAAATATAAAATATCCGCTTTAGATTTAGGGATCAAGACTAATATACTAAGAAGCCTGGCTTCAAGAGATTGTTATGTTAAGGTTTTTCCTTACAATGCTTCTTATGAAGACATGAAATCTTTTGCCCCTGATGGTTATTTTCTTTCAAATGGACCTGGTGATCCAGAGCCATTAATAAGCGCGCAACAAGTTGCCCGAGATATCATGAATGAGAATCAGCCTTTATTTGGTATTTGTTTAGGGCATCAAGTTATTGCTTTAGCAAATGGAGTTTCAACTTATAAAATGTTTAACGGACATAGAGGGATTAATCATCCTGTTAAAAATTTAATAACTGGTAAAGGTGAGATTACTTCTCAAAATCATGGTTTTGCTGTTAATAGAGAAGAGTTAGAAGCGCATCCAGATTTAGAAATCACCCATTTACATTTAAATGACAATACTGTTGCAGGAATGCATTCTAAATCTAAAAATTGTTTCTCGGTACAATATCACCCTGAGGCTAACCCAGGACCTCATGATTCAACTTATTTATTTGATCAGTTTATAGAAAACATCATTTCATTAAAAAATTAAAAACATACAAAATGAGTATCATTATTAAAGTTCATGCAAGACAAATTTTTGATTCTAGAGGTAATCCAACTGTTGAAGTGGATGTAATTACTGAAAATGGAACTTTAGGGAGAGCTGCTGTACCAAGTGGAGCTTCAACTGGAGAGCACGAAGCTGTTGAGTTAAGAGATGGTGGTAAAGAATTTATGGGTAAAGGCGTTCGCAAGGCTATTAAAAATGTGAATGTTGATATTGCTAATGAATTATTAGGCACTTCAGTCTTTGAGCAAAATGCTATTGATAAAATAATGATTGATTTAGATGGTACTCCAAATAAATCAAAATTAGGTGCAAATGCAATTCTAGGAGTTTCTTTAGCTGTTGCTAAGGCGGCTGCAAACGAATTAGGAATGCCTTTATATAGGTATGTAGGGGGTGTTTCTGCCAATACATTACCCTTACCAATGATGAATATCATTAATGGAGGTTCTCATTCAGATGCTCCTATTGCTTTTCAAGAGTTTATGATTATGCCTGTAAAGGCTAAGAGCTTTACTCATGCAATGCAAATGGGTACTGAGGTTTTCCATAATTTAAAGAAAGTTTTACACGATAGAAAATTATCAACGGCAGTTGGTGATGAAGGTGGTTTTGCGCCAAATTTATCAGGAGGTACAGAAGATGCATTAGATTCTATTAAATTAGCAGTTGAAAATGCTGGCTATACTTTTGGTGATGATATAATGATTGCATTAGATTGTGCTTCGGCAGAATTTTATGTAAACGGTAAATATGATTATTCTAAATTTGAAGGTGAAGCTGGAAAAATTAGAAATTCTCAAGAACAAGCTGAATATTTAGCTGAATTAACTACAAAATATCCAATTATCTCTATAGAAGATGGTATGGATGAAAATGACTGGGACGGTTGGAAAATTCTAACAGATTTAGTTGGCGATAAAGTTCAGTTAGTTGGCGATGATTTATTTGTAACTAACGTAGAAAGATTGTCTAAAGGAATTGATAACGGAATCGCAAACTCTATTTTAATTAAAGTAAACCAAATAGGAACTTTAACTGAAACGATTGCCGCTGTTAATATGGCGCATAATGCGGGCTATACTTCTGTAATGTCTCATCGTTCTGGTGAAACAGAAGATTATACAATTGCTGATTTAGCTGTAGCTTTAAACTGCGGACAAATTAAAACAGGTTCGGCTTCTCGTTCAGATAGAATGTCAAAATATAATCAATTGTTAAGAATTGAAGAAGAGTTGAATGAAGTTGCGTATTTTCCTGGAGCAAATGCTTTTAAGATAAAAAAATAATTTTTTTTAATAAATTAATAAAAGAACCTGCTAATATTAAGTTATTAGCAGGTTCTTTTATTTAAATAATTAACGATAAATTATTAATAATTACTTTAGAATTAAATTATTATTCGTTAAATTCGCAATGTTCATAAAATTATAAAATACATTTAGTAAATATGTCAAAAACTGCAATATTAGAGCTAGATGGCAAAAAGTATGAGTTCCCAGTTTATATTGGGACTGAAAATGAAGTAGCTATCGATATAGAAAAGTTGCGTGGAGCAACAGGTGCAATTACAATTGATCCAGGATATAAAAATACAGGTTCATGTAATAGTGAAATTACTTTTTTAGATGGTGAAGAAGGAATATTGCGTTATAGAGGTTATTCAATTGAAGAATTAGCGGATAAGTCAAACTTTATAGAGGTTTCTTATTTATTGGTTTTTGGTGAATTACCAACAACTTCACAATTAGAAAAATTTGAAAGTGATATAAAAAAATACACTTTAGTTAATGAAGAAATGAAAACCATTTTAGAAGGTTTTCCTAAAACAGCTCATCCAATGGGTGTTTTATCTTCTTTAACAAGTGCTTTAACGGCATTTAACCCTACACCGGTAAATGTTGATAATGAAAAAGAATTGTATGATGCAGTTTGTAAAACTATGGGTAAATTCATGGTTATTGCAACATGGACATATAGAAGAAGAATGGGTTATCCTTTAAATTATTACGATAATACAAAAGGATATGTAGAGAACTTCATGCGTTTAATGTTTGAAATTCCTACTGAGCCATATAAAATGGATAAAAAAGTAGTTGCTGCTTTAGATAAGTTATTTATTCTTCATGCAGATCATGAACAAAATTGTTCTACATCTACAGTAAGAATAGTTGGTTCTTCTCATGCTGGTTTATTTGCTTCGATTTCTGCAGGTGTTTCTGCTTTATGGGGGCCATTACACGGTGGTGCTAATCAAGCAGTTTTAGAAATGTTACAAGAAATTCACGATAACGGTGGAGATGTTGATAAATACGTTTTAAAAGCAAAAGATAAAGAAGATTCGTTCCGTTTATTGGGATTCGGACATAGAGTATATAAAAATTTCGATCCAAGAGCAACAATTATTAAAAAAGCAGCTGACGATGTTTTAGGAGCTTTAGGAGTTGATGATCCATTGTTGGCTATTGCTAAGAAATTAGAAAAAGTAGCTTTAGAAGATGAATATTTCAAAGCTAGAAGTTTATATCCAAACGTAGATTTCTATTCTGGAATTATATATAGAGCGATGGGAATACCTGTTGAAATGTATACGGTTTTATTCGCAATAGGGCGTTTGCCAGGTTGGATTGCACAATGGAAAGAAATGAGATTAAACAAAGAGCCTATAGGTCGTCCTAGACAAGTTTACATGGGAGCTAATTTAAGACCATTCGTTCCAGTTGAAAAAAGATAATTTATTGATTATTAAACATAAAAAAATCCCGATTTATCGGGATTTTTTTGTTTTCTATAGTTTATTCTTCTTCTCCTTCTTTTTCTGTCTTCCCAGTTAAATCGTCAATCTTGTCTTCTACTTTGTTTGCTAATTCAGATACCGTTTCTTTAGTGTCAGCTGTTTTTTCTTCAACCCATTCAGCAGCATCTTCTAATTTTTCTTTTGCAGAATCAACAAAATCTGATACTTTTTCACCAACACCCATTTCGTCTAGTTTGTCAGACGCATCATCAATTAATTCAGAGGCTTTTCCTTTTAAGTCACTAGCTGCTTCTGTAGCTTTATCAATTGCAATTTCTGCCATATTTTCAACTTTGTCACTTACATTACCTGCAGTTCCTTTTGCTTTTCCAAAAAGCGAACCAAAAAAACTTGAAATCCCCATAATTTATTTATTATTTGTTAGTAATCAAATGTAAATAAAGAATTAGTTATTTTGTGTTTATTATTTAAATATGTGAATAATTATATATTTTTTTATTAAAATGCACTTTCAGTTTTTTATCTTTGTGCAAAGCCAAAAAGCTAATTTATGTTACAATTAAATGTAAAAAACGAATCATCACGATTAAAAGCAGTCGTTTTAGGGACTGCAATAAGCAATGGGCCAACTCCAACAGTTGAAGAAGCTTATGATCCAAAGTCATTAGAACATATTCTTGCAGGAACATATCCTGTAGAAGAAGATATGGTCAAAGAAATGGAAGCTCTTAATCAGGTTTTTGAAAAATATGATGTTAAAGTTTATAGGCCAGAAATTATTGAAAATTACAATCAAATCTTCACACGAGATATTGGTTTTGTAATTGATGATGTCTTTGTTAAAGCTAATATACTGCCAGAAAGAGAACGTGAATTAGATGCTATACAATATGTAATTGATCAAATTGATCCTAAAAAAGTGGTTCGTCCGCCAGATGAAGTTCATATAGAAGGGGGAGATGTTATGGTATGGAACGATCATGTATTTATAGGTACTTACAAAGGTTCAGATTATAAAGATTATATTACTGCAAGAACCAATATGGAGGGTGTAAATTATATTAAAAACTTATTTCCTCATAAAATTGTTAAAGAATTTGACTTAGTGAAATCTAAAATTGAAGCAAAAGATAATGCATTGCATTTAGATTGTTGTTTTCAACCTGTAGGGAAAGATAAAGGGATTATTTACAAAAGCGGTTTTCGTGAGGAAGCAGATTACATGTATTTAGTAAATCTTTTTGGAAAGGAAAATTTATTTCACATTACAAGAGAAGAAATGTATGGAATGAATTCTAATGTTTTTTCAATTGCTCCAGATGTTGTTGTTTCTGAAAAAAACTTTACAAGATTAAATAATTGGTTCAAAGAACAAGGATTTACAGTAGAAGAAATTCCTTATGCTGAAATAGCAAAACAAGAAGGTTTACTTCGCTGTTCAACATTGCCATTAATTAGAGAATAATTTTATTAAAAATACAAAATGAAACAAACAACAAATACAATATTAATGATTCGTCCGGTTGCTTTCCGTATGAACGAACAAACTGCAGTAAATAACTACTATCAAAAAGTTTTAGACGGTCTTTTACCTGCTACTGTAAATGCGAAAGCTCAAGAAGAGTTCGATAATTATGTAGAAAGATTAAAAGCTGTAGGAATTAACGTTATTGTGGTTGATGATACTATTAAACCAGATACTCCAGATAGTATTTTTCCAAATAACTGGGTTTCTTTCCACGAAAACGGAGATGTTGCTCTATATCCTATGTTTGCTGAAAATAGAAGATTAGAAAGACGTGAAGAAATTTTAGATTTACTTGAAGATAAAGGATTTAAAATTGAAAACATAGTAGATTACACTTCTGCTGAAGAAGATAATTTGTATCTAGAAGGCACAGGTAGTATATTATTAGATAGAGAAAACGAAATTGCATATTGTGCTTTGTCTCCAAGAGCAGATGAAGAGCTTTTTATTGAGTTTTGTGAAGATTTTCATTATGATCCAGTAATTTTTGAAGCTTTTCAAACATTGTCAAATGGAGAAAGAAAAAATATTTATCATACTAATGTGATGATGTGTTTAACAGAAACATTTGCTGTCGTTTGTGCTGATTGTATTGATGATAAAGCAGAACAAAAAAATGTTTTAAAGCGTTTAAAAAACAGTGGTAAAGAAGTAATTTTAATTACTGAAGAACAAGTAAATAATTTTGCAGGGAATATGCTGCAGGTTCGTGGAGCAAATGACGAATTATTTTTAATTATGAGTAATGCAGCATATCAATGTTTAACGAAAGATCAAATAGCTAAAATTGAAAAGCATTGTAAAATTATTTATGCGAGTTTAGATACTATTGAACTTTGTGGTGGTGGAAGTGCACGTTGCATGATGGCTGAAGTTTTCTTGCCTAAAGCATAATTTAATAGATATAAAATAAAAAAAAATCCCAAACATTGTTTGGGATTTTTTTATGAAGTCTTTTTTGATTTATAAAGCGACCTTCAATATGTTTATTACAGCACTACTTATGTATTGAATTCCAATTGCAATGACAATAAATCCTATTATTCTCGAAATAGCAACAAGCCCAGAAGCACCAAGTATTTTAGAAAGATAATGTGCGCTTTTTAGAATAAAAAAAATAGAAATGGCAACACATAAAATGGCAACGCAAGTTGTTATTTTTTGAGAAATTGCAGGTTGTTCCTGATACATTGCAATTAACAAAGACATTGATCCAGGTCCGGCAAGCATAGGCATTGCTAATGGAGTAAGTGCAATGTCGTTTCTGTGCATCGCATCATTAGTTACTCTTTTATTTAAACCTTTACGCTTGCTTATGTTTCCAGATAATAACGAAAATCCAGAGTTTACAATAATAATTCCTCCGGCAATTCTTAAAGCATCAATGCTGATTCCGAAAAAATTCAACACATATTCTCCAATAAAAAAAGAAATTAAAAGAATTATACCAACATTTACAGCAGCCCAAATTGAAATTCTTGATCGTTCTTTTTTAGTGTCGTCTTGTGTAAGTCCAACAAAAATAGGGATTGATCCTAATGGGTTAATTACAGAAAATAATGCTGCGAATACATAAATAAATAGCTCCATAAGTTTTTTTTGCAAATATATAGCTACTTTTTTAAATAGCTTTTAATCTAATGTTAACCCAAAGTTATAATTATTTTAGTAATTTTATGTAAATATTCTTAATATATGGAATCGCCATTGATAAAAAGTTTTTATAAAATAAAAACAATTAATGAAGATGGTGCGATACCATATGACCAATAAAAATAATCTGCATATGAAAACACTTGTCATTGGAGCTTCCACAAATAAAGAGCGATATTCTTATAAAGCAATTAATAATTTAATTGCAAAAAGTCATCAAGTAGTAGCAATTGGGGCTAAAAAAGGAATGGTTTTGGATATTCCAATTGAAACTGAAAAATTAGATTTCCATGCAATTGATACGGTAACACTTTATTTAAATCCAAAAGGGCAAAAAGAATATTATGACTATATCCTTTCATTAAAACCAAGAAGAGTGATCTTTAATCCTGGGACTGAAAACGAAGAATTCTATAAAATTCTAAAAGCACATCAAATTGCTTTTGAAGAATCGTGCACTTTAGTTTTGCTTGCTACGAATCAATATTAGGCCTAAGAAAGTTAGTAATCCGTTTACAATTAATATTTCGAAACCAAAATTAAAACCAAACCAATCAAAACTGAAGTTGTTTAGTAATAATGAAATAATCACAGCTGAAATGGCTACTATTGGCACTAAGACATCTTTTACTTTCCATTTGGTGAATAATCCAAAACTGTAAAGCCCTAATAAAGGTCCGTAAGTAAATCCTGCAAATTTCAATACTTTATCAATTATGCTGGAGTCGTTGAAAGCATATTTGAAAAATAAGATTACAAAAATAGAGATGACCACAAACATTAAGTGAATCCTCTTTCTTATTGCAACTTGTTTTGCTTCGTCGTATTTTTTCTCAATGTCAAGAATGTCTATACTAAAAGAGGTTGTTAGAGATGTTAATGCGCTATCTGCACTTGAATATGCCGCAGCAATTAATCCAAGTAAGAAACTAAAAGCTACTACAATTCCTAAATGTTTATTGGCTAAAATTGGAAATAAAGCATCGCCGTGAGCATCAATTCCGTATTTTAAAGCATATTCAGTAAATAAAAGGCCTAAAACAAGAAAGAAGAAGTTTACAATCGTGAGTACAATTGTGAACCAAAACATGTTTTTTTGAGCGTCTTTTAATGTTTTGCAAGTCAGGTTTTTTTGCATCATATCTTGGTCTAAGCCAGTCATAACAATTGCAATAAAAATACCTGATAAAAATTGTTTCCAAAAATAGGTAGGTGCGTTTGCATTCTCTAAAAAGAAAGTTTTAGAAAATGAGCTATCGGCAATAAAATTTGAAAAATTTGAAATGTTTAATCCTAAATCTTCAGAAACTACAACGATACAAATTCCTACAGAAACCAACATGAAAAATGTTTGAAGTGTGTCGGTCCAAATGATGGTTTTTATTCCTGATTTAAATGTATAAACCCAAATCAATAAAATAGTTACTGTAACTGTAATCCAATATGGGATTGCTAATGGTTCAAAAACTAAAGTTTGTAAAACATTAGCAACTAAAAGTAACCTTAAATTAGATCCCACTGTTCTAGAGACGATAAAAAACCAAGCTCCGGTTTTATAAGCATATTTGCCAAATCGATCTTCTAAATAAGTATAAATAGAAGTTAAATTGAGTTTATAATAGAGTGGGAGTAATACTGTTGCAATTATGAAATATCCAATAATATATCCTAAAACAATTTGAAAATAAACAAATTGAGCACCTTCATCTTTACCAGGAACAGAAATAAATGTTACACCAGAAAGGGAAGAGCCTATCATTCCAAAAGCTACTAAATACCATGGAGATTGTTTATTTGCTTTAAAAAAAGAATCGTTATTTGAAACTTCTTTTTTCCCAGTAAAGTAAGAAAACAAAATAAGTACACTAAAATAAGATAGTATTAATATAAGGATTGATATTGGATTCATAATTTTGATTAATTTCAAACAAAGATAAAAGAATATCTTAATAATTAAATGACATAGTTTTGTATTTTTGCAACTATGGAATTACCTTCAAAATTACTAGAAAACGCTGTAAATGAAATTGCTCAATTGCCTGGAATTGGTAAGAGAACAGCACTTCGATTAGCATTGCATTTACTTCGTCAGCCATTGGATCAAACTCAAAATTTGAGCACTTCATTGTTTAAATTAAGAAGTGAGATTTCTTACTGCGAGGAATGTCATAATATTTCAGATAATGCTATTTGCCAAATATGCAGTAATGTGAAAAGAGAAAAGGGTTTAATCTGTGTGGTTGAAGATGTTAGAGACGTTATGGCAATTGAGAATACGGGGTTGTATAAAGGGACTTATCATGTTTTAGGAGGTAAGATTAATCCAATTGAGGGTATAGGTCCTAGTCAGTTGAAAATTAAAACTTTAGTAGATAAAATTAAAGCAGGAAATGTTGAAGAAGTTATTTTTGCACTAAGTTCAACAATGGAAGGGGATACAACTAATTTCTACATTTATAAACAGATTAAAGAATTTGATGTTAAAACATCAACAATAGCTAGAGGAGTTGCTGTTGGAGATGAACTTGAATATGCAGATGAAGTTACATTAGGGAGAAGTTTATTGCATAGAATTCCGTTTGAAAACTCATTAAAGTATAATTAATTTTTTAATATTAAAGGGTTTAAATTTCTCAAATTTAATTCTAAAAACTATATTTGTTTTCTTAAATAAAATCTAATGAAATTATATAGATATATATGCATATTAATGATGTGGGCTTGTGCTACTTCATGCATAACAAATAAAAATTTAGTTTACTTGCAAAAAACACAAGAAAAAGAGGGTTTTATTGAAGTGAATCAATCTTCAAGTCCATATCGTATTCAAACTAATGATATATTATCAATCACAATAAAAGCTTTAGATCAAAGGTTGGTGGAAATGTTTAGTCCTACCACTGCGGGAGGTCAAGTTCAACAAAGTCAACAAGCGCTTTATTTTAGTGGATTTACTGTTGATGATCATGGAAATATTAATATTCCTGTTTTAGGAAATTTAAATGTTTTGGGTTATACAGTTGAAGAAGTAAAAAATGAAGTAGAAAAAAAACTGCTAGATGAATATTTTAAAAATGAAGCAAGGTTGTTTGTGAATGTTAAATTAGCAGGTTTAAGGTATACAGTAAATGGGGAAATTGGTTCTCCAGGAACAAACGTCTTGTTCCAGGACAAGGTAAATATAATGGAAGCAATTGCCAATTCAGGCGACATTACGATAACTGGAAATAGAAAAGAAGTGCAAGTTATTAGAAAATTACCTCAAGGCTTTGAAACGCATTATATTGATTTAACAAGTTCAAAAGCATTTGATTCTCCTGTTTTTTATATACAGCCAAACGATTATATTTACATCAAACCTTTGAGGCAAAAATCTTGGGGAACTGGAAAAACAGGTGTTGAGACAATTGGAGCAATAGTATCTGCTATGTCTTTAATTGCGACAACTATTTTCTTAACAAAAAATCTATAATAGAAGTAAGGATGTTAGATACTAAAGATTTTGCTTTTTTTGAGTCTCAATCAAATTTCGATTTCAAAGGATTCTTTTTGAAAATCATCAGCTATTGGAAGTGGTTTGTGTTGAGTTTTGTAATTACTTTTCTCATTGCTTATAATGTTAATGTTAGAAAAGAAAAGGTTTATGGGATGGAATCTAGTATAGTTGTTAAAGATGAAAATAATCCATTTTTTTCAGCTAATACAAGTTTAGTTTTTAACTGGGGAGGCGTTTCAGACAAAGTGCAAACGGTTATTACTACTTTAAAATCGCGTTCGCATAATGAATTGGTTGTCGAAAATTTAGAATACTATATTAATTATGAAGTAAAAGGGAAATATTATTTTGAAGATGTGTATGGAAGTGTTCCTTTTTATGTAAAGATTAATAAAAACAAAGGGCAGCTTTTAAACACACCAATTAAGATTAAATTTTTGTCTTCAAATCAATATGAATTAAGTGTAGATTTTACTGAATATCCTTCAGGATCACTTATTCATTATGTAGATGATTCACGAAATGATTTAGGTCAACAAAATGATGTCTTTGTTAAAAAATATAGGGTTGACGAAGAAGTCAGCTTGCCTTTCTTAAATCTTAAATTGCATTTAAATCCTGATGCAATTGATTTCAAAGGGAAAGAATTTTACATACGATTTAGCGACTTTAATAGTGTAGTTGCTCAATACAAGGAGATTGATGTCTCAGCTGATGTAAAGGCTGCATCAGTTGTGTCGCTTCAGTTGCACGGAGCAAATAAATACAGATTGGTTAAGTATTTAAACACAACTGTGACTTTGCTGAAAAAAATTCAGCTGGACGGTAAAAATCAATTTGCTACCAATACTATTAATTTTATTGACAGTACATTATTGCAAATGGAAGGGCAAATTAAGGATGCGGAAAATGAGTTAAAAGATTTTAGAAGAGGAAAAAATGTTTTTCAATTAGAAGCGGGTGGTGAAAAATTAACACAAAAAGTATCAGATTTTGATGTAACTAAAGATGAATTAGAACGTAAAAGCAGATATTTAAATTTACTTAACTCTTATTTGCTTAAAAACAATGACTTTTCAAAATTGCCCGCACCCTCTGTGGCAGGAATTGACGACCCAAATATTATAACAAACGTTTCAAAATTAATTCAATTGTCTACACAACGAGCAGAGTTGGGATATTCAGTTAAGAGTGATAAAATGTTTACCGAATTTGATTCAGAAATGGAGGCATTAAAGAGGGTTTTGTTGCAAAATATTATTAGTGCTAGAGCAGCTTTGAATGTAGACATGTCTATTGTAAACAGAAATATAGCAACAATTGAGGGAGAAATAAATACACTTCCTGAACAACAGCAGGAATTAATAAAAATTACAAGAAAGTATGATTTAAAAGATAATTTATACAGTACTTTTTTGCAAAAAAGAAGTGAGGCAGAAATTGTTAAAGCGGCTAATATTTCTGATGTAGATTTTATTGATCCGGCAAAAGATGTTGGAGGAGGTTTAAGAGGACCAAAGACAAGTATCAATTATATTTTAGCTTTATTAATTGGTTTTTTAGCGCCGTTTTCTATAATCTTTTTAATTACGCTATTAGATAATAATATAAACACAACAGAAGATATTCAGAAGCTTACCAAAATTCCATTAATTGGAGTTATTGGTAAAAAAAATACCTTGAATAATTTATCTGTTTTTGAAAAACCAAAATCCCCTTTGGCAGAATCTTTTAGAGCAATTCGTTCTTCATTACAGTTTATGTATAAAAAACAAAATGTTGGAGGCTCAAAAATTTTAATGCTAACATCATCAGTAAGTGGAGAAGGAAAGACATTCTGTTCAATAAATCTAGCTACTGTTTTTGCATTAAGTAATAAGAAAACTGTAATTGTTGGATTAGATTTACGTAAACCAAGAATTTTCGGAGATTTTAATATCGATAACATTACGGGTGTTGTTAATTATTTAATAGGCCAAAAAACATTAGAAGAAGTAACCCAATCAACTCATATACCATTTTTAGATGTTATATCATCAGGGCCAATTCCACCTAATCCCGCTGAATTGTTATTGGGAGAGTCAATGAATGAATTGATTGAAGAGCTAAAGTTAAAATACGACTATATTATCTTAGATACTCCTCCGGTAGGTTTAGTTTCGGATGCTTTAGAATTATCGAAATTTTCGGATGCAACAATATATGTTACTAGACAAGGGTTTACCAAAAAAGGAATGCTTGCGGTGGTAAATGAAAAGCACAAAAGAGGAGAGTTAAATAATATTAGCATATTGTTGAATGGGTTTGAGAATAAAACAAAGTACGGTTATGGTTACGGTTATGGCTACGGCTACGGTTACGGTGCTTATGGAGAATCATATCATGAAGGAGTGTTAGAAGAAAAAGGTTTGAAAAAAATCTTAAATAAGTTTAGAAATAAAAATTCTTAAAGTTTGGAAAACGCAATAAAGAATAAAAAAATACTTATTACAGGAGGTGCAGGATTTATAGGCTCTAACCTATGTAATTATTTTGTTAAAAATAATGAAGTAGTTTGTTTAGATAATTTTGCTACAGGTCATTTTCATAATATTGCTCATTTAATCGATAACAAAAACTTTACATTAATTGAAGGTGACATTAGAGATTATACAGTTTGTGAAGCGGCAGTAAAAGGAATTGATTACGTGTTGCACCAAGCCGCTCTTGGTTCTGTGCCAAGGTCAATTAACGACCCTATAACTTCTAACGAAGTTAATGTTTCTGGTTTTTTAAATATTTTAAGAGCATCAACTCAAGAAGGAGTCGCAAGATTTGTATACGCTGCAAGTTCATCTACATATGGTGATTCAGAAGCATTGCCAAAGTTAGAAGATGTAATTGGAAACCCATTATCTCCTTATGCAGTAACTAAATATGTTAATGAATTATATGCAGATGTTTTTAGTAAAACGTATGGAATAGAAGTAATCGGACTTAGGTATTTTAATGTTTTTGGAAGAAACCAAGACCCTAATGGAGCTTATGCGGCTGTTATTCCTAAATTTGTAAAAAGTTTTATAAATCACGAAAGCCCAGTAATCAATGGTGACGGAAATTTTTCGAGAGACTTTACTTATATTGATAATGTAGTTCATATGAATGAAAAAGCATTAGAAACTAAAGATATTAATGCAATAAATACAGTTTATAATACTGCTTATGGAGATAGAACAACTCTAAACGAATTGATCAAATATTTAAAAGAGTATTTATCGGAATTTGACCCTGAGATTTCAAATATTGAAGTTAAGTATGACTCTATAAGAGATGGCGATATACCTCATTCTTTAGCAAGTATTGAAAAAGCAAAAAAATTATTAAATTATAATCCAAAGTATTCATTAAAAGAAGGTTTGAGAGAGGCTGTTGAATGGTACTGGAAAAATTTAAAATAAGATATGATTAAAAATATATGTTGTATAGGCGCAGGTTATGTTGGTGGTCCAACAATGGCAATTATAGCGCAAAAATGCCCTAATATTAAGGTTACTGTTGTAGATTTAAATGAAGAGCGAATTGCTGCTTGGAATGATGCAGATGTTTCTAATATACCTATATATGAACCAGGTTTAAGTGAAATTGTAGCCGAATCAAGAGGACGTAATTTATTTTTTTCTACAGAAGTAGATAAAGCAATTGATGAGGCTGAAATGATTTTTATTTCAGTAAATACACCTACCAAGACCTACGGAGTTGGTAAAGGGATGGCTGCAGATTTAAAATATATTGAATTATGTGCTCGCCAAATTGCAAGAGTTGCTAAAACGAATAAAATAGTTGTTGAGAAATCAACATTGCCTGTAAGAACAGCAAGTGCAATTAAAGATATTTTAGACCATACGGGTAATGGAGTGAAATTTCAAATTTTATCTAATCCAGAATTTTTAGCAGAAGGAACAGCTGTTGAAGATTTGTTAGCACCAGACAGGGTTTTAATTGGTGGTGACTCTTCTAATGAAGGACAGCAAGCTGTTCAGTTATTAGTAGATGTTTATTCTAATTGGGTTCCAAAAGATAAAATTCTTACAACAAATGTTTGGTCTTCTGAATTATCTAAATTAACAGCCAATGCCTTTTTAGCACAAAGAGTTTCTTCTATAAACGCTATGTCGGAACTTTGCGAAAAAACAGGAGCTGATGTAAACGAAGTCGCAAAAGCAATTGGAATGGACAGTAGAATTGGTTCAAAATTCTTGAAATCATCTGTTGGTTTTGGGGGTTCGTGTTTTCAAAAAGACATTCTAAATTTAGTTTATATAGCTCAATCATATGGGTTAAACGAAGTGGCTGATTATTGGGAACAAGTGATTATTATGAATGATCATCAAAAAAGAAGGTTCGCAAAAAACATTATAAAAACATTATATAATACTGTTTCTGGTAAAAAAATTGCTTTTTTAGGTTGGGCTTTTAAAAAAGACACTAACGACACTAGAGAATCAGCTGCAATTTATGTTGCTGATTACTTGCTTTCCGAACAAGCTAAAATTTCGGTTTATGATCCTAAGGTAAATGAAAAGCAAATACTTTTTGATTTGGATTACTTAGAATCAAGAAATGAAAGTGATAACAAAAGTGGCGTTTCGGTTTTAGAAAACCCTTATAAAGTATGTGAGAACGCTCATGCTATAGCAGTACTGACTGAATGGGACGAGTTTAAAACATACGATTGGCAAAAAATATATGATTCAATGCTTAAACCAGCATTTATTTTTGACGGAAGAAACTTATTGAATAAAGAGAAATTAGAAAAAATTGGATTCGTTTACCAGTCTATTGGTTCTTAAAAAATAAAATATGAGTACAAAAATTGCAATTATTGGTTTAGGATATGTAGGTTTACCATTAGCTCGTTTGTTTGCTACAAAGTTTAATGTTGTTGGTTTTGATATCAATCAAAATCGAATAAATGAACTTAATAAAGGTATTGATGCTACACTTGAAATTGAGAATGAAGTTTTAAAAGCGGTATTAAAAGATACTAATTCTAATACTATAGGATTGTTTTGTACAAATGATTTAAAAGAAATTGAGTTGTGCAATTATTATATCGTCACTGTACCAACTCCAGTTGATAAACACAACAAGCCCGATTTAACCCCTTTGTATAAAGCAAGTGAAACTGTTGCAAAAGTATTGAAAAAGGGAGATATAGTTATTTATGAATCAACTGTTTATCCAGGAGTTACTGAAGATGAATGTGTGCCAGTTTTAGAGAAAATATCTGGATTAAAATTTAATGTAGATTTCTTTGCAGGTTATTCGCCAGAGCGTATTAATCCAGGAGATAAAGAGCATACGGTTGAAAAAATATTAAAAGTTACTGCTGGTTCTACTCCAGAAATTGGAATTAAAGTAAATGAATTATATAAATCTGTAATTACAGCAGGAACTCATCTTGCTCCAACTATAAAAGTGGCCGAAGCCGCAAAAGTAATTGAAAACTCGCAACGTGATATCAATATTGCATTTGTAAATGAGTTGGCAAAAATTTTCAATTTATTAGAAATTGATACAAAAGCTGTTTTAGAAGCAGCAGGAACCAAATGGAATTTTCTTCCATTTAAGCCCGGTTTAGTTGGCGGACATTGTATAGGTGTTGATCCTTATTATTTAGCACAAATAGCACAAGAAAAAGGGTATCATCCTGAAATTATTTTAGCTGGAAGAAGGTTGAACGATAGTATGGGAGAGTATGTAGCTTCACAAGTGATAAAGCATATGATTAAGAAAGGAGTTGTTGTAAATGGTGCTTCGATTTTAATGTTGGGAATTACTTTTAAAGAAAATTGTCCAGATGTTCGAAACACAAAAATAGTTGATGTTATTTCGTCTTTAAAAGAATACGGAGTAAGTGTTACCATTTTTGATCCTTTGGCCAATCCAAAAGAAGTCGCACATGAGTATGGGCTTGAAATTACAAACAATGCTCCAGGTGAAAAATTTGACACCATTATTTTAGGAGTTGCCCATAAAGAATTTGAAACATTAGATTTGTCTTTATTAAAAAAGGAAAAAAGTGTTCTTTACGATGTAAAAGGTGTTCTTCTTGATGCTGTAGATGGGAAGTTGTAATATCTAATTATTTATGAAATCGGTTTTTAAAAACGTTGTTCAATCACAACTTGTAAAGGTGTCTACTTTTACTTCTGTTTCAACAATAATAAAAATAATTTCATCATTTATTTCAGCAAAATTTTTAGCTGTTTTTACTGGTCCTGCCGGTATAGCGATGTTAGGACAGTTAACAAATTTCATTACAATACTTATTCAAGTTTCTACAGCAGCTACAGGAACAGGTGTTGTTAAACTAACGGGTGAATATCGAAAAGATGAAGCTCAACTAAAAAGAGTTTTGTCAACGTCTTTTACGATTAATTTGTTTTTTTCAATCTTTATTGGAATTCTACTAATACTTTTTTATCCAATCATTTCTGAATTTATATTCATTGACGCTAAGTATGGCTGGTTGGTTGTGTTTATTGCTTTTTGTACTCCTTTAATAGCAATAAATAATTTTATTTTATCGGCATTAAATGGTTTGCAATTTTTTAAAAAATATGTTTATGTAAACATTTGGGCCAGTATTATTAGTTTGTTCTTAACTATTTTATTAGTAGTTTTTTATAAAATTGAGGGAGCGTTATTAGCTTATGTTTTAACCCAATCAACAATCTTTTTTGTCAGTTTGTTTCACAGCAAGGTTATTAAATGGAAACAAAATGTTTTACTATCTATTGATAAAGTGACTTTAAAAGAATTGTCTCATTTCTCACTATATGTTATAATCAGTGCTTTTTGCTTTCCTTTTATTCAAATTTTAGTTAGAACTTTATTAACAGAAACGTTAAGTATTACTATTGCAGGAATTTGGGAAGGTGTAAATAGAGTTTCTAGTATGTATTTGTTGTTGATATCAAGTGCAATTGGAGTGTATTTTTTCCCTAAATTAAGTTCGTTAAAAACCAAAGAAGAAATTTCTTATGAGTTAATTTTTGCCAATAAAATTTTCATCTCAGGAACTGTTTTTTTAGGAGCTATTTTATTGCTTTTAAAGAAATGGCTTATACCTTTAGCTTTGTCAAATGAGTTTTTACCCATTAATGAGGTGTTGTATATTCAAGTAATTGGCGATGTTTTTTCCATTAGTAAAATGCTTTTACTGATGGTCTTATTAAGCAGAGGAAAAACTTCTATACTTATTTTTGCCGAAATTATTTTTTCAGCCTTATATTGCGTTTTGAACTATTATTTTATAAATAACTACACGAGCTTATCAGTAATATTATGGGCTTATCCAATTTATACTTTTAGCTATTGGTTATTTTTGCTTTTTTGGTATAAAACAAAATTTAAAAACATATAACATGATGTTGTTGCTTAAAAAATACATAGCGAAGATTTTAGTAAATAATACAACAGGAAGTGTTATTTCCATCTTATATAAACATAAAATCAGATTCAATAATCTAATTATTGACATCTCAAATGTTGTAATAAAAAAGAAAATTGCTGCCTCTTTATTTTTTAAAACATATGAAAGTGCTGAGGTTCGTTTTATTTCACAATACCTTCAAAATTATAAAGGAACTATTGTAGAATTAGGATCAAGTATTGGTGTAGTAACTTCAACAATTGCAAAGGCTAATCCAGATGCTGTTATTTTTTCTTTTGAGGCAGACATTAGGTTTATTCCAGTAATTGAAAATAATTTACAATTGAATAAAATTCAAAATGTAAAATGTTATAACACAATAATTGGTGCTGATGGTTATGTTTTTTCAGTGGGTACTGATAATACAATGGGTAAAATTGTAAAAGGAGAAAGCGGTTTGAGTAATTTAAAAAAACTTTCTTCTATTTTACAAGTACATAATATTACTGACTTTGTTTTAGTTTCTGATATTGAAGGAGCGGAATACTTTTTCCTTTTTGAAGAAAGTGATTTGTTTAAAAATTGTCATTTAATGATTATAGAACTACATCCTATTGAAATTAATAATGAGTTAATTACTGTAGATGAAATGATACAGAAAATCAAATCATTAGGTTTTGATATTTTAGCAGTTTACGGCTCTAATGTTGTAGCTAAAAAAATTAAACTAATTTAATGACTGATGCAAAACCATATATTGTTGTTCATGCTGGTCGCAGAGATGATTACCAAATAGCTCTTGCATTGCAAGAACATAATCAA
Source organism: Flavobacterium sp. (assembly GCF_034111225.1). Lineage (GTDB taxonomy): Bacteria > Bacteroidota > Bacteroidia > Flavobacteriales > Flavobacteriaceae > Flavobacterium. The sequence goes on along the minus strand of NZ_JAWUXR010000006.1, from coordinate 251,517 downwards.
TTGTATTTTTTAGTTACTGAAGCTTATTTTCCATTGGATAATTTCTTTTTTAAGAAAGTTGCTTGTTTTTTCGGAACTGAAAAAAAGTTTGCCTTGCGTTTTAAAGAAGGATTGCCAAGTGAAAAAGTAATAATTTCTTATAGAGCACTTTTTTTTGAATTATTATTTCAACTCACAAAAAATGTAAATTTTGATAGAAAAAAAGGATATGCTTTAGGTTTAAAAGCCAAAAAAATAAGCCAAAAAAATAATGTGCCCATAATAGCTGTGAATACATGTGCTTATGATGCATTTTTTAATAACCCTATACATCCAAAAATTCTTTTTCAATTTCATCCTCATATAAGTTATGTTAAAACTCTTTTTGACCAAGAAATCGGGTTAAATCCTAAGTCTAAAAACACATTAATGCAAGAGTATGAATACTCTTTACCAAACGATGCAATTCAAAAATTAAAGAACGAAATTAGTTTAGCTACAAATTATATTTGTGCTAGTTCTGTTACAAAAAAAACGTTGGAATTTGAAGGAGTGAAGAACAAATTAATTAGTGTAATTCCTTATGGTGTGGATGTTTCTAAGTTTCAATATGCTAAAAGACAACAACAAGAAATATTCAATATCATTTTTATAGGTAGTTTAAATCAACGAAAAGGAATTACTTACTTATTAGAGGCTATGAATGGATTGTCAAATGTTTCATTAACCATAATAGGTAGAGGTATTTTTGATGAAAATTTACTGGCAGGTTATCATTTCCCAATTGAAGTTTTTAAAAATGTTTCCCAAGATTTTTTAATAGAAAAATTACAAAAAGCACATTGCTTTGTTTTGCCTTCTGTATTAGAAGGTTTTGGTCAAGTTATACTAGAAGCAATGGCAACTGGAATTCCTGTAATTACAACAGAGAATACAGCAGGATTAGATATCATTACTAATGCTGAAGATGGTTATGTAGTTCCCATTAGAGATGTTCATAAAATTACAACTATTATAAAAGAATTACAGTCTGATTTTACTTTAGTAAATTCTATTGGACATCAAGCTCATTTAACTGCTCAAGCGTATAATTGGGAAAAATTCAGGTCAGCTTTTGTGCAACATTTAAATTCAATAGCATCATGAAAATACTTGTTGTAACAAATATTCCAACGCCTTATCGAATTGCTTTTTTTAATGTTTTAAACAATAAGTTAAAAGAAGGATCAGGAGCATTAAAAGTGTTGTATTGTGCAAAAAATGAGCCTGACAGGCATTGGGAAATTGATTTAAAGGAACAAAATTTTGAGTATAGTATTTTAAATGGGCAGCATTTAAATGCTAAAGGATTGTATTTGCACTTTAATTACGGCGTTTTAAAAGAAACTAAATCGTTTGATCCAAATTATATTTTATATGCGGGTTCTTGGAACATGCCCACTGTAATGTTGAGTGTTTTATTTAATACTTATTTTAATAATACTTATAAAAAAATATTTTGGAGCGAAGGTCATGATGGAAGTATCTTGCACAAGAAAGGTTTTGTTCCAAAAATTAGAAAGTACATTCAAAATAAGTTTGATGTTTTTGCTGTTCCAAATTCTAGAAGTGAAAAATATCTTTTTGAAAGTTTAAATTTAGATGTAAAACCAATAGTTATCTTGCCCAATACAGTTGATGGAGCTTTTTTTAGCAAGCCTGAAAATTGGTCAATTGGTGATTCAAATAAAATAAAAGAACATTTTAATATACCTATTCACTCTAAGCTAATCATTCAAGTCTCTCAAATTGAAGACAGAAAAGGAATTGTTGAATTAGTGTCTTTTTGGAATAAACTAAGTGATATCCAAAAGGATAATTATCATTTAGTGGTTGTAGGTGAAGGATCATTAAAAGAAAAAATGATTCAAAAAGGCAAAGAGGAATCTGTTCAAAGCATTCACTTTTTAGGAAATCAAAAGAAAGAACAAGTAAGAGATTTGTTGTTTTCGTCTGATATTTTTTTGTTATTAACTAAAAATGATCCAAATCCTTTAACGCTCATTGAAGCAAGTTTTGCTAAATTGCCAATTATAACTACTAAATTTGCAGGTAATTGTAATGAAATTGTGACTAAAAATAATGGTGTAGTTGTCAATGAAATTACATTTGAAGAGTTTGAAAAAGCTTTCATTTTAGTAAAAAATCTTTCAGAAATGGGAAATGGAGTTCATTCATTTGAAAATGCTACCCGTTTTTTTGATATAGAATTAGTTGCTGAAAACTTTGTTGATCAATTGAATAAAATTTAGAAATGAGTATATATTTAGACATTTTAATTGTAATTTTTCTTTCGATTTACCTCGTAAAGGAAAAGCAATTAAATTTTCTAAACCCAACATTTCTCTATTTAGTAATTCATCTTTTCTTTGTTACTTTTCGTAGTGTTCAAATATTTTTTCTTAACTCCATTATCATATCAAATCGATGGTATGCAACCTTTGTAACTCTTGAAGAAATTGATAAAGCAATTTTCCTTGCTGATTTGTCTTTGGTTTCATTTTTTGCTGGTTTTTATATGTTTACAAGATCATTTAAAGCAAATGGGAAAAAGCTAATTGAAAAATATAAAAAACTAAAAGAAGGCAGGAAAAACGCATTAAGAATTTATCTCAATATTGTAGTAGTACTTGGTTTTATTGGAATGCTTACGTATGCTTTTTTGCCAGGAATTGATTCAGAAGAATTTGAAGGAAATACCTATACAAATATCTTAACAAGTTTAGGTATTATATCATCTGTTATCTTATTGTATGAATTTGGTTTTCAAAAAAAATACATGGTGTTTTTTATCGCAATGGTTTTGGTCTATGCAGTTCAAGGAGCAAATAGATATAGGGTAATATTGCCTTTGGTTTTTTTATTAATGTATTATTTAAAAACTAAAAATTTAAAATTACCTCCATTAAAATTTATAGTTCTTGGGTTTGTAGTTATATTGCTTAGTTTTCCATTAAAAGAAATAGGGAAATCTTTTCAAGAAAATGGAAGTGTAGATATTGTAAATGTGTTGGATGAGTCTTACGAGGAGTTTTCTTCAGGTGAATCGGGTGATTTATCTTTTATTGAGCAAAGTGCCGCTATGATTGGTGCAATAGACATGAAGAATATTATTTTTTATGGTAAAACATATGAACCTATATTTTTCTTTTGGATTCCCAAAGATTTTTGGAAAAGCAAGCCTAGATTAAATCAATGGCAATATGATATTGAGGTTTCAGGAAGAGAGTTTGGTGAAATGGGGCAAATATCAATTATTAGTGGAGAATCGTATGCTAATTTCAGGTACTTTGGCGTATTTATTATTTCTTTTTTAGTGGCTAGGTGGTATTCTTATTTGTATAATACCTTTTCAAATGTAAATTATAAACATAAGGGTTTCTTATTATTACTTCTTTTTAATATGGTATTGTTTCAGGTTTGGAGAGATGGATTAATTTCATTAATATTATTTCCAATTTTAAATTACTTGCCCTTAATGTTGTTGTTTTTTATTAAAAAACCAATTCCTGTAAAATGAGAATCCTTATAAATTGTTCTAACTTAAAAGTTGGAGGCGGATTGCAAGTTGCTCATTCGTTTTTAAATGAAATTTGTAATAATGTTGAACATGAATTTCATGTGGTTTTATCTGAAACATTGAATGTTCAAATAGATCAATCTGCTTTTTTGCCAAATTTTTCATTTCAAGTATATTCCATTCAACCCACAGTAATTAGGGCTTTATTTGGGAATGATGCTGAATTGAATGCAATTGAAAAAAACTTTAAAGCAGATCGTGTTTTTTCAGTTTTCGGACCTACTTATTGGAAGCCTAAAGCAAAACATATTTGTGGCTTTGCAAAACCCGATTATATTTACAAAGAGTCCCCTTTTTTTAAAACACTTTCTTTAAAAGAGATAATAAAGCTAAAAGGACTTGAATTTTTACACATGCACTCTTTTCAAAAACATACCGATGTAATAATTACAGAAAACGAAGATGTTTCTATTCGTTTGCGAAAAAAAATAAATAAAACGACTCATACGGTTACTAATTATTTTAATCAGGTTTTTTTAGATACTTCAAAATGGGATACTTCTATTGATATCTCAAAAAAGGATGGTTTCAAATTCTTAACTATTAGTGCAAATTACCCTCATAAGAATTTAGAAATTTTAAAAAAAGTTATTCCAATTCTTTTAAATAAATATCCCCAATTTAAATTCAATTTTTTTCTTACAATTTCCGAAGATGAATTTAGTTTAAAACCAATAAATCTCACTCAATATATTACTTTTATAGGTAAAGTTTCAATTAATCAATGCCCGAATTTATATTCTCAATGCGATTTCTTATTTTTACCAACATTGTTAGAGTGTTTTTCTGCTTCATATTGCGAAGCAATGGTTATGCAGAAGCCAATTTTAACCTCTAATTTGTCATTTGCAACCAGAATATGTAAAGATGCAGCGGTTTATTTTAATCCAATGGATCCTGAAAATATAGCAGATGTTATGTATAAATTAGCAACAGATACTAATAAGCAAGAAGAATTAATACATAAAGGAATAGAACGATTGAATGTTTATGATAATTCAAGTCAAAGAGCAAAAAAATATATAACGATAATTACAAATTAAGGTGAAGAAAGTTGGGGTATTAGGAAGGAATGGTTTTTTAGGAGATGCGCTTTCAAGACATTTAAAATTGTTTCCTGAGAAATTTGTTGAAATTGAATCAGACAGAAAATTATTTGCTGACTCAAATTTAATGGATGAGTTTGTTTGTAAATGTGATGTGATTGTCAATTTAGCAGGATTAAATAGATTAGAGGATTTAAATATAGTGTATCAAACCAATATTGGCATTGTCAAATCTTTAATTGATTCTTTAGAAAGAACAAAATCTAAACCACATGTAATTTTTTCTTCAACAATTCATGAAGATAGAGATGAGTTTTATGGTAAGTCCAAAAAAACAGGAAGAGAATTATTAGCAAAATGGTCTAAAAATAGCGGTGCTATTTTTACAGGTCTTGTAATTCCTAATGTTTTCGGCCCTTTTGGAAAACCTTTCTATAATTCAGTTGTTGCAACATTTTGTCATCAATTAACGCATAATGGAGTTCCTGAAATAAATGTTGATGGTGTTTTAAGATTAGTTTATGTTGATGAAGTGATCCAAACTATTTTAGACCAAATAGATGAAAATACTAATTTGGGTAAATTTAAGGTTTCATATACAACCGAATTAAAAGTTTCAGAAGTTCTCCAACTATTGAATATCTTTAAAAACGAATATTTAGACAATGGTAATGTGCCAAGTTTAAATTCAAAGTTTGAATTACAATTGTTTAATACATTCAGAAGTTTTATAGATCTAAAAAACCACTATCCTGTATTATTAACACAACATACAGACAATAGAGGTAGTTTTGTAGAAATAATTCGCCCAGAAATTGGTGGTCAATTTTCTTTTTCAACAACAGTTCCGGGAATTACAAGAGGAAATCATTTCCATACCCGTAAAATTGAGCGTTTTACAGTAATTAAAGGGAAAGCGTTAATTCAGTTAAGAAAAATTGGAACAAATGAGGTTTTGAATTTTGAATTAGACGGAGAAATTCCTTCTTATGTAGATATGCCTATTTGGTACACACATAATATTAAAAATATTGGAAGCGATGTTTTATATACTAACTTTTGGATAAATGAAGCGTATGATCCAGATAATGCAGATACTTATTTCCAAGAAGTTTAGACAAATTAATACAATAGTTAAATGAAAAAATTAAAAGTTGTTACAGTTGTAGGTACGAGACCTGAGATTATTAGATTATCTCGAACAATAAGTGTTTTAGATAATTCTGAAGCTATTGAGCATGTTATAATTCATACCGGGCAAAATTATGATTATGAGCTAAATCAAATATTTTTTGAAGATTTAGGCATTCGTAAACCCGATTATTTTTTGAATGCTGCAGGTGCTTCAGCTACTGAAACTGTAGGGCAAATATTAATTAAAATTGACCCTATTCTAGAAGATATAAAACCCGATGCTTTTTTAGTTTTAGGAGATACAAACAGTTGTTTGTGCGCTATTCCTGCTAAAAAACGCCAAATTCCAATATTTCATATGGAAGCTGGGAATCGTTGTTTTGATCAAAGAGTTCCTGAAGAAACCAATAGAAAGATAGTAGACCATATATCAGACATCAATTTAACATACAGTTCCATTGCTAGAGAATATTTATTAAGAGAAGGTTTTCCTGCAGATAGGATAATTAAAACTGGTTCTCCAATATTTGAAGTGTTACATCATTATTTGCCTCAAATTAAAAAGTCTTCAATCCTTGAACAATTAAAACTAGACCCGCAAAAATACTTTGTAGTATCTTCTCATCGTGAAGAGAATATTAACAACCCTGCAAACTTTAACGGTTTAATAGAGAGCTTAAATTTAATAGCAGAAACGTATAATTACCCAATAATAGTAAGTACACATCCACGAACTCGAAACATGATTGAGAGTAAGAATGTAAAAGTGCATTCCAATATTCAATTTTTAAAACCAATGGGCTTTCATGATTACAACGCTTTACAAATGCATTCTTTAGCTGTATTGTCTGATAGTGGTACTATTTCGGAAGAATCATCTATTTTAAATTTCCCTGCATTGAATATTAGACAAGCTCATGAAAGACCAGAAGCAATGGAAGAAGCTTCAGTAATGATGGTAGGACTTTCTCCTGAGAGAATTATGCAAGGATTAACAGAGTTAAAGTCTCAAAAAAGAGGAGTTGAAAGAAATTTAAGACTTGTCGAAGATTATAGTATGCCTAATGTTTCTGAAAAAGTAATTCGAATTATTTTAAGCTATACCGACTATGTGAATCGAGTAGTTTGGTCTAAGAATGTTTAAGTGAAAAGTAAAAAGTAAAAAGGAATATGAAAGAGAATGATTTATTAAAAAGGACTTTTGACATTGGGGTTGCTTGTTTAAAATATTTAAGAAAACTAGAACATAATCAAGAAAATAACTTAATCCGATTTCAATTAGGTAAATCTTGCACTTCGGTTGGTGCGAACTATGAAGAGTCTCAAGCTGGATCTTCAAAAGCAGATTTTACTAATAAAGTAAAGATTTCATTAAGAGAAGCAAGAGAGTCGAATTATTGGTTGAGAATATTAAAATAATTATCCGAAAAAGATGACGAACCACTTGAAATTTTAATCCAATAAAGTAAAGAAATAAAAAATATTCTAGGTGCAATAGTTACTAAATCAATTTCTAAATAATATAAAGTTATGATGTTTTTTCCTTTACACTTTACACTTTTTCCTTTACACTTTTCCCTTGGCTCTTTATCTATATGAAAATCTTATTCCTTGCTTTAACTTTTCCTAAAATTGGACAATCCAGTAATCTGTATACAGATTTAATGGAGGAATTTCGTGATCAAGGTCATGATGTTTTTGTAATTGCCCCAATGGTTGATGTTAGAGTAGGTTTGCTAAATGAAGATGGAATAAATATTATTCGTGTAAAAACACTACCTCTTTTAAATGTCAACCCTATTAGAAAAGGAATAGCAAATGTTTTATTGTCTTTTCAATATAAAAAAGCAATTAAAAAATATTTTCTACAAGAAGATTTAGATTTAATTTTAATGCCAACCCCACCTATTAGTTTAGTAGACGTTGCAGTATGGTTAAAGAAAAAATACAGTTCTAAATTATATTTAATATTAAGAGATATTTTTCCACAAAATGCAGTCGATTTAAAAATGATAACTAAAGGTGGATTGCTTTATGATTTCTTCAGAAAAAAAGAGAAAAAACTTTACGAGGAGTCAGACTTTATTGGTTGTATGTCACGAGGAAATATTGACTATGTGTTGAATCATAATAAGGATGTTCAAAAGCAAAAATTACATCTTTTACAAAATTGGCAAAAAGTAATGCCTTTGTTCGATGGAGACAAAGCAGCATTGCGTAAAAAATATAATTTTGACAATAAATTTGTAATTATTTTTGGAGGAAATATTGGTTTGCCTCAAAAATTAGAAAACATCTTAGAAGTTGCTAAATTATATAATGAAAATGATGAGGTGTTATTTTTCATTGTTGGTAATGGAACAGAAAAACAAAAGATAGAACAATTATGTATTCAAATGAAATTGAATAACGTTGTCATTATGAACTCTTTGCCAAGAGAAGATTATCAAAATATTATTGCCGTTGCAAATGCCGGTTTGATTTCTTTAAGTGAAGACTTTACAATACCCAATATACCCTCTAAATCATTGAGTTATTTTAATGCCAAAATACCTATTATTGCTGCTGTTGATAGAAATACAGATTATGGAACTATAATTCAGGATGAAATAGGTGCTGGCGTATGGGCAGTTGCAAATGAACCTATTGAAATTAAGCAAAAAATTGATTATCTTAGAGCAAATAAGACTGTTTGTAATCAAATGGGAGAAAAAGGATATCAGTATTTTGTAGATAACGTTACCCCTTTTCATACGTATTCTACCATAAAAAGAGTAATAAGTGTATAAAAACTACTTTAAAATAGTATTTGATTTTTTAGCAGCAACGATTGGCTTTGTCCTTTTGTTTCCCTTGTTTAGTATCATTACTATTTTACTATTTATTGCCAATAATGGGAAACCTTTTTTTATACAAAAGCGACCTGGTAAAAACTGTGAGGTTTTTAAAATTATTAAGTTCAAAACAATGAACGATAAAAAGGATAATGATGGTAAATTGCTTCATGATTCTGAACGATTAACGACTGTTGGGAAATTTGTTCGTAAAACATCACTAGATGAAATGCCTCAATTGCTTAATGTCATAAAAGGAGACATGAGTTTAATTGGTCCAAGACCTTTGTTAACTGATTATGTACATTTGTATTCCGATTTTCAAAATAGAAGACACGAAATTAAACCTGGAATTACTGGTTGGGCCCAAGTAAACGGAAGAAATGCAATTGATTGGGATAAAAAATTTGAATTAGATGTGTTTTATGTAAACCATGTTTCTTTTACTTTAGATTTTAAAATACTTTTATTAACCTTAAAAAAAATAGTTATTAGCGAAGGAATAAATGCTAAAGATGCCGCCACAATCGAACCGTTTAACGGACAATATTAACCTACCTACAATGAAAAATATAATAATAATTGGTGCAGGAGGCTTCGGAAGAGAAGTTAAAATGCTCATTGATCAAATCAATACTACTACAAAACAATATGTGTTTTTGGGCTATTATGATGATGGAATAGAAAAAGGAACCCTAATAAATGGTTTTCCTGTTTTAGGTTCAATTTCAGATCTAAATCTTATAAAAGAAACAACTTATATTGGATTAGGATTAGGTAATCCTGTTTATAAGCAAAAAGTAATTCAAGAATTAAATAACACTAATTTAATATTTGAATCATTAATTCATCCTTCAGTATTAATTGGAGAAGATGAGGTTCAATTTGGTAAAGGAGTTGTTGTTTGTGCAGGTTCAATTATCACGTGTAACATTGCTATTCACAATTTTGTTACGGTTAATTTAGCATGTACAATTGGTCACGATAGTATTTTAAAAGATTTCGTTTCAATTATGCCAGGATGTAATATTTCAGGAGAAGTTATAATTGAAAAAGCGGTATATATTGGTACAGGAGCAAAAATAATCAATCAAGTTTCAATAGGTGAGAATACTATTATAGGAGCTGGAGCAGTTGTGTCTAAATCTATTCCTGCAAATTGTACAGCAATAGGTATTCCTGCAAAACCATTAAAATTTTACGAATAATGGAAAAGTCAAAAATTTGGTTGTCTTCTCCACACATGGGAGGCAATGAACAGAAATATATAAATGAAGCATTTGATAAAAATTGGATTGCTCCTTTAGGTCCAAATGTAAATGGTTTCGAAAGAGATTTAGAAAAGTATTTAAAAGAAGATGTTTTTGTTGCAGCTTTAAGTTCTGGAACAGCAGCTTTACATCTTGGGTTAATGCTTTTAGATGTTAAAAAAGATGATTTTGTTATTTGTCAAAGCATGACTTTTTCGGCATCAGCAAATCCCATTTTATATCAAAATGCCATTCCTGTTTTTATAGATAGTGAAATGGATACTTGGAATATGTGTCCAACTGCTTTGAAAGAAGCAATTGAAAGCTGTATTGCAAAAGGTAAAAAACCAAAAGCTATTATTGCTGTTCATTTATATGGAATGCCTTATAAAATAGATGAAATAAGAGCTGTAGCTGATGCCTTTCAAATTCCTATTTTAGAAGATAGTGCTGAAGCATTAGGGAGTTCATACAATGATCAAAAATGTGGGACGTTCGGGGATATTTCTGTTTTATCATTCAATGGAAATAAAATCATTACCACTTCTGGTGGAGGCGCTTTGGTGACTAAAAATAAAACGGTAAAAGATAAAACAGTATTTTTTGCCACTCAATCACGAGATAATGCACCACATTATCAACATAGCGAAGTAGGTTATAATTATCGAATGAGTAATATTTGTGCGGGAATTGGTCGTGGTCAAATGGAAGTGTTAGATGCTCATGTTGAGTTGCGCAGAAAAATGAATCAATTTTATGTAAACTTTTTTTCTAAAATAAATGATGTACTAGTTTTACAAGAACCTTCTGGTAAATTTTATTCTAATCATTGGTTAAGTGCAATTGTTTTAAAATCTTATAATCAAAGAGAAGCTTTAAGGTTGGCTCTTGAAATAGAGAATATTGAATCTAGACCTTTGTGGAAGCCAATGCATTTGCAGCCTATATTTGAAAAATATCCTTTTTTCGGTAACGGCACTTCGGAAGATTTATTTGAAAGAGGGCTATGTTTGCCTTCAGGTTCTAACTTGTCTTTAGATGAAAGGAATAGAATAGAAGTTGCTTTAGATGCTTTTTTTTAAAAAGTAATTCTGAGATTAATATGTAAATAAGGCTTTTAACTAAATAAGTTTAATATTTTTGTTACCCCAATTCTTTTAAATTTAAATTATAGTGGTAAAAAATGAACATACATCTACAAGTTCTTTTTTTAAAAAAGTGTCGAAACTTTTATTAGAAAACAGATTCTCTAATCTAGGTTATTTACCTCGATGGATTGTTTTTTGTATTGATGTTTCTATTGTGCTTTTTGCTAGTATTGTAACCTATTTTATTGTTGCTAATTTAACATTTAAGTACTACGATACTTATTCGGTTCTTTCAAGGTATCTTATAACTGTTTTTACCTATGTTTTTTTCTTTTTTGCATTTAGAACTTATGCGGGTATTATTAGACATTCGAGTTTTATAGATGCTTTAAAGTTATTGGCAGCAACTTTCGCCTCTTTTTTAGCATTAATAACTTTAAATTACACTCATTTTTTTATAACTGGAAATAAAATATTTCTCTTTCCAGTTCTATTGATTCATTTCATCATTTCATTTTTGCTGCTTTTCTTATTTAGGGTTGGAGTTAAGTTTGTCTATGAAAAGTATATTGAATATGGTAATTTAGGTAAAGAACAGCGTGTAGTAATTTTTGGAAATGATAGTAATGCTGTTGCTGTTGCTAATTCTTTAAATTTAGAGCAACCTAGAAAATATAGAGTTGTTGCATTTGTTGACAATAGTAATTCAAATGATGTAAGGCAACTTTTAGGTTTGCCAATAGTTAATAATGTTCAAGATATATCTGCCATATTAGATAATTTTAATGCGCAAGCTTTAATTATAACGGATAGAATGTTGAGTAAAAAGCAACAAATAAAAATTGTTGATGATTGCTTGGATAATAATTTTAAAGTACTAACACTTGAAAAAGTAAAAGATTGGGAAGACCAAAAAGAACTTTCTAAAAACTTAAAGAGTTTTGATATTAATGATTTGTTGGAGAGAAAACCGATACAATTAAATACAATTCAAATATCAAATCAATTAAAAGGGAAGAAAGTTTTAATTACGGGTGCTGCAGGTTCTATAGGTAGTGAAATAGTATCTCAGATAATTAATTTTAATCCTGAATCAATACTACTAATAGACCAGGCGGAAACACCACTTTATGATTTAGTTACGGGAATCGTTAAGAATGTGAAGCACATTAAAATAATTCCTTACGTTGCTGATGTAAAAGACATGCAAATGATGGATTTTATTTTCAATGAATACAAGCCTCAGGTAGTCTATCATGCTGCGGCTTATAAACATGTTCCATTAATGGAAGATAATCCTTATCAAGCGGTTTATACCAATATAATTGGCACTAAAAACACAGTTGATTTATCTGTGAAGCATTCAGTAGAATCATTTGTAATGATTTCAACTGATAAAGCGGTTAACCCAAGTAATATAATGGGTGCGAGTAAAAGAATTGCAGAACAATATGTGCAGTCTTTGGCTTTTAAAATTGGAAAAAACGAAACATTAAAAACAAAAATAATAACGACTCGTTTTGGAAATGTTTTGGGCTCAAACGGTTCAGTAGTGCCGTTATTTACCAAGCAAATTGAAGAAGGCGGACCTTTAACAGTCACACATCCAGATATAATTCGATATTTCATGACAATTCCCGAAGCTTGTCAGCTGGTTCTTGAGGCTGGTTCTATGGGGAACGGAGGCGAAATATATATATTTGACATGGGAAAACCGGTTAAAATAATTGACTTAGCTCACAAAATGATAAAGCTGGCAGGTTTTGTTCCAGATAAAGATATTGAAGTGAAAATTGTAGGTTTGCGACCTGGAGAAAAATTATATGAAGAGTTACTAAATGATAGCTCTAAGACATTGAAAACGCACCATGAAAAAATAATGATTTCTAAAGAAGTAGATGAGTTTAATTACGAAATTATTAATGCAGAAGTCGAATCATTAAGAGAGTTGATTTCAACTTTTAATGTTTTTGAAATTGTTAAAAAAATGAAGATAATGGTTCCTGAATTTAAAAGCTTAAATTCTTCATATGAAAAGCTCGATAATTAATTTAGCAATTAAAAGCAAAGAACTATATATTTGTAGAAATGTTTAAAAAAATGAATTGTTTTAAAGTAGTAATTTTTGCTATAATAATAAGTCTAACTTCTTGTGCTTCAAAAAAGAAAATTGCCTATTTTCAAGATGTGAAAGGTAATTTTTCTGCGGTGAATTACGAACCAGTATTACAGACTGACGATGTTTTAATGATAGTCATCTCTTCAGTAAATCCTGAAGTTGCAGCTCCTTATAATTTAAAAACTATAATTCTTCAAGGGAATAGTGAAGTAAGTTTGGCTCAAGAACGTCTTCAAACTTATTTAATAGATCAAGAAGGAAATATTGAATTTCCAGTAATTGGGAAAGTACATTTAGAAGGATCAACTCGTACAGAAGGAGTTGAATTGATAAAACAAAAATTAAGTACTCATATAAAAGACCCAATAGTTAATTTAAGGATTTTAAATTATAAAATTTCCGTTATTGGTGAAGTAAACAAGCCAGGTGTTTATCCTTTACAAAGTGAAAGAATAACATTGCTTGAAGCAATTTCATTAGCTGGCGATTTATCTATTTACGGTAAAAGAACAGGGGTTTTGGTAATTAGAGAAGATAAAGGTGTGAAAACGATTAATAAAGTTGATTTAACTAATTCAGATTTTATAAATTCCGATTTTTATTATTTAAACCAAAATGATGTGGTTTATGTTGAACCCAACAAGACTAAAGTTAACTCATCTATTATAGGTCCAAATGTTGCAATTGGTATATCAGCCTTGTCACTATTGGTCACCATATTAGCTTTAACCATACGATAATTCAATGCAAGAGTACAGTAATAATTCAGAAAATAGTTTTGAAAAAAACGTTAATTTAAGAGAGCAATTAGAACATTATCTAGGCAATTGGAAGTGGTTTTTAGTTTCTGTTACAATTGCCCTAATTATTGCTTACACTTTTTTGCGTTACGCTGTTCCAATGTATAACGCAACCGCAATGGTACTTGTTAAAGATGAAAGAAAAGGAGGTTTAGCTTCAGAACTTTCTGCTTTTTCAGATTTAGGAATGCTTAAAAATGTAAAAAGCAGTGTAGATAATGAAATAGAAGTAATTAAATCGAGAACTTTAATTGCTAAAACCATAAAAGATCTGGGTTTAAATGTTTCATATGTAAATTTAGGGAGAATTAAAGATGGTGAAATTTATAAAGATTCGCCAGTAACTTTCTTCTTTACAAACCAATCTGAAAAGTTCTATAAAGAAACTCAAGTACTTACAATTACTTCAACTTCAGGCAGTACTTTTGATTTATTTAATGATAAAGGAGCATTAATAGGCAATTTTAAATACGGTTCTGAAATTCCATTTTTAGAAGGTCAATGCACTGTGCTTAAAAATAAACTTGAAGCCGATAAGATAAAAGAAAATTATTCAATACGAGTTGAGGTTTATCCAGTTATTAAAGTTGCTGAGAGTTACAAATCTCGTTTACAAGCAATGACTTTAAGTAAATATACAAGTATTGTTGAAATGTCAATTGTTGACCCAGTTTTGTATAGAGCGGAAGATTTTTTAAATGCCTTAATTCAAAATTATAATACAGATGCAATTGAAGATAAAAATTTCATTGCTGAGAATACTTCAAAGTTTATTGAGCAACGATTAAGAATTATCACTGAAGAATTAGAAGGTGTAGAAAAAGATGCTGAAGTTTTTAAGAAGGCAAATAAAGTTACCGATATTACTTCAGAAGCAGGATTGTTTTTAGAAAACGCAAGTCAATTTCAAAAAAGCGAAATCGAAACAGAAACACAATTAAAAGTAGTGAATACAATGATGGATTATTTGAGTAAAAGCTCAAATGAAAATCTAATTCCTGCAAATATTTTAACTTCAGATGTAAATGCAATTGGTTTAATTGAACAGTATAACTTATTGGTATTGGAAAGAAATAGGTTGTTGAAATCTGCCGGACCTGAAAACGCAATGGTTTTGATTGTTGATAAAAAGATAGCTTCATTAAAAGAAAATGTGAAAGCGAGTCTAAATCAATTGAAAACGAGTCTTCAAATCAAAAAGAATGATTTGTCTAGGCAAAACGCAATTCTAGAAGGTAGAATTTCTCAAATTCCAACTCAAGAAAAAGAATTTAGAATAATAGCAAGACAACAGCAAGTTAAAGAAGCTTTGTATTTATACCTTTTAGAAAAAAGAGAAGAAACAGCAATTTCTTTAGCGGTTACAGAACCAAATGCAAAAGTTATCGATGCCGCACATTCATCTGGAAACCCTGTGTTTCCAAACAGAACATTAATCTATATTATAGCGATATTTGCAGGTTTGTTTTTGCCTTTTGCGGTTTTATACGTTCTTTCATTATTAGATACTAAAATTAAGACTAGAAATGATATCGTAAAATCAACTACAATTCCCTTCATTGGAGATGTTCCAAATAATAAATCAGGGGAAAAAGTAGTTTCTACTAACAGTAGAACCAATATAGCAGAAGCAATTAGAATTGTTCGAACGAACCTTGAATTCTTATTGACAAATAATGTTCAAGGAACGGCAAAAACTATTTTTCTTACTTCTACTTTTCCGAAAGAAGGCAAAACTTTTGTTTCCGTAAATTTAGCATCAACAATTGCATTGTCGGGTAAAAAAGTACTTTTAATGGGTATGGACATTAGAAATCCAAAATTTGATGAATATATAGATGTTCCAACTAGAGGTGTTACAAATTATTTAGCTTCCAACGATGGTTCTAATATTGAAAGTTATTTTGTTAAAATGGATAATTTTGAATCCTTTTATGTGCTTCCAGCCGGAATAATTCCTCCAAATCCAGCCGAATTACTTATGGATAAAAAAGTAGACGAAATGTTCACTTATTTAAAGGATAAATTCGATTATATAATTGTCGATACTGCCCCAGTAAGTTTAGTTACTGATACTTTGATTATTGCTAAAAATGCAGATGCATTTGTCTATGTCGCAAGGGCTAATTTCTTAGATAAAAGGATGTTAGAGTTTCCGGAAAAACTATACAGAGAAAAGAAATTACCTAACATGTCAATTTTATTAAACGATTCTGTAACGAGTAAAAAATATGGCTACGGCTACGGTTATGGCTACGGTTATGAAGCTGAAAATGAAAGAAAAAAATCTTGGAAAAATATTTTTAAGAAATAATACTTTACTCAAAAAAAATATTTTTACTTATTGCTTTTTCAAAAACATCTTTGTTTTTAATGATGATTTTGTTTTCAAATGATTTGATGTGGTTTTCATGATGAATATCACTTCCTACAAAATCAATTAAACCTCTTGAGAGAAGTTTGTCAACTGCTAAAGTAACCTCTTTTCCATAGTAACCAACAGACGAAAGTAAGTTCATTTGAAATAAGCAACCCGCTTTTTTTAATTGATCATAAATGGCAAAATTGTTGTGATAAAAAGTATAGCGTTCAGGATGAGCCAATACAGGTTGGTATCCTTTCAGTTGTAATTCAAACAAAATTTCAAACAATTGCATTGGAGGATTTAAATAAGACATCTCAACTAAAACATAATTTTCTTTTAGTGTCAAAAGTGATTCTGCTTTAAATTGTTCTAAAAAATTTTCATCCATAAAATATTCCGAAGCTATACGAAGTTTTAAATCTTCCGTTTCTTCGGGTAAATCAAATTTTAATTTAGCGTAAGTATTTTCAATATCTAATTTTGAATTGTCCCAAATATTTTTAATCGTATGCGGTGTTGTAATGGCTTTTTTAAACCCTAACCTTTTCATTTCTGTTAATATAAAAAGACTGTCTTCGTTATTTTTTGCGCCATCATCTATTCCAGGTAAAATATGCGAGTGTATATCCACATAGTTATTTGGAATAAGTTCTTTAAGCTGAGGTTTAGATTTGAAAATTGAAAACATTTACTAGCAATTTGATGCAAAGATAGTTTATTTAGTATTTTGGAGCGTAGATTTTAGTTTTTTAATGCATAGTGAAATAGGTTTTATTTTGTGCTGAAGAGGCCTTGTTTTTTCATAGTAATCATTAGAATATCAATCACAAGCTTATCTCTTTTTTTATGCGCAAACGTGTTATTCCTAACAAAACTTAGGAATAAGCAAGGAGCCCACACAAATAAAGTTTTTATCCCAAAAAACATCTATAAGTCTCCCCTTTATGAAGTAAATTTTCTTAGGAAAACTTTCCTTAGGTCAGGATGACAATATTATTGATGAAGTTTTAGCACCTACCATTTCTACACAAATTTGTCAGCCAATGAAAGCCTCTTTTTATTTAGGTGATGATTGTGGTAACTTTTTTTTATTTTTTTGATTGCCACAAAACTGTGGCAAAATTTTTGTTTCTGTTTTGATTGCCACAAAAAAAATAAATTTATGAATAGGAAGTCATTTTTTAAGAAACCTCTGTTAATTTCACAAGAAGAAATGGCAATGTTACTGGGTGTTACTAGAAGCCAATGGACTATGTATATTATAGGACAAAGAGGTTTGTCAGTTCAAGGTATAAGAAGATTAGAACAAGTGTTGACATCTGTAAATAGCATTTCTTCAGCCCAAAAAGAAAAGTTAATACAAGAAAAAGCACAAGAATACTTAAGGCAAAAAGTAATTGTTGACTTATTGCAAGACAATAAATTAAAGCAGTTGCGGCTTCAAAAGAAACTATTGCAAATGGAAGAAAAGTTTCAAGCAGCTTTGAATACGTTGTGTTTTGTAGGGAGTTATAAAACGAAGACTATAAATCAATCGGTATTGCAAGTAGTAGAAACTAAAGCAAATAAGCTATTGGATACAAACGGTTTGCATCTTCAAGAAGTACATAAAATGAAACTGGAAGTATTGAAGCATGAAGAAATGCTTTTGTTGAAAAGAAAGAAAAAGCTAGTTTAACGCATTTTTTTTTGAATAGTATAAAAATTAACTTACAATTATGCTTTTAGATATAAGATTGTTAAAGTTGTTTTAAAGTTTTATTTTTTGAAATACTTCGGCATTTAGTTTGCGATATCTCTTACAATATTAATCCTTAAATTTTTACATTATGAGTTATTCAGTTAGCAACATAACACTATCAGCAGATTGCGATGTGTTATTGACAAGTGCAGGAAAAGAGAAAGCAGATTTAGAATTTAAAAAGCTTTCAGAAGAGCGTTTAACCAACAGGTACGCCACCACTTCGGTAGAAGTAGATGCCGTTTTACAAGGGGTATTGGTTGAGTTGTCTGCCGTGGATACTATTATTAGTGTTTTGCCAGATGGTCCCACAAAGGATGATGAAATTAAGAAGAAAGTAAAGCTGGAATATAAAAAATTCCTGCTTGAAAATCGAAAGGAAAGTTATGGAGCAGTTGCCTTGTTAGAAAAACAAATGGACTTAGCAAGAGTAGTGCGAGAGTTAGATGAAGTGAATGCTTTTATAACAATAATAACAGATCATAAGGCTACACTGTAAAAGAAAATTTTTTTAAAATGAGAAAAGGTTGTCCTGTTTGGGACAGCCTTTTTTTATGCGCAATATTGTTCCCTTTCTCCTTGTCACCTTCTCTCAAAGTCCCCAAGTCACCCTCTCCATAAACTTGTCACCCTGTAAGGGTCTCACTCGCTTGGTTTTTTAGTTTCTAGTGAGTTCCTTCCTTCGTCAGGACGACAATATTGTGGATGTGGTTTGTGGTAAGTGATTGGGTAATGGTTTTTTTACACGCAAACTTGTCCCACTTTCCTAAAACTCCCTCTCTAAGCCTCCCTTTCTTTAAATCTTCAAATCCCTCCTTTAAGCAAATTTTTTAAAAGAAACAAAGGATAAATAAATTTGCACCTTATTTAAAATAGCTTATTTTTGGAAATACAAAACGAAAGCCTTTATTTGCATGAATAAAAACGAATTCACAGTACCACATCAAGAGTCATCGGAGAACGATCAATGGGACGCTGTTATTGAATCCAAACATTCTCTTTTTGCTGTTAATTTTAAAGAATTGTGGCACTATAGAGATTTGTTAGTTTTGTTTGTGCGAAGAGATTTTGTTACCGTTTACAAACAAACTATTTTAGGGCCGCTTTGGTTTTTTATTCAGCCTATTTTAACGACCATTACATTTACGGTTATTTTTGGTAATGTAGCACAACTTTCAACAGATGGTGCGCCGAAGTTGGTTTTTTACATGGCAGGGATTACGCTTTGGAATTACTTTTCAACTTGTTTAACAGCCGTTTCAGGAGTGTTTAATACCAATGCTGGAATATTTGGTAAAGTGTATTTTCCAAGATTGATCATGCCATTAACCATTGTGATTTCTAACCTAATGAAGTTTGGCGTGCAATTTTTAATGTTTCTACTATTTGTCGGTTATTTCTATTTTCAAGGGAATATTCATCCCAATTTTTATATTTTGTTAACCCCTTTAATCATCGTGATTATGGCAGTTATAGCAATGGGAATAGGATTGATATTATCTTCTATGACCACTAAATATAAAGATTTAAATATGCTGATTGGCTTTGGTATTCAGTTGTTTATGTATGCCACTCCAGTGATATATCCCAGTTCATCAATTCCCGCAAATTATCAGTGGGTAATTAATTTAAACCCATTAGTGGGTTTATTCGATTACATGCGTTATGCTTATTTAGGAGTAGGGTCATTCAATGCTTCTTATTTGTGGTACCCAATTACTTTCGCAATAGTGATTTTATTTTTCGGAATAATTGTGTTTAATAAAGTACAAAAAACCTTTATGGATACTGTTTAGTGAATGGTGAGTAGTGATTGGTGAATAGTTAGGATATAATATAAAAGATATGAATCATAAGGATTTAGAAGATGTATTAGTGAAATTAAACAAGTTGATGATTGGATTTAGAAATTATTTGTTAAAAAAAAATAGTGAATAGTGAGGAGTGAATGGTGAATAGTATAATACTCACCATTCACCATTCACCATTCACCATTCACAAAGATAAAATGAGTAAAGTAGTTATAAAAGCAGAAAACATCTCAAAACAATACCGCCTCGGCATGGTAGGTACCGGTACGGTAAAAGACGATTTTAAAAGATGGTGGTCTAATGTAAGAGGGAAAGAAGATCCGTTTTTAAAAATTGGAGAATCAAATGATAGGGCAACCAAAGGAGAGAGTGATTATGTATGGAGTTTACGCGATATCAATTTTGAAATCAATCAAGGAGATTCTGTTGGGATTATTGGGCGTAATGGTGCGGGAAAATCTACTTTATTAAAAATATTAAGTCAAGTAACACAGCCTACAACAGGTAAAATATACACTAAAGGGCGTATAGCTTCTTTATTGGAAGTAGGTACTGGTTTTCATCCCGAAATGACAGGAAGAGAAAACATTTATTTAAACGGTGCCATTTTAGGGATGCGCAAACATGAAATCACACGCAAGTTAGATGAAATCATCGCTTTCTCAGGGGTAGAGCGTTATATCGATACGCCGGTAAAAAGATATTCATCTGGAATGTATGTGCGTTTAGCCTTTGCTGTCGCAGCCCATTTAGAATCGGAGATTTTAATTGTAGATGAAGTGTTAGCAGTGGGTGATGCTGATTTTCAAAAAAAATGTTTGGGTAAAATGAACGACGTAAGCAAAGGAGAAGGAAGAACGGTGTTGTTTGTGAGTCATTCGATGGCAAGTGTTAAGAAGCTTTGTAATAAAGGTGTTGTGTTACATCAAGGAACAAGTGTTTTTCAAGGAAATGTAAATGATACTGTTGATTATTATGAAAATAATTTAATTGCAACGGATAGAATTTTAGAAATTGAGTATACTATAAATGAATCCTTACCTTTACAATTAGCAAAAGTAAAGTTGCTAAATAATAAGGCAAATAAATTATTTACAACATTAGATGATTTAGTTTTTGAGTTCAATGTTATAAGTAGAGATAATATTGAAGGAGCGTATATAACAATAGATTTGAAAGACATTAACGACGAGTTAATTTACTGGTCAGGTGATTATTCAAGTGATAGATTCAAAAACAATATTAAAGGAATAATAAAAATGGAATGCAAACTTCCAAAAGGATTGTTGACTAGTGGTACTTACAATGTTAGTTTTGCTGTGTTTTCACCAGTTAGAGGAGTTGTGCAAAATGAATTTACAAAAGTAATTTCTTTTGAAATTGAAGAAAGCCAAACATCATATTTAAGTCAATTTAATATTAATTACCCGGGAAAAATTGGATTGCCAAGCACTTGGGAGGTAATAAATGTAAACAATGAATAATTCTATTAAAGATAAAGTGTTATTAATAACGGGCGGTACAGGTTCCTTTGGTACTGCAGTTTTGAATAAGTTTTTAGATACAGATCATTTTAAAGAAATTCGAATCTTTTCGCGAGATGAAAAGAAGCAAGATGATATGCGAATTCATTATAAAAATAATAAAATTCAATATTATATAGGAGATGTTAGAGATTATGTTTCTATAGAACCAGCTATGCAAGGAGTTGATTATGTTTTTCATGCTGCAGCATTAAAACAAGTTCCTTCGTGTGAATTTTTCCCCATGCAAGCTGTAAAAACAAATGTAGAAGGTACTCATAATGTCTTAAGAGCAGCAATTAAGTATAAAGTTCAAAAAGTAATTTGTTTGTCAACGGATAAAGCAGCTTATCCTATAAATGCAATGGGGATTTCTAAAGCAATGATGGAAAAAGTTGCAATTGCTGAATCTAGAAATTCTTCCGAAACCACAATATGTTTAACAAGATATGGGAATGTAATGGCATCAAGAGGATCTGTTATTCCTTTATTTTTGAATCAAATTGAAAAAGGAGAAGCTATTACAATAACTGATCCTAATATGACAAGATTTTTAATGTCTTTAGAGGAGGCGGTTGATTTAGTTTTATTTGCATTTAAACATGCAGCTCCTGGAGATATATTTGTAAATAAAGCTCCTGCATCAACTATTGGTAATTTAGCTAAGGCAATTATTGAGCTTAAAAATGCAAATAATGAAATTAAAGTAATTGGTACTCGTCACGGTGAAAAACTGTTTGAAACTTTATGTACTAGGGAAGAAATGGCAAAAGCTGAAGATATGGGTGATTTTTATAGAATTCCCGCAGACAACAGAAACCTTAATTATGGACAATATTTTTCAGAAGGTAAAAATATTCAATCTGAAGTAGACGATTATAACTCATTTAATACTAAAAGGGTAGATGTTGAAGGTGTGAAAAAATTATTATTAAATTTAGATTTATTCAATTAAGTTATATTTATACAAAAGAAGTTTAGCCACTAAAAGCATAAACAAATGAAAAAGGTTTTAATTATAGGATGTAATGGAATGGCAGGGCATTTAATTTTTAATTATTTTAAAAGTATAAATAAATTTAATGTATTTGGTATCGCTAGAAATATAGAAAGTACAAGTTCGTTGTTTAACTTAGATGTAAATGATTTAAAAACATTAGAACAAATTGTAGTAGATAATAATTTTGATTATATAATTAATTGTGTAGCAATTTTAAATAAAGATGCTGAAGATAATCCTGAAAAGGCAATATGGTATAATAGTTTCTTTCCCTATTTTTTAGAGCGTATAACTAAAAATACAAATACAAAATGTGTTTTTATTAGTTCAGATTGTGTTTTTTCAGGTCAAAAAGGGAATTATCTAGAAAATGATATAAAAGACGGTAGTGGTTTTTATGCGCAATCTAAAGGATTAGGTGAAGTAATAAACAATAAAGACGTTACAATTCGAACATCTATAATTGGACCAGAATTGAACGATAAGGGTATAGGGCTTCTTAACTGGTTTTTGAACCAACCTAATGATGTCATTCTAAAAGGACATGCAAAATCTTTTTGGACTGGTTTAACGACATTAGAATTAGCAAAAGCAATAGTTCAAATTATAAATCAAAATATTGTTGGATTGGTTCATGTTGTTCCAAATGAAAAAACAACAAAGTTTAATCTTTTATCTTTTTTTAATCAAGTATTTAAGAATAAGGAGCTACAGGTAATTGAAGATAATGATTTTAAAGTAGATAGAAGTTTACAAACTAATCGTTCAGATTTTAATTATTCAGCACCTAATTATTTAGAAATGACAAAAGAGTTAAAAGACTGGATGGAGTTAAACCGTACACTATATAACCATTACTCTTTTTAAATTATGATATCAGTTGTAACAGCTTACTACAATAGAAAAAAATTATTTCTACGCACTTTAGAAAGCATGAAGCCGCATTTTAGTATAATAGATTTTGAAGTTATTGTGGTGGATGATGGTAGTGATGAAGAAGAAAGGTTAGAAGATTTGCAAACAGATTTTCCTTTTTTAAGAATAATTCGTTTAGAAAAAGAAAACAAATGGTATAAAAACGCATGCATACCTTTCAATATGGGTTTTGCAGAAATTAAAGGAGATAAAGTTATAATTCAAAATCCAGAGTGTTTTCATTTTGATAATATTTTAGAATATGTAGATAAAAATCTACAAGAAAACGATTATTTAAGTTTTGGGTGTTATTCATTAGATAAGCAAAATACAGATAAGGATAACTTGTTTTATGATAGAAAAAATATTAAAAAAGTTATCCAAGAGAATGATTTTTCTTTTGTTACAGATGGCGATTTAGGATGGTATAACCATTCAAGCCATCGTCCGGAAGCCTTTCACTTTTGTGCAGCATTAACAGCAAAGGATTTGTTTGATTTAGGTGGTTTTGATGAGCGTTATGCTAATGGAGTAGGATATGATGATGATGATCTTATTTGGCGTATAAAAGCAAAAAAAATGGAAATTAAATTTATAGATGATCATGTTGTGTTACACCAAAACCATTATCTAAAGCCGGAAAATGAAGTAGAAGCCAATAAAAAAAGATTTGAAAGCTACAAAAGAAATCAAAGAATTTTTGAAGACATTACTAAATGCAATCACCCCTGGAAAGCAAACTATTTAGAAAGTAATTATAAAAGAAGTAAAGTTGAAACTGTAAGTGCTAATAATTATTTTTTTGAATATAATAAAGTTGTAAATGAACTTGTAAAATATAAAATTTCAAGAAAAGTTGGTTTTATTTTACTTAAAATTTTAGCTAAAATAAAATTTTAAAAAAGAATGAACATTTCCGTAATTATACCCGTTTACAATGCAGCTGCTTATGTTGAAAAAGCGGTTACTTCGGCTTTGTTTCATAAGGAAGTTAAAGAAGTTGTAGTAGTGAACGATGGTAGTACTGATAATTCTTTACAAATTTTACAAAAATTACAGCAATCAGACAATCGAATTCAAATTTTCCATCACGAGAATAAAACTAACAAAGGGCGTTCTGCTAGCCGTAATTTAGCATTGCAAAAGACTACCCAACCTTTTGTCGCTTTTTTAGATGCCGATGATTTTTATTTAGAAAATCGTTTTGAAGTAGATAAGAGGATATTTGCCTCAAATAAACTTGCTGATGGTGTATATAATGCAATAGGGGTGTGTTTTTATAGAAAAAAAACAAAAGAAGAACAAAACGAATTAAATCTAACAACCGTTACAGAACCAATATTGTATAATGATTTATTCGAATACTTACTAAACGGTAAAAAGGGGTATTTCTCTATTGACGGACTTACCATTAAAAAAGAAGTAATAGATAAAATTGGTTTCTTTCAAGAGCAGTTAGTAGTAGCTGAAGATACCGACTGGTTATTAAAAATGGCACTAACTTCTAAATTAGAAGCAGGAAATATTAGCAAAGCTGTAGCTATGCGTGGTGTTCATGAAGAAAATGTTTTCAATCAAACCAATTTATATGAAACACACCGACAAAAAATGTACGAATCGGTCATTCAATGGTCGTTGAAAAATAATATTTCAAAAACAAAAATCGATTTATTATTAAACTGGTTGTTTTATTACCGATACAAAGAAAATTATAGCTTGCAAACAGAGTTGAAGTATTGGTTTTACCTACTAAAATCAAATCCAAAGTTACTTACTTCTTCTTTAGCAATTAAATACTGCCCAATAATTAGGAAAAGAAAGCAACTTTTTCCAATTTTGTTCCGATAAATACAAACAATTTGCAACCACTGGTTTCTATAATAATTCCTACTTTTAATAGTAGTAAACACATTAAGGCAACTTTTAACAGTGTGCTTTCTCAGACCTATACCAATTGGGAATGTATTGTAGTAGATGATGGTTCTGCTGATTTAACGGAAACCATTTCTGTGAATTATCAAGAAAATGACAACCGCTTTCAATTGTATCAGCGACCAGAAGATATGCTTAAAGGACCTTCTTCTGCAAGAAATTATGGAGTATCGAAAGCCAAAGGCGACTACCTTATTTTTTTAGATGCCGACGATTTATTAGCGACTACATGTTTAGAAAATCGAGTGGAACAGTTTCAACAAAATCAAGATTGTGATTTCTTGGTGTTTCAAATGGAACGTTTTGTTGAGGAACCTGATTTTTCAAAGAAAGAAATCGAAGTAGAACAAGATAAAAACCAAATTTTAGAATCTTTTATTCAGTTGCACGGTCAATGGCCTATTACTGCGCCAATCTACAAAACGATTTTTTTTAAAACCATTGGATTCAATTCGGAATTAGTAGTTTTTGAAGACTTAGAAGTAGCCATCAAAGCCATTATTCAAGCATCCGATTTTAAAATATACAATTCGATTGATTGTTATTATCGAAACGATATCAACTATAAAGAAAAGTACAATTCTTTAGAAGTAAAAACCAAAATGGTCAAATGTTTTTCACAATTGTTGTTGAGTTCGGTTCATGTAATGCAAAACAACGACGAAAAGCGATTTCAAAACAAGGATCTAAAAGCGTATTTTGTACAATCGTATAAAACCTTTTTTCGTTTTACCATTTTAGAAAATAGCCGTGCTTTTCAGGAAGATAATAAGAAAATAGTACATTTGTTGGCCGCACATTCCTTTTTAGATACTAAAAATTTCTTCAAGTTCTTTTTGGTAGACCGAGTTTTGTTGCCTTTTGCTAACATAAAAGGAAGTGGCGTTTCAAGAATCATTAAAAAACTATATAACTAGATATGGCAGAATTTAGCTTTCAAAATAAAACGGTGGTGTTTATTATTAAGGTTTGTTCTTTAGCTGGTGCTGAACGACAAGCTTTAGGGCTGGCATCTTACTTAAAAGAGAATTATAATTGTAAAATACACTTTGTTGCTACTCATTCTGCAGAGCAAACGGATGAGTTTAGAAATTTTGCGTTAAAATGTGGAGTACAAAACATAGAGTATTATGGAACGCCTTCTTTAGCAGTTAGGAAAGGATTCTCTTATGCAAATTTTAAAAAAACTTTAAGAGCTTATTTTTATTTAAATAAAGTGAAGAAAGGTATAAAGAATATGAAACCAGATGTGATTATTCCTTATATGAATTTTGCTTCAAAGCTTTCTGCGTTAATTTATAAAGATGTAGGTGCTAAGTATACATTTTGGCATGAACTAGGAGAAAGTGATAATTACTATTATGATATTTTAGAAAAAAAAGCGGTAAAACAAATACCTTTCTTTTGTGCTAATGCAAAAGATGGTTTTAACACGTTTCAAAATTATTATGGGGTAAAAGAGGGAGATTGTAATTTATTAACACAATATGTTTCTTTTGCAAAAATTGATTTTGATGTAAATGTGGTAAAAGAAGAGTTAGGAATCCCAAAAAACAAGTTGGTTTATGGAATGATAGCACATTTTAGAGATCAAAAACACCCTGAATTATTAATGGAGGCTTTTAGTAAAATAGCTTTTGAAAAAGAAATTCATTTAGTTTTTTTGGGTAATAAAGATAATGATGCATCTACCCTTAAGAAATACAATTCATTAGTTGATTTGTCTAAAAAATTAAATATTCAAGATAAGGTTTCTTTGCTTTCTGGTGCTTCAGTTGAAAAAGTTTTAAGCGCAATTGACGTTGGAGTATTGGTTTCAGAGTTTGAAGGAGCACCAACAGTATTAATGGAGTACATGATGTATGGAAAACCTATTATTGCAACCGATCATGTTGGTTGTAAATTATTAATGGGTGAATCCGAGTTTTTAGTTGCTAAAAATGATGTGAATTCATTAGAAAATAAAATGGTAAAACTATATGAGAATCCTGATTTAAGAAACCAAATAGCTGAAAAACATGTAGAATTGGTTAAAAAGTATAGTTTAGAAAATTACTGTTTAAGATTAAAAGAATTATTTGAAAAATACTCGTAAATGAAAATTCTATTCATATCCATGCCTTCTATTCATGCGGTTCGTTGGATTGAAAATCTAAATGCAGCGGGTCATGAATTGTATTGGTTTGATGTATTAGGAAAAGGAGAACTCCATACAGAAATTACTTTACATCAATTTGTAAATTGGAAGAAAAGAAAAATCCCTTATATCAAAGGCGAACATTTTCTGAGGAAAAATTTTTCAAATTTTTATGACTTCATTCAGCCTTTTTTAGAAGTAACTGCAAACGAAAAATTAGCACAAATTATAAACGAAATTCAACCCGATTTGGTGCATAGTTTTGAAATGCAAAGTTGTAGCTATCCTATTTTAAAAACCATGCAGAAATTTTCAGCTGTAAAATGGTTGTATTCATGTTGGGGAAGCGATTTGTTTTATTACCAAAACAACCCCAATCATATAGTAAAGATAAAAGAGGTTTTAAGCCGAATCGATTATTTACATACCGATTGTGAACGAGATTTTAAAATTGCACTAAATTTAGGTTTTAAAGGAATACATACAGGAGTAATTCCGGGTGGTGGTGGCTTTAAACTAGATTTTTTTACGCCTTACATGCAACCATTCAAAAAAAGGAAAATTATTTTAGTAAAAGGTTATCAGCATAGTGTAGGTAGGGGTTTAATTATTGTAAAAGCTTTACATGAATTGCAGCAGGAACTTCAAGAATCAAATTTTGAAGTTGTAGTTTTTGGGGCTCATCAAGTTGTAATCAATTATATTGTAAATAATCAATTGCCCTTTCAAGTATTTGAACGTCATGGATTAACACATAATGAATTGATGCAATTCATGGGAAAATCTGCTATTTATATAGGAAATAGTATTTCAGACGGTATGCCAAATACACTATTGGAAGCTATTTTAATGGGTGCATTCCCTATTCAATCTAATCCGGGAGGAGTTACGGAAGAAATTATTGAAAATGGAGTAAATGGTTTTCTAATTCAAGATCCCGAAAATCTAGAAGAAATAAAAAGACAAATTTTACAAGGGGTATTAGATAAAAAAATGTTATTTTCAGCCTTTGAATACAATCAAAAAATTGCCGAAAGTAAACTTGATTATGAGATCAATCAACAAAAAGTAAATGACTTGTATGAAAATATTTCAAAAAATATTGGTTAAAACTACATAATCCAAAGTTAATTGAAATATAATTTAGTAGTTTTAGAATTTTAGATATAAATGAAAATAGCAATAACAGGAGAAAGAGGATTTATCGGAAAGCATCTAACACATTACTTTCGTAATATTCTGAAATATGAAGTCATTGAATTAGGTAGGGACTATTTAGAAAAACTATCTTTATTAGACGAATTAGATTGGTTAATACACGGGGCGTGTATTCATAGGCATAATGAGCCTGAAAAAGTGTTATTACTTAATAGGGAAATTACCAATAGTACTTTAGAGTGTTTAAGAAAAAATAATTTGCATTGTAATATTACTCTGTTATCATCTTTTCATGAAGATATTGATACACCATATGGGCAATCAAAAAGAGAGGCAAAACTTATGTTTAAGGAGTATTGTCAATCTAATAATACAGAGTTTATATCCCTTAAAATGCCAAATGTATTTGGTAAATATGCGACACCATATAAAACATCTTTTGTGGCCAATTTTTGTTACAATCTTCATAATGAGTTACCAGTATCTTTTAACCAAAATAAAATAACATTATGTTATATTGATGAAGTAGTAACAATTATTGCTAAGTTTAAAGAAGTTGAAATTCCTTTAACCGAAACATCAGTGGATGAGGTTTATTTTTTACTGCTTAAATATAAAGAACTTGTTTTAAACAATGAGTTTCCAGAGTTGAAAACAAAATTAGAGTTAAATTTATACCAAACATATTTAGATTATACTAATTATAAATTATAGTTTTATTTCAATTTTCTAGATTAGTAAATAAGAATATTTTAATTCTAATTAATTTTGCTAGTGATTTAGGAAAAAATTTAAGGACATATTTAATGTTTGGTTAATCACTTTTTAAAGAAAAAAACAACTTTTTTTTAAAGTTAATTGCTACGAAGTTATGAGAATCGGAAAAAATCCAGAAGGAGAAAAAAAATTTATAGATATAAATGCATATCATAGAATTATAATTCCTGTTTATATCCCAAATTTTGAAGGTTACTTTAAAGAAGCATTTGAAGTCTTTCAATTGTGTATAGATTCTTTATTAGCAACCGTACATGATAAAACAAGAATTACAATTTACAATAATAATTGTCATGAAAAAGTTAAAAATTACATTGATGAAAAATTTGCAACATCATATGTTATTGACCAAGTTTTTCATTCTAAAGAAAATTTAGGAAAAATTAATGCTATACTTGCTGCTTCTAAAGGAAATTTGGAGCCCATTATTACCATTACAGATGCTGATGTTTTGTTTAAACAAGGTTGGCAAAATGCAGTTGAAGAAGTTTTTTGTGGGTTTCCAGAAGCCGGAATGGTAAGCCCAGTTCCGTCAAGTATTGCATATAATCATTATACAGGAAACAATTGGTCATATGCTATCTTAAAAGGCAAATTGTTTTTTGACAATGTAATTGATCCTGAGGCTTTAGTAAGATTTGATGAAAGTTTGGGTAATGTTGAAAAATTCTATAAACCAATTCATTTGGAAAAATATTTGGTTTTAAGAAATAAAGCTAAAAACTGTGAAGCGGTAATGGGTTGTGGCCACTTTGTTGCATCAATGCGTAGAGAAGTTTTTGATAAAGGTACAAATCAACCAGCGTTTATAAAAATTCAACATGGAGTGGAGTCTAAATTTATTGACATGCCTAACGAAGAGCTGGGCTATTTAAGACTTGCTACAAAAAATAATTATGCATTTCATATGGGAAACACTACAGAAGCATGGATGTTTGAAGAATTTAAAGCATTAAATAAGACTCTTAAAAATGAAGCGAAAGTTGTAAGTGAAATAAATAATTCCAATACAATGAGTAGTGCAAGTTTATTTGTAGGTAAATTAATTGGAAGATTAATGACAAATAAAAAGATTAAGAGAAACGTGTTGAGGAAAATTGGATTAAAAAAATCAAGCGATTATTAATTTAGATATAAATTGATTAGAGTTTAAAGTAAAATAAAAAAAAAGTTTTATTTAGTTTTTGGGTTAATTTAAAAAGGAATGAAAAAAGAATCTTTAGGTATAAGAATTAGCAGAAAGCTAAGACCATTGTTCTTGAATAAATGGACGGAGAAGTTACTTAGGAATTGTCATATAAATCATCCAAATAATATTTTTTTGAAGATGATGATTCCTCCTTCATATTTTCATAAAAAAGTTACAATCCGAAAAATTGTTTGTAATGGGATAAATATGGAGTTGAATTTATGTCATTATAATGATCACCTTACCTATTGGTTTGCAGCTAAAGATACTTTTTTAAATAATATTTTGCGTTTTGTTCAGCCTCAAGATGTAGTGTTGGATATTGGTGTAAATATTGGATTTTACTTGCTTAATTTTGCTAAAAAAGCAAACCAAGGTAAAGTATACGGATTTGAACCCAATCCAACCGTTTTTGAATTTGCAAAAAAGAATTGCGAATTGAATCAGTTTAAACATGTGAAGTTGCATAACATTGGATTAGGACATGTAGCAAGCAGTTTTCAAATGGCACAAATTAATGATAATTTGGGCATGAATAAAATAATTGCAGAATCTACTTCTGGATCGTTTACGGTTCAAGTACAACGATTAGATGATTTTGTAAACCAAGAAAACATCAACAAAGTAGATATTATGAAAATTGATGTCGAAGGTTTTGAAATGAATGTTTTGTTAGGAGCTGAAGCCGTAATTGAAAATCACAAACCTTTTTTGTTTATAGAAATTGATGAAGCCAATTTGAACGAAAATAACGCTTCTTTTCTAATGATGTCAACATGGTTAGTAAACAAAGGATATGTCATTAAAAATGCTTTTTCTTTAGAAGATTTACAGCCGAATGAAACTTCCAATCATTTTGATATTATTGCCGTTCATGAAGATAAATTAAATTTGTTTCAACAGTTAAAAAAATAATGAAGAGCATCGCTAAAATAATCATTACAGAGCAGGCCATTCCTTATGAAAAGAACGGGTCATGGTCACAGCGTTTGGAATACTTTTTAAAAAGTGATTACAATGTAATTGACTATTTTATTTGTGGTAAAACCAACCAGTCATTAGACACAACCACTACTTTTTTTAGAGAAAAACAAGTGCAATCTAAATGGATGTTAAAGTTATTTCCAAAAACAAGATACCAGCACTATACAAATCGTTTGGAACAAATTGTTAATCAACATAGTCATTCAGTGATTTGTGTAGTAGATAATGTAAAATTGATGTTGGCGATTAGTGAATGTATCGAACAAAAGAAACTCAAGCAAAAAATTACCTTACTTTTTTATTGTTGCGGACATTCTTATTTTTTAGAAGACCACTTGCATAAAAAATTTTTAAAAAATTGCGATGAATTCATATTTCTTACACAAAGTGCCTACACTTTTAATAAAGCGCGATACGAAGAATTCGTTCCTGAAGTGACTGTACTCAACAATCCTATCAACAAAACTCTTTATAAACCCATTGAAGCGTCTGAAAAAGAATCTTTAATAGAATTGCATCAACTATCGGGTAAAAATATATTTTTGTGGTTATCGCACGACCGACCAAAAAAAGGATTGAGTGTTGTTTTAAACGCATGGAAAGATTCTGATATTTTACAAAACGAAGCAGTACTTTTAGTAGTAGGAGCAAAACGAAATATATCCATGAAAGGAGTTTTGTTTATTGGTCAAGTTGAAAGTAATAAAGTAATAGATTACTACAATATGGCTCATGTCTATTTATTTCCTACAATGTGGAAAGAAGGATTTGGATTGAGTTTGGCTCAAGCTATATGTTGTGGTTGCTATTGTATTGCTGCTGATAATGGAGGTGTTGCCGATTTTTTTACAACTAACGATGGTGTTTTAATACAACAGCCAAACATTGTTTCCCATTGGACACAAAACATGGAAAAGGCTTTGAATGTAATTGAACAAGGTTGGGTAAGCCAAGAACCAGGCAATCAAATTTTAGATTATACACAATGGTCGCAACAATTTGCCAGTATTTTTACAAAGTGGGAAAATAGATTTCATAAAGAATAGAAAATTATGTGTGCTGTAAATGGAATTATAAAATGGAATGGAATTACCAATCAAGATCAAGATAAGGTAGCCGCTTCTTTAAAAGAAATGGAATATCGAGGTCCTGATTTTTCGAACTTATATTCCGATTCTAATTGTATTTTGGGCCATAATAGATTGGCTATTTTAGATTTAAATCCCAGATCAAACCAACCTATGTTTTCAGATTGTGGAAGATATACCATTGTTTTTAATGGTGAGATTTACAACTATAAGACAATTAAAAGTGACTTAATACTAAAAGGGTATCAATTCAATAGTGTTTCTGATACCGAAGTTATCTTAAAAGGCTTCATCGAATATGGCAAGGATATCGTTTGTCAGCTTAGAGGTATGTTTGCACTAGTAATTTGGGACAAAGAGTTAAAGGAAGCTTTTGTTGCACGCGATCGGTTTGGAGAAAAACCTTTTTATTACTATAATTTAAACGAAACCTTTGCATTTGCTTCAAACTTAGGAGGTATTGTTCCTTTAGTAGAAGGCGATTTGCAAATTAGCCAACAAGCAATTTATGAATTGTTAAGCCAGCAATATATTGATGTTGAATCTTGTATTTATGAAGGGATTAAAAAATTAGCTGCTGGATGCGCAATGACTATTAATGCTTCAGGAATTAAAATAAAACCGTATTGGTCACCTGATTATAAAGAAAAAAAAGAATTGAGCTTTGAGGAAAATAAAAAACAACTTCATCAATTAATAAGTGCATCAGTAGAAGAACAATTAGAGGCCGATGTACCTGTGGGCTTGTTTTTAAGTGGAGGTACAGATTCTGCTGTAATTGCAGCATTAGCTTCAAAACAAAAAGAAAATATTACTGCTCTAACCATGTCAGTTCCTGGAAATAAAGATTCAGACGAAGCAGCAGCAGCAGCATTTGTTGCTGAAAAATTAAAATTAAAACATAAAATAGTTTCTTTAGATACAAATTGTGTAGCAGATTTACCTTTTGTGTTGCAAAACATAGAACCTTTAGCCGATGCATCATTGTTACCCACATTAGCCATTGCAAAAGAAGCACGAAAGGAGTTTACAGTAATGTTGTCTGGAGACGGTGGGGATGAGATTTTTGGAGGTTATAAGCGTCCATTACAATATGAGGAAAATCCATTTTTCGGAAATTTTTTAACTCGAAATTTAGTACAACTGATTATTAAGAAATCGGACATTCAGCCTTTTCAATTCGTACATAATAAGATTACCGATGCTAGAATATTTAAATGGGCGGGTGTAGAAACACTTTATCATTTAAAATCATTGCCCCATAAACAAACACAAAGACTTTTTAAAACGCCACAAACTTTTGAAAATGTACTTGTAAAAAAATATAAAGAAGCCTCTTTTTTTGCAAATTCAGAGCAAGATAAAATGTTGTATGTAGGTGTTAAGTCTAGTTTAACAGATGATTTTTTATTAAAAATGGACACGGCCAATATGTTTCATTCTGTAGAATCCAGATGTCCTTTTTTAGATCATCGAATTATAGAGTATACTTCTAAAATGACTACTGATCAACTAATGCCAAATGGAATTGACAAAGAACTTTTAAAAAGTATTGGTTCAGAATATATACCTGCTGATTTTTTTAAATTACCAAAGAAGGGTTTCTCAATACCTTATTATGAGTATTTAAAAACGTCTTGGGGAGATGTTTTGATTCGCTTTATGAAAGAAGGAATTTCAGATGAAATGAATTTAATTCATACAGACTCTGTACTTCATCTAATTAATGGTTATAAAATTTCTCCAACTTTTAAAACAGGAAAAATTTTATATAGTATTTTAGTTTTTGAAATATGGTTGAGGGTTTTTCATTTAAAAATGGATCCAGAATCTATAAAATTGATTTAGTCATGAGTAAAACCATCGCCATTATTCCAGCAAGAGGAAATTCTAAACGTTTACCCGGTAAAAACATTAAATTATTTGGAGGTATTCCTTTGCTTGCTCATAGCATTTTGTACGCTCAAAAACATGCTTTTATAGATGAGGTTTATGTTTCCACAGACGATGCTGTAATAAAAAAAGTTGCTTTAGAATATGGCGCAAAAGTGATGGATAGACCAACTTCCCTTTCTGGTGATTTTGAGCCAACAGTAAGTGCTTTAAAACATGTTTTACAAAACATTGAAGAGGATTTTGAAAATGTTGTTTTACTGCAAGTAACTAATCCATTACGTCCACAAAATTTACTTGATGAGGCTTTTTCAATATTCCAAGAAAGAAAATGCGACAGCTTATTTACAGTTTCAAGAGACGAACATAAGTTGGGTAAAATTCAAGAGAGTACCTTCATTCCTTTCAATTATAAAATTGGACAACGCAGTCAAGACTTAGAACCCTTGTATTTTGAAAATGGATTGTTATACATATCGAAGGTAGATTTAATTTTAAATGATATAATTATGAGTAAAAAAGCATACCCTTTAGAAGTAAATCATATTTTTGCAAATATTGATATTGACACACAAGAAGATTTTAATTACGCAGAATATTTATATAATAAAACTCATAACTCATAACTCATTTTATGAATCCGTATATAGAAATTGCAGGAAGAAAAATAGGGGCAGATTTTCCGCCCTTAGTCATTGCCGAAATAGGAATTAACCATGAAGGTTCTTTAAAAGTAGCTAAAGAAATGGTAGATGCTGCATGTAGAGCAGGCGTTGAGGTGGTAAAACACCAAACCCATATTGTTGCTGACGAAATGAGTGGCGCTGCAAAAAAAGTGATTCCAGGCAATGCAGATGTATCTATTTATGAAATTATGGAGCGCTGTTCCTTAAATGAGGCAGATGAATTAGAATTAAAAAACTATGTGGAAAGCAAAGGAATGATTTTCATTTCTACTCCTTTTTCGCGTGCAGCTGCAGAACGTTTGAAGAAATTTGATATACCTGCTTATAAGATAGGTTCTGGGGAATGTAATAACTATCCTTTATTAGAACACATTGCTTCTTTTGGAAAACCAGTAATTTTAAGTACTGGAATGAATACGATTGAAAGTATAACAAAGGCAGTAGCTATTTTCGATAAACACAATATTCCTTTAGCATTGTTGCATACAACCAATTTATACCCAACACCTATACATTTGGTGCGTTTTGGTGCTATGATGGAAATGCATGAAGCTTTTCCTGATAAAGTTTTTGGATTATCGGATCATACGTTGAATAATAATGCGTGTTTAGGAGCGGTGGCTTTAGGAGGTTCTATCTTAGAGCGTCATTTTACAGACCATATGAATCGTACAGGTCCGGATATTGTTTGTAGTATGGACGAGCAAGCTACGAAAGAATTAATAGTCAATAGTGCGGAAATGGCACAAATGCGTGGTGGTACAAAAAAACCAGCAGACGAAGAACAAGTGACTATTGATTTTGCTTTTGCAACTGTTTGTGCAATTGCAGATATAAAAGAAGGGGAAGTTTTTTCAAAAGAAAATATTTGGGTAAAAAGACCAGGTACAGGAAAAATATTAGCAGAACATTTTGAAAGTTTATTAGGAAAAAAAGCTACTAGAAATATAGAAAACGACGAGCAATTAGATTTCTCGGATTTTGAGTAATATTTTTTGTCACGCTGAGCCTGTCGAAGCGTTTTTTTTAGGATGAACAGCAATACAAAGGACTACGATAAGTTCAATCTGATAGTTGAGTTTGTCACGTAAAACTTGTCACGCTGAGCCTGTCGAAGCGCAATCAAAAAATCTTATATTTGCAACACACACTAAAGTATAAAATGCCTAAAAAAATACTATTTCTTACAGGTACCCGTGCCGATTTTGGTAAAATAAAATCATTATTACAAATTTTGGAAGAACACCCAAACTTTGAACCTTTTGTATTTGTAACGGGTATGCATTTGCAAAAAGAATATGGGTATACTTTGTTAGAAGTAGAACGTTGTGGTTTTACTAACATTCATACTTTTGAAAACCATACGCATGAAGCGACAATGGATTTGACTTTAGCTAAAACCATTGAAGGATTATCTGCTTATGTAAAAGAATGTACTCCCGATATGATTGTAATTCATGGCGATAGAGTAGAAGCTTTGGCAGGAGCTATTGTAGGTTCATTAAACAATATATTAGTTGCCCATATTGAAGGCGGAGAAGTTTCCGGAACAATAGACGAGTTAATTCGCCATTCTACCAGTAAAATGAGCCATGTGCATTTTGTTTCTAACACACAAGCAAAGAAACGATTGGTTCAAATGGGAGAGCTAAAAGAGTCTATTTTTACAATTGGTTCGCCCGATGTAGATATTATGTTCTCGTCTGATTTACCCGATTTAGAAACGGCAAAAAAATATTACGAAATTACCTTTGAAAAATATGCAGTTGTCATGTTTCATCCGGTAACAACGGAAGCTACATATATGCAAGAATATGCCAATAATTTTGTGGAAGCCCTTTTAGAAGATACCCATAATTATGTGGTTGTTTTTCCTAATAACGATTTAGGAAGTCGGGCTGTTTTAAAGGCGTATGAGCAATTAAAAAACAATTCCAGATTTAGAATTTTTCCATCGCTTCGTTTTGAATATTTCCTAACCTTATTAAAAAAGGCGCAATTTATAATAGGAAATAGTAGTGCTGGTATTCGGGAGGCACCTTATTACGGTTTACCAATTATTAATATTGGTACAAGACAACAAAATAGGGCAGTCCATACGGATATTATAAATGTAGATTATACCGCAAAAAGTATAACTGATGCGCTTAAAATTATGGATTCTCATAAAGTTCAAAAAACGAGTAATGATTTTGGAAAAGGAAATAGTGCCCAATTATTTTTAAAATCACTTTCAAATCAAGATATTTGGAATTTAAACCATCAAAAACAATTTAGAGATATATAATGCTGTTTAATTCTATTGATTTCGCTATTTTTTTACCAATAGTATTTGTATTGTATTGGTTTGTTACGCAAAAGAATTTAAAACTACAAAACCTATTGATTGTAATAGCAAGTTATGTCTTTTACGGTTGGTGGGATTGGCGTTTTTTATCCTTAATTATATTTAGTACACTTGTAGATTATATTATTGGTGTACTTCTTTCAAAAGAAAAAAGCTTCTCCAAAAGGAAGATGTATTTAGGTATAAGTATTGTAGTAAATCTTGGTTTTCTTGGTTTTTTCAAATACTATAATTTTTTCTTAGATAATTTTATAACAGCATTTTCTTTTTTCGGACAATCCATTTCAAGGAGTGGCTTAAATATTATATTACCTGTTGGTATTAGTTTTTATACCTTTCAAACACTAAGTTATTCAATTGATGTGTATCGAAAAAAATTAGAACCCACTAAAGATTTTATTGCCTTTTCTGCGTTTGTGTGTTTTTTTCCACAATTGGTAGCAGGGCCTATAGAACGAGCTACAAATCTATTGCCTCAATTTTATAAAAAAAGGCAATTTGAATATGAAAAAGCTGTAGATGGCATGCGACAAATTCTATGGGGTTTATTTAAAAAAGTGGTAATTGCAGATAATTGTGCAATATTGGTTAATACAATTTTTGAAAACCAAGAGAGCTATTCTGGAAGTTCTTTGTTAATAGGAGCTTTTTTATTTTCTTTTCAAATTTATGGGGACTTTTCAGGCTATTCTGATATTGCAATTGGTACGTCAAGATTATTCGGATTTAATTTAATGCAAAATTTCGCATTTCCCTATTTTTCTAGAGACATTGCTGAGTTTTGGCGACGTTGGCATATCTCTTTGTCTACTTGGTTTAGAGACTATTTATATTTTCCATTAGGAGGTTCAAGAGGTACTGTTTTTAAAACGGTTATTAACGTGTTTATCATATTTTTAGTAAGTGGTTTTTGGCATGGAGCAAATTGGACGTTCATTGTTTGGGGATTTGTAAATGTCTTGTTTATTATCCCTTCTGTAATATTCAAAACAAACAGAAATAATTTAGAAATTGTAGCACAAAACTCTATTTTACCAAAATGGTATGAAGTACTACAAATAATAACAACTTTTGTTATTACCGCACTAATTTGGGTGTTTTTTAGAGCTAAAAACCTAACGGAGGCTTTTTATTATTTGTCAAAAATATTTAGCGCATCGTTATTTCAAAAACCAATAATTAATTCTAATTATATTACTATAAAATGGCTTCTAATATTGTTGCTTTTTTTAATGACAATGGAATGGTTGGGTAGAAAAGGAAAACATGCTTTAGAATCAATTATTCCAAACTGCAATGGATATTTACGCTGGTTATTCTACTTAATGATAATTTTAATGTTGGTTTATTTTGGTGCGAAAGAACAGAGTTTTATCTATTTTCAATTTTAAAGAATGAAACAATTTATAATAAAAACATTTTTTTTCTTGACTTTAACACTGATGTTTTTCGGTGCTATTATTTTTTCGTCTAATTTGTTAATTAGTAACGAATCTAATTTCATTATAAATCAGGGTGTTGAAAATATTATCTTAGGCCATTCTCACCCTGAAGAAGCATTTAATGACTCATTAATTCAAAAGGCACAAAATTTTGCTAGAGGAGGGGAGCAATATTTTTACACTTATTTAAAGGCTAAAAAGTTAATAGAATCAAATCCTAACATAAAAGTTGTGTTTTTAGAATTGACTAATAATCAGCTATCTCCAGAGATGCGTGTATGGATTGAGGATTTTCAAAAGAATGTTGTTAATATTCCTAATTACTCACCAGTAATGGATTTTAAGGATCATTTATTTGTATTTCAAAAAAACCCGTTAGCTTATATTAAGGCACAAGAAATTGTAATAAAAAAGAATTTAAATTTTACTTTTTTAGAAAAAAAAGATATTTTTAAACAGAGAGATTGGGGTAGTTTCTATGCAAATCCTAGAGAAAAAGCAGATTCTATAATTAAAAGCATTGAAAATGATAAAGAAAAAAAGCCCTCATTTACGGTTCAAACAGATGACATAAACCTTGTTTTTATTGATAAAATAATTAAGTTATGTAAAAAAAATGAGGTTAAATTGTATTTAACCAGATGTCCTCAACATATAAAATATCCATTTTATGGAAATGAAAATGAATTAAAAAAAATAATTGCTACTAGATATTCTTCAATTCCATTTCTTGATTTTAATAGTTTTTATTTATCAAATAATGATTTCGCAGATTTAGAGCATTTAAATTATAAAGGTGCTGGAAAATTTTCATTGTTTTTTGATTCTTTACTTAAGAAAGGGTTAATTGAAAATTCGAATCCGGAACAAATGGTACAAGATGAAATTTTAAAACATAATGCAATTAAATAGAGGTGTGCTAATTTCTTAAATAATTTCTCATTTCAAAGAAATTCCCGATATTTGGAAGCTAAACCATCAAAAATAATTTAGAGATATTTAATGTTATTCAATTCAATAGACTTTGCAATATTTTTACCAATCATTTTTATACTGTATTGGTTTGTAACAAATAATAATTTAAAAAGGCAAAATCTTTTAATTCTTATTGCTAGTTATCTATTTTACGGTTGGTGGGATTGGCGTTTTTTATTCTTAATCATCTTCAGTACTATATTAGATTATATTATTGGTATATTACTTTCAGAAGAAGAAAATGCAGCAAAAAGGAAATTTTATCTAGGAATAAGTATTGTAGTAAATCTTGGTTTTTTAGGCTTTTTCAAATACTATAATTTTTTCTTAGATAATTTTGTGTCAGCGTTTTCTTTTTTCGGGCAATCCATTTCAAGCAGCAGTTTAAATATTATATTACCCGTAGGAATAAGTTTTTATACCTTTCAAACGCTTAGTTATTCTATAGATGTGTATCGAAAAGAATTAAAATCAACTAAAAATTTTATTGATTTCGCAGCCTTTGTTGCTTTTTTTCCACAATTAGTTGCAGGGCCAATTGAAAGAGCATCCCATTTATTGCCTCAATTTTATAAAAAAAGAACTTTTAATTATTTAAATGCGGTTGAAGGAGTTAAGTTAATAGTTTGGGGGCTTTTTAAAAAAATAGTCGTTGCAGATAATTGTGCCTTTTTTGCAAATAAAATATTTGATAATCCCGAATTATTTTCTTCAGGAGAACTTTTCAT
The DNA here is from genome assembly GCF_034111225.1 of Flavobacterium sp. Taxonomy (GTDB): domain Bacteria; phylum Bacteroidota; class Bacteroidia; order Flavobacteriales; family Flavobacteriaceae; genus Flavobacterium. Next base: position 210,957 of record NZ_JAWUXR010000006.1, on the reverse strand, counting down.
AGGAATGATCTTTTTCTCTTTTCAAATATATGGGGATTTCTCAGGTTATTCAGATATTGCAATTGGAATATCTAAATTATTTGGTTTTGATTTAATGATAAATTTTAAATTTCCCTATTTTTCAAGGGATATTGCGGAATTTTGGCGAAAATGGCATATTTCTTTATCTACGTGGTTCCGAGATTACTTATATATCCCTCTTGGAGGGTCTAAGGGGAGTAAACGAATACAAATTAGAAATGTTTTGATAATCTTTTTGGTAAGCGGTTTTTGGCATGGAGCGAATTGGACATTTTTAGTTTGGGGATTGTTTCATGCTTTATTGTTTTTGCCTTTGTTACTCCTTAGTAGAAATAGAACAAATCTTGCAACAAAAAAAATAAATTTTTCAGATGTATTAAAAATGATCTATACTTTTCTATTAGTAAGTATTGGTTGGGTTTTTTTTAGAGCAAATTCAATTGCAGAAGCATTGTTGTATTTGTATAATATGTTGTCATTTAAGACGTTTGGTTTTCAATTTTTTTATAAATCAAATGCTCACGTTTTAATTTTTGCAATTAGTATTTTTTCCGTTTTTATTTTAACAGTAAGGGAGTTTTATTGGAATTTTAAAAGAAAAGAAACCCCAAATATTTCTACATTTGAAGCAGTAACTTTAATCATTCTTATTTTCTTCATGGGCAGTTTTAAAAATCAAATGGATTTTATTTATTTTCAATTTTAATGAAAAAATTTATACAAAAAATATTTTTTTATTTTTTCCTTATTTTAATTTTAGGAAATGGAATAGCTTGGGTCTCACTATACTCTTTAGGTAAGTCTAATTTGTATAAACCGCAGTTTTTGAAAAATGGGGTAAAGGAAAAATATTTTGATTATGTGATTCTGGGTTCTAGTACGGGATTAACAACTTTAAACTCAAAATTAATTGACTCAACACTTAATACAACGGGTTTAAATATAAGCATGGACGATTCATCATTAAATTCCCATTATTTAATGCTGCAATACTTTTATGCATTAGGAAAAAAAACTGAAACTTTAGTTTTAGCTATAACTCCATGGGATGTAACAAATAAAGCACCCAAATTAAATAATAATGATTACCGATTCTTAAGTGAAATTCAGCAGAATGTCGTTTTTGATTACTATTCGGAAATAGAGTCAGCTGATTTTCCAATTTTACAGTATTCTAAATTTTTACCAATTTTAGGTGTGAGTTATTATAATAATGAACTGTTTTATCCTTCTTTTTTTACTTTTGTGAAGCCAGAAAAAAGAAATCGTTTCGATGATAAAGGGAATTATAGCTACCCTAATTTAGGTGCCCCTTCAAAGGAAAATGAAGATGCAATACATTTAGATTTTCAAAACCCATATTTTTTTAAAATTGTAGATTTTTGCAAAAAAAAGAATATTAAATTAATTTTATATCAATCGCCATTATATAAAAAAAATATTTTAACTTCAGGAAACTATACGATTATAAATCACTCAAATTTAATAAAAGACAATACGCTATTTTATGATAATTTGCATGTAAATAAAAAGGGAAGAGTATATTGCTCAGAAATTTTTGCGAAACAATTTATTCAATTAAAAAATGTAAACCTTAAGTAATTATTTTATTTTCGAAAAAATGATAATACTATTTTATAATTTAGAGATGTATAATGCTATTTAATTCTATTGATTTCGCTATATTTTTACCCCTAGTTTTTGTACTCTATTGGTTTGTAACCCAAAAGAGTTTAAAACTACAAAATGCATTAATTGTAATAGCAAGTTATGTGTTTTACGGTTGGTGGGATTGGCGTTTTTTATCACTAATCATATTTAGTACCTTAGTAGATTATGTTATTGGAGTATTGCTTTCAAAAGAAGAAAACCTCACAAAAAGAAAACTCTATTTAGGAATAAGCATCGTCGTAAATCTTGGTTTTTTAGGCTTCTTTAAATACTATAATTTTTTCTTAGATAATTTTATAACTGCGTTTTCATTTTTCGGACAATCCATTTCAAGCAGTAGCTTAAATATTGTATTGCCAGTAGGCATAAGTTTTTACACTTTTCAAACTTTAAGTTATTCTATTGACGTTTATAAGAAGAAATTAGAACCAACTAAAGATTTTATTGCATTTTCAGCATTTGTATGTTTTTTTCCACAACTAGTTGCAGGGCCTATAGAAAGAGCAACAAACCTATTACCTCAGTTTTATAAAAAAAGAAAGTTTGATAATAACCAAGCAATAGATGGGATACATCTTTTTTTATGGGGTTTGTTTAAAAAAGTAGTTATTGCAGATAGTTGTGCAATGTATGTAAATACAATTTTTGAAAATTATGAATCATTAAATTCATTGAGTTTATTGCTTGGCGCTTTTTATTTTGCATTCCAAATTTATTGCGATTTTTCAGGGTATTCAGATATGGCAATTGGATTGTCTAAATTTTTTGGTTTTAACTTAATGCAAAACTTTAACTTCCCATATTTTTCAAGAGACATTGCAGAATTTTGGCGCCGTTGGCACATATCTTTGTCTACTTGGTTTAGAGACTATGTTTATATACCTTTAGGAGGGTCAAAAGGAAGTAAGTGGAAGCAAATTAAAAATGTATTCATCATTTTCTTAGTAAGTGGTTTTTGGCATGGTGCAAACTGGACTTTTATAATTTGGGGAGCAATTAATGCACTGTTTTTTATTCCATTGCTAATAACAAAAAAGAATAGAGCCAATATAGATATAGTGGCTGAAAAGAGTAAATGGCCAAGTGGACTAGACTTGTTTAAAATGGTCTATACTTTTAGCATCGTAACACTTGCTTGGATTTTTTTTAGAGCAAAGTCTGTTGCTATAGCAATAGATTATCTCGTTAATATTTTTAGTTTTAATTTTAAAGGAGGTGTAAATTACCTTTCAATTGAACGATATGCAATAGAAAACGGGCTACTTATATTTGGGTTTGTTGTTTTAGAGTGGTTGTCTAGACGAAATACACATCCTTTTTTTGGAAAGCATAAAATTTTTAAATTAGGAATAGTTTTATTAGCATTATTTGTATTTGGGGTGTATTCACAAGCAACAGATTTTATTTATTTTCAATTTTAATGAAGAATTTTTTTACATATATAATAAAAATCATACTTGTTTGTATTTTAATGCTAGCTGTTTTAGATATTGTATACACTTTTGCATTTGAAAATTGCATCCCAAGAAATAAATTGCAATTTACTCTAAAAACAAACAACAAAAAGTATACAAATGTATTTGTAGGATCATCTAGAGTTGCAAATCATATTGATGTTAAATATTTAGATTCTATTTCGGGAGGGAAAAATTTAAATTTAGGAGTAGAGGGTGCTACTTACGGCGATAACCTTTTAATGTTGAAATTGTTTATTGAAAATGGAAACAAAATGGATCGTATTTTTTTGCAATTAGATCATTTTTACGAACAAAATGAAATGGCGGCTATTGCAAATTCAGATGCATTGCCTTTTATTCGGAATACTATTGTAAAAGAACATTTTAAAAAATACGATACGCAATTTAATGCATATTATTACTACCCTTTTTATAGATACCAATCGGCAGACTTTAAAATTGGGTTTAGAGAATTTTTTATGTCTGCGATTAATAAAAAGCCAAGAATTGACATGAATTATGGCTACATTCCAAAATTTGAAAAAAGTGACCTAACTGTCTATGAAAGGTTTCCTAATACTGTAACAGAAAAAAATGTTTTTGTGGAGGAAATAATCGATTTGTGTATGGAAAGGAAGATTAAATTAATTCTATTTTGTGCACCATTTTGCTCGTACACTAAAGATTTTACTTATATTCATAAATTAAAAATAAAATTCCCGTTGCTAAATGATTATTCAACAAGTATAAAGGATACTGATTTTAGTAATTGTAGTCACTTAAATAATAACGGAGCTAAGATTTTTACCCATTTAATTTTTGAAAAGCATTTAAAGAATGAATACTAGAAACAAAATACTTTTATTATTTCCAGACGGAGTAGGAATTAAAAATTATCTCTATACAGATGTTTTTGATACTTCAAAAGAGGAATTAGTACTGTTTCATAATTTTGATGCTAATACAGAAAAAGAAATTTCTAAAATCACAAACATTAAAACACTCTTAAAAATCCCAAGGTATAGTGAATCTATAATGGAAAAATTTTTAAGAGAACTTATTTGTTTGCTTAGATTGAAAAACAATGCGACTAAAACCCAAAATCCAACTATTCTTTCGAACTGGAAAAAAAACCATAGTAGCTTCAAAAATAAAATATTTTATAAGACAATTGAATTTTGTGCCAAATTCAGTTCTAAGTACGCTCACATAGTAGCATTAGAAAATAAATACCAAGAAACAATAAGAAATACTTCCTTTTATAAAGAAGTAAAGGCTATTTTGAAAAATGTTGAGCCAGATGTTTTGTTTTGTTCACACCAACGTGGAGTGCAATGCGCTACTGTTTTTGCAGCGGCTAAAGATTTAGGCATTAAAACAACTACGGTTATTTATTCATGGGATAATTTGCCAAAAGCTCGTTTAGCCTTAAGGGCGGACCAGTATTTAGTGTGGTCTACTTATATGAAAAACGAAATGGAGTTGTATTATCCAGAAATAGACAAAAACTCTTTAGTGGTATCGGGAACACCCCAGTTTGAATGTTATCAAAATCAAAAAAATATTATTCCTAAAGCTGTTTTTTTTGAAAAATACAATATGGATGTCAATAAGAAAATCATCTGTTTTTCAGGTGATGATGCCCTTACCTCTCCCGATGATCCAAAATATTTAGACGACTTAGCTTTTGAGATTGCCAAGGCCAATTTACAAGATAAATATCAAATATTATTGCGCAGGTGTCCAGTTGATCTTTCGGGTCGTTATGATAGTGTAGTGAATAAATATTCTGATTTAATAAAAATGGCACCACCCTTATGGAACTTCAATAAAAGTAATAACTGGACTACTATATATCCACTTAGAGAAGATGTGAAATTACTTGTCTCTACAGCCTTTTATTGTGATATAGTGGTTAATGTAGGTTCTACTATGGCTTTTGATTTTGGCATGTTCAATAAACCTTGTGTGTTTATAAATTACGATCAAGAGAATCAAGTTGATCCAAATTGGTCTGTGGAAAAAATCTATCAATTACAACATTTTAGGAGTATGCCAAATACTGCAGCGGTATATTGGTGGTCTCAGAAAGAAGAAATAATAGAGCTTTTAGAAAAATCCAATTTTAATAAATCCATGTCAGACTGGACGAATACAATTTTAGGAGATTATGAGAATGCATCTAAAAGAATTATAAATAGTATAAATAAGAAATAATGCACATTTGTTTCCTAACCAATGAATATCCTAAAGAAGGGTTTCCGCACGGAGGCCTTGGTAGTTTTGTCAAGACTATTGCTCAGGCCTTGGTAGAAAAAGAAATTCAAGTAACGGTTATTGGATTAAATTACACAAAGCATTCAGAAAGAGTAATAGAAAATGGAATTACCATTATTCGTTTAAAAAAGAGTAAAGTAAAAGGATTGGCTTGGTTTTTTAATTCAAAAAACATAGGAAAAACCATTGCTGAAATTCATAAAAAAAACCCAATTAATATAGTAGAAGGAGCCGAATTAAGTTTTGCTTTTTTACCTAAAATTAAAGGCATAAAATATATCATAAGATTACATGGTGGACATCATTTTTTTGCAGAGGGTGAAAATAGAGGTATTAATTGGTGGAAAGGATTTCAAGAAAAACGCTCGTTTAAAAAAGCAGATGCTTTTATAGCAGTATCCAATTATGTAAAAGAGCATACAGCAAAATATTTAAGCTATAATGATAAGGTTATAGAAGTAATTTTTAATCCAATTAACAGCCAATTATTTCAACCTCAAGACATAGCAATTGAAATAAACAATATCACCTTTGCCGGAACTATTTGCGAGAAGAAAGGTGTTCGTGATTTGATTCAAGCTTTTCCATTGGTAAAAGAAAAATTTCCAAATGTTATTTTGAATCTTTACGGAAGAGATTGGTTTTTTTCGGATGGCAGTTCTTATATGAGAATGCTACAAGAAGTAGAGTTGCCTAAAATAAGTCCTTTTGATAAGGATGTTGTTTTCCACGGAAGTATAGATTATGATCAAATTCCAGAAGCTTATGCAAAGGCAGCCGTTTGTGTATTCCCATCTCACATGGAAACATTAGGACTTGTAGCTCCAGAAGCTATGGCTATGGAAAAAGCAGTTGTTTTTACACAATTAGGGCCAGGACCAGAAGTAATTGAAGACGGAATAACGGGCTTATTATGTAATCCACATGATCCTATAGATATTGCTTGTAAAATTAATCGAATTTTGAGCGACCCTGATTTTGCAAATCAATTGGGTAAAAAAGCAAGAATTGCTGTCTTAAATAGTTTTGAAAGTGCTATTTTAGTGGAAAAGAATATACAGTTTTATAAAAATTTAATTTAGAGTATGTCAATATTCCATTTCATTTCGTCCGATTATAAAAAGTATAAAAAATACGGTGGAAACTTCATAACCATTTTGTTCTTTACACAAGGGTTTTGGGCCGTTTTTCAATATCGTGTGGCCAATAGCGTATATAAGATGAAAATACCCATAGTGAAGCAAGTACTACAACTCTTTTGTATGCTATGGCAAAAGGGGGTAGAAATAACAACGGGAATTTCTATACCAGCTTCGGCACAAATTGGACATTCTTTTTACATTGGTCATTTTGGAGGAATTATTTTAAATGGTAATACGCGCATTGGAACCAATTGTAATATTGCTCAAGGTGTTACCATAGGAGTTTCAGGTTTAAAAGAAAAAAGAGGAGTTCCCATAATTGGTAACGATGTGTATATAGGAGCAAACTCAGTTTTGGCAGGTAAAATCCATATAGGGGATAAGGTATTAATTGGTGCATGTAGTTTAGTAAATACAAATGTTGAGTCTAACAGTGTAATGATGGGTGTACCTGCAATAAAAATTTCGGATAAAAGTTCTGAAGGATATATTTAATATGAGATTAGTTGTTATTTCCTCCGCGCCTGTAGTCATTCAAGAAAACGAGAAATTTCTTTATGCACCTTATGAAAAAGAAATGCAGTTATGGGTGAAATATGCAAACGAATCTCAGTTTTGTTGCCCAGTATGGAAAGATGATAAAAAACTATTAATCACTAAAGTGTCTTTTCCAATACTTCCTATAATTGAACTAAAAGAGTTTGATGTACTTTCTTTAAAAAATGCATTCTCAGCAATTTCAAAAATTTTAAACAATCTATTTGTTATATATAGTGCAATGCAGCAAGCCGATCATATTCATATACGTTGCCCTGGTAATATTGGCTTATTGGCGTGTTTTGTTCAAATATTTTTTCCAAATAAAAAGAAAACAGTAAAATATGCGGGTAATTGGGATCCGAAATCTAAACAACCGTTAAGTTATCGTATTCAAAAATGGATTTTATCCAATACTTTTTTTACTAAAAACACAAAAGTTTTAGTATACGGTAAATGGAAAAATAGTTCAAAAAACATAAAACCTTTTTTTACAGCTACCTATACTTCTAATGATATGAAGCCCATTCCTTTGAGGAGTTTTAATGAAAGAATTGAGTTTGTATTTGTAGGAATGCTTTCAGTAGGTAAACAACCGTTATATGTAGCGGAATTAATAAAAGTATTAATCTCAAAGAAAATTAATGTTAGATTGAGGTATTTTGGAGAGGGAGTTTTAAAGGATGATATTTTACGCTTTGTTAATAAGAATAAACTGCAAAGTTTTATTTTTTTAGAAGGAAATCAACCAAAGGAAGTAGTAGAAAAAGCCTATCAAGAAAGTCATTTTTTAGTTTTACCGTCTAAAAGCGAAGGTTGGCCAAAAGTTGTTGCTGAAGCTATGTTTTGGGGTTGTGTACCACTTGTTTCAAGTGTTTCATGTGTGTCGTATATGTTGAAGGACAATGAAAGAGGCGTCTTGTTAACTGAAGATTTAGAGAAAGATATTGATAAATTAAATGCTCTTATTTCAAATGAAGATCAATATTTTGAAATGGCAACATTGGGTATGAATTGGTCAAGAAAATTTACAATGGATAAATTTGAAAATGAAATACAAAAACTTCTTTTAAAATAATTTCAAAACACTATAGCATTACTTATTTTGAATAATCAAATAAAAAATAAAGAAAACATTAAAGTTGTTCAGCTAATTGACAGTCTTGAACCTGGAGGTGCTGAACGAATGGCAGTCACTTTAGCAAATAGTTTGGTTGGTGAAATTGAATTGTCATGTCTTGTTGTTACTAGGCAAGAAGGAGGTTTAAAAAAGAGTATAAACCCTGAGGTTAAGTATGATTTTTTAAATAAGAAAAAAAGTATTGATTTCAAGGCGCTTATGAAATTTAAAAATTTCATAAAACTCAATAAAATTAAAATTATACATGCTCATGGTAGCTCCTATTTTTTTGCTGTTTTATTAAAATTAGTTTATCCAAAAGTTAAAATTATTTGGCATGACCATTTCGGAAATAGAGCAAATCAAAATAGTTTTGATTTTTTATTGCGTTTTTTTTCTATTTTTTTTTCTGGTGTTTTTGCTGTAAATGAAGAGTTGAAATTATGGGCAAATAAAAATCTTTTTACAACTAACATTGCTTTTATTCCTAACTTTTGCGAACTTAAAAATATTGAGAAAAAAACAACATATTTAAAAGGCGATGTTGAAAAGAGAATTGTTTGTTTAGCAAATTTAAAATCACCTAAAAATCATTTGTTTTTGTTAAAAAGTTTTACTTTAAGTGAATTGCCTAAATTGGGTTGGACATTGCATTTTGTAGGTAAAGACTTTAATGATGACTATTCAAAAGCCTTACATGAGTTTATTCTTGTGAATAAGCTTGAAAACACAGTTTATTTATACGGCAGTTGTTTAGATACAAATCATATTTTATCTCAAGCAAGATATGGCGTTTTAGCCTCAACTTACGAAGGGTTTCCAGTTACTTTGTTAGAATATGGAATGTCTAACTTAATTGTTTTATCAACTGATGTGGGTTATTGTTCAAAAATTATTACTTCCGGGTCAACAGGTTTTTTATTCGATACAAATGAACCATCTTCTTTACTCATTCTTTTTAATTCTTTACCAAATTCAGATTTGGAAAATAAAAGATTAGGAGATAATTTCAATACATTTGTAACAGAGAACTATACAGCCAAAATAATATTGCGCCAATTAATAGTATATTACCAAAAATGGATTTAGAAAAACACAATACAAACCTTTATATTAAGTATATTCTATTCCACATAGTTCTTGGTGGATTAATTTTTGTACTTCCAATAGTTTCGAAGTTATATGCAATACTTATAATTGTTGTTGGAGTTAGGTATGTTGTTTTAAATAAAAATGAAGACAATGAAGCGCTTTATGTAGCATCTTATATTGTGGGGGCTGAAGTTTTTTTGAGAATGACTCAAGGTAACTTTTTTGAGCAATATGCTAAGTATGGAGTAATGGGTGTTTTGTTTATAGGGATGTTTTATAAAAGTTTTTCTAAAAATTCTTTCCCATACATAATATACGGTTTGTTGCTTTTTCCAGGGGTTGTTATGTCTTTTTTTAGTTTGAATTTTGATACTGATATTCGAAAAGCTATTACTTTTAACATTGTAGGGCCAGTAACTTTATTAGTGTCTTCAGTTTATTGTTATCAAAGAAAAATTTCTTTTAGACAGATAAAAAATATAATAGACTTATTAGCTTATCCATTAATTCCAACAATAATCTATATGTATTTTTACGCACCTAGTATTAAAGATGTTGTAACAAATACGCAATCAAATTTTCAAACATCTGGAGGTTTTGGGCCAAATCAGGTTTCTACTATTCTGGGCTTAGGTATTTTTTTGTTTTTTACTAAAATAATTCTCAACTCTAAAAACAAAAAAATATTAATTATAAATGTAATTTTATTTTTGTTTGTGACATTTCGAGGGTTAGTTACATTTTCAAGAGGTGGTATCATAACAGGTTTTTTAATGATATTAATTTTAATAGCTTTTTTGCAAATGCATACAAAATCAACATCAAAAGGCAAGATTTATATGTTATTGTTAGTTGGTTCCCTCTCTTTAAGTGGAGTTTGGCTATACAGCTCAATTCAAACTGGAGGATTAATTGAAAAGAGATATGCTAATCAAGATGCAAGAGGTAGAGAAAAAGAAAGTAAATTAACAGGTAGAGAGACGTTGATTGAGTCAGAACTAGATATGTTTTTAGATAATCCAATATTCGGCATAGGGGTTGGTAAGAATAAAGAGTATAGGGAAGCAGAATCAGGAATTGAAGCAGCGTCACATAATGAAATTTCAAGAATGTTAGCTGAACACGGTTCATTAGGTTTAATCGCTTTAATTATTCTTTTAATTACTCCGGTATTATTATATATAAATAATAAACAAAACATTTTTGTTTTCTGCTTTATTGTTTTTTGGCTTTTAACTATAAATCATGCAGCCATGCGCATAGCAGCTCCAGCATTTATTTATGCATTATCTCTTTTGAAAATTTCAATTACCGATGAGTAAAAGAATACTCTATATTGGTAATCAATTGTCTAAACACGGTTTTAATAAAACTACTATTGAAACTTTAGGGAGCTCATTTGAGAATGAAGGATATGTTGTTTCTTATTCTTCTTCAAAAAAGAATCAAATAGTAAGATTGTTTGATATGATTTTCACCACTTTTTGGAATGCAAAAAAGGTAGATTTTATTCTTATAGATACGTATAGTACTTCAAGTTTTTGGTATGCTTTTTTTTGTAGTCAAATTGCAAGAGTTTTTAAAACAAAATACATTCCCATTTTACATGGTGGTGATTTGCCAAAGCGTTTAGATGCAAACTCTAAATTGTCTAGAATGCTGTTCAATAATGCATTTAAGAATGTAGCTCCTTCAAGTTACTTGTTGTCTGAGTTTGCTAATAAAGGTTATCAAAATGTAGTGTATATTCCAAATACGATTGAAATAAAGAATTATGCATTTAAAAGGCGAAATGTATTTGAACCTAAGTTATTGTGGGTAAGGGCATTTGCAACAATTTACAATCCTAAAATGGCTGTGGCTGTTTTAAATAAATTACAAGCTCATTATCCAAATGCAACACTTACAATGGTTGGTCCTGATAAAGATGGAAGCATGGAGGTTACCAAACAATACGCTAAAGAGTTAGGAATTGAAGTGTGTTTTACAAATCGTTTGAGTAAAGAAGAGTGGATAAATCTATCTCAAGAATGCGACTTTTTCATCAATACCACTCATTTTGATAATACTCCAATTAGTGTGATGGAAGCAATGGCATTAGGTTTGCCTGTCGTTTCAACAAATGTTGGAGGAATTCCATTTTTATTAACGCATGATGAAAATGCTGTTTTAGTAAATGATAATGATAGCGAAGCAATGACAAATGCTATAGTTGACTTAATTAAAAATGAGAAGAAAACAGTTTTAATGTCTGAAAATGCAAGGGCATTTGTGGAGCAAATGGATTGGGATAATATAAAGAAAAAGTGGAGAGTGTTACTGAGTTGATTTAATACATTTATAATTTTTTTATAAATTGATTTTTGTTACTTTGCGATATAATATAAAAACAATATGTCTAAAAATAATAAAATACATTTTGAAATCTCTGAAAGAAAAATTCTTTTAAGAGTTTTTGATGTTTTTTTTGTTTTAGGCTCTTTGCATTTAATCAGTCATTACTTTAAATTTGATTATTTTTCAATTAAAGAAGACAGCTATTATTGGACCATACTTTTAGCTGCTTACATTACAATAATTGGGACTGTTTTTGATATGTATAACCTTCAAACCGCAAGTAATAAATATCAAATTTTAAAGAGTATTATTTTAACAACTTCAGTTACAACGTTACTTTACCTCTTAACACCTTTTTTTACGCCAGTTTTACCATCAAATAGATTGCAAATTATATTGTTTTATTTAGCAATTTTAATGTCTTTATTGATTTGGAGAAATCTATACATTACATTTTTAGCTACAAATCGATTTGTAAAAAGAGTTGTTTTTATTGGAAGTGCAAAGAAAATAGAAAAGCTAATTAATAAGTTGTCTGAAGTAAATCCGCATTTTCAAGTTATAGGATTCGTAGCCACTGATAATAAGGAAATTGATACTAAAGTGCCGCAAATAAATTTAGCAGATTTAAAAGATGCAGTTAGGCTTAATTATGTTTCGGAAATTATTGTGGCAGATGAAACTAATAAATCTATTAATTTTGAACAATACGAAATATTGCTTCAAATTTTGGAAAGCGGAATCATAATTAGGCAATATTCTGATGTCTATGAGCAAATTACAAATAGACTTCCACTACAGTCTGACGATAAAGAATTGTTTAAATTTTTCCCTTTTAGCAGAAGTAATCAAAATAAATTATACTTGTTTTTTAGTCGTTTTTTTGACATTGTATTTGCGCTAATTGGCCTTTTGTTTTTGTTGTTTATTTTGCCGATTCTTTTTATTTTTAATTTAGTTTGGAATAGAGGTCCAATGTTTTATGCTCAAGAAAGAGTAGGGCAAAATGGAATCCCTTTTAAAATTTATAAGCTGAGAAGCATGATTGTAAATGCTGAAAAAGAAGGGGCTGTTTTTGCAACAACAAATGACACAAGAATCACAACTTTTGGAAGGTTTATAAGAAAATCTCGTTTAGACGAAATTCCTCAATTCATAAATGTATTATTAGGAAAAATGGCTCTTATTGGCCCTAGGCCAGAACGTCCAGTTTTTGTCGATGAAATTGCTAAAAGAATACCTTTATATCAAACAAGACATGTCATTAAGCCAGGATTAACAGGTTGGGCTCAGGTGAACTATTCTTATGGGGAAAGTATAGAAGATAGTCTTATGAAGCTAAGATATGATTTGTACTACATCAAACACCGTAGTTTGTTCTTGGATTTAAATATTGTAGTTAAGACATTAAATACTGTTCTTTTCTTTAAAGGACAATAGTGTTTGAAAATTTAGTTTCCTTTTTGCAGCTCATAATAATTCTACTGATAATGATAAAATGTGCTACTGTAAAAGGTAATAACAGCATTAAGTCTACTTTGTCAATAATTAAAAGCAAGTGAGTAATAATACAAATCAAATTTATTTTTCCCCAAGTAATTATAGTTTTTGCATTTCGCTTGTGTATGGTATATACAAACACAAGTAATAATGGGTTAAATAGTAGTGCATTATAGTTCCAAAGGACTTCTTCGTGAAAAGAGTAGAAGCCTACTAAACAAAGAAAAACACCTAATAAGGCTACAATTGAAAAATAAATAGAAATTACCTTTTTATTATTGATGAACACAATTAAAGCTAAAAGTAAAATAATAAGATAAGGCGAATTCAATAAAGAAGATTCAAATGTTACTTCTTCAGCTTCAAAAATAGTTTTATTGTTTACAACCAAAGGCTTTTCTTTATATTGGGAAGTTTTTAAAACAGTATACAGTTCTAGAGGTAAAAAAAGTGTTTCAGCAGCTCTATCTACTTTTTCTCCAAATATGAGATTAATGCCTAGTCTCTCAAAATAATGATTTTTTGCATAAGGGTAAAGAATATCTCTGTATGAAATATTCACAGGTTTAATAGTTGTGATAATTTTTTCACCTAAAATTCCATTGATTTTGTCAATAACCATTGTGGTGCAATTACGGTCAATGAATTTGTACGTATAAAATCGTTCGTCACTAAATAATGAACTGTTTAAGTTTTGAAATAATTGTTGTTTTTGCGTTAACGAAAGGTTTAGTTCTTGCTCATAAATAGAGCGATTTTCATATCTATAACTGTATTCAAAATCTTGAAAACTATTAGTAGTAACGAAATATTGCAAATCACCTTTTACAAATCTCAATATAAAATTAGGTGTCTCAAAGTCAAATGCGCCATAATTGTAAACAATGTCAATTCCTCTTAAAGAATCTTTAATTCTTATTCCTGTGTGTCCATAAAGCGAATAAGATTCATTACCAGTGCCACATGTAATTATGCTCACCTTTGAAGCTTCAGACAAAGTGTTGCTTTGACAATAACTGTTTATAGAAAAAAGGATAAAGAAGAATGTGAAAAGTTTTTTCATGAAGAAATTTTAACGTCTAAAAATATCGAAATCAATTTTTAAAGAGAAAATGTTTGAATATAGTGCAGCACTTTGATCGCCTAAATCAGTTAGTGCATAGTCAACCTGAATGCCTTTGTATTTAAATCCTAGACCAATATTGGGTTGAAAACTTAATTTATTTGAATTGTCTATTTGTGTAATTTGTTGGAAATTTCCAACTCCACCTCTTAAGAAAACTAAATCTACATAGCCAAATTCAAACCCTACAGCAGGATCAATGCTTACTAGACTTGTAGAGATAATATCGTTAGTTTGAGTAAACTGCATGTTTAAGTTTGCAGCTGCAGTTAGACTATAGTCGTATCGAATAATGTATTTTTTTGAAATTCCCAGTTGTGCTTTAGGAAGTGTGATTTCAGAAGTTTCAGGCAATTCTTGATTTTCCCCGGGAACGGCATCTTTAATTTCATTGTACTTGTCTTCGTCTATAATCCAAGTATTATAAGTAGTTGTAATGTCTCTTAGCATTAAGCCAAATTTCCAATCTTCTTCATCGCTGATGTATTGTAAGCCTAAATCAAATCCAAATCCCCATGAGCTTGCAAAATCTCCAATTACTCTATGGATTACTTTTCCGTTAACCCCTATGTTTAATCCATCTATTGGTAAACTTCTTGCGTAGGAAACGGTTAAAGCATAATCTGCTGTAGAAAAAAGGGAAATTCTATTGTAATCAATGTTTCCTTGGCTGTCTATTAATTGTGTAGTGTTTAAAATATCATCTACGCCAAAACGAATTAACGAAATTCCTACTGCACTTTCAGAATCTAATGGCATAGCAAAGCCTACATAGTCATATTGAGCAATGTTAGCAAAATAGTTGGCATGCATTAAGGCAATCTGATTATCTTCTAATTTTATTAATCCTGCAGGATTCCAATATCCTGAGTTAACATCGCCAGTTTGAGCAGTAACAGCATTACTCATTCCTAAAGCAGCTGCATCAACACCTATGCTCAAAAACTCATTAGAATACTTTCTAACTGATTGACTAAAAGATAATAATGATTGTAAAAAAATAATTAATATAAAGGTCTTTTTCAAAGCCGTTTTAATTTTTACAAATATCCAATAAAATTCTTAATTACTAAACTCAATTTCTATTAACTTATTGTATTACATTTGCTTTAAATAATTTGAAGCATCACATTTGGTTTCTTATATTTGTAATTCCTGCTATTCGTTATATTTCTTGCAAAGCAAGAATATGTCGCTTTTGTCAGGGTTATTAAAACACTTTTAAGCTTTTTTTAAACACTTCCTATGAATATTAAAAAACACATTCCAAACGCACTTACTTTATTAAACTTACTGTCTGGTTTATTAGCGTTAATAGCAATTTTTAATGGTTTCTACGATCATGCTTTTATTTTTGTGTCATTAGGAATATTTTTTGATTTTTGGGACGGCTTCTTGGCACGTAAGTTTGGAGTTGCTGGACCATTAGGAGTTCAGTTGGATTCATTGGCAGATATGGTTACTAGTGGTGTTGTTCCTGGTTTATTAATGTATAAATTATTTGATACAATTCAGCAAAACCAACCAGAATACATGCTTACAGAAGACACTTTTTACATGGGTGTTATTCCTTATTTCGGTTTTTTAATAACTTTAGCATCATGTTATCGATTGGCAAATTTTAATATTGATACCCGACAAACCAATTCTTTTATTGGGCTACCAACACCAGCAAACGCTATGTTGATTATAAGTATCCCAATGATTCAGTATTTTGGTAGATACGAGTGGATTAATGTTGCTTTAGACAATCCTTATATATTATTAGTGATTACTTTAGTAAGTGCTTTTTTATTAAATGCTGAAATTCCTTTATTTTCTTTAAAATTTAAAAAACTAAATTGGGCTGAAGCAAAACTTCAAATTTGTTTCGCAATTTTTGCTCTAATTATGCTTATTTTATTAAAGTTTGTAGCAATTCCTCTAATTATTATTTCATACATAATACTTTCGTTGGTGTTAAATTCGTTATCTAAAAAATAACCAAATTTGGCTACTAGAAAAAGGGTGGTTTTGAAAAAAACTACAAAAAAGAAAACTACTAATTATAAATATAAAATAATAGCATCAGGAATTTTATTGCTGATGGTTATCATTATTGGATTTGCTTATAAAACCAGATTTCTTTCCTATTTAGGTTTTATACCTGAAAAGCCATACAGTGAACTGTCGAAAGAAGAAAGGAAACTTTCTAATGAACATATTGAAAAAGTTTTATTGCATCATGATGAAAAAGCGTTAGGTTTCGATGTTTCTGAATACCAAAGTGTAATCGATTGGGAAAAAACATATAATATTGATGAATCTTTTGAATTGTCTTTTGTTTTCATTCGAGCAACTGCTGGAAATAATAAAGTTGATAGTAGGTTTAAAGAAAATTGGAAAAATGCTAAACGTAGAAATTTAATTTGCGGTGCTTATCATTATTATCGTCCAAATGAAAATTCTATTGAACAAGCTAATAACTTTATTAAAACAGTAAAGCTAAGAAAAGGAGATTTACCGCCTGTTTTAGATATTGAAAAACTACCTAAGACACAATCAATAGCCAACCTGAAATTAGGTTTAAGAAGATGGTTGGAAACTGTAGAAAAGCATTATAAAGTGAAGCCAATTATTTATTCTGGAGAAAGTTATTATAATGATTTTTTAAAAAAAGAGTTTTCAGATTATCCTTTTTGGATTGCGAATTATAATTTTTGGACTAAAGAAATTAAAGATGAATGGGATTTTTGGCAATTTACTGAAAACGGAGAAGTGGAAGGGGTAAAAGGCAGACTAGACTTGAACGTATATAATGGTTCTGTTTTATCGCTTCAAAATAAGTGTATAAAATAAAAGCTTTACAAAATGTAAAGCTTTATATAATTTAAAATTCTATTTTCTTTTTTCTCAATTCGAAATTCTGACCTAGATAGACTCTTCTTACCATTTCATCTTCAACTAATTCTTCAGGTTTACCGGCTTTTAAAATTCCACCTTCAAACATTAAGTACGTTTTGTCAGTAATAGCAAGTGTTTCTTGAACATTATGATCGGTAATTAAAATACCAATGTTTTTGTTTTTCAGTTGAGCTACAATTCTTTGAATATCTTCTACTGCAACTGGGTCAACTCCCGCAAAAGGTTCGTCTAATAGAATAAACTTTGGGTCAGTTGCTAAACAACGTGCAATTTCTGTTCTTCTTCGCTCTCCTCCAGATAGTAAATCTCCTCTGTTTGTTCTAATGTGTTCAAGCGAAAATTCTGAAATTAATTCTTCCATTTTAGCTTCTTGTTCTTCCTTTGTTTTATTGGTAAGCTGAAGCACGCTTAAAATATTGTCTTCAATACTTAATTTTCTAAAAACAGAAGCTTCTTGAGCTAGATAGCCAATTCCATTTTGTGCACGTTTGTACATTGGGAAATTGGTAATGTCCATGTCATCTAAATAAATGTTACCGCTATTTGGTTGAACTAGGCCAACAATCATATAAAATGAAGTAGTTTTTCCGGCACCATTTGGACCCAAAAGACCAACGATTTCTCCTTGATTTACTTCAACAGAAATACCTTTTACAACACTTCTTTTTTTATACGTTTTAACTAAATTTTCTGCTCTTAGTTTCATATTATGGTTATGAGTTTAAAAGTTTATGGGTTTAAAAGGGAACATTTAGTCACAAATAAACGAATAAACAATTTAACAGTTAAGCGATTTAACAATATTTTATTCTGTTTACTGAACACTTTCTTCTAAAGCTTCCCAAAATTCATAAGCTCTTCTTAAGTGAGGAACTACAATAGTTCCGCCAACTAAAGTTGCTATTCCCATTGCTTCCATCATTTCTTCTTTAGTTATACCATTCTTAAAAGCAGTTTCTAAATGGTATTTAATACAATCGTCACATCTTAAAACAGCAGAAGCAACTAATCCTAAAAGTTCTTTAGTCTTAACGTCTAAAGCACCTTCAGCATAAGCATTAGTGTCTAAATTGAAGATTCTCTTTACAATTTTGTTATTATCAGCCAAAAGCTTATCATTCATCTTAGAACGATAGTCATTAAATTCTTGTACTATATTTGACATATTATTGGAGGTTTTGTTGTTTTTTATAAACGATAACACTTATTAGAATACTTAATTCATATAAAATCATAATAGGAATTGCTACTATAATTTGGCTAATTATATCTGGCGGTGTTATAATAGCAGAAAGAATCAATACAATTACAAGTGTGTATTTACGATAAGTTCTAAGTGAATTTGGAGTTACTAATCCTAATTTGGTTAAAAAATAAATGACAATTGGTAATTCAAACAGTAATCCGCAGGCAACTGTCGATGATCTAAGCAAACTAATATAAGAATCTAGATCAATGTCGTTGAAAATTTCCTTACTTACATTGTAATTTGCCAAAAAGTTAACAGATAAAGGAGCGATTAAGAAGTAACCAAATAATACACCTGCGAAAAATAAAACCGACGCAGTTACAATAAATAGTACTGCATATTTTTTTTCAGTATCGTAAAGAGCAGGTCTTATGAATTTCCAAAATTCCCAAAGAATAAAAGGAAATCCTAAAATAAATCCTGCAGTTATTGATGTCCACATGTGAGCAGAAAATTGCCCTCCCATTTCTCTACTTTGAATTCTCATTGGAATTTCGGTAACACAAAGACTTTTGTCTAAACCAAACTCTTGTGAAATATCACAAAAAAAGCGATACGTTATAAAGTCTATATTTTTTGGTCCAAATAAAATTTCATCAAATATAAAGTCGCTAAAAAAGAAAGCAATTGTTGCACAAGCAAGAATGGCAATTGTACTTCTTATCAACAACCATCTTAATTCTTCAAGATGATCTAAAAACGACATTTCGCTTAAATTTTTCTTTGCCATTATACAATTCCTTCTTTTAAGATATCGTGTAAATGTAAAACACCTAGATATTTGTTGCCGTCTAATACAACTAATTGTGTAATTGAATTATTCTCTAAAATATTTAACGCTTCAGAAACCAATATGGCAGAATCGATGTTTTTAGGATTTTTTGTCATAATATCTTGAGCTACTAAATCTATAAAAGTATCACGAGTATTAAGCATTCTTCTAATATCACCATCAGTAATGATACCTATAACTGTATTGTTTTCTACAACTGCAGTAACTCCTAGTCTTTTTTCAGAAATTTCCATGATGACTTTCTTAATGCTGTCATTTGGAGAAACTTGTGGAGCATGAGTTGTGTCCAACATGTCTTTTACTTTCAATAATAATTTTTTCCCTAATGCTCCACCAGGATGATATATGGCAAAGTCTTCATTTTTAAAATTTCTAACTTCCATTAAGGCAACTGCTAAAGCATCTCCTAAAACCAATTGAGCTGTTGTACTATTTGTAGGAGCTAAATTATTTGGGCATGCTTCTCTATCTACATGTGCATGTAAAATAAAATGTGATTCTTTTCCTAAAAACGAATTCAAATCAGATGTCATTCCTATTAAAGTGTTTCCAAATCTTTTTAAAAGAGGGACTAGAACTTTAATTTCCGGACTATTACCGCTTTTTGAAATACAAATAATTACATCTTCTGGAAGAACCATTCCTAGATCTCCATGAACTGCTTCAGATGCATGAAGGAAAATAGAAGGTGTTCCTGTTGAGTTTAAAGTAGCCACTATCTTTTGAGCAATAATTGCACTTTTTCCAATCCCTGTTATAACTAGCCTTCCTTTAGATTTAAAAATGACGTCTACACTTTTTGCAAAATCTTCGGTTAAATAATGAACCAAATTTGCAATGCTTTCACTTTCGGATAAAATGGTTTTTTTGGCAGATTCTAAAATTGTAGCTGTAGTATTCAAAGTAGTTGTTTTAATTGTTTTGTGCTTTTAAAGATTATTGTATCTTTATAAATGCAAATTTAGGTAAAATCATATTAATAGAGAATGAAACTAAACGAAATTGATTTACACAAAGAGTTAAAAAAATATTTTGGCTTTAACCAATTCAAAGGACTTCAGGAACAAGTAGTTAATAGTATCATATACGGCAATAATACATTTGTTATTATGCCAACGGGTGGAGGTAAATCATTATGTTACCAATTGCCAGCTTTGGTATTAGGAGGAACTGCGATTGTTGTTTCGCCGCTTATTGCTTTAATGAAGAATCAAGTTGATGCACTTAGAAGCTTAAGTACAGAATATGGAATTGCTCATGTTTTGAATTCTTCACTTACAAAAACAGAAATTAATCAAGTAAAGGCCGATATTACTTCGGGTGTTACTAAATTGCTATATGTTGCTCCAGAATCATTAACAAAAGCCGAATATATTCAGTTTTTACAAGGTGTTGAGTTGTCATTTGTAGCAATTGATGAGGCGCATTGTATTTCTGAATGGGGACACGATTTTAGACCAGAATACAGAAACTTAAGAAATATTATAAAACAATTAGGTGATATTCCTATTATTGGTTTAACTGCAACGGCAACACCAAAAGTTCAAGAAGATATCTTAAAGAATTTAGATATTCCTGGTGCTAATACATTTAAAGCTTCTTTTAATAGAGCTAATTTGTATTATGAAATTAGACCAAAAACTAAAAATATAGAATCGGATATTATTCGGTTTATCAAGCAAAATAAAGGCAAATCAGGTATTATTTATTGTTTGAGTAGAAAAAAAGTGGAAGAAATTGCACAATTGTTACAAGTAAATGGCATTAGTGCTGTTCCGTATCATGCAGGTTTAGATGCTAAAACTCGAGCAAGGCATCAAGACAATTTTCTAATGGAAGATGTAGATGTTGTGGTTGCAACCATTGCATTTGGAATGGGAATTGACAAGCCCGATGTTCGTTTTGTAATTCATCATGATATTCCTAAATCATTAGAAAGTTATTATCAAGAAACAGGTCGTGCTGGTAGAGATGGTGGCGAAGGTCATTGCTTAGCATACTATGCTTATAAAGATATTGAAAAGCTAGAAAAATTCATGTCGGGTAAACCAATTGCCGAACAAGAAGTTGGTTTTGCTTTATTACAAGAAGTTGTTGCTTATGCAGAAACTTCAATTTCAAGACGAAAATACTTATTGCATTATTTTGGTGAAGAATTTTCTTCAGAAACTGGTGATGGAGCTGACATGGATGATAATATGCGCAATCCAAAGCAGAAAGAAGAAGCAAAAGACCAAGTGAAATTGTTACTTGAAGTAATACGTGAAACGAAACAACAATTCAAAGCAAAAGAAATTATATTAGCGTTAGTTGGAAAAGTTAATGCTGTTATAAAAGCACATAAAATTGATCAACAAGCATTCTTTGGAAAAGGAAATAAGTTTGACGATAAATATTGGATGGCATTAATTCGTCAAGTATTAGTTAATGGATTTATTGAAAAAGACATTGAAAGTTATGGGGTAATTAGGCTTTCTAGTAAAGGACATGATTTTATTAAATCTCCCGAGTCTTTTATGATGTCTTTAGATCATGAATACAGTGATTCTAATGATGATAGCATTGTTACATCTTCTAAATCTTCTGGAGTAGCTGACGAAGTTTTAATGTCAATGCTAAAAGATTTAAGAAAAAAAGTAGCTAAAAAACTAGCAGTTCCTCCTTTTGTGGTTTTTCAAGACCCATCGTTAGAAGACATGGCACTTAAATACCCTATCTCTATTGATGAACTTGGAAATGTACACGGTATAAGTGAAGGGAAAGCTAAAAAATACGGAAAAGATTTTATAGATTTAATCAATCGTTATGTAGATGAAAATGATATTACTCGTCCAGATGATTTAGTCGTAAAATCTACAGGTGCAAATTCAGGTTTAAAACTATATATTATTCAAAATGTGGATAGAAAACTTGATTTAAACGATATTGCTTCTGCAAAAGGATTGTCTATGGACGATTTTATTAAAGAAATGGAACAAATTGTTTATTCTGGAACAAAACTAAACATTAAGTATTGGGTTGATGATATTTTAGACGAAGACCAACAAGAAGAAATTTTCGATTATTTCATGGAATCACAATCCGATAATATAAAAGATGCACTTTTAGAATTTGATGGCGACTATGATACAGAAGAATTACGTTTAATGCGAATTAAATTCATCAGCGAAGTTGCGAATTAATTTATTGAAAAAGTTTTAAATAAAAATGAATCCTCAATGTAAGTTGGGGATTTTTTTATGGGTAATTAAATTTACTCATAAACTTCTCCACGATGCGGTTTCAAAGCATCTCTAAACGTAATCATATCTTTTTCTTCCACAACTAAAAAGGCAATAGCATACATTTCGTTTAAAATTTCAAAACCGGTTATTTTCAAAGCGTATTTTTCTGTTTCTAAAAATTCCTTCAAATGTATTTCATGATGTTCTGCTGTTTTTGCAGCCGCTTGACCTCTAAAATCCCAAATCAATTTAATTTTTCTCATATTTTTACGTTTCAAAGTAGCAAAGTTACAAAGTCAGTTGTCAAATTACTACTTTTGTACAAAATTAAACAACTTAGAATTCTAATAATCTAGAAATCGAATACTCTAAATATCTATTTAAATGCCACGCGAATTTCAATTTCAAGTCTCACCAGAAGTAGCAGCTAATGAAGTATTGCTCAATCAGTATGTTGCAAAGCTTTTTAATGTTTCTCCAAAAGAGATTCAAAAAACAGTTGTTGTTAAGCGCTCTATTGATGCAAGGCAAAAAGCAATTAAAATCAATATAAAAGCGAATGTTTTTTTAGTAGGTGAAGATTTTGTTGAAACAAAAATGGAGTTGCCTGATTACCCTAATGTTACTCATGCAAAAGAAGTAATTGTTGTAGGTGCTGGACCTGCAGGGTTATTTGCTGCACTTCAACTAATTGAGTTAGGGTTAAAACCTATAGTTTTAGAGCGCGGAAAAGATGTAAGAGGACGTAGACGAGACTTAAAAGCAATTAATGTAGATCATATTGTAAACGAAGATTCTAATTATTGTTTTGGAGAAGGTGGTGCGGGAACCTATTCTGATGGGAAGTTGTATACGCGTTCAAAAAAACGTGGAGATGTAGATAGAATTTTAGAGCTTTTAGTTGGTTTTGGTGCTTCAGCGGAAATATTAGTAGAAGCGCATCCGCATATTGGAACCAATAAATTACCACAAATTATTCAGGATATACGCGAAAAAATTATAGAATGTGGTGGTGAAGTTTTATTCGAAAAAAGAGTTGTAGATATTTTAATTAAAAACAATGAAGTTGATGGTGTTGTGTTACAAGATGGCTCTACTATACATGCCAATAAACTAATTTTAGCAACAGGTCATTCTGCTCGTGATATTTTTGAATTATTAGATAAAAAACAAGTTTTTATAGAAGCAAAACCATTTGCTTTAGGAGTTCGTGCAGAACATCCGCAAGATTTAATTGATAGTATTCAATATTCATGCGATTTTAGAGGCGAACATTTACCGCCTGCGCCTTATTCAATTGTAAAACAAGTTGGAGGTAGAGGGATGTACTCTTTTTGTATGTGTCCGGGTGGAGTTATTGCACCATGTGCAACTGCTCCAGGTGAAGTGGTTACAAACGGTTGGTCTCCCTCAAAACGAGATCAAGCAACAGCAAATTCAGGGATTGTGGTGGAGTTACGATTAGAAGATTTTAAACCTTTTGAAAAATTTGGTGCTTTGGCAGGAATGGAATTTCAAAAATCAATTGAACAAAAAGCATGGCAAGTTGCAGGTGGCTCGAGCTTCAGCGAACAGGCGAAGCAAAGTCAAAAAGTTCCTGCCCAAAGAATGATCGATTTTACGGAGAAAAAAATATCAGATTCAATTCCTAAAACATCTTATGTTCCAGGAACAACTTCGGTAGAATTAGGTGAAGTTTTTCCTAGCTTTTTAACACAAACTATGCGTGAAGGTTTTGTGCAGTTTGGAAAATCAATGAAAGGTTATTTTACCAATGAAGCCATCTTACATGCTCCAGAAAGTAGAACTTCTTCTCCTGTTCGTATTCCAAGAGACAATAAAACATTAGAACATGTTCAAATAAAAGGACTATATCCTTGTGGTGAGGGTGCAGGTTATGCGGGAGGAATTATTTCAGCCGCAATAGATGGTGAGAAATGTGCTTTGAAAATTAAAGAAAGTTTATAAAATAAAAAAGCCGCTATTAATAGCGGCTTTTTTTATATATAATAGTGTAATTATATTTTCTTTACTCTTACAGCATTCATTCCTTTTGTTCCTTTTTCAAGTTCATAAGTAACTAAATTACCTTCTTTTACTTCGTCAATTAAACTACTAACGTGGAAAAAGAATTTATCATTTGAATCTACTTCTTTAATGAAACCAAAACCTTTTGAAGTGTCATAATAATCAATTGTTCCTTTTCTATCTGTTGGAACTTCATCAATATCTTCTTTCTTAGGAATTCCTATTTCAATGTCTTCAGCCTCAATAACAATTTTCTTTGAAGGATCTGGAGGAGTACTTGTTAAGTGTCCGTTTTCGTCAACATATACATACATGTCTTCTTCACTAGTTTTTCCACTAGCTTTACGAGCATCTTTTTTAAGTTGCTTCTCTTGCTTTTTCTTTAATTTAAGTTTTTCTTTTTCTTTTTTGTTAAAAGTTTCTTGAGGTCTAGCCATTAAATAATATAATAATTTAAGTTAAAAATAATAAAGTGATAAAATGTTGAGTCAAACTAAAATCAATTAAAGAAATAATAATTAAAAATTAGTTAATCCTGTAGCATTTTGACAAAGATACAACAAAATTGAATAGCAATTAAATATTTGTAATGTATTGAAAGTGAATTAATTTTGTTTTTGAGACATGTCTTTTAAGAAATAGTATAGTTTGTTATGTAAACATATCTTTTACTTATATAAATCAAATAGTTTTAAATCTACTTTTTTTGTACTTTTGAAGTGAATAAAAAATAATGGAAGAAGAAAAAGTAATTTTAGTTGATATAAATGATAAGCCAATTGGTTTAATGAATAAAATGGAAGCGCATGAAAAAGCGTTGCTTCATAGAGCCTTTTCAGTTTTTGTATTAAATAGCAATAACGAAATAATGTTGCAACAAAGAGCTTCACATAAATATCATTCACCTTTATTGTGGACTAATACTTGTTGTAGTCATCAACGTGCAGGTGAAACAAATCTTCAAGCCGGCACAAGGCGTTTAGAAGAAGAAATGGGTTTTGTTGTTTCGCTTAAAGAGCTTTTTTCTTTTATTTATAAAGCACCATTTGATAATGGTTTAACTGAGCATGAGTTAGATCATGTAATGATTGGTTATTCGAATGACGAGCCAAAAATCAATTCTGAAGAAGTTGAAAGTTGGAAATGGATGAAGATTGAAGAGGTGAAAAATGACATTGAAAACCATCCGGAAATTTATACAGTTTGGTTCAAAATTATTTTCGACAAGTTTTACCATTATTTAGAAGACCATAAAGTTTAAAAAAAATCAAAATGAAAGTAACAGTTTCTAGAAAAGCGCATTTTAATTCTGCTCATAGATTGTACCGCAAAGATTGGACAAATGAAAAAAACGACTTAGTTTTTGGAAAATGCAACAATCCAAACTTCCATGGTCATAATTATGATTTGATAGTTAGCGTAACTGGTAAAATAGATAAGGAAACTGGTTTTGTTATTGATGTTAAAATTTTAGCAGATTTAATAAAATTACATATTGAAGATGCTTTTGATCATAAAAATTTAAATTTAGATGTTCCTGATTTTAAAAATCTAAATCCAACAGCTGAAAACATATCCGTAGTCATTTGGAATAAACTAAGAAAACATATTTCAAACGAAAATGAATTAGAGATCACTTTATACGAAACGCCTCGAAATTTTGTTACTTATAAAGGAGAATAATTCTTTAAAAGATATTTGATAAACTTTTTGCATCTTTGCAGCACTAATATTAAGCATGAAATTATATCCATTAACATTTACACCTATTATTAAAGAAAGAATTTGGGGCGGTTCCAAATTAAATACTTTTTTAAATAAAGAGGTCTCAATAGAAAATGCTGGCGAAAGTTGGGAATTGTCTTCAGTTCCTAATGATGTTAGTGTCGTGAATAATGGAGAATTAAGTGGTAAAAACTTAAATGAAATCATTGCTATAAACCCTGAAGCACTTTTGGGAAAAGAAGTTGTTGAGAAATTCGGAACTGAATTCCCTTTACTTTTTAAGTTTTTAGACGCAAATAAAGATTTGTCGGTGCAATTGCATCCTAATGATGAATTGGCAAAGGCAAGACATAATTCATTTGGTAAAACCGAAATGTGGTATGTTATGCAAGCTGATAAAGGGTCAAGGATTATTGTGGGCTTCAAAGAAAATTCAAGTCAAGAAGAATATTTATCTCATTTAGCGAATAAATCGGTTGTTTCTTTGTTAAATGAAATTCCGGTTAAAATAGGGGATGTTTTTTTACTAGAAACTGGAGCTATTCACGCAATTGGAAGCGGAGTGGTTATTGCTGAAATTCAACAGACTAGCGATATTACTTATAGGATTTATGATTGGGATAGAGTAGATGCAGAAGGAAAAAGTAGAGAGTTGCATACAGAATTAGCTTTGGAAGCAATAAACTATAAAGTAGTTGACACCAAAATTAATTACAGTTTAAAGGAGAATGAAAGAAATACATGTGTAAATAACACTTATTTTACTACCAATATTATTTCTTTAGTATCTCATTTTAAATGGAAGAGGAAAAAATCATCTTTTACTGTTTTAATGTGTACCGAAGACGATTTTTCAATTCATTTAGATAATGATGTATATCGTTATAAAAAAGGAGATACTGTTTTAATTCCTGCAGAAATAGATGCTTTTGAACTACAAGGAAAAGCTACTATATTAGAAATTTCTATCTAAAAAAATTGTACTATCAAAATATTATGTAATTTTGCATAAATTTTAAAACAAGAACAAAATGGCAAGCGTTAAAAACTTGAAAAAAGAAATCAACTACGTTTTAGGTGATTTAGTAAACATCGTTTACATCTGGGAAATGACTAATGGAGGAAAACCAACTGAAGGTACTGATGTATTAGTTGACGAAATCTATGACAACTACGATAATTTTGTTTCTAGAATTAGAGATAGAAAGGTTGAAAACAAAAAAGCTCATTACAAGCAAATTCGTGCAGAATATGAAACTGTTGCTAATCAAATAGTTGCGAAAATAAACGAATTAAAATAAAAAAATCAATAAAAAAATTGCAAAAAATATTTGGAAATTAAAAATTCACCCTTATATTTGCAATCGAAATTTGAGTTGCCAGCGTAGCTCAGCTGGCTAGAGCAGCTGATTTGTAATCAGCAGGTCGTGGGTTCGAGTCCCTCCGCCGGCTCAAATTAAAACCATCACTTAACAGTGATGGTTTTTTCGTTTTACAAAGTATGAGAATAAAAAAAGCGGTTAATTTTAATTAACCGCTTTTTTTTATTCTGATGTTTTTCTATTCTGATGCTTTTCTTGTCTTTATATGTTCATCTAACATTTTTCCATACTTTGATTTTACAACTGTAGGAGATAAATGCTTTTGAATAGTATCTAAATAAGCAATATTAATATCAGCGATTTCAGAAACAGCTAAATAAGGTGCAATTTCATATTCACCATGTGTTGAGGCAAAGTTTGCGGTATACCTGTATTTTCTAATTTTCAATCTATCAAATGCTGTGTTAATACTGTCAGCAGATGTAATGTTTTTGGTAATTTGGTTTTTAATTCTTTTTTCAGTTAAGATTAAGTTTTCATCATTAAATTTTGAATTAAACGAATTAAACTCTTCAAATAATTCTTGATTTTTAGAACCTGTTATTTTTGCAGCATTATAAAATGCTTTCAGTTTTGAAGTAATGTTCATTTTTCCTCTCTCAGCAAAAAACTGCAAACTATTGTCTATTGAGTTGCTTTGACCTCTATCTAGGGTTAAAAACAGCATTTCTGGCTCTTCAAGGGTTATGAAAGATTCAAAATTTGAATCTCCTTTTATTTCAATACTATCTAATACAACAAATGCATTGTCTTGTATTTTTTGAATGTATAATTTTCCTTGACTTAAACCTTCTATGTTTCCAGTAAGGTGTAAATTACTTCCTTCATCGTTTTTATTACAAGCAATTAATGTAATTAAACTTATTCCTGCGATTAATATCTTTTTCATTATTTATTTTAAATATATTTATTTAGGTGATACTGTTTCCATTAAATAGGTACATAAAATTGCTCCATATGTACCAGCTACATAACCAAATATAGCCAATAAAACTCCAACACTGGCTAATGAAGAATGAAAAGCTGAAGCTACAACAGGTGCAGAAGCTGCTCCGCCAACATTTGCCTGACTTCCTACGGCTATAAAAAAGTAAGGAGCTCTTATTAATTTTGCAACGCCAAAAATAATAATAAAATGAATAAGCATCCAAATTATTCCCACTGCAATTAAGCCTGGATTTTCTAATACAGATCCTAAATCCATTTTCATACCTATTGAAGCAACTAATATGTAAATAAAAACACTTCCTATTTTACTTGCTCCAGCGCCTTCGTATTTTTTTAATGGTGAAAAAGATAAAGCAATTCCTAAAAATGTCGCAATAGTTACCATCCAAAAGAAGGTTCCTCCAAAGGTAGAAGCAAAACTTTTAGGATCATTTACAGCTTCGAAAGTATTTGAAAAGAATGAAGCGCATAATTGTGAACCCCAATGCGATAATCCTACCGAACCAAATGCAATGGCTGCAATGATAATGTAATCGTTTAATGAAGGTGTTCTTTTTACGCTTTCTTGATAATCTGAAACTCTATCTTGTAATTTTTGTACAGATGAATTGTCTGCTTTTAGCCATTTGTTGATGGCTTCTTTTTTACCAATACCAAATAATAAGAAAGCCATTCCTATGTTAGCTACAACAATATCTACTAATACCATTGCGCCGTATTTTTCTTGATTGTACTTGAATATTTCCAGCATAGCAGCCTGATTTGCTCCTCCACCAATCCAACTTCCGGCAAGTGTAGAAAGTCCTCTCCAAACCGCATCAAAACCATTTCCACCAACTGTTTCAGGAGAAAATATAGAAACAATTAAAATGGCTATTGGTCCACCAAGAATAATTCCTACTGTTCCGGCCAAAAATACAATTAATGCTTTTGGTCCTAAATTAAACAATGCTTTCAGGTCGATACTTATAGTCATTAATACTAATGCAGCTGGCAATAGATATCTACTAGCAATAAAATATACAGATGATTCTTTTGCGATTTCTTCTCCATTTGCACCTGTTTCAACCCATTCTGGAGAAATAATATTTAAAGAACTAAAAATAGCTGGTAATAAATAGCACATTAATAAAGCAGGAACAACTCCGTAGAATTTTTTCCAAAAGCCTTCTTCTTTTGAAGAGGTGTGAAATACAAAACCTAATAGTAACATTAAAAGACCAAATACAATAGTATCGTCAGTAAAAAATGGTGCGTTGCTCATGTGTTTTTATTTGGGTGCAAAATAATGAAAAAATCCTCAAAACTGCTATGAGTCTTGAGGATTTAATCTTTATAAATTATAATTAATTAGCCTTTTAGCCAAGCATCTTTAATTGCTTTTTTTGCTTCATTTGTAGATTGGTAACCTTCACGAATTTCTTTAGGCATTTTTATTTTACCTTTTAATTCTTGTTCTTTGCCGTCACGTTTAATTTTAACAGTCATTTCTTCACCATCTTTCCAATTTGCAGAACCTAAAACTAAATCGTAAATATTGTCTAAATTATAGTTAGTTCCGTTAACAGCAAGAATTTTATCTCCGTTTTTTAATTTCATTGATGTCATGAATTCATTCAATTCAATGTTTGGTAAGATCATAATTTCTTTTGTAGTAGGATCAACTGTAATATATGGAGTTTGACCTTTTAAGAATGGATTTCCTGCAACTTCAATTTTAGCTTCAGTTACACCCATTTTTACGAAATACTCAGCATATGGAATTGGAGTTTCTCCAGCAACGTATGTTTTTAAGAATTCACCAACAGCTGGGTAAGTTAACTCAGTAATTTTACCAAATAATTCTTCATCTTTAAATGCTTTTTTACTTCCGTATTCATTAGATAAATCTTGCATTAAAGTTAAAATACCTTTTTGTCCTTTGCTTTCTTCTCTAATGATGATGTCCATACACATTGCAATTAATGCACCTTTTTGGTAAACATTAACGTATTGGTCTTTATATGGTGCGTTTAAAACGTTTTTACTCATTTTAGTAAAACTCATTTTATCATTCATTTGATTAGCTTGAGAAATCTTTTGAGCCATTCTTTCAAAGAACTCAGTTTCATCAATTAAACCTTGGTTTACTTGGAATAAGTTAGCGAAATATTCCGTTACACCTTCATACATCCATAAATGTTCAGACATTTGAGGATTGTTGAAATCAAAATATTGAATTTCGTTAGAATGAACTGTTAATGGTGTTACAATGTGGAAAAATTCATGAGAAACAACATCTTTTAATTGTTCTTGTAGCATTTCTAATCCCATCATCTCTGGCATTACTACTGTAGTTGAAGTTGGGTGCTCTAAAGCTCCAAAACCTTTAGCGTCTTTTGCTTGCATATCAGAAAGATATAACAAGATGGCGTATTTTTTAGTTGAATCGAATGCTCCTAAGAATTTCTTTTGAGCTCTCATCATTGTTTCCATATTAGCGGTAATATCTTTAGCAGTGTACTTTCCTGTTGGAGAATAAACACTAATGATAATTTCCATATCGTCAACCATGAATGAAGTAAAGTCTGGCTTAGAATACATTAATGGCATTTCAACTAAAGTTGCGTATTTTGAACTGTTGAAAATGTCGTTAGTTTCTGAATTATCCATATCTGTCATTGCAGATACACCTAATAAGTTTGCAGGGTGAGAAACTGTCATTTTATATGGAGTTTCAGTTTTTCCAGAGAAATATCCAACAAACCCATGAGTATTTAACATGAAGTTTTCACCGGCTTTAATGTTTGTTCCTGCAGGAGAAAATACATCTTCACTGTTTCCAAATCCACCACCACCTTCAGTATCAAAAGTGTCATTTACTAAATAAGTAACTTTTGTTAATTTGCTTGCATCTGAAATTGTATAAGAGTTTTCGTCAATTTTCGTAACGCGTAGTCCATTTCCTTTCGCATCAAATGCTTTGAAACCTTCTATAAAACGACCATAGTCATCTTCAGAATAAGTTCCAGGAACTGTTTTTGGAATATAAAAAGTTGTTGTTTCAGAAGTAAAACTTGGTGTAGCAATAGACACCATTACTTTGTCATCTTTTACATTTACTAAATCGATTGACACATCTACTACATCCATTTTTGGAGTAGTTTGTACTGTTTTACAACTCCAGAAGAAGGTTGCAACAGCAAGACTTAAAATTATTTTTTTCATTTTTTAACTATTGATTAATGATAAGTAGAATAATTTGGAAATTTGTTACATAAAAAATAAAAAAAATGCTCTTGAAACTCAAGAGCATTTTTTTAATCAAATTTATTTTTAAAATAATATTTACTGTCTAAATCATCATCTTCAATGGGATTGAATTTTAAAGGTTTTGGTTTTGGCTTACTAGCAGCTACCTTTTTTTTCCAAAGTTCAAAATTATCTTTGCTTAAACGCATTCGCATTAATTCAGCAACTTCGTTTTCAGAAATTCCAAATTCTTTTTTAATTGCTTCAAAAGGCTTTTTGTCCTCTTGAGCTAAAATGACAACTCTTTCTAATGATTCCTTGTCTAATTCTATTTTTGCTTTCTTTTCCATCAGATGAAAAAATTATTTTTTTAGTTTAAAGTTCAATATTATAAAAAAAAATAAAATAATAAAAGAGTATAAATAATTTTTTTACAAAATTGCTCTAAAGGTTAAGTTTATTCTTTCTTTTTTCGGCTTTGATGCTTTTGGAACTTGATGTTTGTAATGAACTTGGCTTCCCTTTTTCATTACTAATAAGCTACCATGTTTTAAAGTTAATGATAATTTTGCTTCCTTGTTAGTATTGTGTTTTAAATGAAAAATCCGTTCTTCTCCTAAACTTAAGGAAGCAATAATAGGATTACTCCCTAATTCTTTTTCATTATCGGCATGCCAACCGTTTGAGTCTTTTTCACTTCTGTATCGGTTGAGTAAAACAGTTGTAAAAGAATAATTACAGGTTTCTTCCACTTTTTCTTTAATAAAAGTCAATAACGAATTCCAATGATTTGGATGCATTGTAATATTTGAATAGGAATAAGGTTTACCTTCATTTCCATATAATGCAGTTAGTCGTGGTTGTAAATGCGTTTTTCCAAAAACAGTGATTTCATCTTGCTGCCAAGGGGTTTCCTCTAAAAGAATTTTGAATAATTCATCTGCTTTTTCTGTGTTGAAGAAATTTGGGTAATATTCGAAAACAGCATCTGGAAGATCTATGACTGTTTTTTCATTTGGAAATAAATCTAACATTTTAACAAGTGTATAAAAATGCCCAATAAATTAGTGCTAGTTGTAACGGAAGTCTTAATAAGCGTAACCATTTTGGCAAACCTAATGCTGCTTTATCATTTTGAAACTTGTAGATATTGGCCGGAAAAACTGCTATTAATAATGCAATAATTCCCCAAGCTGCATAATTAGATGTAAATGACAAGCAAACTAAAATACCTAATAGTATTTCGGCAAACCCACTTAATTTATTTAATAAAATAGGATTTGGTAAATAATTAGGGATAATTTTTAGGTATAAACGAGGTTGTCTAAAATGATTTAGACCCGCTAAAACATAAATTATTCCCATTAGATATTGATGCCAAGGTAAAGTCATACAAAAAGATTTGCAACGAATTTATCTAAAATATAAATAAGGAACTATTTTTTATTAAAATTAATATTCATTATCGCAATTGCCATAATAATTAAAAGTATCCCGATCCATTGAGAAAACACAACGGTTTCGTTTAATAAAAAGTAGGCCATTAATACTGAAACAGGTAATTCTAAAGATGATACAATACTACCAAGTCCAATTCCAGTTTTTGGAAAACCTGCATTTAAAAGCATAGGAGGAATAATAGTTCCAAAAAGAGCTAAGAATATTCCGTATTTACCAAAAATAGCAAAATTAAAAGGTCTGTTTTGTGTATATAAACTAAATACTAAAACAATAATTGCACCACCTAATAGCATGAATAAACTTCGCTGTGCCGAAGAAATTCCAAGTGCTACTTTGTTTGCAGTGAACATAGTAGTTGTAAATGATGCTGCCGCTAACATTCCCCAAAGCACACCTAAAAGGTTCAATTCTACGGTATTAAATAAAATATTAGTAGCAAGTAAAGTTCCAGTTAAAACGATTATCACGGCAATTGTTTTTTGTTTTGACGGTGCTTTTTTGTCTAATATCCATTCTAGTAAAACTCCCATCCAGACGGTTTGCATTAATAGAACAATTGCAATAGAAACATCAATGTACTTTACACATAAATAGTAAAAAACACTAGTTGCGCCTAATGAAGTTCCTGCCAACATTAAATTGAAAATGTTTTTTGGAGTTGCTTTTACAACTTCTGTTTTGTTTTTAAATTTTTGGAATAAATTAATTAAAAGGATTCCTAGAATTCCATACACAAATTGTGAAGTAGTAACTTCTGCAGTTGTAAATTGTTCAGCATCTAAGTAAGCTAATTTTACAAACGTAGCCAGCATCCCATAACTCGTTGCTCCTAAAGCGACTAAAAAAACTCCTTTTACTATTATATTTTTCGACATGCCTCATTTTTTAGGGGGCGCAAATATAAGCAAACCTTTCTTTATAATATTAAATTTATTCTTTACTAAGATGTGTTTTTAAATTAATATTTTTCAAACCATTTAAATTTAGTGTCAATAATTTGGTTTTTATTTTCTTTAATAAAGTTTAAATAGGCTTTTGCAACAGGTGATAATGATTTTTGTTTATGCCATATTAAGTTCCAATTTGTTTTTAGCGGTAAACCTTTCAATGGAATAATTTGAAGTTCATTATTTAGAAGTTCATTTTTTAAACCTATTAAGGGCATTATCGAAACGCCTAAGCCAGCTAGAACTGCTTGTTTTACAGCTTCATTTGAAGTTAGTTCTAATTTATTTGTAATTTTTAGATTGTGTTTTTCAAAAAATCGCTCCATTTTCCATCGTGTTCCCGAACCATTTTCCCTGTATATAATGGTAAGTTCATTTAAAAAACTGGGTTGGTATATTTTTCGGGTAATTTTAAAATCTTTATTTGCTATTAAAAAAAGTTTGTTATCCATTAATTCCTCATTATGAATTGAAAATTTTTCAGGTAAAATAGAGACCATAGAAAAATCAACTTCATTTTTTTCTAAACTTTTCAAAACCTTTGATTTATTGGTTACGTCTAAGTTTAGTTTAACACCTTGATGTAGTTTTAAAAAATCGGACAAAAAATAAGGAATTATATATTTTCCTGTAGATACTACAGAAAGGGTTAGTTTCCCTGTTAATTGACCTTTAAATGACAATGTCTTATTTTGAATTTCTTTAACCTCATTGTTTATTTTATGAGCTATTTCAGCAATTTCATGACCAAAATCTGTTACATACAATTGTCTTCCTACCACTTCAGTTAATGGAATTTCAAATTGATCTTGAAAATTTTTTAATTGAATTGATACAGCAGGCTGAGTAAGATGTAGCTCTTCTGCTGCTTTCGTAATACTATTCGTTTCAGTTATTTTTAGAAATATCTGAAGTTGATGTAATGTGTAATTCATAAATATATTTTATGTAAATCATTACAAATATAAATAAAAATTTATATAAAAAAAAACTAAACTTTGTCCCGTTAATAAAAAAGACTAGTAATATGAAAAAAATCACGATTGCAAAAGGAGATGGAATAGGTCCGGAAATTATGGATGCTGTTTTAGAAATTTTTAATTCAGCTAATGTTCCTTTAGAGTATGATGAAATTCAAATTGGTGAAAAAGTTTATTTATCTGGAAATACTTCTGGAATTGAAGCTTCCTCATGGGAGAGTATTCGAAAGAATAAAATTTTTCTTAAAGCTCCAATTACTACACCTCAAGGTGGTGGTTATAAAAGTTTAAATGTAACAACTAGAAAAGCTCTTGGTTTATTTGCAAATATTAGACCATGCGTTTCTTATGCACCTTATGTAGCAACTAAGTTCCCAAATATGAATGTTGTTATTGTTAGGGAAAATGAAGAAGATTTATATGCTGGAATCGAACATCAACAAACAGATGAAGTTGTTCAATGTTTAAAATTAATTAGTAGACCGGGCTGTGAAAAAATTGTTAGATATGCTTTTGAATATGCTAAAAATTATGGCCGAAAAAAAGTCACTTGCTTTTCTAAAGACAATATTATGAAGCAAACTGATGGTTTGTTTCATGAAGTATTTAAAGAGATTGCAAAAGAATATCCTGAAATTGAATCTAACCATATGATTATTGATATAGGTACTGCTTTTTTAGCAGATAATCCTGATCAATTTGATGTAATTGTAACTTTAAACTTGTATGGAGATATAATTTCAGATGTTGCTGCTCAAATAGCCGGTTCTGTAGGATTAGCTGGTTCAGTTAATATTGGTTTAGAATGCTCAATGTTTGAAGCAATTCACGGTTCTGCTCCTGATATTGCAGGTCAAAATAAAGCAAATCCTTCAGGGTTATTGCAAGCTGCGGTTTCTATGTTATATCATATGGGAATTAATGATAAAGCAACTCAAATACAAAATGCATGGTTAAAAACGATAGAAGATGGTTACCATACTGCAGATATTTATTCCAAAGAATTCAGTAAAGAGTTGTTAGGTACAAAAGAGTTTGCGGAGAAAATTATTGAAAATTTAGGCCAACTTCCAGGACAATTACAAGCCGTTTTGCCTCCAAAAAATGCAATAATTACATTGCCAGTTTACAATAGAAAGCCACGAAAAGAGAAAAAACTTTTAGGTGTAGATGTTTTTGTTCACTGGAACGGATTTGATGCTAACGAGATAGGTAATAAGTTAAAAAGTATTGAAACGGATGAATTGCAACTTTCAATGATAACTAATAGGGGAATTAAGGTTTGGCCTAATGGATTTGATGAAACATTTTGTACAGATCATTGGAGATGTAGATTCACAAACAAACAAAATATAAGCATTCTTCCATCTGAGATTATAGGTCTATTAAACAATGCCATTTTAAATGAGGTTGAAGTTATTAAAACAGAAAACCTTTATGAGTTTGAAGGAGTAAAAGCTTTTTCAATGGGTCAAGGACAATAAAAAATAACACATGAAACATAATTTAATCATTATAGGTTTATTAGGTATTATTCTAAAATTATTATTGATTGGGAAACCTTCTGTTTTTATAGAACACTCAGTAATAGGATTACTT
This sequence comes from Flavobacterium sp., assembly GCF_034111225.1. Lineage (GTDB taxonomy): Bacteria > Bacteroidota > Bacteroidia > Flavobacteriales > Flavobacteriaceae > Flavobacterium. The sequence goes on along the minus strand of NZ_JAWUXR010000006.1, from coordinate 174,209 downwards.
ATTTTATTATTAATAACATTTATTTCTAAAAAATCAAATACACAACAAAAATGGAAAATGTAACAGAAATTAAGTTAGTTAAAGGAGAGTTTACTCCAGATGAGGCTAAAGAAGTCTTATTTTCATTAGTAATGAGTAAAATTCGTTTCCATCAACTAGAAGTTTTTAGTAATGGAGAGCGAAACATTGGCGATATTGATTACTCTGAAAAGAGAATTACTGAATTAGAAAATTCAAAAATAGTAATAGATTCAAAAATCAACGAAGCTATTTCAAAGATGAAAAGAATTAGATTAAATGGAACTATTGAAATTGAAATTTTAGAATAATTGAAATGTTTTCAAACAGAAAAATCTTAATTGCAACTCAGCATGGCAAAGAACAAGTAATGCAACCTTTATTGGAGCAAGAATTTGGTTTTGAATGTTTTGTTAATCAATCTTTTGATACAGATACATTAGGAACTTTTTCTGGAGAAATAGAACGAGAAGATGATGCGCTAGAAACCCTTCGTAAAAAATGCAATTTTGCTATGAAGGAAAATGATTTTAAAGTTGTTATAGCAAGCGAAGGTTCTTTTGGAGCGCATCCTTCTCTTTTTTTTGCAGCTGCTAATGATGAATTAGTTATGCTGTTGGATAAAGGGAATAACATCGAGGTTATTGCACGTACTTTAAGTTTGGAAACGAACTTTAATACTGCTGAAATTACTACAGAATTAGAGCTGTTAACATTTTCAAAACAGGCAGAATTTCCTAGTCACGGACTTATTTTACAATCTTCATTGAAGAATTCGGAATTTTTATTTAAAGGAATTTCAAATGAAAATGAACTTGTTTCTTTTTTTAAAATAATTAGGAAAAAGCACCCTGTTGTTTTCGTTAGTACTGATATGCGAGCTATGTTTAATCCTACTCGTATGAAAGTAATACAAGAAACAACTGAAAAAGTAATTCAGAAATTAAAATCATTCTGTCCAAGTTGTAATTTTCCTGGTTTTGACGTAGTTGAAGTTGTTTCCGGATTAAGGTGTTCGCAATGTAATTTACCAACTAAAAGTACATTATCCCATTTATATACTTGTAAAAAATGTACTTTTTCTGAAGCAAAAATGTATCCGTATTCTAAAGAACATGAAGACCCAATGTATTGTAATTATTGTAATCCTTAATTTATGGAGATTAGTTCACTTATAATTAAAGCTAAAAAATGGTTAGATCAAAATGAAGTTATAGCCATTCCAACTGAAACAGTTTATGGTTTAGCCGCTTCTATTTATTCAAAAAAAGCGATTGAATCTATTTACTCAATTAAAAATAGACCATCAACAAATCCATTAATTGTACATATTAAGTCTGAAAGAGAATTATATAAATATGCACAGAATTTACCAATAAAAGCTAAAATATTAGCAAAAACATTTTGGCCAGGCCCTTTAACTTTGGTGCTTCCAAAAACAGATTTGATTCCAAACTATATAACAGCAAATAATGATACGGTTGCCATTAGAGTGCCTAATCATTCTTTAACCTTAGAATTACTATCAGATTTAGAATATCCTTTAGCAGCACCAAGCGCAAACCCTTCTAATCGGATTAGTTCTACAACCACCAAACATGTGGAGAAATATTTTAAAGGGGTTTTGCCTTTTGTTTTAGATGGAGGCGACTGTAGTAAGGGTTTAGAATCTACAATTGTAGGATTTGAAAACGGAGAACCCATAATTTACAGGTTAGGAGCTTTAACTATTGAACATATAGAATTGGTAGTTGGTAAAGTTCAAGTGAAATCAACTTTAAAAGATTCTGAAATACCTATGTCACCTGGGATGTTTAATAAGCATTATGCCCCAAAAACACCTTTTTATGTTGTTGATGAAGTTATGGAATTTTTAGAAACAACAACTGCTAAAACGATTGTTTATATAGGACATCAATTAAATATTGAACATCGTAAGATTAAACATCAATTTCTTCTTTCAGAGAATGGAAATATGGAAGAAATGGCATCTAATTTATACAAAATATTATTAAAAGCTGATGCCCTTGAAAGTGATGTAATTGTTACAACTTGGTTTGAAAATAAGAATTTAGGAATGAGTATTAACGACAGACTGAAGAGAGCTTCAGCAAAATAATTTAAAAAATGAATGTAAATTTATTACTAGAAAATTTAACGAATCCGGCTTTATTGTTTTTCTTGTTAGGAATTCTAGCAGTTCGTTTAAAAAGCGATTTAGCAATACCGGAAAACTCTTCAAAATTTATTTCTCTTTACTTATTGTTTTCAATTGGGTTTAAAGGAGGTCAGGAGTTAGCACATAGTAGTTTTTCAATGGAAATAATATGGAGTGTTGTCTTTGGTATAATTGCAGCTCTTAGTATTCCTATTTATGTATTTTTTATTCTAAAGAAGAAATTGTCTATTTCTAACTCTGGAGCTATTGCTGCGGCATATGGTTCTGTAAGCGCAGTGACGTTTGTTACTGCAATTTCTTTTCTAGAGTTACAAAACATAGCCTTTAATGGACATATGGTCGCTGTGATGGCTTTAATGGAAGCTCCAGCAATTGTTGTAGGTGTTATTTTAATTCGAATTTATGGAAAGAAAAGCGCAACAAACGAAAGCCAATCTTTAGGTTCAATTGTAAAACATTCCTTTACAAATGGAAGTGTGTTATTGATTTTAGGAAGTTTAGTAATTGGTTTTTTAGCAAGTGATGAACAAGCAATGGGAATTAAACCATTTACAACTGATTTATTCAAAGGGTTTTTAGCCATTTTTCTTTTAGATATGGGGATTGTATGCGGGAAAAAACTAAAAGATTTTTTAAAAAATGGAGCTTTTACAACAATGTTTGCAATAATTGTTCCTTTGATTAATGGAGTTGTTTTTGCTTACTTAAGTTCTTTTGTAACTGACTCTATTGGAGATCGTTTTATACTTTCTATTTTAGCAGCAAGTGCTTCTTATATAGCGGTTCCAGCTGCAATGAAAATGGCGGTTCCAAAAGCAAATCCAGGAATTTTTATACCTATGGCATTAGCAGTTACATTCCCAGTAAATATTACTATCGGAATGCCTTTATACATGATGGTGATTGTAAATAGTTAAATAAAAAAAGCCGTTGTATAATATACAACGGCTTTTTTTACCTTCTTCTTGCTCTAGTTCTCATAGGCGTTATAACTATAAATTTATATTATAAACAGTTCCATCTGAATGCGTATATGTAGCTTGGTTGTCACAAGTATTGTCGCCATAATCTAAAATTCCGTCTAAGAAAGAGCCTTGCAAATTCAATTGACCTTGCGAAATATAATTACAAGAATATTTCTTTATTAATGTTTGAACCACTGTTACTGTTAAAGTGTTCCCACTTGGTTTTGTTACAGTATGATTACCAGAAAGCACTTCATAAGTATTGTCGCCAAGTGTTAAAGTTCCTACTCCTTCTGTTTGTTGAACAGTTCTAGTTCCGAAGAAAGTATATATTGCTCCAGTTAATGTAGTTAATTTTCCATTAGTTACTGTTCTATTCCATTTTGGGATAGAAGTATTTGTGGTAATATTTTCATAAACGATTGTTCCTTCAAGTTTTCTTCCGTTTACATAATAATTGTTTGAACGAGTAATGGTCATTGTGCTTCCATATTCAATAAAATAATTAGAAAAGGTAACGGTAATTATTCCTGAACGAAGAATTCCATTATGCAGACATCCTGTTCCAAAATCTACCGTAAAAACTTTTGGGAAAACTCCAGGAGTGTTATTGTCAACTGTTACGGTTGCACATGTTGGAGACAAAGATTCAAAAGTGCTGTTATTTCTACTTGAATAACTAGAGTTTTCATTAGCAACATCAACCCCAGCATTAAAGTCTAATTCATTTCCAAAATCAATTTGAGCATTTGCTGCAAGTAATTCTTGATCTACTTTAATATCTTCTTCTTTATTACATGATGTGAATAAAAGACTTAGGATTGCTAATCCACTAAATGCATAATTCCTTAAATTTTTCATAGTCAATAGTTTTTAGTGTTATGTTTATTAGATGCATAAAAGTTAAAAAGGTTTAAAAAAAAAGTTAATTTTTTTAACATTTTGTTGTTTAGTGCAATAAAGGTGCCATTATTTTTTTAATTCATAAAGCCAATTTGTTTTAGGTGAAGTGTCGTCTGGAAGTTCTCCAATTTTTATTGCGCCTAGTTTTTCAACCGCTTTTTGAGAGCGGTAATTTGTGTCTCCAACATGAAAATGTATTTTATTCACAAATTGAAATGCATAATTAATCATTAACTCTTTTAAAGAACCGTTATATTTCGTACCCCAAAAATCTCTTGAAATAAAAGTATAACCAATTATAATACTGCTTTCTTCTTTATTAAATTCATAATAACGTGAAGAACCAATTACTTTATTTGTTGTATTGTCAATAATTACAAAAGCACCTTTAGATTTGATCGCATTGTCAAAAAAAACTTGAAAAACTTCTCTTTTATACCTGTCGTTATTTGGGTGTTGTTCCCAAAGTAATTCGTCAGAAGCTACTGAAAACAAAGCTTCAAAATCATTTTCTTGAACAGGTTTAATGGTGATTAAATCGTTTGATATACTTGTTTGTAAGTTCATGAATGAATTTATTGTCTTTTTCCGAATTTACAAAATCAAATCTGAATATTTTTTTTAAATAAAATAAAAAACCTGCAAATTTTCATTTGCAGGTTTAGAAAAAATATAAATTAAAATTCTTACTTCAACGTTTCAAAACTACGTTTTACAAAAGAAGTCAATTCTCCTCCTTTTAATAAACCTTGAGATAGTTTTGCTAAATCTAAGGCTTGTTTTACCAAACTTGCTTTTGCGTCATCTGCTTCAGCGCTTAAAATTGAAGTTGCTAGTTCAGAATTTGTATTCACTACCAAATTGTACATTTCTGGCATGTTTCCCATTCCAAACATTCCGCCACCGCCACCAGACTGACTCATTTCTTTCATTCTTCGCATGAATTCTGGTTGAGTAATCATAAACGGAGCAGCTTTACTGTCCATAGCTTCCATTTGTACAGAATACTTCTCTTTTGGCACAAGAGTTTCTAAAATGTTTTTTAAAGATGTTGTTTCTTCTTCAGACAATTTAGAAATTTGACTTTCTTCTTTCTGAATTAACTTATCAATATGCTCAGCATCTACACGAGCAAAAGTTAAGTTCTCATTATCTGCTTCTAATTTTTGAATTAAATGCGAAATAATTGGCGAATCTAATAATATTACTTTATAGCCTTTTTCGGTCGCAATGTCAATATAACTGTGTTGTGCTTCTTTGCTAGATGCATATAAGACAACTAACTTTCCGTCTTTATCTGTTTGAGTATCTTTGGTAGTTTCTTTTAACTCTTCTAAAGTAAAGTATTTACCATCAGTAGTTGGATATAATGTAAATGCTCCTGCTTTTTCATAAAATTTTGGTTCAGAAAGCATTCCATATTCCAATACAATTTTGATGTCATTCCATTTCTTTTCGAAATCTTCACGATTTTCAGTAAACAAAGCTTTCAGTTTGTCTGCAACTTTACGTGTAATGTAGTTAGAGATTTTCTTTACATTACTATCTGCTTGTAAACCAGAACGCGAAACGTTTAATGGAATGTCTGGAGAATCAATAACACCTTTAAGCATTGTTAAAAATTCAGGCACAATTCCTTCTACATTATCAGTAACGTAAACTTGGTTTTGATACAATTGAATTTTATCCTTCTGCATTTGAATATCTGCAGCTAACTTTGGGAAATATAAAATTCCGGTTAAGTTAAAAGGATAGTCTACATTTAAATGAATGTTGAATAAAGGTTCTTCAAACTGCGCTGGATACAATTCATGATAGAAATTTTTATAATCTTCTTCAGATAAATCAGCTGGTTGTTTAGTCCAAGCCGGATTTGGGTTATTGATTATGTTGTCTGTTTCAACTTCTGTAAAAATTTCATCTTTGTTTTCGCTTTCAACAAATTCACCTTTCTTCTGTTCAATTTTTTCTTTACGAGTTCCAAATTTAATTGGAATAGGCATGAACTTGTTGTATTTCATTAACAACTCACGAATTTTACTTTCTTCTAAAAATTCTAATGAATCTTCAGCAATATGTAAAATAATTTCTGTCCCTCTGTCTGTTTTGTCATGAGGAACTAATGTGAATTCCGGACTTCCATCACATGTCCAATGTGCTGCTGGAAAATCTTTATAAGATTTAGTAATCAATTCTACTTTAGAAGCAACCATAAATGCAGAATAGAAACCTAATCCAAAATGACCAATTACACCTGAATCTTTGGCAGAGTCTTTATACTTATCTAAAAATTCTTCAGCTCCAGAAAAAGCAATTTGATTAATATACTTTTCTACTTCTTCAGCAGACATTCCTAAACCTTGATCAATAATATGAATTTTTTTACCTTCTTTATCAATCTTTACTTCAATTTTAGGGTCACCATATTCTACATTTGCTTCGCCAATACTTGTTAAGTGCTTTAGTTTTAGAGTTGCATCAGTTCCATTTGAGATTAACTCACGTAAGAAAATTTCATGGTCGCTGTATAAGAATTTCTTTATTAAGGGAAAGATGTTTTCTACTGAAACATTAATTTTTCCTGAAGACATATTTTTATTTTTTTTAGTTAAACATTTTATAAGAAATAGTAGTTCAAAAGAAGTACCAATTGTATTTTATCTGACAAATTGACTGATGTGTGAATTATGTTAAAATAAAATATAATTTTATAAGAAATATTCTAAATTCTAATCTACTTTTGTATAAACAATCTAGTAAAACTTTAATTATGAAAAAAAATATTTTAATAATAGTGTTTTCCATTTTCTTATTTGGATGTAAATCAAAATCTGTTACCAACACAAATGTTGATAATAAAACAGAGCGAGTTATAAAAGGGAATTGGAGTATTTCTTCAGTAACTTATCCAGGATCTGATTATATTAAGGTAAAATCTTTTGATGTTGAAGATTCTAAATGTTTTGTTGGAAGTGAATGGAGTTTTGTTTCTAATAACAATAAGGGAAGTATGGAGCTTAAAAAAAGCGGTTGTAGTGCATATGCTACTCCAATAACTTGGTATATAAACCAGGAAGGTAACATGGTCCTTAAGTTTTTAGATGAAGGATTAAAATCTAAAAAAGTAAAAGAAGGATACATTATTAAAGTTAGTAATGCTTCTGAAAACTCTTTTCAATTAATAGATAAAATTAATGTTGGCGGAAAAATTACTGATGTAGTTTATCAATTTCAAAGAATCAATTAAAATTTCAAAATATGAAAAATAGAATAAAAATCTTCGCTTTAAGTTTGTCAATGTTGATAATGAGTTGTACAGCTGTAAAAAATGCTAATAATACTCAAAAAGGAGCTGTAATAGGTGGTTTAGTAGGTGCAGTTGCTGGAGGAGTTATTGGTAATAATGCTGGTAAAGGAGGTAACGGTGCACTTGGAGCTGTAATTGGTGGTGTAGTTGGTGGTGTTGCAGGTGGTGTAATCGGAAATAAAATGGACAAGCAAGCTAGAGAAATTGAGGAAGCTTTGCCAGGAGCTGAAGTAGAAAGAGTAGGTGAAGGAATTCATTTAGTTTTAGGAGAAAATTCGGTAAACTTTGAATTTGGCAAATCTACTTTAACAGCAAAAGCAAAACAAAATTTAGATAAGTTAGTTCCGGTTTTTAAAAGCTATGCAGAAACTGATATTAAAATATATGGTTATACTGACAGTAAAGGTTCAGATGATTTTAATTTAAATCTTTCAAAAGAACGTGCAGCTGCAGTTAAAAACTATTTATCTAGTAAAGGATTGGTTTCAGGAAGGTTTGTTTCAGTTGGAATGGGAGAGGTTGACCCAATTGGAGATAATGAGACAGATGCTGGTAGAGCAAAAAATAGAAGAGTTGAATTTGCAATTGTAGCAAATGAAAAAATGATTGAAGACGCAAAAAAACAATAACTTCAATTTATTTCATAAAAAAAGAGTTCCTAATTTAGGAACTCTTTTTTTTTATAACTAGTTGGTTTAAAATTTAATAAGTTCCAAACTTGTAAGAAAGGGTTGCAGATAAATTATACATTAAACCAGTAATTGAATTTGCATCACCTACGTATGTCGAAGTACCATCAAAATTATAATGTTGAGAAATATTTGCAATAAATGAAGCGTCTATTCCTAGAAAGAAACCTTCAGCAACTTTGTATTGAGGATTAATACCTACAATTATATTTAAAATATGGTCAGTTTTGTCTAAAGTTGGGATGTCTGATTTTAAAATTGAAAGACCAGCTCCACCATGTGCTAAAATTTGAAAATCATTATAGAATGATCTTGAATCAATTATATTAGAAACATTTACTATACCTTGTAAAGATATTCTAGTGTTGGCAGCTCCAGTTTTGTCTCCAAATTCATTTTCAATAGAAAATTTATCAGATGCAAAATCTATTTTTGCGCCAAATGTGTCATCAAAGTTATAATTTACACCAGCTCCAAAATGAGTGAAGCCATTATAACTTGGATCATATGACCCATTCATTCCGTAGTTTAATTCAACTCCAAATTGAGCATTAGTAAGGTTAGGCAAGGTAAGTAATACTAATGCAGTAGCAAAAGTTAATAAATTTTTTTTCATTATTAGTTGGTTAATATTTAGGGTTGTGCAATATATAATTAATATAAAGAATATGAAAATAATTTTTTTCATAGTTTTTCTCTTAAATGGTATTTGTTTTCTTTATACTTTTGAATAAAATTATCAAAAAAATGCTCTTAGTTTCTAATGTCTCTTTTTCATATAAATGCGATAAAACTCTTTGTAAAGTTACTTTTTCGATTAAAAAAGGTCAGCATGTTTCCATTTTAGGAGAGAGCGGAAGTGGAAAAAGCACATTGTTAAAAGTGATTTACGGACTTGAAGATTTAAATGAAGGTGAAATTTTTTGGAATGAAACAGTAGTTTTAGGCCCTAAATTTAATTTAGTTCCCGGAATGTCTTTTATGAAGTATTTAGCTCAGGACTTTGATCTAATGCCATATATAACTGTTTCTGAAAATATAGGTAAGTTTTTATCTAATTTTTATCCCGAAAATAAACAAGAGCGAATTAAAGAGTTGTTGCAATTAGTTGAAATGACGGCATTTTCAGATGTGAAAGTTAAATATTTAAGTGGCGGCCAAATGCAAAGAGTTGCTATTGCGCGAGTTTTGGCTTTGGAGCCAGAAATATTACTGTTTGACGAACCTTTTAGTCATATTGATAATTCAAGAAAGAATAATTTAAGAAGAAGTGTTTTTAATTATGCTAAAGAAAAAGGAGTCACTTGTATTGTAGCTACTCATGACATGGATGATGCATTGTCTTTTTCAGATAAAATAATCGTTTTAAAAAACGGAAAGGTAATTGCAGAAGAAACACCAGATACATTGTTTAATTCAAAAGATAATGTTGATGTTGCTAAACTATTTGGAGACATAAATGTAATTGATTCAGTATTTTTAGGAGAATTAATAAACAATAAGCAATTAATTTACCCTTTCGAATTAGAAATTACAGAACAATCTAAGCTAAGAATAGAAGTGCTTAATAGTTATTATAAAGGTAGAAATTATCTTATTGAAGCTAAATACGATGAAGGTATTTTGTTTTTTGAAAACGTCAATAAATTGGCTCGGGGTGAGCAGGTATTTTTGAAATTAAAAGATTAAGGTCTTTTAATGAATTTAGGAATACTTTTAATTTCGTAATTTTGTAATTCAATTTTTCAGTAAATTTTAAACTATGTATCATTCAAAAATAGCAGGATTAGGTTTTTATGTGCCAGAGAATAAGGTAACCAATGACGATTTGTCAAAGTTAATGGATACTAATGATGAATGGATACAAGAACGCACAGGTATTCAAGAAAGAAGACATATTATAAGAGGAGAAGACACCACTACTTCAATGGGCGTTAAAGCTGCCGAAATTGCAATTGAGCGTTCAGGCGTAGCTAAAGAAGATATCGACTTTGTTGTTTTTGCAACCTTAAGTCCCGATTATTATTTTCCAGGACCAGGAGTTTTAGTACAACGTGATTTAGGCCTTAGAACCGTTGGAGCTTTAGATGTTCGTAACCAATGTTCAGGATTTGTTTATGCTATTTCAGTAGCCGATCAATATATTAAAACCGGAATGTATAAAAACATCTTAGTTATAGGTTCTGAAGTACATTCAACAGGTTTGGATATGTCTGATAAAGGTCGTGGTGTATCTGTTATTTTTGGAGATGGAGCAGGAGCAGCTGTTCTTTCACGAGAAGAAGATTTGTCTAAAGGTATTTTGTCAACTCATTTGCATTCTGAAGGACAACACGCCGAAGAATTAGCTTTAATAGCCCCAGGAATGGGAAAACGTTGGGTGACCGACATAATTGCAGATAATGATCCAAATGACGAAAGCTACTATCCTTATATGAACGGACAATTTGTGTTTAAAAATGCAGTTGTACGTTTTAGTGAAGTAATTAACGAAGGCTTACAAGCTAATAATTTAGAAGTTTCCGATATTAATATGTTAGTTCCACATCAAGCTAATTTAAGAATTTCTCAGTTTATCCAATCGAAATTCAAACTATCTGACGATCAGGTGTATAATAATATACAAAAATACGGAAATACAACTGCAGCATCTATTCCAATTGCTTTAACTGAAGCTTGGGAAAAAGGTAAAATCAAAGAAGGAGATTTGGTTGTTCTAGCAGCTTTTGGAAGTGGATTTACTTGGGGAAGTGTTATTATTCGTTGGTAGTTTTGTAAAAATAGGTATAAAAGAATACAAGTACAAAAAAGCGATTCAATTGAATCGCTTTTTTGGTTCTAAAAAACTTCTAACTTCTGACTTTTTACTTCTAACTTCTTATTATATTTGCACCTTTAAAAACAATAGGAAAATGACTTTACAAGAAACATTAACAATTCACATTCAAAAAGCAGTTCAAAGTTTGTTCGATTTATCAATAGATAAAGTAGAATTTCAAGCAACTAGGAAAGATTTTGAAGGCGATGTTACTATGGTTGTTTTTCCATTGGTAAAACAATTAAAAGGAAATCCAGTAGAAATTGGGACTAAAATCGGGACTTATTTAGTAGAAAACGCTAATGAAGTTGGAGGTTTTAATGTTGTAGGCGGGTTTTTAAATATTGTAATTACCAATGCTTTTTATGTAGATTTTTTCAATTCAATTAAGAATGAAGAAAAATTTGGATTTGTAACTCCAAATGAAGGGGGAAAAGCTATTATGGTTGAATATTCTTCACCTAATACTAACAAACCTTTGCATTTAGGCCACGTTCGTAATATTCTATTAGGGTATTCTGTTGCTGAAATCATTAAAGCTTCAGGTAAAAAAGCATACAAAACTCAAATCATAAATGACCGTGGAATTCATATTTGTAAGTCAATGTTGGCTTGGCAAAAATTTGGAAACGGACAAACTCCTGAGTCAACTGGATTAAAAGGAGATAAATTAGTTGGTAATTTCTATGTAGAATTTGATAAAAATTACAAAAAAGAAATTACCGAATTAATGAGTCAAGGTAAAACGGAAGAAGAAGCTAAAAAACTAGCACCTTCTATTCTTGAAGCTCAAGAAATGTTGCTTAAATGGGAAGCTGGCGATGCTGAAGTTATATCGCTTTGGAAAACTATGAACCAATGGGTTTACGATGGCTTTGAAGCAACTTATAAATCAGTTGGAGTAAATTTCGATTCTTATTATTACGAAAGCAACACTTATTTATTAGGTAAGGAAGTAGTGCAATTTGGATTAGAAAAAGGAATTTTCGAAAAAGATGCAGATGGTTCAGTTTGGATAGATTTAACCGCTGATGGTTTAGACCGTAAAATTGTACTTCGTTCAGACGGAACTGCAGTTTACATGACACAAGATATTGGAACAGCAATTCAACGTGTAAAAGACAATCCAGATATTGGAGGTATGGTTTATACTGTTGGTAACGAACAAGATTATCACTTTAAAGTGTTATTCTTAATCTTAAAGAAATTAGGATTTGAATGGGCAGATAGTCTTTATCATTTAAGTTACGGAATGGTGGAATTACCTTCGGGAAAAATGAAATCTCGTGAAGGAACCGTAGTAGATGCAGATGACTTAATGGCTGAAATGACAGAAACAGCACAATCTATTTCGGAAGAATTAGGGAAGTTAGAAGGTTATTCAGAAGAAGAAAAAGCGGTTTTATATAAAACTATTGGTTTAGGAGCATTGAAGTATTATATGTTAAAGGTAGATCCTAAAAAACAAATGATGTTTAATCCAGAAGAATCGGTTGATTTTGCTGGAAATACAGGTCCATTTATCCAATATACGTATGCTCGTATTCAATCTATTTTAAGGAAAGCAACTTTCGATTATAAATCGGTCGTATCTGCGAATACTATTGATTTGCATGAAAAAGAGAAAGAGTTAATCAAACAAATTCAACTTTATCCAGAAACAATTCAAAGTGCAGCACATAATCATAGTCCAGCTTTGGTTGCAAATTACACCTATGATTTGGTAAAAGAATTCAATTCATTTTACCAAAACGTTTCTATTTTAGGAGAAAGTGACGAAGCTTTAAAAATCTTTAGAGTACAATTAGCAAATAAAGTAGCTGAGGTTATTCAATCTTCTTTTCAACTATTAGGAATTGATGTTCCTGAAAGAATGTAATTTTTGCTAGATAAAAGTGAAACAATCAAAATCTTATTTTTTCAAGACCTTTTTTGCAATGCTTTTGGCAACTGCATCATTTTTGGTGTTCAAAACGTTTTTGCCTAAAAGAATTTTTGATGAAGGAAGTTCATTAACCGAAAATGTAGTAATTGACAGTTTGCTTTTAGAAGCTGTTGCCAATGCTGAAAAAGAAGATATTAAAGATACTTTAGGAAATAAAAAAATAGATTTTGTATCTTTTGAAGGAGTTAAATTTCCATCTGAAACCTTTAAGATTTATAAAGGAAATCAATATTTAGTTTCTTTTTTCGAAAAGCTTTTCCAACTCGAAAAAAATCCAACAAAGAAAGTGCGAATTGCCTATTTTGGAGATTCAATGACTGATGGCGATATGATTGTAAAAGATTTTAGAACCTATTTACAAGAAAAATTTGGTGGCGAAGGTGTTGGTTTTGTAAACATCACTTCAGAATCTGCTTCTTCTCGTAATTCAATTACACATGAATTTTCATCAAATTGGAAAGCCTATTCTTATTTAAAAACAAAACATCCAGTGAGTCCATTTGGTGTAAATGGATATTTGTTTTTTGCTAATGATACATTGCGTGATCCTTGGGTGAAATTTAGAGCTACAAAAACACGTTTCGCTTCAGAATTAGGAAACCCAACTTTATTTTTTGGTAAGTCAAAGAATAAAAACGGTAAAATTTATCAAGTTGTTGGAGTTGATACAATTTATAAAAAATTAAAACCTATTAACAAGTTAAATACTTTATCGCTTTCGTCAAACGGACAAAAATCGATGAGGGTTAATTTCACTGAAGCTGACAGTATTCCTCTTTATGGCTTTAATTTTGATAATGGTAAAGGTATACATGTAGATAATTTTTCGAGCAGAGGAAATTCGGGCTTACCGTTATCAATGTTTGATGTTGATTTAATGAAGCAGTTTCAAGAACAATTACATTATGATTTAATTGTATTGCATTATGGAACAAACGTTCTAAATTATGGTTCTTATAATTATTCTTGGTATGAAAAACGAATGAATAAAGTCGTAGCTCATTTGAAAGAATGTTTTCCTGGAGTTTCAATTTTAGTTATTTCAACAGCTGATAAGTCAACCAAGTACGAAATGGATATGAAAACTGATTCTGCAGTGGTTCCATTAATGTTGGCTCAAAAGAAATATGCAATAAAATCAGAATCGGCATTTGTGAATTTATATACTTTAATGGGGGGCGATGGTTCAATGGTTTCATGGGTTGATGAAGAACCTGCAAGAGCAAATAAAGATTATACGCATTTTAATTTTAGAGGTGCAAAAGATGTTGCAAATATGATTTTTAATCAGATTAATGATGGTTTTGAAAAGTATAAAAAAATAAGACCTGTAAAGAAACCATTAAAGAAAATCATCAAAAAAGATAGTGCTAAAGCAGTTAATGATAGTGTAGTTTATGAAGAATAGTATTTTATTTTTTTGTTTGGCTTTTGGACAATTTATTTTGGGTCAAACCCTTTCTGATACAACTAAAATTGAAATAGATTCGGTAAGTATAGATACTATTTCTGTGGTTGAGTTTAAAAACGAAATTCACAATGCAAAAGCCATTAAAAGGTTTTTACAGAAGTTAGATTCTATTGAAATAACAAAGAAAAATAAAGTAAGAATTGTTCATATTGGCGATTCACATATTCAAGCCGATTTGTTTTCGGGTAAAATGCGTTCACTTTTACAAAATAAATTTGGAAATGCAGGTTTAGGCTTTACTTTTCCTTATAATTTAGCAAGTACAAATGGTAGTCATTATATAAAATATTCAAGTTCAATTTCTTTTTTAAATCAAAGAAATGTAAAGCCAAACGAAGGAAAACCAGTTGGTCTTAGCGGAATTGCATTATATTCTGACGAAAATGACTTTGTTGTTGAATTGAACGTTAGAGATAGGTCTTATGCTTTTAATTCAATTAAAATTGTTGCGCCAATAAAAGGTAATTTTAATTTGGCAAAAACTTCTAAAAACATTGTAATGGTGTCTTCAAAGCCAAAAGTGATTTACCATAAAATTAAAAGTGGTGAAGCGCTTTCAATTATTGCTGATAAATACAATTGTTCAGTTTCCGAAATTAAAAAAGCAAATAATTTGCGTTCCAATAATATTCAGGCTGGGAAAACTTTACGAATTCCTACTGATGAAAATGAACCGGTAAAAATTACTAAATCGGAATTTATTCCATTGAATATTTCCGAAGATAAACATTCATATAACTATTATTCAGAAGAAAGTTTAGATAAGATTTACATTACTTCAAATGATAAAACGAAGGACTTTTCTCTAAACGGATTAGTATTAGAAAATAAGAATTCAGGAATAGTTTACAGTGCAATTGGTGTTAATGGAGCAAAATGTTCAGATTATTTAAAATACCCTTTATTTTTTCAGCAATTACAAACTATTGAAGCCGATTTGGTTGTGATTTCATTGGGTACAAATGAAAGTTTTGACAAACAAGAAACGATTATTTTTTATACGCAACTTGAAGAAATGCTTCTTTCAATCAAGAAACAAAACCCTTCAGTTGAAATTTTACTTACAACTCCGCCACCATCACTTTTTCAAAGAAAATACCCAAATACTTTTGTAGCGAGTTATGCGAAAGCTATTTTAGAATTTGCTGAGAAAAATAATTATGCTGTTTGGGATATGTACAAAAATATGGGCGGACTTTACAGCGTGAATTCAAATGCGAATAAAGGACTTATGTCTAAAGATAAAGTGCATTATTCAAAACAAGGATATGAGTTACAAGGCGAGTTGTTTTTTAAAGCTTTGATGGAAACGTACAACAATTATAAATTGATAGAATAGTTTGTTAGCATTATTTCAAATACAAGATGTGTTCCAAAATGTTTTTGGCAATCTATCATTAGATTTAATTCAAAATTGGTTTCTTTATAACCCAAAACAACCTTTGTTATTTAATAGTGCGTTGTTTTTAGGATTCTTTCTAATTTTTTATTTCATTTATATTCTATCAAGAAAAACGCATTATTTTAGAATTACTTATGTAGTGCTTTTTTCATTGTTTTTCTATTATAAATGCAGCGGAATTTATTTTTGGTTGCTTATTTTTTCATCTGTTTTAGACTATTCTTTATCTAAATTTATTTTTGAAGAAACTAATAAAACATACAGGAAATTCTATTTGTTATTAAGTTTGTTTACCAATCTAGGGCTTTTAGTTTATTTTAAATACACCAATTTTTTTATAGACAACTTCAATACTCTTTTTAGTGGGAATGCTGCTTTTACAGATATTATCTTGCCTGTTGGAATTTCGTTTTATACTTTCCAAACCTTAAGTTATACTATAGATGTTTACCGAAGAGAACTTGAACCAACCAAAAGTTTTGTTGATTTTTTATTCTTCGTTTCTTTCTTTCCTCAATTAGTTGCTGGGCCAATTGTTAGAGCGAGTGATTTTATTCCTCAAATTTATGAGAAATTAAAAATTACTAAAGAAGATTTTAATAAAGCCTTATTTTTAATTATTGGAGGTTTACTTAAAAAAGCAGTAATCTCCGATTATATTTCTTTGAATTTCGTTGATCGAGTTTTTGATGCGCCAAACAGTTATTCTGCTTTTGAAAATTTATTAGCTTCTTATGGATATACACTTCAAATTTATTGTGATTTTTCTGGTTATTCAGATATGGCAATAGGTTTAGCGTTGTTAATGGGTTTTACTTTACCGCCTAACTTTAGAACACCTTATAAGTCTAGCTCAATAACTGAGTTTTGGAGAAGATGGCATATTTCGTTATCGTCTTGGTTAAGAGATTATTTGTACATTTCTTTAGGCGGAAACAGGAAAGGAAAATTCCGTACTTATTTTAATCTTTTCATGACTATGCTTCTTGGAGGTTTATGGCATGGAGCGAATTGGAAATTTGTGTTTTGGGGAGTTTTACATGGAACTGCACTTGCAGTAGAACGTTTCTTAGATTCTAGAATTAAACTACCAAAAACGAGTTTTGTTAAAGCTATAAAAATTATTCTGACGTTTCATTTCGTCATTTTTTGCTGGTTGTTTTTTAGAGCTAAAGATTTTCAAACTGCTTTTCAAATTGTAGATAATATTGCTTCATTAACTTTCAATGTAAATGAATGGCAAACTATTTTATTAGGCTATAAAAATGTGGTTTTCTTAATGCTTTTCGGATTTGTATGGCATTTTATACCTGAGAAAGGAATTAATAAATTAGAAGATTTTTTTAACGTAATACCTATTTATATTAAAGCACTTCTTTTGGGGTTAGTTTTCTGGGTAGTTTACGCAACTGCTTCGTCTGGACCACAGCCTTTTATTTATTTTCAGTTTTAGAACTCTGTAACTTTTGTTACATATATTTTCATTTGTTTTACTATTTTTGGATTGTGAAAAATTTTACATATATATTACTTTTATATTTAATTGCTTTAACTGCATTGCCTTCTGTTCGTGCTGTAAAACTTCAGTTTGGAAATAATTGTGAGCAAAAATGCAATAATTCTGAACAAAAGAAGTGTGAGAACGGTAAGTTTGTAATGAGTCTAAATTTTAGCCCATTACAATTTATAAATGAATATAGTAGTGATTTAAATTTTGAACTTTTTGATTTTGAATTGAAAAAAGAAACTTCTTTTTATGAAATTTTTTTTAATTCGAACTACCTAAATTCTATTTGGGACCCTCCAAAACTTTTGTTGTAATTGATTTTTAAATAATTTACTGCATTACGCAGTCAACTTAACTTACAACAAAATGAAAAATTTTTTAGTTTTTCTTGTCTTTAGTTTTTTTCAACTAATGCAAGGACAAAACGACTTTCCTTATAATGTTGTGTTAACACCTGTTACTATAACAGGGTTGCCAGGATTACACTCTTATGCATTTGGTCAACATAATGGAAAGTGGCTTATAATTGGAGGTCGAAAAGATGGAATGCATGCACGACAGCCTTTTAATGCTTTTCCTGGAAGTCAAAATAACACCAATATTTACGTAGTTGATATTACTACACAGCAAACTTGGACTGCTTCTGTAAATTCATTAGCAATAGGGTTGAAAGAACAATTGCAATCAACGAATATGAATTTTTATCAAGATGGCAATACTTTATATATAATTGGTGGTTATGCTTTTGCTACTTCTGCAAACGATCATATTACATTTGATAAATTAACATCTATAGATGTTTCGGGTTTGATTTCAGCTGTAATAAATGAAACGGCAATTTCAAGTCATTTTAAACAAATTACAAGTACTAATTTTGCAATAACAGGAGGGCAGTTAGGAAAAATTGGTAATGAATTTTATTTAATTGGAGGTCATCGTTTTGACGGACGATATAATCCAATGAATGGAGCTTCATTTACTCAAACTTATTCAAATTCAATTCGAAAGTTTGAAATTGATAATTCAGGAACTCAATTGTCAATTAATAATTATACAACTATTACTGATGCTGTTCACCTACATAGAAGGGATTATAACTTATTGCC
Source organism: Flavobacterium sp. (assembly GCF_034111225.1). Lineage (GTDB taxonomy): Bacteria > Bacteroidota > Bacteroidia > Flavobacteriales > Flavobacteriaceae > Flavobacterium. Next base: position 155,899 of record NZ_JAWUXR010000006.1, on the reverse strand, counting down.
ACAAGTTTTTCCTAACGGAGAATTAGGCTATACTATTTCTTCAGGTGTGTTTCAAATTAGCGCTGATTTACCTTTTTTGTATCCAGTTGATATTAAAACGGGAGGTTACTTTCCGCAAACAAGTTTTAATCAATATTTAAGTAATTATCATTCTGGAAAAGCAAGTTTATATGACGCTACGAATAACAATATGCATAATTTGTTTTTTGGAGGAATGAGTCAGTACTATTACAATGGCGGGGCTTTAGTTCAAGATAATACAGTTCCTTTCGTTAAAACAATTAGCAGAACGAAAAGAGCTGCTAATGGTTCTTTGACAGAGTATCAATTACCTGTTGAAATGCCTAATTTAAAAGGCTCTGGCGCAGAGTTTATTTCAAATGAAAGTCTGCCTCATTATTCTAACGAAGTAATTAAACTTTCTGAGATAACTGCAACTGAATTTGTTATTGGTCATATTTTTGGAGGTATACAAAGTTCTTCAGCTTCTGCATTTACTGATAATCAAACAAACCTTACAAATGCTGATCCAACTATATATGAAGTAAAATTGGTTTATAATCCTACATTAAGTCATGATTTAATAGATGGTTCAAATCCGTTTAGTTTTTCAGTATATCCAAATCCTGCAATTAATGATGCTGTAAATGTTCAATTTTCGATACCTTATGAAGCGGAATTAGAATATATTATGTCAAGTGTTGATGGTAAAATTTTATCTGAAGGAACTATTGAAGGATTAAAAACAGGAATTAATGAGATGATCTTTAACCTAGAAGAAGCAAAAACAAATATTGTTGTTTTAACTTTTGTTTTTGACCATAAGTTTTACACATCTAAAAAAATCATAAAAAAATAATAATCTTAATTTTGTAATTCAAATATTTGTATATATTTGTTGCACAAGTTTTTATAATAATAATTTAAAATTTTATAACCATGAAAAAAGTAATCACAATATTAGCAATAGCTGCATTTATGTTTTCAGTAGATGCTACTGCTCAAACTCAAAAAAAGAAAGAAGTTGCTAAAACTGAAAAGGCATGTTGTTCAGCTGATAAAAAAGAAGTTGCATCAATGCAAAAGTCTGCAGAAGGAGAGAAAAAATCTTGCGGAACTGAAGCAAAAGCATCTTGTTGTTCTTCAAAAAAAGCAGAAGCAAAAAAAGAGGAGTAGTCTTCTTTATTTTAATATAAAATTAAATCCACTTTTTAGTGGATTTTTTTGTTTTTATATCATTCTTAAAAATCAAATTATTAAATTTGCATCTTATTAAAATCACAATCCATTATGTTTGATAATTTAACTGATAAATTAGATAAAGCGTTTCATGTATTAAAGGGACACGGTAAAATTACTGATGTTAATGTTGCAGATACTTTGAAAGAAGTTCGTCGCGCATTATTAGATGCCGATGTTAACTTCAAAATAGCAAAAGATTTTACAACTAGAGTAAAAGAGAAAGCTATTGGTCAAAATGTATTGACAACTTTACAGCCCGGTCAATTATTAGTTAAAATAGTAAAAGATGAACTGACAGAATTAATGGGAGGAGATGTTGAAGGAATTAATCTTTCAGGGAATCCATCAGTTATTTTAATGTCTGGTTTACAAGGTTCAGGTAAAACTACCTTCTCAGGTAAATTAGCTAACTTCCTTAATACAAAGAAAAATAAAAAGGTTTTATTAGTAGCCTGTGATATCTATCGTCCAGCAGCTATAAATCAGTTACATGTTGTAGGAGATCAAATAGGTGTTGAAGTATACTCAGAAACAGAGAATAAAAATCCAGTTGAAATTGCTCAAAATGCAATTAAACATGCTAAGGCAAATGGGTTTAATGTTGTAATTGTGGATACAGCTGGTCGTTTAGCTATAGACGAGCAAATGATGAATGAAATTGCTGAAGTTCATAAAGCAATTCAACCTCAAGAAACATTGTTTGTTGTGGATGCAATGACAGGTCAAGATGCTGTAAATACTGCAAAAGCTTTTAATGATAAATTAAATTTTGACGGAGTTATCTTAACGAAGTTAGATGGTGATACTAGAGGTGGAGCTGCAATTTCAATTAAATCGGTAGTTGATAAACCTATTAAGTTTATTGGTACGGGTGAAAAAATGGATGCGATTGATGTTTTCTATCCAAATCGTATGGCAGAGCGAATCCTTGGTATGGGAGATGTTGTGTCTTTGGTCGAAAGAGCTCAAGAGCAATATGATGAAGAAGAAGCAAGAAAATTACAAAAGAAAATTGCTAAAAACGAGTTTGGTTTTGATGATTTCTTAACACAAATTCAACAAATTAAAAAAATGGGTAACATGAAAGACCTTGTCGGAATGATACCTGGAGTTGGAAAAGCAATGAAAGATGTAGAGATAGAAGATGATGCATTTAAACATATTGAAGCAATAATACATTCAATGACACCTTTAGAAAGAACTAAGCCTTCAGTAATTGATGTTAAACGTAAAGCGAGGATTGCAAAAGGTTCAGGTACTAATGTTGAGCAAATTAATCAGTTAATGAAACAGTTTGATCAAATGGGTAAAATGATGAAGATGATGCAAGGTGGTGGCGGAAAAAACATGATGCGCATGATGCAAGGCATGAAAGGCATGAAATAATATATAAGACGCAAATTTTTGCGTCTTATTTTTTTAATAAACAACACACAACTACACAACAATGATTTTATTAGACGGTAAAAAAGTTTCGGAAGATATTAAAAACGAAATTAAAGCTGAAGTAGATGCTATGAAAGCTAAAGGGGAAAAGGTTCCGCATTTGGCAGCTTTAATTGTAGGGAATGATGGTGCAAGTTTAACTTACGTAGGTAGTAAAGTAAAAGCCTGTGAAAGAGTGGGTTTTGATTCCACTTTAGTTAAAATGCCGAGTACAACTTCAGAAACTGAATTGCTTAAGAAAATTAAGGAATTAAATGAAAATGATGATATTGACGGCTTTATTGTTCAATTACCATTGCCAGATCAAATTGATACTCAAAAAGTACTAATGGCTGTAGATCCAAGTAAAGATGTAGATGGTTTTCATCCTGAAAATTTCGGAAAAATGGCTTTAGATATGAGTACATTTATTCCTGCAACTCCTTTTGGTATTCTTGAACTTTTAGAACGATATAACGTTGAAACAAAAGGAAAGCAAACGGTAGTTATTGGAAGAAGTCATATTGTAGGTAGGCCTATGAGTATTTTAATGGGAAGAAAAGGTTTTCCAGGAAATTCTACAGTTACTTTAACGCACAGTCACACTAAAAATATTAATCAAATAACAAGTCAGGCAGATATTATTATTACTGCATTAGGTGTTCCTAATTATTTAAAAGCCGAAATGATAAAAGACGATGCTGTTATTATTGATGTTGGAATTACAAGAGTTCCAGATGAAACAACAGAAAAAGGATATAAAATAACAGGTGATGTTGATTTTGAAAATGTTTCTAAGAAAGCGTCTTATATTACTCCTGTTCCTGGTGGAGTAGGACCAATGACTATTGCCATGTTGTTGAAAAACACATTGTTGGCAAGAGAAAGAAGAAGAAGTTCTATTTAAAAAAAAACAATTATATAAAAAAAGTCCTGTAGGTTACAGGACTTTTTTTATATAATTAATTTGCTTGTTGATTAAAAGCTGCTCTGTTTTTGAAAAAGTAGAACATAAAAGCAATGCCAATAATCATAAGCCAAATTAGTTTTGTGTTAATTGGAGCTGGCGGTGGGTCATCGTCAGCTGGTGGGTCAATAGGTTGAGCAACACTAAGAAAGCTTATAAAAGCCATCATAACAGTTGCTAAAAATTTAGAATTAGCAAATTTCATTTTTTGTTTTGTTTTTTGGTTAAATAGGGGGCTATTGCTTTGCAATTATACTAAAAAATTATGAAATATGAAAATCTGAAGTATAAAATAACTTAACACTTGGGTATTTTTGTTTAGTCATTTGTATTGAAAATTCACTATCAGCCAAAAACACTAATTGTCCGTATTTATCAGTTCCAAGAAATTTTTGTTTAATCCTTTTAAACTCCATGAACTCTTCATTTTTAGGATCGTCTGGTTTTACCCAGCACGCTTTATAAGCAGGAAAATTTTCATAGCTACACTTAGCGCCATATTCATGCTCTAAACGATACTGAATTACCTCATATTGTAATGCTCCAACGGTTCCGATAATTTTACGGTTATTCATTTCTAATGTAAACAACTGGGCAACACCTTCGTCCATTAATTGATCAATCCCTTTTTCTAATTGTTTTGATTTTAATGGATCGGAATTATTGATATATCTAAAATGTTCGGGAGAAAAACTAGGTATTCCTTTGTAGTTCATTTTTTCACCTTCAGTTAAGGTGTCTCCAATTTTAAAATTACCTGTATCGTGAAGTCCAACAATGTCTCCTGGATACGAAATATCAACAATCTCTTTCTTTTCAGCAAAAAAAGCATTCGGACTTGAAAATTTCATATTCTTGCCATTTCTTACATGCAGGTAGGGTTTGTTTCTTTCAAATGTACCTGAAACAATTTTAATAAACGCTAACCTATCTCTGTGTTTAGGGTCCATATTGGCATGTATTTTAAATACAAAACCACTAAATTCTTCTTCATTAGGGTTTACAAGTCTAGTGTCTGATTCTTTAGGTCTTGGTGTAGGTGCAATTTCAATAAAACAATCTAATAATTCTCTAACTCCAAAATTATTTAAAGCCGAACCAAAAAATACTGGTTGAAGCTGACCTGATAAATATTCATCTCTATCAAAAGCTGGGTAAACTTCATCAATTAATTCTAATTCTTCTCTTAATCTTTTAGCTGGTTTTTCTCCAATAATACCGTCAAGTTCAGGATTATTTATGTCTGAAAAGGCAATCGTTTCTTCGATATCTTTTCTACTGTCTCCAGAAAACAGATTGATGTTTTTCTCCCAAATGTTATAAATTCCCTTAAAATCATAACCCATTCCTATAGGGAAACTTAGTGGTGTAACTGTAAGTCCAAGTTTTTGCTCTACTTCATCTAATAAATCAAATGCGTCTTTACCTTCACGGTCTAATTTGTTAATGAAAACGATAATTGGAATTTTTCTCATTCTACAAACTTCAACAAGTTTTTCAGTTTGCTCTTCAACACCTTTTGCAACATCTATAACAACAATTACACTGTCAACAGCAGTAAGAGTTCTAAAAGTGTCTTCGGCAAAATCTTTATGACCTGGGGTGTCAAGAATGTTAATCTTCTTGTCTTTGTAAATGAAGGCTAAAACAGAAGTTGCTACAGATATCCCTCTTTGTCTTTCAATTTCCATGAAATCGGAAGTGGCACCTTTCTTAATCTTATTGCTTTTTACAGCTCCAGCTTCTTGAATGGCACCTCCAAATAATAATAATTTTTCTGTTAGAGTTGTTTTTCCAGCATCTGGATGTGATATGATTCCAAAAGTTCTTCTTTTAGCAATTTCTTCTTTAAATCCCATTTTGTTTTTTTTATAGAGTGCAAAATTAATGTATTAATTTAAATATCTAAAACGTAATACTACTTATGTGTTTTAAATCGAAAAATAAAATTTTGTTAATCCTATTTAGAAACTTGCTATATACATAGGAATTGTTATTTTTGTTGATTGCAAATTAAAAATGATATTCCATGAGATATTTATTTCAATTTTTAGTACTTGTTACTTTTATTCAAAATGGTTTTTCGCAAGAAAAAAAAGCTTTATTTACTATAGATAGTACATCATATTATTCTGATGAGTTTATTAGGGTGTATAATAAAAATTTAGATTTAGTTAAAGATGACTCCCAAAAAGATCTAGATAAATACCTAGAGCTTTTTGTTGGTTATAAATTGAAGGTGCAAAAGGCTTATAAATTAGGATTGCATTATAATGTAAGATATCAAAATGAGCTTATGTCTTATAGAGGACAATTAGCGAAAAATTACATTAACGATTCTAAAGTTACAAATGAGTTAGTTGAAGAGGCTTACGAAAGAATTAATAAAGAAGTTAAAGCATCTCATATTTTAATTTTAGTTGATGAAAGTGCTTCTCCAGAAGACACTTTAAGAGCATATAATAAAGTTGTAAAAGTACAGCAATTACTTAAAGAAGGTAAAAACTTTGAAGAAATTGCTGATCAATATTCTGAAGATCCTTCAGTAAAAGAAAATAAAGGAAACTTAGGTTATTTCTCTGCATTTAGAATGGTTTACCCATTTGAAAACGCTGCTTTTAATACTAGCGTAGGAGATTTTTCGGCACCATTTAGAACAAAATTTGGTTACCATATAGTTAAAGTTACAGATGCTAGAAAAAACAGAGGTGAAGTTACAGTTGCTCATATAATGATTGTAAAGCCATCGACTCCTGATGCTGCATTACAAGAAAAAACAAAACAAACTATTGAGGAGATTTATCAAAAAATAAAACAAGGAGAAAATTTTGAAAGTTTAGCAAATCAATTTTCTGAAGATAAATCAACTTCTGGTAAAGGAGGAGTTCTACAACGTTTCGGTTCAGGTCAGTTAGCTTCTGAAAAATTTGAAGAAATTGCATTCAGTCTTAATGATAAAAACGAGGTTTCTAAACCTTTCCAGTCTCAGTTTGGTTGGCATATTGTAAAGTTGATTGAAAAGCATCCTGTTCAATCTATTCAGGAAATGAGAACTGAATTAGAAAGTAAAGTAAGAAAAGATGAAAGGTCTTTGTTGATTACAAATTCATTGGCTGCAAAGCTAAGAAAGAAGTACTCTTTTACTAAAAACGGAAAATTGTTTTTGAAAATAAAAAAATCTGTTACGGATGATTTTTATTCTCAAACTTGGGAGATGCCAGAAAATAAAAAAGAATTAAGTGGGGAATTAGTTGTTCTTAATAAAGATAAAAAATTGTATTCGCCTTCTTTTATAAATTACATTTTTAGTCAACAAAAGTCAAACATTAAGATTAAACCAATAAATGCACTTATAGATCACTTATTTGAAAAGTGGATGGATGATCAACTGATTAAATATTATGATGATAATTTAGAAAATGAATTCGTAGAATTCAAAAATATTGTAGAGGAATATAGAGACGGTTTGTTGCTTTTTGATTTAATGGAGAAAGAAATTTGGGAAAGAGCTAAAACAGATACTATTGGTTTAAACGCATATTTTAAAAACAATTCTAAAAATTATATGTGGAATAACAGATATGATATAGATGTATATTCTTCAACGGATGAAAAGGTTATAGGTAAAGCAAAATCATATTTAGAAAAAAATAAATCTATAGATTATATTAAATCAAAATTAAATAAAAATGGAGCCATTAATGTTATGGTTAAATCTGGATTATTTGAAGAAAATTATGACATATTATCTGAATATAAAAACCTACAACAAGGCGCTACTTCAATAGTTAAAAAAGGGAATTACTATTTTGTTTTAAAAGTAAAAGAAGTTAAGCCAACTCAAGAAAAAACTATTGATGAATGTAGAGGTAAAGTAATTAGTGATTACCAGCAATATTTAGAAAATAATTGGGTTGACGATTTGAAAAAAGAATTTAAAGTCAACGTAAATCAAAAGGTTTTTGAAATGGTTAAAAATCAAATTTTAAAATAATGATTAAAGCCCTACAATATTTAGTGCTTATTCTAGTTGTTTCTTCTTGTAGTTATTTTAAAAAGCCACAAGAACCTGAAGCTATCGCGAGGGTAGGTGATATGTATTTGTATAAAAGTGATATAGCCGATTTAGTTCCTAAAGGCACTTCCAAAAATGACAGTATTGCAATTGTAAAATCATATATTGGTAGATGGGCTACTCAAAAAATACTTTATAATGCTGCTGAATATAACCTTTCAGATAGTCAAATGGACGGGTTTACAGATTTAATAAATCAATATAAAATAGATTTATATACAAAGGGGTATTTAGAGGAATTAGTTAAGCAACAAATTGATACAATTGTTACAGAAGCTCAAATAAACTCTTATTATGATTCAAACAAACAATATTTTAAGAACTCTTCAGAATTAATTAAACTTCGTTATATTAATTTAGTTAAAGAAAATCAAAAGTTTGATAAAATTAGAACAAAGTTTAGTTCCTTTACAAAAAAAGATAAAAAAGACCTTCAGGAACTAGCCATACAGTTTAAGAGTTATGCATTTAATGACTCTATGTGGGTTGATATCAATCAGGTTTATGAAAAACTACCATTTATTAATGTTAATAACAAAGATAAATATATTGTTTCAGGAATAGATTTTCAATATCCAGATTCTACGACGGTTTGGTTAGTTAAAGTTAATAATGTGTTGTCTAAAAATGAAGCAACACCTTTGCAGTTTTTGAAGCCAACTATAAAGCAGGTCATTATAAATAAAAGAAAATTAGAATTAGTTAAAACAATAGAAAAGGAAATAACAAATGATGCGATTAAAAATAACAAATATGAAATTTATAAATAAAAGCATTTTAGCTCTTACTTTATTATTAAGTACGTCAGTAATATTAGGTCAAGGTAAAAAAGTAAAAATTGACGGAGTAGTTGCTGTTATTGGAGATTATGTGGTTTTAGATTCTGATATAGATTTAGAATTCATTCAACTTAAAGCACAAGGTGTAGATGTGAAAAACATTTCTCGTTGTGAATTATTTGGAAAGCAATTAGAAGATAAATTATATGCTCATCATGCTATTCAAGATAGTATTGTTATAACTGATGAAGAAGTTTATGGTTACATGAATCAGCAAATTGACGCAATGGTTGAGCAAGTAGGTTCGTTAGATAAAGTTATTAAATTTTATAGAAAGAAAAACGAAGATGAATTTAAAAATTACTTTTTCGATATTATCAAGCAAAATAAATTGACTACTCAAATGCAAAATAAAATTGTAGATGAGGTTCAAATTACTCCAGAAGAAGTTAGAAATTTCTTCAAAGAAATTCCAAAAGACGAAATGCCAGTTTTTGGAGCTGAAGTTGAAGTTGCTCAAATTGTAGTTAAGCCTGTAGTTTCGCAAGAAGAAAAACAAGCTGCAATTGATAAATTGAAAAATATAAAGAAAGAAGTACTTGAAGGTTCTAGTTTTTTCAGTAAAGCAGTTCTGTTTTCGGAAGATCCAGGATCAAGTTCAAATGGAGGATTCTATAAGATGAATAGAAAAACAGCATTTGTAAAAGAATTTAAAGATGTTGCATTTAGTTTAGCTGAAGGTGAAATTTCAGAGCCATTTGAAACAGAATTTGGTTACCACATTATTTTGGTAGAAAAAATTAAAGGTCAAGAAGTAGAATTAAGACATATTTTAGTTAATCCTAAAGTTACTTCACTAGCTATGGCTCAAGCCAAAACAAAAATCGAAGAAATAAGAGCTAAAATTATAAGTGGAGAAATTACTTTTGCAGATGCTGCAAAATCTTCATCAGATCAAAAAGAAACAAGAAACAATGGAGGGGTTTTATTAAACCCTAGAACAATGGAGCCACGTTTCGATCTAACAAAAATGGATCCTGCATTATACAGTCAAATTTCTAATTTTAAAGTCGGTCAAGTTTCTAATCCAATTTTAGAAGATGAAAGAGGTGGAAATAAGTTCTATAAAATCATTACAGTAAATAATAAAACAGAAGAACATACTGCAGACTTTGCTAACGATTATTTAAAAGTTAAAGATTTAGCTTTAACAGATAAAAAAATCAAAGCCATTGCAAAATGGACTGAAGAAAAAATTAACGAAACTTATATTAGCATTAATGCTGATTATAAAGATTGTAATTTCACAAACAACTGGTTAAAAAAATAATTCAAAAATAATTTTAAAGCCCTTCATGTTGAAGGGCTTTTTTTATGCTTTTTTTTCTTATTTTAGTGGTTCTAATATTTTAAATTCCAATACAAATATGTCTGACGTTGCAACTATTCAACAATTAGTACAAAAACAAAAAGAGTTAAAGCAAGAAATTGCAAAAGTCATTGTAGGGCAAGATGAAGTAATAAACCAAATTATACTGAGCGTATTTGCTGGTGGACATGCCTTATTAATTGGAGTTCCAGGGTTAGCCAAGACACTTATGGTAAATACAATATCACAAGTTTTAGGGCTAAACTTTAAACGTATTCAGTTTACACCCGATTTAATGCCTTCAGATATATTAGGAAGTGAGATTTTAGATGAAAACCGACAGTTTAAATTTATAAAAGGGCCAATTTTCTCCAATATTATTTTGGCAGATGAAATCAATCGTACACCACCAAAAACGCAAGCCGCTTTATTAGAAGCAATGCAAGAAAGATCAGTAACAGTTGCAGGTCATCATTATAAATTAGATTTACCATATTTTGTATTGGCAACACAAAACCCTATTGAGCAAGAAGGAACTTACCCTTTGCCAGAAGCACAGTTAGACCGTTTTATGTTTGCCGTAAAATTAGAATACCCTTCTTTTCAAGAAGAAGTAGATGTGGTAAAAGCAACTACTTCAATTCATAATCCACAAGTAAATGCATTATTTACAGCGCAAGAAATTATTGATTTTCAAAATGTAATTCGAAAAATACCAGTTGCTGATAATGTAATTGAATATGCGGTGACTTTAGTGAGTAAAACGCGTCCAGATAATGTTTTAGCAACTGAATTTGTGAAAACCTATATCGATTGGGGAGCAGGGCCAAGAGCTTCCCAAAACCTTATTTTAGCAGCAAAGACACAAGCGGCTTTAAATGGTAAGTTTTCTCCAGATATAGAAGATGTGCAATCAGTAGCAACTGGAATTTTACGCCATCGTATCATAAAAAATTACAAAGCAGACGCTGAAGGTATTTCGGAAGATGACATTATTAAGAAGCTGTTTTAACCAATCCTCGAGGAAGTAAATTACATGAAATATTTTGTATTTTTATTTGTTTTAAATTTTATGTCATCTTTTGCTCAGAATGAACATAATGATAAGTATAATTTATCAATTGAGATTATAAAGAAATCTAATGAGTTTTTGGAATATTGTTCTGATTATAATGTAAACGGAAAGGTAAAAGTGGATTTAAGACATAATTCACTATGTGAAATGTTACTTCCTAAAGAAATAGATAGTTATTGTATTTTGGAACAATGTAAAAATGAATTATTAACGGCTAGTATTTCAAAAAATAGAGAATTGAAAAAAAGTAGTGATAAAGGACGAAAAAAATTAATTGTAAGGTTTTCAAATGTTGTTTGTGATTCTTTTATAGTATTGGTTGAGTATAGAGGGAATCATAGAAAATTTTTACGTTACGCCTTTAAAATAAATGAGAACAATGTCATTTTAATAAACACTTCAATTTTTACAATAGATTTTTAATAAATAATCTACTTCCTAAGTTTTCCATCCAACTCTTTATCATAAAAAAACAAAAACATACTTCCCATCATATCTTGGTCAATTGTTGAAGTATTGTTTACATCTAAAACCAATTCATATTCATGGTCTTCATAAAGCCAAACACCTTCTACCGAAGAAAAGGGTTCAACTTCTATTAAGCCAATTTTATCAGTATAATTAGAAACAGCACTTTTAAATACATTTTGCTTCGTAGTTTTATCGTATAAAGCAATTGAAGTGGTAAATGGATGCACATGAATTGCGGAAAAATGCAAACGCAAACTGTCTTTTAATTGTAATTGCGCATTTATGGAGCTTCTATAACTGTTTTTTCCTTTGGGAATAACCCAATGGCCAGAAAGCATGTTTCCGTTTGCATCTTCATAACTGTGGTTTTTGGTTTCCACAGGAATGCATTGGTTACTTGCTGGGTCAAGCGGCATTTTAAAAGGATCTTGTTTGTTATAAGGTAATTGAATAAAAACCGTTTTACTCATTAAAGGTTTTTGAGTTCCGTTGTATTTCTCGTTTTTAACGGTAACTAAATGCTTTATTTTTTTAAAAACAGGTTTTTGATTATGGTTTAAAGCTTGTGTTGTGATAAATAAATGTTCGTTTCCTTTTATGGGAACACCGTAGCCTTTTGGAAAATCAAAACTCACAAAACCATTTGATAATGAAGTTAATCTAGGATATTGTTTGCCAATTCTATCATTTAAATCCCAATTTCCATAATAACTAATGTCGTTTAAATCAACATTCATATGACAAATGAAATCATTACTAAGTACTTCATTTGTTTTTGCATCTAATGCTTTAACGTCAAACCCTGTAATCCAAAGCATTTCATTATTTTGACTCAGTTGAATGTAGCGAGAAGATTTCGGACCTTCCATTGATTTATAAATAGCATCAATTATAAATGTGGGTGAAAGCATTTTGTATTCCTTAGCATCGTTTTCAACCAACCAATTATTGTCAACCAGGCCAAGTTTGTGAACTAAACTTGTTTTGATAATTGCTTTATGTCTGTTGGAAAGTAAATTATAGGTTGTAATCCCAAAAAGACTTGAAAGAATAAAAGTGAAGCCTAAATATTTATATATCTTTGAATTTCTCAAAATTAATAGTTTGATATTCACAAAAGTAGGTAAAATGAATACAGATATACAACATAATCAACGAATTTTTGGACTAGATGTTGTTAGAGCAACTGCAATATTAATGGTTGTTTTTTCGCATGTGTATTACTTAATAGATAGCTCAAATCCTTTATTAGTTTCGGTTAGTGGATTGTTTGGTTTTTTTGGTGTAGAGTTGTTTTTTGTCTTGAGCGGATTTTTAATTGGAACTATTTTATTGAAAAAATACATAAGCGAAGCATTTACATTTAAAGAGATTTTTGTTTTCCTTAAAAGAAGATGGTTCAGGACATTACCTAACTATTATTTAGTTTTAATACTAAATATTATAGTTGCTCTAGTTTTTGGCTATTCAATTGATGGTTGGGCTGCTTATTTCATTTTCTTCCAAAATTTCACAGAGTATAAAATCAATTTTTTTACCGAATCGTGGAGTTTATCTATAGAAGAATGGACTTATTTATTTGTTCCGTTTATTTTATTTCTTACTTGGATTTTTTTTAAAAAGAATAAAAAGGCGTCATTTATTGTTACTGTTTTAGTGTTGATTTTGTTTTTTCATCTTTTACGATATTTTGTTTATTTAGAAAATGCTTTTTCCGATATGACAACATGGAATTCAAATCTAAAATCGTTAACAGTTTATAGAATTGATAGCATTTTGTTTGGTTTCGTAACGGCTTGGTTGCATATGTTTTATAAAGAAATGTTACAGAATTATAAAGTGTATTTGTTTATCATTTCGTTGCATTTGTTTGTGTTTCAATTTGTAATAATGAATGTTCTAGGTTTTGATATCGTGGCTACACCGTTGTATTATAAGGTGTTTTATTTTACACTTACTTCGTTTACTATCTTTTTAGCATTACCTTTATTTGTTTATTGGAGCTCTTCTAAAACCGTTTTTGGAAAACCTATTCAATTGATAAGTAAAATTTCATACAGTATGTATTTACTTCACTATAGTATCATTACTGTACTTCTGAAATATCTTATAAGTAGCTTAGATGTTGATTTTTCAAATGCTATAATAATTGCTAGTTATATGTTTATCACCATTGTGTCGTCTTATTTGTTGTATCGTTTTTATGAAAAACCTATGATGGATTTAAGGGATAAGTGATTGTTAAAAATCACTTAAATTGTTAAAATGATAGATTTTAAACCCTATTTTTGAGATATTAATAATATTAATTATTCAAATTACGAATTATTCAATAAAGTTTATTTTTTCAGCATTTTGTTGAAGTATCTTCATTAAAATAGAATGTTTATAAATAATAATTCTTCGAATCTTTACTTTTATTATAAATTTTTAAATCTCGTTAAGATTTATTAAATTTGTAGCACATACAAAAAAAAGATACTAATAAAATAAATAAATTGATATGGCTTTTGATATTAAAATGATTGAAGAAGTGTATGCTAATATGGCTGAAAGAGTTGATAAAGCTCGTGAGCTAGTTGGCCGTCCACTTACATTGTCTGAAAAGATTTTATATTCTCATCTTTGGGAAGGGAAACCTTCACAATCTTTTAAAAGAGGTGCTGACTATGTAGATTTCGCTCCAGATAGAGTTGCTTGTCAAGATGCAACTGCTCAAATGGCATTGTTACAGTTTATGCATGCTAATAAAAAGACAGTCGCTGTTCCTACAACGGTTCATTGTGATCACTTAATTTTAGCAAAAAACGGAGCTAAATCTGATTTAGCTTTAGCAAATGATCAATCTAAAGAAGTTTTTGACTTTCTTTCTTCAGTTTCAGATAAATACGGAATTGGTTTTTGGAAACCAGGCTCAGGAATTATTCACCAAATCGTTTTAGAAAATTATGCATTCCCAGGTGGAATGATGATTGGTACCGATTCACATACTGTTAATGCAGGTGGATTGGGTATGCTAGCTATTGGTGTTGGTGGTGCCGATGCAGTTGATGTAATGTCAGGAATGGGTTGGGAACTTAAATTTCCAAAATTAATTGGAGTTAAATTAACAGGTAAATTATCTGGTTGGACTTCTCCAAAAGATGTTATTCTTAAAGTTGCTGATATTCTTACTGTAAAAGGTGGAACAGGAGCAATTGTTGAATATTTTGGTGAAGGTGCAACTTCAATGTCTTGTACTGGAAAAGGAACAATTTGTAACATGGGTGCTGAAATTGGAGCAACAACTTCAACTTTTGGTTACGATGATTCAATGAGAAGATATTTAGCTGCTACAGGTCGTCAAGATGTTGTAAATGCTGCTGATAAAGTTGCAGATTATTTAACTGCAGATGCAGCAGTATACGCTAATCCAGAAACTTATTTTGATCAAGTTATTGAAATTAACTTATCAGAATTAGAGCCACATATCAACGGACCTTTTACTCCAGATAGAGGAACGCCAGTTTCTAAAATGAAAGAAGAAGCTGCTGCTAATGGTTGGCCGTTAAAAGTAGAATGGGGATTAATTGGTTCATGTACAAACTCTTCTTACGAAGATATGTCAAGAGCTGCGTCTATTGTTAGACAAGCTGTTGAGCACGGAATTACTCCAAAAGCTGAATTCGGTATCAACCCTGGTTCAGAACAAATTAGATTCACTATCGAAAGAGACGGAATTATAGCAGACTTTGAAAAAATGGGTACAAAAGTATTCACTAATGCTTGTGGGCCATGTATTGGTCAATGGGATAGAGAAGGTGCTGATAAACAAGAAAAAAATACAATCGTTCATTCATTCAACAGAAACTTCTCAAAACGTGCAGATGGTAACCCAAATACGCATGCTTTTGTAACTTCTCCAGAAATGGTTGCTGCTTTAGCAATTGCTGGAAGATTAGATTTCAATCCTTTAACAGATGCTTTAATCAACGATAAAGGTGAAAAAGTAATGTTGAAAACTCCTTATGGTGATGAATTACCTAAAAGAGGATTTGATGTTGAAGATGCAGGATTTCAAGCTCCAGCTGAAGATGGTAGTGGAATTAAAGTAGCAGTTTCTCCAACATCGGATAGATTACAATTACTAGAACCATTTAAACCATGGAACGGTAAAAATATTACTGGTGCTAAATTGTTAATAAAAGCATTTGGAAAATGTACTACAGATCATATTTCTATGGCAGGACCATGGTTACGTTTCCGTGGACATTTAGATAATATTTCAAATAATATGTTGATAGGTGCTGTTAATGCATTTGGTCAAGCAACTAATAAAGTTAAAAATCAATTAACAGGTGGTTTTGATACGGTTCCTGCTGTTGCAAGAGCTTACAAAGCTGCTGGAATTGATTCAGTTGTTGTAGGAGATCATAATTACGGTGAAGGTTCTTCTCGTGAGCATGCTGCAATGGAGCCTCGTTTCTTAGGTGTTACTGCTGTTTTAGTAAAATCGTTTGCACGTATTCACGAAACAAACCTTAAAAAACAGGGTATGTTAGGTTTAACGTTCGCTAACGAAGCAGATTATGATAAAATTCAAGAAGATGATACAATCAATTTCTTAGATTTAACTTCATTTGCTCCAGGTAAACCATTATCGTTAGAGTTTGCTCATGCAGATGGTTCTAAAGATGTAATTATGGCTAACCATACTTATAACGATGGGCAGATTGAATGGTTCAAAGCAGGTTCTGCTTTAAATTTAATTGCTGCAGGTAAAGCGTAATTTATAGTTAAGAATTTTATAAAAAGCGCTCAAGTACTCTTGGGCGTTTTTTTTATATCTAAGTTTCATTAACTTTGGAATAAATAAAGATGCTTATGAATTCACTTTGGTTTTTTGAAGATGTAAATCTGTTTAACATTCTTTGTCCACATAAATTTAAAGGTTACAAAGGTGGCCACGATTTTAATGAATACAAAAAGAATGACTATATCTATTTTGAAGAAGATGCTGCGGATAAAGTTTTTTTGGTAAACTCAGGTAAAGTAAAAATTGGTTACATTACGGAAGAAGGAGATGAGATTATTACTGCAATTTTATCTAAAGGAGAGATTTTTGGTGAAAAAGCTATTTTAGGACAAGAAATCCGAAATGAATTCGCACAAGCAATAGATAAAGATACATCTGTTTGCCCAATTACGACTCCAGAAATGATTGATCTTCTTCGGGATAACAAAGAATTTAGTCTAAAGATTTACAAATTTATTGGTTTTCGATTCAAGAAACTTGAAAGAAGACTTCAATTGCTTTTGTTTAAAGATACTAAAACACGATTGAAAGAATATCTAAAAGAATTAGCTGAAGATTTTGGTTATACTAATCAAATTTCTGGGGATGTAATTATTCGTCATCCTTATACTCAAAAAGAAATTGCAACTTTAATTGGTACATCTCGACCTACATTAAATATTCTATTGAATGAATTGCAAAATGAAAAATATTTGTCATTTGAACGGAAAGAAATAGTTTTAAACAAAGCTTAATGTTAGTAGTCTAACAATTTTTTTCATGAGGCTATTGTAATTTTGTATTTAAACTATAAAAAATTAGCTATGAAGAAGTTATTGATTGTTTTGATGTTTATTCCTTTTTTCGAAATGTACTCACAAGGTTGTAGTGATGCTGGTATTTGTACAGTTGACAACATGAAATCACATGAAAATGATTCTATAATTTATAAGAATGCGATTAAAATAGGTGTCAATTATGGAATATCATATGAAAATATAAATATTTTTGGTTCTTATATAGCATACAATAGAAAAATTTTAAATAATGTAAATGTAGATTTAAAACTAACTTATTTTAATCAGTTTACTAGTGAGGTCTCCTCTTCTGCATTATCTGACGCAATTATTTCGTCAAACATTAGATTAAATGAAGGTTTAACTGGAACTATTGGATTTAAAATTCCTTTTACGGATGGTAATTTAAAAGAAAATGGAGCTCCCTTGCCTATGGACTTTCAACCAAGTCTTGGGACTTTTGATGTTATTTTAGGGGTTTCAAAAAGAGTGAATAAATTTAATTTTGTTTTAGGTTACCAACAACCATTAACTCAAAATAAAAACGAGTTTATTGCTCCGCCAAACAGTCGTTTTTCTTCAACAAATAATTATAAAAGAGCAGGAGATTTGTTATTTAGAGCAGTTTATAACTATCAGATTAATGACCGTTTTACCTTTAGCCCGAGTTTACTTCCAATTTACCATATTGCAGAAGATAAATATACTGACTTAAGTAATATTGAAACAAGTATAGATGGTTCTGCTGGTTTAACTTTAAATGCAAATTTATATTTCAATTATAAATTATCTGATAAAAAATCTTTAGAATTTAGTTTAGGTGGACCCCTTTTAGTAAGAGAGGTTAGGCCTGATGGATTAACTAGAGGAATTGTGGTAAATGTTCAATATAAATTTTTGTTTTAATTGTTTTTTGTAATTTTGAATAAAAAAATGAAGAAGAAAGTTATATTATTTGCAAGTTTGGGTGTGTTTTTAATTCTTGCAGTTTTGTTTTTTAATAAAGAAAATAATACAAATTTTAAAAAGCCAAGTTTTGTTTCATTTGAAGAACAACAAGTATTAAAAGATTACAATTGGAATTTAATTGGAATAGAAGGTACGAGTTTTAATACTGTTATTAAGAGAGATAATGTTATTGTAGTAAAGTATCTTTCATTATCTAATGAAGATAGTCAAAAAGAAATAGAACTGTTTAACACAATTTACGAAGAATATAAAACTAAAATTGAGTTTCTTGTAATTGTAGAGGATGATCAATTAAAAGTTAGAAATTATTTAAAAGAAAATGATTATTTTTTCCCTGTTTGTTATAGCCTAAGCAGGCCTCCATTTAAATTTGAGCCTCAAGACAAGAATTTTAGGTCACTAATAGTTTCAAGAAAAGGAAGGATTATTATGGATAATTTTGAGCCAATTAACTGGGAATCTAATGAAATAAGAGATGTTTTAAACGGATTAATTAAATAAAAAAAGCGCTTCAATATTGAAGCGCTTTTTTTATTTGGAATATTTCTACCTTACTAATAGTAAGTGTATCTTCTTACTTTAGAAATATATTTAGCTAAACGAATAACTTGATGGCTGTAACCATATTCGTTATCATACCAAATATACATTACGATGTTATTTCCGTCAGCAGAAACAATTGTAGCATTACTATCAAAAATAGATGGAGCAGAAGTTCCAACAATATCTGAAGATACTAACTCATTGTTTAGTGAATATTTAATTTGCTCAACTAAATCTCCTTCAAGAGCGTACTTTCTCATGATGTCGTTTAGTTCTTCAACCGTAGTTTTTTTGGTAACTTCTAAATTTAATACAACTAATGAGCCATTTGGAACAGGAACACGAATTGCATTTGAAGTTAATTTACCAGCTAAGCTAGGTAATGCTTTTGCAACAGCACTTCCAGCACCAGTTTCTGTAATAACCATATTTAAACCTGCAGCTCTACCACGACGGTATTTTTTGTGCATGTTATCTACTAAGTTTTGGTCATTTGTATATGCGTGAATTGTCTCTAAATGTCCTTTAACAACACCTAAAGTATCTTCAACAGCTTTTAAAACAGGAGTAATTGCATTTGTTGTACATGAAGCTGCCGAAAAAATAGAAACTTCATCTGGATTGTATTCTGTATGATTTACACCGTATACAATATTTGGAACACCTTTTCCTGGAGCAGTTAATAAAACCTTATCAACACCTTTAGATGTTAAATGACGTTTCAAAGCTTCTTCAGTTGTAAATGCACCTGTGTTATCAATAACTAAAGCATCTTCAATACCATATGTTGTATAGTCAATTTCTTCTGGTGAGTTAGCTGTAATAATGTGAACAGTTGTTCCATTGATAATTAATGCATTATTTTCTGGATCAGCAATTACTGAACCTTGAAAGTCACCATGGACAGAATCATAACGTAATAATGAAGCTCTTTTCTCTAATAAAATTGCATCACTTTTATCTCTTGTTACAATTGCTCTTAGACGCATTTGTTGTCCTTTACCCATTTTACTCATCATTTCACGAGCTAATAAACGACCAATTCTTCCAAAGCCATATAAGACTACATCTTTTGGTTTGATGTCAGTATAGTCTTTTGCTTTCTTCAACTTGTCTAATACAAATGCAGTTGCATCATTGTATTTATTGTCTTCTAAATGATATTCGTAAGTTAATTTACCAATGTCTAATCTAGAAGGAGGTAAATCTAAACTAATAATTGCTTGAGCAATTTCTACCGAATCAAAAATATTGATTGGTTTTTGAACAAATTCACCTGCATATTCATGCAAATTAATGATGTCACTTACATTTCTGTCGATAAGTTGATTTCTAAATAAAATTAATTCAATTGATTTATCGTACCATAAATCACTAATAATTTTAATGAACTCAACGCAGGCTTTACGTCTGTCAGCTTGGAAAGCAAGTTCTTTTTCGTATAAATTGTTGTTACTCATGAAGTAATTGTATAAGGTGTTGTTTATATTCTGCAAAAATAAAGATTTCAAACCTTATAGGGAAATTATTTTTACATATAATATAAAAAAAACCACGCTTTTAACGTGGTTTAAAAATTGAAATTAAGTAGGTTACATTATGATGCGTACTATTTGTTTATTTTTTGTAATAATTTGATATTGTGCTTTTGAGCCTTTTTTACGATTTAAATAACTAGAAACTTTATCGATATTTTCAGCTTTCATTCCGTCAATGCTCATGATAATACTTCCTTCAAGTTCTTTTGCGTAATCTAAATAGTTTTCGTTTGTAATGTTTTTAATTTTTACACCATAGTCAATTTTAAACTCTTTTTTGTCATTTGTATCAATATCTTCAAGTTCAATTCCGTTATATTCAAATGCTAAAAGTTCTTTTTTGGTAAGTTTTACTGGAATTGTTTTTAAATTTCCATCTCTAATAATACTCACGTTTACAATTTCATCTGGTCTTTTTGTATTTATAAACGAAGTTAAATCAGAGAAACCATTTACTTTTTTATCATCAAGAGCAGTGATAATATCACCTTTTTTTATTCCTGCTTTTTCAGCTCCTGAATTTTTAGTCACCTTATTAATGTAAAATCCTTGTGTTTGGTCAATTCCAATTTCTTTGGCAGCATTACTGTTTAATTCTCCGCCTTCCACACCTAAAACGCCTCTTTGTACGTTTCCAAATTGTATTAAATCTTCAATTAGTTTACGTGTAATGTTAGATGGAACAGCAAATGAATAACCAGTATAACTTCCTGTAGGAGAAGAAATCATTGTATTTATCCCTACTAATTCTCCTCTTGTGTTAACCAATGCACCTCCACTATTTCCTGGATTTACAGCAGCATCTGTTTGTATAAAGGATTGTAACCCTTCATTACTTAAGTCTCTTGCTTTAGCCGAAACAATTCCTGCAGTTACAGTTGAATTTAAATTATATGGATTTCCTACTGCCAAAACCCATTCTCCAACTTTAATTTCGTCTGAATCACCAAAAATGATATAAGGTAATTTTTCATCTGATTCAATTTTTAAAAGGGCAATGTCCATTTTGGTATCAGTGCCAACAAGTTTAGCTTTATAAGATTTATTGTTGTTTAAAGTGATTTCTAATTCGCTTGCATTTTGAATTACGTGGTTATTGGTAACGATATATCCATCTTCTGAAATAATTACTCCAGAACCTGTTCCTATTTGTGTTTGTTGCTTGTTTCCTTGGTAGCCATAGAAATATTCCATTATAGGGTTTCGAGGAACATTAGATACGGTTACATTTTTTACATGTACTACACTATGTACTGTGCTTTCAGCAGCAGATGTAAAGTCAATTTTTTCTGCTCCTAAGTTTACGTTTTTACTGTAATTTGGCGCTAAGGTTACAGATGACGAATCGCTTTGGCTTTCAAATATAATTTTATAAGCGCCTAGCGTTATTGCACCACTTAATAAAGAAACAAATAATAATCCTGTATATTTTTTCATAGTTCAATAATTTAATTAAGGTAAATTTAAAGAGATTTGTTTTTTTATAAAAATTTTTTAACGCTCGGTTAACAATGTTTAACATCTTATTAATATTTGTATTTTTGTACAAGAAATTAATTATATGCAATTTACATTTTACAAATACCAAGGCACAGGGAACGATTTTGTCATGATTGATAACCGTACTTTTGTATTTCCCAAGAATGATACAAAACTAATTGAAAGACTTTGTGATAGAAGATTTGGTGTTGGTGCAGATGGACTTATTCTATTAGAAAATAATGATAAATATGATTTTACCATGGTGTATTATAATTCAGATGGTAATGAAAGTAGTATGTGTGGTAATGGAGGAAGATGTTTAGTTGCTTTTGCTAAACAAATGGGTATGATTTCTAATAAAGCTGAGTTTGAAGCTGTAGATGGTTATCATTTTGCCACTATCGATTCGAATAATATAGTTTCACTTCAAATGAAGGATGTTGATGTTGTTGAAGTGAAAGAAAACTATACTTTTTTAAATACAGGTTCTCCACATCATGTTCAAATGGTCGAAGACTTAGTGCACTATAATATTAAGGACGAAGGCGCTAAAATTCGTTATTCAAGTTTGTATGGCAAAACAGGAACCAATGTAAATTTTGTATCTCAATTAAACGATGAAACTTTTGTAGTTCGAACATACGAAAGAGGAGTAGAGGATGAAACATTATCTTGTGGAACTGGTGTTACTGCTGTTGCAATTGCAATGTTTGTAAATAAAAAAACTACTTCAAATCATATAAAGCTAAATGTTGAAGGCGGAAGCTTAGTAGTAAATTTCAAAGAAAATAATGGTGTTTTTACCAATGTTAACCTAATAGGTCCTGCAACTTTTGTTTTTGAAGGAAAAATAAATTGAAAATAATGACTTTAAAAGGAGAAAACATATACTTACGTGCACTAGAACCTGAAGATTTAGAATTTGTTTATGCAATAGAAAATAATGAAGCAATTTGGCATGTAAGTAATACGCAAACACCTTATAGTAAATTTTTAATTCGTCAATACCTTGAAAATGCGCATCAAGATATTTATGAAGCCAAACAATTGCGATTGGCAATTTGTTTAAATGATTCAAATGAAGCTATTGGTTTAATTGATTTATTTGAATTTGACCCCATGCATCAAAGAGCAGGAATTGGAATAGTAATTATGAATGATTCTAATAGAAATGCAGGGATTGGAACCGAAGCTTTGTCTTTATTAATTGATTACGCGTTCAATCAATTACAATTACATCAATTATTTGCAAATATTGGATCGGAAAATGAAATTAGTATCGCTCTTTTTTCTAAATTTGGATTCGAAAAAATAGGAGTAAAAAAAGATTGGAATAAAATCAACGGAAATTTTGAAGATGAATTTTTGTACCAATTATTAACAACTAAAAATTAATTCACTTGAAAATTAAAAAAATACTTACGAGTGTTGCTGTTGCAGGTTTGTTCATCGCAGGTGGAGTTACAGCTTATGTTTACAATAAAGCCTTTACACCAAACACAACTTTTAACCAAAAAGAGGTTTTTGTTTACATTCCTACAAATGCCACCTATGAAATGGTGCAACAAGAATTGGCGCCTTTTGTAAAAGATATGGGTAAGTTTGATTTTGTCGCAAGTAAAAGAAAATATGATACCAATGTAAAAGCAGGAAAGTTTTTACTAACTCAGAATATGACTAGTTTTGATATGGTTAGAGCTATGCGTAGAAATACTCCTGTTAAAGTAGCATTCAATAATCAAGAAAGTCTTGAAAAGTTAGCGCAAAGAATGGCTTCTCAATTAGAACCTGATAGTGTGGCATTATATGTGTCTTTTACAAACACACCTTTTTTAAAAGAGAACGGATTTACAGAAGAAAATATTTTAGCAATGTTTATTCCAAATACGTATGAGTTTTATTGGGATGTGAATTCAAATAAGCTTGCTGATAAAATGGCTAAAGAATATAAGAAATTCTGGAACCATGAGCGTTTGGAAAAAGCGGCTGCAAAAAACTTAACACCTATTGAAGTTTCGGTTTTAGCTTCAATTGTTCATAAAGAAACTGCAAAGGCTGATGAGCGTGCAACTGTTGCAGGTGTTTATTTAAACAGATTAAAAACAGGAATGCCTTTGCAAGCCGATCCAACGATAATTTTTGCCATGAAAAAAGAATCGGGTGATTTTGACCAAGTTATTAAGCGTGTGTATCATAACGATTTGAGAATTAAATCGCCTTATAATACCTATGTGAATGCTGGTTTGCCTCCCGGGCCTATTGCAATGCCTGATATTTCAGCTATCGATGCGGTTCTAAACGCAGAGAAACACGATTATATTTATTTCTGTGCAAGTCCAGATAAACCAGGTTATCATGCTTTTGCTTCTAATTACTCGGAGCATCAAGTAAATGCTCGTAAATATGCTGCTTGGGTAAATAAATTAGGAATCAACCGATAACCATTTGAAGCGAAATTTTCTTTCATATCAGTTATCCATTTTCCTGCTTTACGCTATACAAGGTGTTGCTGCAATCAGGGCTAGAATGATACTGGTTGGATTACTTGTAGGTTTTTCTTCCTATTCACAATCAAAATTGAACACTTTTCTAACGCCTTCTGATACTTTAAATACTTCAAGAAGAACTTCTGTCTATGTTGGAGAAGCTTCTGTTTTAGGAACAGCCTTAATTGGGTTGAATCAGCTTTGGTATAAAGATTATCCGCAAACTAATTTTCATTTTATAAATGATAATAATGATTGGAATCAAATGGATAAAGCCGGACATTTTTTTTCTACTTATCATTTGGGTAGGTTTGGAAGTGAAATGTTGCAATGGAGTGGAGCGTCAAGAAAAGAACAATTGCTTTATGGTTCTACATTAGGTTTTGGTTTTCTAACTGTTGTAGAGGTTTTTGATGGTTTTTCTCAAGAATGGGGAGCGTCATGGGGAGATATAGTTTCTAATTCATCAGGGACATTATTATATGTTTCGCAAGAGCTAATTTGGAAAGAACAAAGAATTACACCTAAATTTTCATTTCATCAAACGAGCAAAGCGAATTTTCGCCCTGAAACTTTAGGAGCTTCTTTTCAAGAACAAATTTTAAAAGATTATAACGGACAAACATATTGGTTGTCATTTAATTTACATTCTTTCACAAAGGCAAATTTTATCCCAAAATGGTTTAATATAGCGCTTGGATATGGAGCAGAAAATATGCTTTACGGAACAGATGCTGAAGCACAATTAAATGGATATAATCAAGAAGCATATCGTCAATTATATTTAAGTTTTGATATTGATTTGACGAAAATTGAAACAAAATCCCATTTTTTAAAGTCTCTTTTTTCAGTTTTTAACACAATAAAAATCCCTGCGCCAACGCTCCAATATGATGATTTTAACGGAGTTAGAGGACACATTGTCTACTTTTAGGAAACTTTAACATACTGTAAATCAATATTATAAATTTTTTCGTATCTTTGACCTCGGAAATTTCAGATGAGTGACAGACGCTGAGAAACAAAAATTTATGGTAAGAAAAAGCTCGTATTTTTTAGGATTAATTGTCTTAGTAGTTTTAGTCTCTTCAGGTTTTAGTTCTTTCAAAATTGAAAGAGTTCCTGGTTTTCATGTTAATGAAAATGAAGAAATTAATTACAGCGTTCAAAATGTTGACGAACTAGATGATGTTGATGAGAAAGTTAGTAGTGTAGAGATTCCTTATGTTGGTAAAACTTTTATAGGTTTTAGACAAGCTTTGGCTTTTAAAGAGTCGAGAGGAATTTTAAATATGGTTAATCCATATGGTTATATGGGAAAATACCAATTTGGTAGAAGTACTTTAAGAGCAGTTGGAGTTTATGATTTTCAAGAATTTTTGCAAAATGCTGCTTGGCAGGATAAAGCGTTTAAAGCTTTAATTGCAATAAATAAGTGGGAATTAAGAAAAGAAATTAAAAAGTATAACGGTAGAGTTATTAATGGAATTAAAATAACCGAATCTGGTTTAGTAGCAGCTGCTCATTTAGGTGGTGCTGGTTCTGTAAAAAAATACCTTAGAAGTAATGGAAGAAATGGTTTTAAAGACGGTTTTGGTACTTCGTTAAAAAGTTATATGAAAAAATTCGGTGGATATGATGTAAGTCATATTAATGCCGATAGAAATGCAAAAGTAAAATTGTAATACTTCGTTACATTTTGTGAATAATAAAAATACAAGGTCGGTTCTGTAAATCGACCTTTTGTTTTTTCCAGTCGTTAACAGTTTTCGTTTTTATATATTCAGTTGGCAAAGTAATGTCACAAGCAATACACAAATGAGTGTTGCCATTTAAATTTTGTAAAAGATCTTCGATTAGTTTATTGTTTCGATATGGTGTTTCAATAAATAATTGCGATTGATTTTTTTCTTGTGAAAGCCTTTCAAAATCCTTTAAAGCTTTTTTCTTTTCTCCTTTTTCAATAGGCAAGTATCCATTAAATGCAAAGCTTTGTCCATTCATTCCACTTGCCATCATTGCTAATAAAATTGAACTTGGGCCAACAAGCGGTACAACTTGAATTCCTTTTTCATGTGCAAGTTTAATAATATCAGCACCAGGGTCTGCAATACCAGGACACCCTGATTCACTTAGTAATCCAATATTATAGCCATCAAATATTGGTTTTAAAAATGCATTATGCTCACTAACCTCTGTTCTTTTATTTAGTAAAGAAAGTTTTAAGTTAGGTTGGCTTTTTTCTGGTTGAATGATTTTTATGAATCTACGTGCTGTCTTTTCGTTTTCTACAATATAATAATCTATGAAGTCAATAGTTCGTTTAATGCTATGAGGTAGAACGTCTTCAGGAGCTACAGTTATTTCTCCAGGATTAGATAATGTACAAGGAATTAAATATAATTTACCTAAAAGTTGAGTGGTTTTCATATATTAATTTTTTTAGAAAACCTCAATTTCTTGAGGTGCTATTTTAAGAATTTTACTTTATTTTTTCAGCAATGCTATTACAGGCTTCGTCAAGCATATTGTATACTTTTTCAAAACCATCATTTAATCCATAATAAGGATCGGGTACATCTTTATTTTCGTTCGGATAAATTTCATTTAAAATTAAATGGACTTTCTTTTTAGCATTTTCATCAGGAGCTAATTGTAGTATGTCTTTTAAATTTGAATTATCCATTGCGTAAATTAAATCAAATTCTGAAAAATCATTTTTAGTGAATTTTCTGCCTCTTTGATTGGTAATGTCTATTCCCTTTATCTTTGCAATTTCAATAGATCGTTTGTCGGGTAATTCACCAGTATGCCATCCGCCAGTACCAGCAGAATCAACTGTAAAATTACTAGACAGTTTTGAGCGTAGAATACCTTCTGCCAATGGTGATCGGCAAATGTTTCCTAAACAAACCATTAAGATTTTTGTCATTTATAAAGTTAACTTTTTGTTGATGTCGTCAACAAACTTTCTAAATTGCTTATCAGTAGAAACTAAATTATCTACCGTTTTACAAGCATGTAAAACAGTGGCATGATCTCTATCTCCAATTTGAGAGCCAATATTAGCTAAAGAAGATTTAGTGAATTTTTTAGCAAAAAACATAGCTAATTGTCTTGCTTGTACAACGTGTCTTTTTCTTGTTTTAGATTGTAAAATTTCTAAATCTAATTGGAAATAATCTGAAACTACTTTTTGGATATAGTCTATAGATATTTCACGCTTTACATTCTTAACAAATTTTTCAACAACTTGTTTTGCTAAATCAATTGTTATTTCTTTTTTGTTGAAAGAAGACTGTGCTATTAAAGAAATAATTGCACCTTCAAGTTCTCTAACATTGCTTTTTATGTTTTTGGCAACATATTCGATGATGTCTTCAGGTATTTCAACTCCATCTCTATAAAGAATGTTCTTTAAGATAGAAATACGAGTTTCAAAATCAGGCTGGCTTAGCTCAGCTGATAAACCCCATTTAAAGCGCGACAATAAACGTTGTTCAATGTCTTGCATGTCAACTGGCGCTTTGTCAGATGTTAAGATTACTTGTTTTCCGTTTTGGTGTAAGTAATTGAATATGTGAAAGAACACATCTTGTGTTCCTGTTTTTCCTGATAAAAATTGAACATCATCAATAATTAAAACATCAATGAATTGATAAAAATGTATAAAATCATTTCTTGTGTTCTTTTTAACGGAATCTATATATTGTTGCGTAAATATCTCAGCAGAGATGTATAAAACAGTTTTTTCTGGATGCTTGTCTTTGATTTCAACCCCAATTGCGTGAGCTAAATGTGTTTTACCTAATCCAACACCTCCAAATATTAATAGTGGATTAAAAGAAGTCCCGCCGGGTTTATTTGCTACAGCAAAACCTGCGCTTCTCGCTAATCTATTTGAGTCGCCTTCAAGGAAATTGTCAAAACTGTAATTAGCGTTAAGCTGAGATTCAATTTTAAGGTTTCTAATTCCAGGAATAATAAAAGGATTTTTTAACTCAGGATTTTTATTAGCAATAGGTACATCTACTTCTTGAGTTTTTACAGCCTGTCTATTTAAACTAGGAATTTGTTCAGTAAATGGAAGTTTATTGCCATAAGTGTTTTCCATTTTGATTTTATACAATAACTTTGCATTCGAACCAAGTTCTTTTGTAAGAGCAACTTTTAATAACTTAACGTAATGTTCTTCTAGCCATTCATAGAAAAACTTACTAGGTACTTGAATGTATAATGCGTTGTCTGTTAGTTCAACTGATTGAATAGGTTCAAACCATGTTTTATAGGCTTGTTCCTGAATATTGTCCTTTATAAAAGACAAACAGTTGTTCCATACAGATTGTGCAGTTTTGCTCATATACCCTGTTTTTTTTACAGTTATTTGTTGAGGTTAATAATAGTTATCTTACAAAGAATAAAGACAATTCATTCTTTTTATTTGGGAGAACAAATATGTGAACAAATTTTATTAAAAAAAAATGAAATGCCTATTGATTTTTAAAAAATAAAATTGTAAACATAAATTATAATTTAAAATACTAATAGAAGATATTTTTTTATGAAAGAATTTCAATTTAATGTTAGAGTCAGATACGCAGAAACTGACCAAATGGGGGTTGTTTATCATGGTAATTATGCGCAATATTTTGAAATGGGACGTGTTGAGTGGTTAAGGAATATGGGGGTTTCTTATAAATGGATGGAAGAAAATGGTGTAATGTTGCCAGTTGTTTCTTTGTCTATGGATTATAAGAAGCCAGCAAGGTATGATGACGTGTTAACTGTTAAAACTATTTTTAAAAGTCAGACTTCTGTTAAGATAGAATTTGACTACGAAATCTATAATGAAAAAGAGGAGTTGTTAACAATTGGTTACTCAATGTTGGTGTTTGTAAACATGAAAACCGGAAGGCCAACATTGCCTCCTGAATACGTTTTAGAATGTTTAAAAAAGATTTAATTATTCTTTTTCAGAAATATCGATTTCATAAATTGAATTAAAAGCTTCATAAATGTTTTCTGCGTTATTTTTGCGAATAGCAATTTCAATTTCACATGACATTTCCATTTTTTGATTTATGATATCGATATTTTTTTCTTTGATTACTCTCATTACTTTATTCATGTTGATGTATTCAAATTTTATGATGTAATGTATGTCGATTGTTTTTTCTTCAATTTGAGCGGTTTCCAAAACCATTTGCGCAGCAGTTTTATATGCAGATATTAAACCGCCTACACCAAGTTTTACGCCGCCAAAGTAACGAACAACTACAACAAGTATGTTTGTAACATCAAATGATTGTAATTGACCATAAATAGGCATTCCGGCGCTATTATTTGGTTCGCCGTCATCATTTGCTCTGTAATTAATGTTTTCGGTTCCTATTTGATAGGCATAGCACCAATGTCTTGCAGAATGATGCTCTTTTTTTAATTCTTCTATATGAGTTTTTACTTGTTCTTCATTTGTAACAGGAAAAGCATATCCAATGAACTTGCTGTTTTTTTCTTTAAATAAAGCTGGCTCAGGTGAAGTTAGTATTGTTTTGTAGGTATCTAGGTTTAAATCGCTCATTTTATTGGGTAACTAAGAATACAGCAGCTATTGCGAGCAGAATTCCTATGAAATTTTGTTTTCTAATTTTTTCATTAAAAAACATTATACTAAAAATAGTTGTCAGCAAAATTACACCTATATTTATTAATGTAAAAATTGTAGCGCTTTCTAAATTTTTATTTTGCAGTGCTTTTATTAAATAATACATTGAAAAATAGTTAGGTATGCCTAATACGATACCTGCAACTATGTTTTTTCCGTGAATTTTGCTTTCTTGTTTTATACTTTTTATTACAAAAAAGAGTAACCCAAAAATAAAAGCAAAAATAAAAGTAAATGAGGCAAATGTGCTTGCTTCATCTTCTTTAATATAATGATGTTGTATGTAGTTCATACTTGTGTCAATAATTCCAGCGCCAAAAAACAAGAGTATTGGCAGTAGGTAATTTGATGTTTCTATTTTTCCGCTTTCTTTTTTTGATGTAAAATAAACAGCTAATAAGGCAATTACGATTCCAATTATTTTACTGCTTCCTAAATTTTCATTAAATATAATTATACCAAATAGTATAGGAATTATCATTGCCATTTTACTGGATACTGTAGCTACTGAGATGCCATTTATTTGTGTTGTTTTACCTAGGATATTGAAGACACAAATAAACATAAATCCTAAAAAAATTGAACCAAATAGCCAAGGTGTTGATAGTAATTTGGGAATTGAAAAGTCAAAGGGGTTAATTAAATAGCCAACAAAAAAAGCAATAACATAATTAAATATAATTGCTTGTAAGTTGTTGATGTTATATTTTACGAATAGTTTAAATATTAAGTATAAAAAACTCGAAAAAAGTATAGTGAGTAATAAATTAAGCATAAGCTGTTTTTAACTTATCTAGTAATTGTGTTACATCTTCTTTTTCAGGATTTAAGTGCCAAGTGTTTATTCCAAGACTACTTGCGCTTTTAATATGTTCCAAAGTGTCGTCTATGAATAAAGTTGTTTTTGGGGTAATGTTATGGTTGTTTATTATTAATTGAAATGCTTTAACATCTGGTTTTCTGAATCCAAACTCAAATGAAAAGTAAACTTTTTCAAAACAACTGTAAAAATCTCTCGCAAAAGAAACTCCAAATTTATGTTCAAATTTATCAATGTGTGTTCTGTCTGCATTACTCAATAAGAGTATTCTATATTTATTAGAAATTAATTGTAAAAATTCTAGTCTTTTTAAAGGAAAATCTCCAACTTGAATATTCCAAGCGTTTCTTATAGAAAGTATGTCGGTTTCAGGAATATGTTTTTGGATTACAGACATGAACTCAAGTTCATCTATTTTTCCTAATTCGTATAGTTGGTTTGATAGCTCTAGATCTTCTGTCCATTCTTTAATACCTAGTTCAGCGAAGGCTTTTTCAGTAGCTTTTCGGTCTATATCTATAAAAACATTTCCAAAATCAAAAATAATAGTATCAATCATAATTTCTGTATAATTTAAGTTGATCGTTAATTACATTAAAATTAGTAGTACTTTTAAAATTGAGTTTTGGGGCTTCAATTCCAGTTATAAATTTGTTTTTATTTGAAAAAATTCTTGCTTCATCCCATAAACCCTTATCAATAAAATTTTGAAGTGTTTTAGTTCCACCTTCTATAATTAACGATTGAATATTGGATATGTGTAAATATTTAAGCAAATTATCAACAAAAATAGTATCAAATATAATATTTTTATAAATAATATATCCCTTTTTTGTTAAAATAATATCATTTGTAATAATTACTGTGCTCGTTTTTTTATTTTTTATTTGAAAAGATTCATCAATTGTGTTATTTCTATCAATAGCAATTCTTATAGGGTTTTGACCAAAATAATCTCTAGCTTCTAAACTTGGGTTGTCTTCTAAGACAGTATTTGTGCCAACTAAAATTCCTTGTTCTTCTGTTCGCCATTTATGAACTAACTGTCTTGAATATTGATTGGTAATCCAAACCGGCTTTTTTTTGTCTTTTTCTAATGGAGCAATAAACCCGTTTTCGGTTTCTGCCCATTTTAAAATGATATAGGGACGTTTTTTTTCGTGAAAAGTAAAAAAGCGCTTGTTTAATTCTTTGCATTCTTTTTCTAAAACACCTAAAGTAATTTGTATGCCAGATTCCATCAGTTTTTTAATACCGTTTCCTGCAACTTTAGCAAAAGGGTCTATAGTTCCAATTACTGCTTTTGGTATTTTATGGTACGTAATTAAATCGGCACATGGAGGAGTTTTTCCAAAATGGCTACATGGTTCAAGACTGACATAAATAGTTGCTTTTGAAAGTAAAGCTTTGTCCTTAACTGAGTTTATTGCATTTACTTCTGCATGAGCTTCACCTGCTTTTTGGTGCCAACCTTCTCCAATTATTTCCCCGTTATAAACGATTACACTACCCACTAATGGATTTGGATAGGTTGAGCCTAATCCATTTTTCGCCAATTGAATGCAACGAGCCATGTATTTTTCATGCGTAGTCATTTTACAAAAGTAGTATTTTTAAGATAGGTTTAATATAGTATTCTATGTATTTGTTTACTTTTGCAGTATAAATTAAGGTTATGTTGATTAGAGAAATCCAACAAAAAGATAATAAGCAAATTGCGACAGTAATTAGAAATGTGTTTCATGAATTAGATGCACCAAAAGTAGGAACGGCTTATGCAGATCCTATTTTAGATACTTTGTTTGAAGTGTATCAAGAAAGAAGGACTAAATACTATGTGGTCGAAAAAGACGGAAAAGTCGTTGGCGGTTGTGGTATTGCTCCTTTAGAAAATGGAGATGCTTCAGTTTGTGAATTGCAAAAAATGTATTTTGCACCCGAAATCAGAGGAACAGGTTATGCGGAACAAATAATTTCAAAATGTTTGGAATTTGCTAAAGAAGTAGGTTTTAAACAATGCTATTTAGAAACCCTTTCGTTCATGACTACTGCTCAAAAACTATATAAGCGAATAGGTTTCGAGAATATTGATGGGCCAATGGGAAACACAGGTCATAACAGTTGCCAAGTTTGGATGATTAAAAAGTTATAGATGCTGATTAAAGAAATAAATAATAATTTTCATGAGCAATTAGATGCTCTTTTTGGTAAAGATGAAGTACAAAGTTTCTTTTTTATTCTAATGGAGTATTTGCATAATTTAAAACGAATTGACTTGGCTTTGAATCCTAATTTTGAAATTTCAGAAGAAGAGGTTCAAAAATGGGAAGCTATAATTTCAGAATTAAAAACAGAGAAACCCATTCAGTATATTATTGGGGAAACTTGGTTTTACGATTCTAAGTTTTATGTTAACGAACACACTTTAATTCCTCGTCCCGAAACAGAAGAATTAGTCGATTGGATTGTTTCAAATCTCCAAATTTCCAAATTTCCAAATCAACAAAAAATTTTAGATATCGGAACAGGAACGGGTTGTATTCCTATTTCAATTAAAAAGAATATTCCTGAAGCAGAAGTTTTTGCAATTGATGTTTCAGAAGAAGCTTTAAAAGTGGCAAAAAGAAATACTATTGAAAATAAAGTAGAAGTGCATTTTATTCTTCAGAATATTTTAGAACTCGAAAAGTTAGAGCCGAAATTCGATGTAATCGTTTCCAATCCTCCATATGTTCGTAATCTTGAGAAACAAGAAATAAAAAAGAACGTTTTAGACTATGAACCTCATTTAGCATTATTTGTAGAAGATAATGATGCGTTGCTTTTTTATAGAAAAATAGCGCAATTGGCAAAAGAAAGTCTTGTAGAAGACGGTCAATTGTTTTTTGAAATTAATCAGTATTTAGGAAAGCAAACGGTTGAACTATTAGAACAATTAGGTTTTAAAAATATAGAATTGCGCAAAGACATTTACGGTAATGATAGAATGGTAAAATGTAGTTTGTAATTAACTATGAATAATAATTTTACTAATCACTAGTATTACTCATGTCTCAATGCTTCAACAGGATCTAATTTAGACGCTTTTATTGCTGGAATTAATCCAGAAAGAATAGTAACAGCAAAAGTTACGACAAATGCCCAAAAGATAGCCATCCAAGGAATGGTAAATTGAAACCCAATAGCCGTAGCGATACCAAAACCAATAGAAATTCCTAGGATAATACCAACGATTCCGCCTAATTGTCCAATTACTAATGTTTCAGTAAAAAACTGCCAAGCAATTGTTGTTCTTTTGGCTCCTAACGATTTTCTAATACCTATTTCACGCGTTCTTTCAGATACAGAAACTAACATTATATTCATAAGCGCAATAGATGAACCAAAAACGGTAATGATACCTATAACCCAAGCAGTAAGACTTAAAACTTCAGTGTTTGATAATAATGTTTGAATTAAATCGTCACTTCTTTCAATTCCGAAGTTATTTTTCTCAACCGGATTTAGTTTTCTTACTTGGCGCATTGTAATTATAGCATTGTCAACAGCTTCATCTAATAAAGCTTCATTGTTTGCCATAATGTTTAATTCATAATTAATGCTTGGAGCAGAAAATATAGAACGCGCTAATTGAGTTGGAATTAAAACACGTAAATCTTGGCTGTTTCCAAACGTTGATCCTTTTTCTTTTAAAACCCCAATTACTTTAAATTTTGCACCTCTTATTGAAATAGTTTTATCAATTGGATTTATGCCTTTAAACAGTCCTTTTTCAAAGTCAGAACCAAGAACACAAACAAAATTATTATTTTCTACATCAAAAGAATTAAAATTTCTTCCTTTTGCAACAATTAAGCCTTTATTTGGAGCAAAATTTTCATCTACACCAACTATTGAAATTTCTGGATCTGTTTTTTCGCTACCGTATTTTACTTCAACATTTGATGCTGCAGTAAATGATAAAGAAGTTGAGGTAAATGGGAAATTATATTTTTCTTGAAAGTCTCTAGCTTCTGGGTAACTTATAATAGGATTAACTTTTTGTTCTACATCATTTTGATTGATTTCTGCAGAAAAATCATACTGACTCATTGAAAAGGTATTCGCTCCCATAGAAGCGAAATCATTCATAATAGTATTTTGTAAAGCTGATACAACTGTAAGAATCCCTACTAATGCAGTAATTCCTAAAGCAATAATAAAAACAGTTAATGATGTTCGTAAAGCCTGACTCTTAATTGAATCAATAGCAATATTTGTGTTTTCTTTAAATAATCCTACCATGTTGTATTAGACTATAGAGTTTGCTTTTTGTTACATATTTAAAGTTAGAATTTAGAAGTTTTTTTTAAGCATAAATTAAAAAGACAACGATTGTCATTTCGACGAAGGAGAAATCACATTATAAATTATGATTATGAGATTCCTCATGCTTCGGAATGACAAAACGTAAAATAAAACTATGTGTCTATGTGTTTAAAATTATACTAAAAATAACCCGTTGGTGCAATTAATTTTTGATGACAATTTTTCGTCAGTTCGAGTGATTTTCTTCAGAAAATCGTATCGAGAACCAGAAAAATTCATTAAAAACGATTCTCGATACATTTTTTGTTCCGTTTTACTACACAAAAAACACTCGAATTGACGTTTTCAATTTTCACAACCTATAGGTTAAAAATAAGATTTTTTAAACTGCTGAATAAATCCGATATTTGCACTTCAAATTATCAGATTACCAAATCAATAAATTCTAAATTTTAACATGGCTCAAAAACCAAGTATACCAAAAGGAACACGTGATTTTTCTCCAGCAGAAGTAGCAAAGCGTAACTATATATTTTCTATTATAAAATCTAATTTTGAAAAATTTGGTTTTCAACCTATTGAAACACCTTCTTTTGAAAATTCAGAAACTTTAATGGGAAAATACGGTGAAGAAGGCGACCGACTGATTTTTAAAATTTTGAATTCAGGTGATTTTTTAGGTAAAGCTGATGCAACACATTTAGAAAATAAAGACAGTTTAAAATTAACTTCTCAAATTTCTGAAAAAGCATTGCGCTACGATTTAACGGTCCCATTTGCGAGATACGTGGTACAACACCAAAATGAAATTGAATTTCCGTTTAAGCGTTACCAAATTCAACCGGTTTGGAGAGCAGACAGACCACAAAAAGGTCGTTTTAGAGAATTTTTTCAATGTGATGCTGATGTTGTAGGATCAAATTCGCTTTGGCAAGAAGTAGAATTAGTACAATTATACGATTCAGTTTTCGCTGAATTAGGATTAAAAGGTGTTACTATTAAAATTAACAATAGAAAAATATTATCAGGAATTGCTGAGGTTATTGGAGCTTCTGATAAATTAATTGATTTTACGGTTGCTTTAGATAAATTAGATAAAATAGGCGAAGACGGTGTAAAGAAAGAAATGCTTGAAAAAGGAATTTCAGAAGAAGCTATCGTTAAAGTACAACCGCTATTTAATTTCACCGGTTCGATTGCTGAGAAAATAGAAAAATTAGCCGCTTTACTTTCAACTTCTGAAGAAGGAATGAAAGGAGTAGAGGAGTTGACTTTTATTTGCGATAATGTAACCGAATTAGGTTTGCAAACTGCCAATTTAGATTTAGATGTTACACTAGCTCGTGGATTAAACTATTACACAGGAGCAATTTTTGAAGTAGCTGCGCCAAAAGGTGTTGCCATGGGTTCAATAGGTGGCGGTGGTCGTTACGACGATTTAACTGGAATTTTCGGATTGAAAAACATGAGTGGCGTAGGAATTTCTTTTGGTTTAGACCGAATTGCATTGGTAATCGAAGAATTACAATTATTTCCTGAAACCGTTACTGCAACTTCAAAAGCATTGTTTTTAAACTTTGGTGATGCGGAAGCAAAATATGCCATGAAAGCGATTTCACAATTACGTAAAAATGGTTTAAAAGTAGAAATGTATCCTGATAATGCTAAAATTGGAAAACAATTTCAACATGCCGATAAACGCGGAATTCCATTTGCAGTTTTAGTGGGTGAAGATGAAATGAAAAACAATGTGTATGCATTGAAAAATTTAGCTACTGGGGAACAGACTAGATTAAGTTTAGAAGAGTTGAAATCAGCTTTACACAAATAGTATATGATTTTTTACACCTATCAGGTCTTTAAAAATCTATCAGATATTTTTATTTTCACTTTTAAAGATTAAAATGAAATTATATTATTATTTACTATATAGAATTTATTGGTTTTATAGAGATGTATGGGGATATGGTCATAAAATGTCTTTAGTTTTGACGGGATTTCTTAGTTCTCTTTTTGTTTATCTTACTATTGAAGTTTTTATTGTGCTTTTTTATACTTCTGATAAATCTCCATTGCCATCACTGCCAAACAAATATTATGTAGTATTAGAATTGCTAATATTATTTTTATTTAATCACAAATTAATAATAAAGAAAAGAGAATTTTTGAGACAAGGATTTAAAAAAACAACAAAAGGATTAATGTTTATTTTATTGTATGTTTTATTTTTGACTGTAATTCTTATTTGGGGTGCAAATATTAATAGGGATAAAATTAAGAGCTCTATGCTGTCTAATTCTAGAGGAAGTTTAGTTAGTGAAAATGAAATGAAAAACAATGTATTTGCATTGAAAAATTTAGCTTCTGGTGAACAACAAAAAGTTGATTATGAAACATTGATTACTTTGTTGAAGTAATAATTTGTAATTGAATTTTGACATTGTAATTGATATGGATGTAGACGACGAAGCAAAAAAAGTAATTTGGTCACTTCAGAACAATAAACGTTCTGAAGAAGAACGAAATGTATTTAAACCAACAGGAAAAAAAACAATTAGAAAAGAATTTATATACTTTACAATTGCCTTTTTTTCCTTGTTATTGCTTAGTTTTTTACTGACTCAATTTTCTACCCAAAACGAAGAAATTTGTATTACGGACGATTTTTGCTTTTTTTCAAAAGATAATATACTCTATTATACTTTGTATGTTTTTGGGAACTTACTTATTATAATTATTGGACTTTTTATAGCGTATAAAATAGGTAAGAAAATAGGTGATAAACTTCAAGTTTAAACACTTTTAAAAATATCTTCAACAGCAGAAAGATAGTTTTTAGTATTTCCTGCTTTTTTAATTTTCTTAAAGGTCTTTTGAGGATTTGGAAACGACTCCGCAAAATATTCCCAAAAACCAAGCATTTTCATACGTATTGGCGTTGGTCCAGATAAATACGCATCGTATTGTTCAAAAATAGTATCGTGAAATTCTTTAAAAATTTCATATCTGTCTTTAGGATATTCCGTTGTGTTGTCTCTAATCATACTTGGTAAAAACGGATCAGCAATTAAACCTCTTCCTATCATCCAGTGGTCAATAGTCGGAAAGCGTTCTTGTAGTTCTCTATATTTTTCTACAGATGTTATATCTCCATTATAATAAAGCTTTTGCTTAGAAGTATCTAAACAACGCTGAAACGAATCTAAATCCACTCCGCCTTTGTATAATTGTTTGCCAATTCGTGCGTGAATGGCAACATTCTTAATTGGGTATTTATCTAAAATTGGAAAAACATCTAAAATTTCTGTTGGTTCTTCATAACCCATTCGCATTTTCATCGAAACAATAATATCGGTTTCAGAATGTGCTCTATCTAAAATATGTTCTATTTGAGAAGTATTGCTAATTAATCCAGAACCCATTCCACACTTTGCAACCATAGGATAAGGGCAACCTAAATTCCAATTTAATTCTTTATAACCTAACGACTGAACGTATTTTGCAACAAAAACAAATTCTTCTGCATCATTCGTAATGATTTGTGGAATTACTTCCAAAGTAGTATTGTTTTCCGGTAAAATATCACGTTCGTACGAACCTTTAATAACTAATTTTCCGTTTAAACGAATGTAGGGAGAATAGAACGTATCGATTCCGCCAAAATACTTATGGAAAGCGTTACGAAAACGAAAATCGGTAAAACCTTGTAAAGGCGATGATAAAAGTGTGTTTTTCATGTTTTATTGCAAGCGGCAAAGGTAATTTAAAATAAAAGAGAAATGTATGCTCAATTTTTATTTTCGTTTTTTTTCTTTCTGTTTTTCTAATTTTTTAAAATAACCTCTAATTAAAAAATTATGTTTTAAAGCTTCCATACTTTGATTAAATTTGTTTGTTCCTTCGTTTAAATTTTTAATTGTTTTATCAAGGTTTTTAACAAATTCTTCATCATTGGAAAGATAGTTGATAGCTCCTTTCCCATTTTTTACTTGGTCAATAGTTTTGTTCAGACTATCAACGGTTTTATTTATGTTTTGGCTGGTGATTTCTAAATTAGCTATAATGTTTCTCATTTTTTGAGCTTGAACAGTGTCATTAACTAACACTCCAGCTACACTATTGTCTAAATTTATTGCAGTAATTTTTGCGCTTAAACTGTTCATTGCTTTTGAAGCTTCAGTACTAGTTTTTTGTAAATTAATTATGGTGTTTTTAATGTTGTTTGAAATGATACTATCATTAATTAACATTCCTAAAGTACCTTTTTCATTATTGATGGCATTGGTTATTTTTAATAAATCTAATGTTAGTAAAGCTGCATTTTCATTTGTTACATTTAAAGTATTTAACATTTCATTAGTTCCTATTTTTGTGTAAGATTTAATAAAGTCTCTAGGATTTACATTTACAGCGTTTCCTTTACCTGGAATTATATTTACTATCATATTTCCTACTAAACCATCAGAACCTATTGTTGCAATAGCATCTTTTTTAATATGAAGCGACATTTTTTTATCAATCAATAAATCCACTTTAATTAAGGTGTCATTAATCATTGAAATTTCTTTTACAGTACCAACATTAATTCCAGAATAGCGAACATTATTTCCCTTTTGTAAACCATTTGTGTTTGTGAATTTAACACTGATAAGAATACTTTTTCCAAATATATTTTGACGTTCTCCAATAAGAAAAATCCCAGCAGTAAATAGAATTAATCCTGTTATAACAAATAGTCCTAGTTTAAATTTTTCGCCTGAAGTCTTTCTCATAATTTATTTAATTTCCTCCTAAATTTTATTTAAAAAAAGCTTTAACATTTTCGTCGGTTGATTTTTCTAACTCGTCATATTTACCTTCAATATAATTTACACCATTAATTAATAAAATCATTCGATTTGCAATTACTCGGGCGCAATCCACATCATGTGTAATTATTAAGGAAGAGGTCTTATATTGTTCTTGAATATTTTTTATGAGTTGAATGATTTCTTTAGATGTAATTGGATCTAAGCCACTTGTAGGTTCGTCATATAGAATTATTTTAGGTTTTAAAATTAGCGTTCTGGCTAATGCTACTCTACGTTTCATTCCGCCAGAAAGCTCAGATGGCATCAAATCTATAGCATGCAGTAATCCTACATTAGTAAGAGCTTCTTCTATAAGTGTAGTTGTACTCATTTTATTTCCAAAACGTTCTTTGTGGTGTCTTAAAGGGAATTCTAGATTTTCTCTTACAGTCATAGAATCATACAAGGCACTACCTTGAAATAAAAAGCCAATTTCATTTCGTATTACATCAAATTGGGTTTGGTTTAGTTCCATTATTTCCTGTCCCATTACTTTTATACTTCCCGAATCAGGTTCAATTAAACCTACCAAACATTTTATCATAACTGATTTACCAGAACCTGATTTCCCCATGATAACCAAGTTTTCCCCTTCATATAATTCCAAATTAAAACCATTTAACACTTGGTTTTCACCAAATCGTTTGTTCAAATTCTTAATAACTAAAACGGGGTTACTTTCTACTGTTTTGTTTTCATTTATGTTTACCTTTTTTTCTTGCATTTTTTATGTTTTTAGAGAAAAATATCAGTTACAAAAACTGCAATAAAATCAATAATAAATAATAACATTGATGTAAAAACAACTGCTGAATTTGCTGCTACGCCAACTCCTACTGTTCCTTTTTCACAATAATAACCTTTAAAACAACCAATTAGTCCAATTGCATAACCAAAAAAAAAGGTTTTAATGGTAGCAGGAATTAAATCACTAAATTCTAGTGCATTAAAAACTTTATTGAAATAAAGTAAAAAAGAAACATCTCCTTTTAAATTTTCAATAAGATAAGAGCCATACAATGCAAATGCATCTCCAAAAAAGACCAAAACCGGAAGCATAAGTGTCGTAGCTAAAATTCTAGTAACAACTAAATACTTAAAAGGATTTGTACCTGAAACTTCCATTGCATCAATTTGTTCTGTAACTCTCATAGAACCTAGTTCAGCACCAATTCCAGAACCAATTCTACCTGCACAAATTAGGGCTGTAATAATAGGGCCAATTTCTCTAATGATAGAAATGCTTACCATTGAAGGCATCCACGACTCTGCTCCAAATTGCTCTAATGTAGGTCGTGTTTGTAAGGTAAGCACTAATCCAATGATGAAGCCTGTTATAATAACTAGTACTAAAGATTTGTTACCCATATTATAACATTGTCTTAACAACTCTTTAAATTCAAATGGTTTACTAAAAAGTTCTTTAAAAAACCTATTAGAAAAATAAGTAAGCTCCCCAATTTCTACAAAGAAGTTTTTTATTTTAAGGTTTGTTTTAAAGACTTGCATCATAAATAAAATAAGAGACTAATGTTATTGTAAAAAGATTTGGTAATGATAATCTTATAAAGTTAAGGAATTATGAGTGAATATTTTGTAATTTTAGATTAATGTTTTTTTAAACTTGACTTTTAAAAATAAAGACTAATAAAAGTATTAATAAAAGCTATTGCTATGTTTTATAACTTGTTAAGCCTTGTGTATAAAGGAGGTGTACTTCTTTAAAAATAGGAAATATTATTAATTTAAGCTATTTTTGTAAAAATTTGAGAATTGTAAAAGATTAAAGGAATTGTTCCATTTAACTTATTATTCACTATCAAAAATAATAAATCCATAAAAAGATGTCAAATCAATTTTCCAAATTAGGAATTGCTGCACCAATACTAAAAAGCTTAACAGATTTAGAAATCTCTGTTCCAACAGAGATTCAAGAAAAAGCAATACCTGTTTTATTAACTAAAACGGATGATTTTGTGGGTTTAGCAAAAACCGGAACCGGAAAAACTGCAGCTTTTGGATTGCCTTTATTACAATTAATTGATACTGAAAACAAAAATATACAAGCTGTAATCTTAGTTCCAACAAGGGAATTAGGACATCAAATTTTTAGTAATATGGAAGCATTTGCTAAATATTTGCCTGAAGTTTCTATTGCAGCAAGTTGTGGAGGAATTCCTATTAAACCACAAATGGAGCGTTTGTCAAAACCTACGCACATTGTAATTGCTACTCCAGGTCGTTTAATTGATTTAATTAAGCGAAATGCAATTAATATTAAAGAGGCAAAGTATTTAGTATTAGATGAAGCAGATGAAATGGTTACAGCTCTTAAAGAGAGTTTAGAAGAAATTATAACAGAATTGCCAAAAAGCAGAAGGACTTTATTGTTTTCTGCAACAATGCCTGGAACGATTAAGCAACTAATCCAAAACTACATGTCTAAGCACGTTACACAAGTAAGTGCTAGTATGGAGGTTGTTGGTAATAATAGTATCGACCATCAATATGTAGTGGTAGACCCAATTGAGAAATTAGATGTTTTAATGCATTTTCTAACATCAAAAGAAGGGGAACGCGGAATTATTTTTTGTAAAACAAAAGCAGCCGTTAATAAACTAGCTAAGAATTTGGCTATAAATCGTTTCTCTTCAGGAGCTTTGCATGGAAGTTTAACACAACCTATTCGTGATCGTATAATGGAGCAGTTTCGTGAAGGACATATTAATATTTTAGTAGCTACAGATTTAGCTGCAAGAGGAATTGATGTGAAAGAGATTTCGTATGTGGTTAATTACCATTTGCCAGATGTTTATGAAGCGTATGTGCATAGAAGTGGAAGAACTGCTAGAGCAGGAGCAAACGGGCTTTCATTGACAGTTTTACAAAAAGAAGAAAAGTTCGAATTAGTAGAGTTTGAGAATGAATTGGGTATAAAATTTACCGAATTTAAAAAACCAGATACAGTAAGTATTGAAGATAATAATTCGCTTTTATGGGCGAAGCAAATTTTTAAAACGAAACCAAATAATGAAGTTTCTCTAGTTTTAAAAGAGAAAATAAAGACTATTTTTCATCATTTAACGAAAGACGAATTGATTGAAAAGATGTTAGCTAGTTACATAAATAACAAAAAGGAACTTGTTTTAAAAGCCAAGCCTATTGTTAAAAAGAAAAAGAATAAATAATATAGGTAATACTTTAAAGTTAGTATTAAAAAGGAACGCGATATTGCGTTCCTTTTTATGTTATATAATTGCTTAAAATAAGTAAAACAGTAAAAAAATGATACTTCCCGTATAAAATTAGTAAAAAGAGGTTTTTAACAACCATTCAACTATATTAAAATAAATGACAATTAAGGAATATCAAATTTGACAAATTGTTTTTATTCTTCAAAACTCCAATTTGGAAGAATTTTATTTATACAATACATTTATTGGTAATGCATCAAAGTTAGTGATTCTAGTATTGCCTAAATTATAAATTATAATCAATTATTCAATTGTAACTAAATGTTTGTTCCATTCAGTTGGAATTTCATTAATTGAATACACTTTAAATCCGTCTTTTTCAATATTTACAGTTGACCTGCTTAATGTTTCGTTTAAAAATTCAGTATCTAATTTATACATTGCTCCAGTTGCAGGGTCAATAATTAGCATTCCTATAAGTCCACCAAGAAGTATGTTTCCAAAATACCAACCATCTAATTTAAAATATACAGGAACAGTTTTCGATTCATAACCATCTTTAGTGAATTTTACTTGATACTGAGCTTTACCAAAAAAGCCAGATCCTGATTTTAATTCTAAAGTTGCTGGTGTATTTCCAGAATAAACTTCTACTCCTTTTTTGTTAGTAATTAAGATTTTTGCTTCTGAAGGAGAGCTGTTGATAGAGATAGGGTAGTTGCTCTTACTGACAATACTTGCGCAACTTGATAATAAAAGAAAGCTAATTGCTAAACCTAAACTTGTGATTTTTTTCACCATAATAATAAATGTTTTTTGTAGTATTAATCTGCAAAATTACATTTTATTTAATTCGGTTGTTTGTGGTAAACCACATTTTCGCAATTTTTTTATTAAATTTTAGATTGGTTAGCATAAATGCAATAAAAAAACACAAGCTTTAATTACTTGTGTTTACAGCTTTTTTTATATGCTTTACTTAACAAAATAAAGCATTTCTTGTGGGTTACTCATCATGATTATTTTTTGACCCTTCATAACAATAGGTGCTTTTA
Source organism: Flavobacterium sp. (assembly GCF_034111225.1). Taxonomy (GTDB): domain Bacteria; phylum Bacteroidota; class Bacteroidia; order Flavobacteriales; family Flavobacteriaceae; genus Flavobacterium. Next base: position 112,015 of record NZ_JAWUXR010000006.1, on the reverse strand, counting down.
ATATGCTAGGATTATGTACTAATAATTTTAACCAATCATCGTCTGATAGTTGATCCATACGTCCAAATTTTTGCAAAAAGTTAGCTCCCTCAGTATTCACTAAATCGCGTATATTAATCCCCATTCTAAACGCTAATTCAGCCCAATGCGTAGTGGTTAATTTCATATGTGCTAAATCTATGTCGTGAATAGGTATGTTTTCGATTTGAGCATAAGCTAAAATCTGCCGACCAATGTGTTCTTCGGAATTATAAATCAGCGTTATTTCTTTATCAGTGTTAGCAAATGTCATAACATTTATTTCTTATGAAGATAAGAATAATAAATCATTTAAAAAAAATAATCAGAATTAGTTTTACATCTCGTTTAGATCCCTATTTATGTTTACTCATTAAAAACTATGATTTATGGTATTTTTTTTGTAACTTCAGAGAAGGGAATAAAAACAAGTTTTCCCCATTTTATTAACCAATATTAATTTAAAACAATAGTATTATGAAATCAAAAAATGTAATTTTAGGAGTCTTAGGAGGACTAGCGGCAGGAGCCGTATTGGGAATTTTGTTTGCGCCTGATAAAGGAGTAAACACAAGAAAAAAAATCTCAAAAAAAACAGATGAGCTAAAAGAGAATGTTCAAGATAGTTTAAATGAATTAGTGTCAAGCATTGAAGATAAATATAAAAGTTTAACTTCAAACACAGAGACAAGTTCTTTGAATTCTAAAGAAAAGCTTGAGAAAAGTAAATAGAATCATTTAAATTAATTTTACTACCTCTGACATAATGGAAAATATTGCAACAAACATTGATAAACTTTATCAAAAGGCAGAACAGTATTCTAAAACAACTTTAGAATTAGTCAAATTAAAAACCATTGATAAAACTACGGATATTATATCTTCACTTGCAGTATCATTGATAATGATAATAATTGCTGCAATATTTACTATGTTTATAAACATAGGAATTGCCCTTTGGTTAGGCGATGTTTTTAACAACATGGCAATGGGCTTTTTTGTGATTTCTGGATTTTATCTCATCGTTGGAATCATTGTTTATTTAAACAAAGATTACTTTATCAAAACGCCCGTAAATAATTTAGTAATTAAGAAGCTATTGGAGTCAAAAACAAGTGAAAATGACACCGATATTAATACGAATGGATATGAGTAAAAAAAACCAATCAGTATTGCTTTATGAAAAAATAGCAATACTAGAAGGAAAAAGAAAACTAGAATTAGTAGCATTACAAGAGCAATATGCATGTCTTATAGATAGTGCAAGACCTTCTAATCTATTAAAACAAAGTTTTTTTGAGGTTTACCATAATACCACTTTAAATAAAAAAGCAATTATAAGCACTATAACCAGTTTTGTAGTTGGTTACTTTTCTAAAAAAATTATCATAGGAAAGTCTAAAAATCCTAGAAAAAAACTAATCGGAGACCTTTTACAGTTCGCTGTTCCACTAGTAGTGAATAAATTCAATAACTCAGATGTTGAAGAAGAAGACTTGTAGTGACTACATCTGTTTTTTTCTGTAATCAAATCTTTCCCTAAATCTACCACCAAACAATAAAAAAAGAAAAATATGAATTTTTATATTTTTGCCAACATAATATGGCTTGTTTTTCTTTGATACTTGTGCTAATGTGTTTTTCTATTCCATTAAAGTCTGTCCAAATTTTATTTTCGGATGGTTCCATTCCCCATTCCTTTTTTGAAGGTATATAGTAGGTTTTCCCTGGATTATCATGGCTAATAAATGTTTCAATATTTAAATAGTAGCCTTTTATGGCTTTTTCATAGATAGGATTAAAACTTGCTTTGTGTTCATAAGGAATAAACAATGAAACTAATAAACATAACGCTTGAGAAACTCCGTCAATTTCTATAGTATCAAATTGTGGTTTAGCACAGTTATGGTATAGTAAAGGAAATTGTTTTGTTTTTAATTTTTCTAATTTCTCTTTTAAAGAATCATTCCTATTTGGTCCAATCCAATTATTTAAAGGTTCCGAAGAAATGTTTGGGTCAAATAAATAAAACTTGTAGGCTAACTCGATATGGGTTATTTGCTTTGTGATTTTATTTTCAATAATAAAATCAATTTCGCCTATAGTTTTTTTGTCTTCAATTATCTGAACATTTTCATATAACACTTTAAAGTTGGTAGATGATTTAATTAATTCAGAAACAACTTTTTCAGCCAAATGGCCCAATCTTACATTAGTTGGTAGTTGAAAATCGAGATCAGTTGCAAGGTTTAATGCTGATAAATCAAAAGTTTGAAAACCAGTAATTGGAAAGTCTAGACTATTTGCTTCTAATATTGATGCTATCCTTAACTTAGTTTTCATTTTTAATATTTTTCCATATAAGTATCTCTCGAAATTCTTAACTCTTTTTTTTGCGGCAAGTTAACAATATTCACGTTTTGAAGTTAAAAGAAGTTACTTAGAGCTAAAACCACAAACCCATATTTTTTTTAAATCATTTTTAATCATTCTCTGTTAAGATTTTAGTCACAGAAAATTTACTTTTGATCATTCTTTTTTTGAATGAATTATTACCTAAATCGTGTACTGTTTGTAAAACTAAAAAATATTTAGACATAAAAAAACGGTTTAGAGTACACTAAACCGTTGATTTGCAAAAGATTTGCCTTGTAGCGAAACCGAGATTTGAACTCGGGACCTCAGGGTTATGAATCCTGCGCTCTAACCAACTGAGCTATCTCGCCATTATGTTGCACTAAGTATCTCTCTCAATGCGGGTGCAAATATAAAACTATTTCTATTTTAAACAAACATTCTTTTTAAAAAAAAATAGTCTTTTTTGTTTTTGTATTTTCAATTTAATTTCTATATTTCCAAAATAAATGAATATACAATGAGTGATAAAATAAGATACGAATTAGAATTCCCAATACACGCCTCAACCTCAATGCTTTATAATTACATATCAACTCCGTCTGGTTTATCAGAGTGGTTTGCAGATAACGTAAATTCTCGTGGAGAGTTTTTTACATTTATTTGGAATGATTCTGAAGAAAAGGCTAAGTTGATTTCTAAGCGTACAGGTGAGAGAATTAAATTCAGATGGCTTGATGAAGATGGAAGTGATAGTGAGTATTTTTTTGAGATTAAAATTGAAGAAGATGAAATCACTAAAGATGTTTCTATTGTTATAATTGATTTTGCTGAAGAAGATGAAGTTGAAGAATCTAAATTATTATGGGAAAATCAAATATCTGACTTAAAACAAGTATTAGGTTCAGTTTAATAAAACCAATTAATAACTTATATTTGTCCCGCATTAAAAGCGGGACTTTTTTTATGGTAAATTTTAACGGTACAATACAAGATTCAAGTAATTTATTGATTGAAAACAATAGGGGTTTCTTGTTTGGAGACAGTGTTTTTGAGACTATGAAAGTGGTCAATAACAAAGTGTTATTTTTAGAAGATCATTATTTTAGATTAATGGCTTCTATGCGTATTTGTAGAATGGAAATTCCTATGGATTTTACAATGGAATATTTTGAAAATCAAGTGTTAAATCTTCTGAATTCATCAACTAATATTGATAATGACTGTAGAGTAAGGTTTTCGGTATTTAGATCGGGAGATGGTTTTTATTTGCCAAAAACAAATGAAACGGAGTTTGTCATTACTATTTCAAAATTAGAAAATGCAATGTATTCAACCAATAATTCTGCTTATGAAGTGGAATTGTTTAAGGATTCTTATGTAACTAAACAATTGATGTCTACTTTGAAGTCCAATAATAAAATGGTTCAAATAACAGGGAGTATTTTTGCTAATGAGAACGGATACGATAATTGTTTGCTTTTAAATGACGATAAAAATGTTATTGAAGCTTTACAAGGTAATATTTTCATGCTTTTAAATGGTGAATTGATAACGCCACCATTATCTGATGGTTGTTTGAATGGTATTATGAGAAAGCAAATTATTGAAATTGCTTCAAAAATGGAAGATGTAAAGCTTGTTGAAAAGTCAATTTCTCCTTTTGATTTACAAAAAGCTGACGAATTGTTTATAACGAATGTTATTATGGGTGTTCAATCGATTTCTAAGTACCGTAAAAAAGAGTTTACATCATTAACAGCCGCTAAGTTAATAACAAGGTTAAATGCTAAAATAAGGCTTAATTAAGGTTTGGGTCTTCAGGAGCATTTGAATATAAGATATAATCACCGCCTTGTTCTTTTATTTTTTCTTTCCAAAAATCTTGAGTTGATTTTGCAATTACCTTACTTTTAAGATCATTCTGTATAATTATCCATGAATTTTCTTTAAGTTCTCGGTCTAATTGTCTTTTATCCCAGCCACTATATCCTAAAAAGAACCTAATGTTCTTTTTAGAAATTTTTTCTTGATTAATTAAGTTTTTTGCAGTTTCAAAATCTCCCCCCCAAAAAATTCCATCAGCAATTTCTATGCTTCCAGAGATTAGTTCAGGTACATTATGAATAAAATATACGTTATCTTGTTCAACAGGGCCTCCATTGTATATTTTAAAAGGAATTTTAATCTCAGGAATTAAATCGCTGACCTTAAATCTTAAAGGCTTGTTCAAAATGAAACCTACAGAGCCATCTTTGTTGTGTTCAGTCAATAAAATTACTGAGCGATTAAATGAATTATCACCAATATTTGTAGGTTCAGCTATAAGTAAATGTCCTTTTTTTGGTAAAACTGAAATCATAGTCGCAGTATTTTTTATTAAAATTATCGAAAATTGTTTACAAAATCAAGAAAAAAAGGTTCAAATAAAAAAGTCCTGCATTTTGCAGGACTTTTTTCTATAAAAATAATAGTTAATTATTTGTTATTTACAGCTCCGTCTAAATCAGCACCAGCTTTAAATTTTACTACATTTTTAGCAGCGATTTTGATAGTTTTACCAGTTTGTGGGTTTCTACCATCTCTTGCAGCTCTGTTAGAAACTGACCAAGATCCAAAACCTACTAATGATACTCTTCCACCTTGTTTAAGTGTTCCACCTACGTTCTCTAAAAAAGACTCTAAAGCTAATTTAGCAGCTGCTTTTGTAATTCCAGCAGAAGCTGCCATTGCATCGATTAATTCTGATTTGTTCATAATAAAGTTATTTATATTTGGTTAAACTTATTTAATTCTTTACAAATTTAGTAGTATAACTGAATTACGCAAGTGTTTAGTGTGTTTTTAGGTTGAAATGTTAATAAAACAGGGTAAATGTTAATAACATTTATTGTTTTTTAATATTTTCCGTGAGTACTAGTGTTTTCAAGGGTTAGATTACTATTGCATTTTGAGACAATTGAACACCGTTTAATAATTCATGAGTTTTCATTTTTTTCTTTCCAGGAAGTTGCAATACTTTTATTGAAAGCATTCCATTTTTAACAGCAATTGTTAGCTCTTTTTTAGTGGTTATAACAGTTCCTATTTTATGTTCATGCTCTTCTTCTGAGAAGGATGATTCATATATTTTGATGTTCCATTCGTTATCATCGTCTTTTAAAATAGTCCATGAAGCCGGATAAGGCGATAAGCCTCTAATGTGGTTGTGAATTTCTTTGCCAGGCTTATCCCAGTCAATTTTACAATTGTCTTTATTTAATTTATATGCTGTTTTTGTAATTAAGCTATCATCTTGTTGCTTAGGTTTAGCATTTCCGTTTTCAATTATGTTTAAACTTTCTAAAACAGTAACGCATCCTAGTTCCATAAGTCTATCATGTAGTTCACCTGCAGTTTCATTTTGAGAAATTGGGGTTTCTGCTTGAAGAATCATTGCGCCAGTATCAATTTTGTCATCAATGAAAAATGTAGTTACTCCTGTTTTTTCTTCTCCATTTATAATTGCCCAGTTAATTGGTGCTGCTCCTCTGTATTGAGGAAGTAATGATGCATGAAGGTTAAATGTCCCTAGTTTTGGCATTTTCCAAACTATTTCAGGTAGCATTCTAAATGCCACAACTACAAATAAATTTGCATTAAGCGATTGAAGTTCTTCAATGAAAGCTTCATCTTTAAGGTTTACAGGTTGTAGAAGCCTAAGGTTGTTTGCTACAGCATAATCTTTCACAGCGCTTGTACTTACTTTTTGTCCTCTCCCAGCAGGTTTGTCGGCAGCGGTTATTACACCAACAACTTCAAATTTATTTTGACAAATAGTATTTAAAATTCCTACTGCAAACTCTGGAGTTCCCATGAATACAATTTTTAACTTTTCCATTATATAAGCGTGTATTGATTTATTTTGTTGATTTTAATTTTTTCTGATTCTAATAAAACCTGAATGGCATTTAAGATTTCCTTTGTTGAAAATGATAATTGGTTTTCAATTTCACGAGAAGAAATAGGAGTTTTTTGAATGAGCTCTATAATTTGTTGCTGAATTAAATTTATGTCACTTTTTTTTAAAGACATACAATAAGAGCACATTGCACAATTTTCATTAGTCTTTTCATCAAAATAATTTAAGATGAAATTGGTTTTGCATTGCTCATTATTAATATAGTGAATAACTTCCTTAAATTGATTTATTTTTAGGTTATTTTGATTTTCTAGATATTTAGAAACTCTATTAATAGTTAAATCGTCTTCTCTTATTTCATTAAATGTAATACTACTGTCATTATTTAATTTAGAAATAATAATACAGCCATTTTGCTCTAAGTTTTCTAAAGTTTTTAGCACTTCTTTTTCAGTAACACTTGATTTTTTGGCAATTAAAACAGTATTAATAGTTGTTTCAATATCAAAAATACCAGTGTATGTTCGAAGTATATTAGTAATTATTTCTTCTTCATTTCTGTGAAGGCTCATGTATCTAATTACTTCTTTACTTTCTAGTATAAATTGAATGCTTGTTTTTTCTGTAAATTCGGAATTAAGTGTAATAATGCTTTGTCGATCTAAAAACTGTAAAGAATTATAAGTTTTCATTACTGGTAACTTGTATTGATTGCAAAACTGATTCAAATTAAATGAAAATTTTGAATTAAAACCTTCTCCATAGGCTATTTGAAAATAACTATTTAATTTATGGTAAACGTCTTTTAAATAATTCTTATTTGGTAAAACCTCTATGAATTGATTTTTTGCAGTTTCAATATCGCCAGGACTTGTAATCAATATTGCAAATGCCTTTTCTTCATTTCTTCCTGCTCTTCCTGCTTCTTGGTAATAATTTTCAATATTCTCAGGTAATTGAATGTGAATAACGGTTTTGACATCGGGTTTGTCAATCCCCATTCCAAAAGCATTGGTAGCAACCATAATTTGGCATTCATTATTCATCCATTTTTTCATGTTTGAGTTTTTATCTTTTACAGACAATCCTCCATGATAAAACGTACTTGAATAACCAAGTTTGTTTAAGTTTTCTGATGTTTCAATACAAGATCTTCTATTTCGAACATAAATAATAGAAGATTGTTTATTCTTGTTTAGTATTTGTTCAATTTTATGAAGTTTGTCTTCTGTTAAAACGACATGATAAGCAAGGTTATCTCTTTTAAAAGAACTTGTAAAAATAGTAGTGTTATCTAGTTTTAAATTCTCAATAATATCTTTTTGAACTCTTGAGGTAGCAGAAGCTGTTAGCGCTATAAATGGTGTTTTACTAAAATGCTCTTTTAAGACATTTATCTTAAGATAAGCTGGTCTAAAATCATGTCCCCATTGACTTACACAATGTGCTTCGTCAATAGCTATTAAATTTATTGGCAACCTTTTTATTCTTTCTAAGATCCAATCTTGCTGAATTCTTTCAGGAGATAAATACAAGAATTTATAGTTTCCAAATTCGCAATTGTCAAGTAAGTCACTTGTTTCGCTCTGTGAAATTCCGCCTAATAATGCAATGGATTTAATGTTCTTTTTTTCTAAATTTTCAACTTGATCTTTGATTAATGCAATTAGAGGTGAAATTACCAAACAAATACCATTAAGCATCATTCCGGGAACTTGAAAACAAATTGATTTTCCACCTCCGGTTGGTAAAAGTGCAAGCGTATCTTTACCTTCTAAAACATTTTGAATAATCTGTTCTTGAGGTTGTCTAAACTTTTCGTGTTTCCAATGTTTTTGGAGTATTAATAAGGCTTCATTTGACATTAACGTAGCGGTAATTAAATTCGTTCAAGAATATAAGCGGCTCTTTTTTCAACAGTGTCTTTTGGAACTTCTGTAATTTGATAGCCGAAATTCTCATAAGTTTTCACCAAATGATTGTGAATTTCTAGGGCTTGTTCAAATGATTCATATCGCTCTTCGTCACTAGTGTAAATTTCTTTCCATGGCGGAAGCATAAAAACATTTGTGTATTTATGATTAGCACATGTTTCTGTAAAAACCGCAGGATAAGAATCGCCAATAAAGTCCATGTAAGCAACTACATCTGGCAAACCTCTATCAATAAAAATGATATTTGATGGATGATTTTGAGCATCAATATATTGTTTTTTTCTTCCTTCTAAAAGTAATTCACTAAAAAGCATTGGGTTCTCAAGAAACAATTGGTCTATGCCATCTTCTTGTGCCTTTTTTATGATTTCTCTTGATATTTCAGGGAAACAAGTATGTCCGTTTTTTGTCAACTCATTTATTAAAGTTGATTTTCCAGAACTTGGCCCGCCTATTAAAACTATAATTTCATTTTTCATTCTAAACTAAATATAAAACGCAAAAGTAAGTTTTTTTTAAAAATGAGCCGTATTTTATCTATATTAAGCATTTTCAAAATAGTATTTATTAACATAAAAAAGTATATTTGCTACTTTAAAGACAGGAAGATGGATAAGAAAACAGAAGAGTTTTATGTAAGGTTAAAAGACGAGTTAACGAATACTTCTATTTGGCCTTCAGAATATTTATACAAATTTATCGTACCTTCAGATAAACAAAAAGTAGAAACAATTGAAGAAGCTTTTAACAACATGGGAGCGGTAATAAAAAGTAAAAAATCTAAAACAGGAAAATACGCAAGTATTTCTATTAGTGTTCAAATGAAAAACCCTGAACATGTTATCGAGAAATATCAAGAATTATCTACAATTGAAGGAATAATTTCATTATAAAAATATGAATTTTAAAGCAGAACAGGCAGTTAGTAATTTAGAATATAATTCTTTAAGATCTGATTTAATAATACCAGAGTATGGAAGACATTTGCAAAAATTAGTTGACCAAATGGTTGTTATTGAAGATAGAGATAGAAGGAATAAAGCAGCTAATTACATTATTTCGGTAATGGGCACATTAAATCCTCACCTTAGAGATGTTGCTGACTTTCAACATAAATTATGGGATCAGTTATTTATTATGGCCGATTTTAATTTAGATGTTGATTCTCCATATCCTATTCCTTCAAGAGAATTGTTGACCAAAAGACCAGATAAATTGGCTTATCCTCAAAACTTTCCGAAGTACCGTTATTATGGAAACAATATCAAGTACATGATTGATGTCGCTAATAAATGGGAAGAAGGAGAACTTAAAAATGCATTAGTATTAGTTATCGCTAATCATATGAAAAAAAGCTATTTAAGTTGGAACAAAGATACTGTTGAAGATGAGGCTATTTTTAAACACTTATTAGAGCTTTCAGGCGGTAAGATAAATTTAGCGAAGTCTAATGAAGAACTTTCACAAACGCATAATTTGATGAAAGTGAATAAAAAAATGTCAAACAAGTCAAATTATGGATCTTCAACTAAAACTATCCATAAAAAGAAAGTGGTAAATCCAAAAAATATTAAACGTAAATAATACTAGTTCATGGGAACATTTCAAATAGAAGGAGGAAAACAATTAAAAGGGGAAATTACACCTCAAGGTGCTAAAAATGAAGCTTTACAGGTTTTGTGTACCGTTTTGTTAACTTCAGAAAAAGTTACAATAAATAATATTCCAGACATTATTGATGTAAATAAACTGATTACTTTATTAGGTAATTTAGGGGTTAAGATTCAAAAAAATGGGCAAGGCTCTTATACTTTTCAAGCTGATGATGTTAATATAAATTATCTTGAAACAGAAGCATTTAAAAAAGAAGGTGGTTCTTTAAGAGGTTCTATCATGATAGTTGGACCTTTATTAGCTCGTTTTGGTAAAGGGTATATTCCAAAACCAGGAGGAGATAAAATTGGACGTAGAAGATTAGATACTCATTTTGAGGGGTTCATCAATTTAGGTGCAAAATTTAGATACAATAGAGAAGACCATTTTTACGGTGTAGAAAACACAGGAAGGCTTAAAGGAGCTTATATGTTATTAGATGAAGCTTCTGTTACAGGAACAGCTAATATCGTTATGGCAGCAGTTTTAGCAGAAGGTTTAACTACTATCTATAATGCAGCTTGTGAGCCTTATTTACAACAACTTTGTGGTATGTTAAACTCTATGGGAGCAAAAATATCGGGAGTAGGATCTAATAAATTAATTATTGAAGGTGTTGAAGAGTTAGGTGGTTGCGAACACAGAATTTTACCTGATATGATTGAAATAGGCTCTTGGATTGGTCTTGCGGCTATGACAAGAAGTGAAATTACAATTAAAAATGTAAGCTGGAATAACTTAGGACAAATACCTAATGTATTTAGAAAACTAGGTATTACTTTAGAAAAAAGAGGAGATGATATTTTTATCCCTGCTCATACTGATGGATACCAAATAAAAACAGATATTGACGGTTCTATTTTAACTGTTTCAGATGCTCCATGGCCAGGTTTTACACCTGATTTATTGAGTATTGTCTTAGTTGTTGCTACACAAGCACAAGGTGAAGTTTTAATTCACCAAAAAATGTTTGAAAGCCGTTTGTTCTTCGTAGATAAGTTAATTGATATGGGAGCAAAAATTATTCTTTGTGATCCACATAGAGCAATTGTTATTGGTCATAATTTCCAATCGCAATTAAAAGCAACAACAATGTCTTCACCAGATATTAGAGCTGGTATTTCATTGCTAATTGCTGCACTTTCTGCTAAAGGAACAAGTACTATTCAAAATATTGAACAAATTGATAGAGGATACGAAAGAATAGGAGAGCGTTTAACTGCTTTAGGGGCAAGTATTGTTCGTGTTTAATCAAATATAATTTTTATATATAAAGCTAAATTCAGTAATGGATTTAGCTTTTTTTATTGCTTAGTTTTGTCCTACTGACGAAGGAAGCATCTCATAATGATATTTTTTGTTTTCTCAAAATAATAGAAACTATGATTAAATGGAAATAGAAACGTATATTTTAGTTTTACTTTGCGTTGCTTCTTTTGTAGCTGGCTTTGTGGATGCTATAGTTGGCGGTGGAGGGTTAATACAAACTCCAGTGGCATTAATTGCATTGCCTAATTTAAGTGTAGCTTCGATTATTGGAACACTTAAAATTCCTGGTTTTAGTGGAACAAGTATTGCATCTATTCAATACCTTAAAAAAGTAAAGGTCGACTGGAAACTATTTGGGGTAATGGCTTTGGTTTCATTTGTATTTGCGTTTATAGGCTCTAGTTTATTAAATGTAATGCAAAACGATTTTATGAAGCCTGTTCTATTTGTTATATTGGTTTTACTTCTTGTTTATACTTACGTAAAAAAAGATTTTGGACAATTTGAAATTAGTTCTTTATCAACTAAACGAAAATATACTTATGCCGTTATTATTTGCATTTTAATAGGTTTTTACGATGGTTTTATTGGTCCTGGAACCGGAAGTTTATTAATCATGGCTTTTGTAGGTATCTTAGGTTTTGATTTTTTACAAGCTTCTACAAATGCTAAATTGGTTAATTTGGCAACCAATATTGGTTCCATTACTTTATTTGTTATAAAAGGAAAAATTGTTTGGGCAATTGCAATTCCTATGGCAGTTTGTAATGCAACAGGTGCTTTTATAGGCGCAAGACTTGCTATTTCAAAAGGAAACGGATTTATACGTGTTTTCTTTTTGGTAATTGTAGCCGTTACTTTACTGCGATTTGGTTATGATGTTTTTATAAAATAAAACCCATTAAGTTTTTAATGGGTCTGTTTAAATTTGTTTAAACTACGATAGCCAATTTTTTTTATCAGCAAATTTAGAATACCACAGTAAGAATAGTGCAAATGCCAATATCATTGCGGGCATTATTGCTGCTCCTGGTCCGTAAATTGCTACGGAATCAATAACAAAAAGGTTGTGGTACATTTGTGCAATAATTCCAATTAAAGAGATTGTAAATAAAATAGTTGCTACTTTTTTTCTTAAAAGTAAAGCCAATGCTCCCAAAAAACCTCCAAATACTGCAATTGCAAAAACGGCAATTACCCATGACGGAGATGAAGTTATCATTGCTAATTGCTCTTCGGTATACATGGCTTTAAAGCTATCGGTCATATAAGCTTGTTGAATGTATTGGTTTACTCCCATAAGATTCCATATAAGTGCAATAACACTTATAATCCAAAAAAATGTACTTGGTTTTGTAGTCGACATAATGTTTGTTTTTCGAATAGTTAGGAACTAAAATACAAAAAAATAATAATTTAACGTTTAAAATTGAATACCAAACATTACGCCATCTCCTAAGTATCCGTTTTGATAAGCTCTTACATAATCGATTCTTAAAAATCTAAATTTTCCAAAACCAATATTGTCAAAACCAACACTGAATTCTTGATACGGTTTTGTGTTTGGAACATTTATTTGATTGAAACTTCCTATTAAGTTCCATTGTAGTTTATTCAATAAAGGAATTTTATTCATAATATATCCTTTAAAATTATGTTCTACATGTGTTTCTATGTAAGAATCGTTAGTTGAATTTGAATAATAGGGAAGTAAATTAAAAGCATTTAAGTAATTACCTCTAAAGTTAACGTGAGTTTGATTTCCATTAAAATGTTTATAATCTATAAATGAAATATTATCAGCGTTAAAGAATTTACCTGCGTTTACTCGTAAGGCAAATTTACCTTTATTCCCTATAGATTTATCATAGTCTACTCTTCCTGAAACAAAATCATAAGTATAATTTGAATTTGTTGCCGAAAACGCTTTCTCGTAATTAAAACTCAAAACAGGGTAATTTTCATTTGGTACGTTTAATTTTCCATCTGGGCGAGAAATGTATTTTTGATCGAATAAAATTCGAGTCCCAACATTAAACTTCATAATGTGATGAGGTGCAAAGGGAATGCTAAACTCATTTGTAGGGTCTAACGGATTATTTGAACTGTAAACATCATCGGACTTTATAAATGTATAATCGGTATTGTTAAGTAAAGCATGACGCTTTTCATATTCTAAACTACTGTTCATGAAAATACCATTGGTAACTTCCATGCCAAAATTTGCCTTCACAAATTCTTTATTATACAATTTCATGAAATTGTTTTTAAACATCAACGTACTCAAAGAATTTATTAATGAAGAAATAGGTTCGTTGTTGTTAATTTGCTCAATGCCGCTTCCGCCAGTAAGAGAAATGTTTGCATAGTTTTTATTATTAAATCGATGATAAAAACGAGCTTTAACTCTCAGTCTATCTTCTGCAAAACCATAATTAAATGTTGATGATATACTTGTAAACTTACCAGTTTCTTCGTTCCATTTTCTAAATGAAAAGCCACTGTCTAAATTCCAACCTTGAACAGTATTGAAACTTAATGATGAAAAATTTAAAAGACCTTGATAATTAAACCTCCAATTTTTAAATGTATTTTTATAGGTGTAGCCTGTAATTATTTTCGGAAGTTTAAATTTATTTCCTTTTGCATCTATAGAATCTAAATAGGTTTGCGATTTTCTAACTATTTGAATACTATCTTTTTTAAAATAACTACTAGTCTCTTCTTCAGTTAAAGGAACTGGTCTAAAGTTGGCCCAATATGCATCTTCTTTTTTATTAGCATTCTCAGCAAAAGAAACAATTTCGTTACCAAATGTTTTCTTCTCAAAAGCATCTTTGAATTTATAATTACTAAAAACATAAGTAAATTTACCGGTAAACTTCATTCCAAAAATTCCAGCATCAAAATCTAACGATTGTATGTTTTTAACCCATAAATTATTGTTTTTATTGAAACTAAAATTTTGAATCAACTTCATTGTTTCTAAAATAGGCTGTTGCATTCTATAACCTTTAAGGTCTAAATCTACTCCGTAAATAGCCCAAGTATCTTCTACTATGTATATGTATCCTTCAAAAACAGGTTCTTTATCTCTTTTTACCGAAACAGCAATTTTATTAATCAACTGATTTTTGTCGTCATAAAAAGTTCCGTCTAGTTTGTATTTGTAATAATTAAACGCATTATCCGCAATAGGCGAAATCATTTTAATGCCAAAATCTACATAGTTATCGTAAAAATCATAATTAGTATTTAAAGCAGTGTTGTAACTAAATCCATTATCATCTCCCGCAACTTTTGAAGCTATGATTTCTTCTTTTAAGTTATCGGGTTTTTCAAATTTTATTTTAGAAACGGTTTCCGATAAATAGATAACACCACTTCTGGTAGAATCTAAACTTCCTTCAAGATCTCCAATTTCTACACCCATAAATTTTTTGGGAATATCTTTTGCTTTGAATATTCCTCTAGAGTAAAAGTCAGCTTCAAACTTATCCGTTTTAGCACTGTTTGTTTTTTTATTTTTAATAGCTTTTTTAATTACTTCGTCAGCTGGGTTTATTCCATTAGTAACTACAACTTCATTTAATGAAAAATTTTCTTCTACTAGCTGAACATCTAATATGTATGGAAATGAATTAATTTCGAGATGTTGTTTTTGGGTTTTATACCCAAGATATTGGAACAATACATTAACTTTATTACTCGTAGTGTAGCTTAATTCATATTTACCCAATTCATTTGTAGTAGTACCTGTATATGTATTCTCTACATATATATTTACAAATGGCAATGGATTTCCTTCTATATCGGTAACGGTTCCTTTTATTTGACCAAAAAGAGTAATAGAAACGATACTAAATAACAAAGTGTAAAAATATTTCATATTATAATGCTGTTGTTTGTTTTAAAGACGAGGTTTAGATTAAAATGGTTGTATTATAAGAAAGCTTCTATTGCTAAATCATAGCTTTTTAATCCAAAACCTATAATAACTCCTTTTGCATTTGGAGAAATATAAGATTGATGTCTGAAAGTTTCTCTTGAAAAGGTATTAGAAATATGTACTTCAATAACTGGAGTTGTAATTGCTTTTATTGCATCTCCAATTCCAATTGATGTATGTGTATATGCTCCAGCATTTAAAATTATACCCTCATATTCAAATCCTACTTCCTGGATTTTAGTAATCAATTCACCTTCTATATTGCTTTGGTAATAACTTAGATTAACATTAGCGTATTTTTGAGTCAATACTTTTATATAGTCATCAAACGAAGTGGAACCATATACTTCAGGTTCTCGTTTGCCTAATAAGTTTAAATTAGGACCATTAATGATTATTATTTTCATTTGAATTGCTTTTGTGTAAAAATAAAAAAAACCATTCGTTTAAGAATGGTTTTTGTAAAAGTTTAAGAAAAATTAAAACATTATACCAAGTGAGACTTGAACAACGCTGTTTTTAGCATCGGCATTTTTAGAGATTTCGGTTAATCCAAGCGAGTAACGTGCTTGCGCAAATAATGTGTCAGTTATTTTTAAACCTATGCCAGCATTAGCGCTAAAATCGAATGTATTGTAATCATTTAAATTAAATTCGTCCTTTTTATTTAACAAGAAAGATGCTTGCGGACCAAGTTCTAATGAAAAGGAATCTGATAAATACACTTTTAACATTACTGGTAAAGAAATGTAGCCTAACTCATTTTTATATTCGTCAATTGCATTTTCATAAGATGCACCTTGTGTAGAATACAATAACTCTGGTTGAATGGAAAAAGATTTTGCAAGGTTAATTTCTGAGACTATTCCTGCATGATAACTTGTAATAGCATCTGTTTGAACATCAGATCCAGTAAAGTTGGCATAATTTAAACCTGCTTTCACACCAAATTTAACAGTTTGTGCATTTGTACCCAGTATTCCTATACCAAGTAGCATAAACGTAAAAATAACCTTTTTCATATATATGTATTGTTTTGAGTTGTAAACGCATTTAAGTTGTTTTTAGTATAAAAATCGACGAAGTGCAATTTTTACCGATTTTCGGAAAATGCTAGTAATCAAATAGTTGTTAACAATTGTTAATAACTATGGTTTTAAAAAACGTTGTTTTGTATAGTGAAATAAGGGTGAGCGTGTTGTTGTAACTCTCTAAACACCAGTAAATAAGAGCTATTTTGTTAATAAGTATGTTGATAAAATGCTTTTTTTTGTTAATTGGTTAAAAAAAATAATATAAATTTGTCCCATAACTTTAAAATTAAACTAAACATGAAAAAAGTATTATTTACAGCAGCAGCATTATTCGCATTTGGATTTGCTAACGCACAAGAAGAAGCAACAACTTCAACAGGAGGTTTTGCACAAGGAGATATGTTTATGTCAGGAGCTGTATCTATTGGTTCTGAAAAAGAAGGAGATGTTAAATCATCTGGATTCGAAATTGAGCCAAAATTTGGTTACTTCGTAACAGAAAACATTGCAATTGGAGGTAAATTAGGTTATACTTCTTATAAAGCAGAAAATGGTAGTTTTGATACTGCTGATATGTCAGGATTAACTGTTGGTGCTTTTGGACGTTACTACATGACTCCAGCTTCTCAGTTCTCTTTATTTGGTGAATTAGGTTTTGATTACACTACATGGGATAACAAATTAGCAGATTATCAAGAAAACGAAATGGGATTAGGATTAGGATTAGGTTTAAGCTATTTCGTATCTTCTAACTTCTCTATCGAAGCTACATGGGCTGGATTAGGGTACACTTCTAATGATAATGGTGGTGGTTCAGGAGTTGATTCAACTAATACTTTTGGATTAGGTGCTGACTTAAGAGCTATTAGCTTTGGAGTGAACTACAAATTCTAATTTGTACACACATAAAATTAAAAATCCCGCTTCGGCGGGATTTTTTTGTTTTTATATATTTTTGCAAGAAATTTAAATTTTATTATATTTGTTTATAAATTAAACTAAACAAAACATGAAAAAAGTATTATTTACTGCTATTGCAGTTTTAGGATTTACATTTGCTAATGCTCAAGAAGGAACAACTTCAACAGGAGGAACTAAATTTGGAGCTAAAGCTGGTTTGAATATGTCAAACCTTACTGGTGATGCAACAACAGATTCAAAAGTTGGATTTTTTGTTGGTGGATTTGCTGAAATTAAACTTTCTGACAAATTTGCAGTTCAACCAGAATTATTATACTCTATGCTAGGTGCAAAAGATGATAATGCTAATTGGGATATGAATTATCTTTTAATTCCAGTTATGGCTAAGTATTTTGTTACTGAGCAATTAAGTTTAGAGGCAGGACCACAAATTGGTTTTTTAATGTCAGCTAAATATGATGGAGTAGATGTTAAAGATGGTTTTTCATCTACTGATTTAGCTTTTAACTTAGGAGCTGGTTATGATGTAACTGAAGCAATTAATGTGTCTTTAAGATATTCATTAGGTATGTCTAATGTATTAGATTCTGATACTTTTGGTGATGCTGATGCAAAAACTTCTAACATTGGTTTAGCAGTTGGTTACAAATTCTAATTTGTACACACATAAAATTAAAAATCCTGCTTCGGCAGGATTTTTTTGTTTA
This sequence comes from Flavobacterium sp., assembly GCF_034111225.1. Lineage (GTDB taxonomy): Bacteria > Bacteroidota > Bacteroidia > Flavobacteriales > Flavobacteriaceae > Flavobacterium. The sequence goes on along the minus strand of NZ_JAWUXR010000006.1, from coordinate 94,274 downwards.
GAATAATTTGTACTAATTATATTTTATATTTTATGATTTATGAGTTTTTTCTTAAGCGCTCTATTGATCTTTTATTTATATTTGCCAAAGTTTTAAAAAATTAAAAAAATGAAGTACTTTTCTTTAATTATTCTGTTTGTTTTTAGCGTTATTTCTGTTAATGCACAGGATGTTGATGCTAAAATGACTGCTAAGCCAAAATTTGGTGCTAAGGCTAGTTTAAACTTGGCTAACATTTTGGGCGATGATGCTGGCGATGCAAATACGTTAGTTGGATATTCAGTTGGTTTTTTTACTGAAATTGCTTTAACGGAAACATTTTCTATTCAACCAGAAATTTTATATTCTGCTCAGGGTTCTAAGAGTCATTTATTTTATGGCGGTTATAATTTTGACGTAACAATGAAGTTAAATTACATCAACGTTCCAGTAATGTTTAAATACAAAGCGGCTGATAAATTTTCATTAGAAGCTGGTCCATACATTGGGTTTTTAACTTCTGCAAAATTAAAATTAAAAAATTCTTCTTTAGGTTCAGAAACTGAAGACATTAAAGATTTAATTAAATCAACTGATTTAGGTTTTGCTTTGGGAATGAATTATGACTTTACCGATTCAATTTTTACAAACATTAGATATTCTGGTGGTTTAGTTGAAATAGGTAATACTGATTCAGACAATAATATTAAAAACTCTAATTTACAAATAGGCTTAGGAATTAGATTTTAAGGTTAAAAAGATATAGGTTTTAAAATCTCGCCTCGGCGGGATTTTTTTGTTTAGAATAATTTGTACTTTTGGATTATGAGTAATTGGCAATCGTATTTAAAAGAATATAAAAATTATCTAAAGTTAGAAAGAGGCTTAGCGGCTAATACTGTTGAAAATTATTCTTTTGATATTGAGAAACTCATTGCTTTTTTAGTTTCAAATAATATTGAGGTTACACCTGTGAATATTTCAGAAGAAATTGTTCAGCAATTTATATATGAATTGTCTTCCAAAGTAAATGCAAGAAGCCAATCTAGGATTATTTCGGGTTTAAAGAGTTTTTTCAATTACTTAATTTTTGAAGATTATAGAGTAGATACTCCAATGGAACTTATAGAAGTACCAAAAACAGGAAGAAAGCTTCCAGATACGCTCTCAACTGCCGAAATAGACTCTTTAATAGCTACTATTGATTTGTCTAAGCCAGAAGGCGAACGAAATAGAGCAATGTTAGAAACGCTTTACAGTTGTGGTTTGCGAGTTTCAGAATTGGTATGTCTTAAAATATCTGATTTATTTTTTGAAGAGGGTTTTATTAAAGTTACCGGAAAAGGTAATAAGCAACGTTTTGTTCCAATAGGCGATAGTACTGAAAAATACATTCTTTTATATAAAGAGCATGTGCGATCTCATCTTCAAATTCAAAAAGGACATGAAGATACTTTGTTTTTAAACAGAAGAGGGAAACAGTTAACAAGAGCTATGATTTTTACAATCATTAAAGATTTAGCTATAAAGATTAGTTTAAACAAAACCATAAGTCCGCATACTTTTAGGCATTCCTTTGCAACGCATTTACTTGAAAATGGTGCCGATTTAAGGTCTATACAATTAATGCTTGGACACGAATCTATTACTACTACAGAAATTTACATGCATTTAGACAGAAAATTTCTTACCGAAGTTATCAATAATTTTCACCCTAGAAAATAGGATTTCAGTTATGAGAAGTTAGATTTCTTAAAGTAGAATTTTTACATAAAAAAAAACGCATTAAAATAAATTAATGCGTTTTTGTATTTATAGTTATTAGTTTTACTTCGCAATATTAACTGCTCTAGTTTCTCTAATTACAGTAATTTTAACTTGACCAGGATAAGTCATTTCTGTTTGAATTTTATGAGAAATGTCGAAAGATAAAGTAGCAGCCATTTCGTCGCTTACTTTTTCACTTTCTACAATTACTCTTAACTCTCTACCTGCTTGAATTGCGTATGCGTTTTTAACTCCTTGGAATCCAAAAGCAACAGATTCTAGATCTTTTAAACGTTGAATATAAGAATCTAATACTTGTCTTCTTGCTCCAGGTCTTGCTCCAGAAATAGCATCACAAACTTGAATAATAGGAGAAATTAAATATTTCATTTCTATTTCATCATGGTGAGCACCAATAGCGTTGCAAACTTCTTCTTTTTCACCATATTTTTCAGCCCATTGCATACCTAATAATGCGTGAGGTAATTCACTTTCTGTATCTGGCACTTTACCAATATCATGTAATAATCCAGCTCTTTTAGCTAACTTAACATTTAAGCCAAGTTCAGCAGCCATAATTCCACAAAGGTTTGAAACTTCTCTTGAGTGTTGTAGTAAATTTTGTCCGTAAGAAGAACGATACTTCATTCTACCTACAATTTTAATTAATTCTGGGTGTAAACCATGAATACCTAAGTCAATAACAGTTCTTTTACCCGTTTCAATAATTTCTTCTTCTATTTGTTTTTGTGTTTTAGCTACAATTTCTTCAATACGTGCTGGATGTATACGTCCATCAGTAACTAATTTATGTAAAGCTAAACGAGCAATTTCTCTTCTTACTGGGTCGAAACAAGATAATATAATTGCTTCTGGAGTATCATCAACAATAATTTCTACACCTGTAGCAGCTTCAATAGCTCTAATGTTTCTTCCTTCTCTACCAATAATTCTACCTTTAACATCGTCAGATTCAATATTGAAAACAGATACACAGTTTTCAACAGCTTCTTCAGTTCCTACTCGTTGAATTGTACTGATAATGATTTTTTTAGCTTCTTGCTGCGCAGTCATTTTAGCTTCTTCCATTGTGTCTTGTATGAAAGACATTGCTTTGGTTTTAGCTTCTGCTTTTAAACTTTCCATCAATTGATTTTTAGCATCTTCAGCAGAAAGACCAGAAATTACTTCTAGTTGTTCAATCTGCCCTTTATGCAATCTATCTAAATCAGTTTGTTTTTTGTCTAAAATTTCAATTTTAGAGTTGTATTCAGTTACTTTTTCGTCAAAATCATCGCTTGCTTTTTTTGCTTTTGCAAGTTCACTAGAAATTTGAGATTCTTTATCGCGCGTTCTTTTTTCAGCTTCAGCCATTTTTTTATCGCGAGATAAAATAACTTGTTCGTGTTCTGTTTTTAATTCTAAGAATTTTTCTTTGGCTTGAAGTATTTTGTCTTTTTTAAGGCCTTCAGCATCTATTTTTGCGTCTTTTAAAATGGAACCGGCTTCTTTTTTAGCGTTTTTAATAAGGTTTGAAACATTGCTTTTTTCTAATGCCTTAGCAACTCCAAATCCTCCAGCAAGTCCTGCTATAATTCCAATTATAATGTATATTAGTGTCATAATTTAGTTAAATAATTTATATAAAAAAAGCCTACATTAGAGTGTTGTATAAACTCGTAAAGGACAAGTTTTGAGCTAACTCGTAGTTCAGGCTTCCTACTTAAAGGCTTGCTATAGTTACGAAGATTCGCTCATTTTAATTTGTTAGTGTTGAGTTTATCAAATTATACTAATGTAGGCAGTATCTTAATGTATATGTAAGAACGTATTTATTTTGAGAGTAACTCGCTCAGTTTTTTATCTAAATTTTCTAATCGAACAATTGATGAAGATTCCACTTCTGTCACTTCAATTTGTTTTTGTTCAACCTGCGAAGCAAATTGTAAAGCGCACATGGCTAATACGTCTTGCTTATCTCTTACAGCATAGCTTTGTTCAAATTGTTTAATCATTTCATCAATTTTTTTAGAAGCACTTCTTAGTCCTTCTTCTTGTGAGCTATCTATTGTTAATGGATATACTCGATCTGCAATTGATAATTTAATTTTTAACTTTTCTTTCATCCTTTTTAATCTGAAAGTTGTGCTATACAATAATCGATTTCGCGAATTAATGAATTTATTTTGAGTTTTGTTTCTCTTTTGTTTTCTTCACTGCCTAATAATGAGTTTGCCATCCTAAGATTCTCAATTTGACTTTTTAAAGCAACTAATTCTTCTGATTGTTGTTCTTGATTTTTCTCAAAAACTACTATTTTTTGCTTCAACTCTTGGTTTTCTATCTCTAACACAACTAACTTTTTGTTGAGCTTGAAAAATTTAACTTCAAGAGAATCAATTAATTCTGATAATCCTTTCATGAATGATAAAATTCATTTCTATTTCTACAAATTTAGCATTAGTATTGAATAATTACAATACTTTTTAATAAAATTTATGTAAAAAAGTGTTTTTTTTATAATAATTTGGTTTATAACTAGTTATGGAAAGGTTTTTGATTGATGTATATTTGTACTATTATTTTTATTATTTTTATCTTTTATTTAAAATTATGAAACTTTTACCTCTTTTATTATTGTCTTTTTCAGTGTATAGTCAAGTTGATTATCCAACTGATTTTATTTCTCCTTTGCCTATAGCGCTTGATGTTTCGGGTTCTTTTGGGGAATTGAGAAGTAATCATTTTCATTCGGGTTTAGATTTAAAGACGAATGGCAAAGAGGGATTAGATGTTTATGCTGTTGCTGATGGTTATGTTTCTAGAATTAAAATATCTTCTTTCGGTTATGGAAAAGCAATTTACATTACTCATCCGAATGGATATACGACTGTTTATGGTCATTTGCAAAATGCAAATGGTGCAATTAATTCTTATATTAAACAAAAACAATATGCTCAAAAATCATTTGAAGTAGAAATGTTTCCTATGCCAAGTGAGCTTCCTGTGAAAAAAGGAGATGTTATTGCTTTTTCAGGTAATTCTGGTGGTAGTGGAGCGCCGCATTTACATTTTGAGTTTAGAGACACAAAATCTGAGAAAATTATTAATCCACTTTATTTCGGATTCAACAAGTTGGCTAACGATACTAGAAAACCAGAAATTCAAGGTGTTATGGTGTATCCAATTGATAGTACTTTGGTTAATAAATCTCAAAATCCTATTGCTGTTTCTTTTAATAAAACAGCTGATGGAAATTATTTGGCCACTAAAGTTATTACTAATGGTAAAATAGGATTTGGTATTAACGCATTTGATTATTGTACAAATCAGTATAATAAAAACGGATTATTTAAAGTAAAAGCCTACTTAAATGGCGTTTCTTATTATGAATATGAATTGGAAAAATTTGCATTTGACGAATCTCGCTTTGTAAATAGTTTAATTGACTACCAACGATATGGAAAACTTCGTCAAAGAGTGCAAAAGTTATTTCAAGAAATTCCATTTCCACTTTCAATAGTTAAGGCAAATAAAACAAACGGAATTATAAATGTTCAGCCAAATGTTACTTATACTTATAGAATCGAATTATATGATTTTCATGGAAATAAAGTGCAGTTAACGATTCCTGTTGAATATGGAAATCAAGAAATAGTTTTTAAGAAATCTGAAAAGAAAACGAAGTATTTCTTAAAATCTAAAAATGAATATAATTATACGAAAGAGAATGTTTCAGTATCTATTCCTGAAAATACATTTTATGAAGATTTTTATATGGATTTTGATGTAAAGGAAGGTGTGTTAAATTTGCATGATGAATCAATTCCAGGATATAAAAACATGACCATTACTTTTTCTGATGTTCAAGGTTTAACTGAAGAGCAATTGAGCAAAACATTCATTGCGGGCGTTGATGGTTATAAATTAGATTATAATAAAACGTATAGAAAAGGAAACACTTTTAAACTATACACACGTGCTCTTGGAACTTATAAATTGTCTCAAGATTATGATGCTCCCCGAATTTATAACGTAAATTTTGTGGAAGGAAAAAATTTAAAAAATCAATCAACTATCAGTGTTTATATTGCCGATAATTTATCAGGTATCGATACTTATAACGCCTATTTAAATGGTGAATGGATTTTAATGGAATATGATTATAAAACAAAAAAACTAATTCATCGTTTAGATGAAAAGAAATATAAAGAAGGTAGAAACGATTTGAAAATTATTGTAACAGATGATATGCAAAATTCTACTACCTTTGAATCTTTCTTTTTTATGAATAATTAAAATAGTGCTCTTGAAAAACATATATCTAGTCCTTTTTATTTCGATTATTTCACTTTCATCATTTGCTCAAACCGCAAGAGTAAAAGGAGTTATTTTAGATGAATTTAATGTTCCTGTTGAAAATGTTTCAGTAAAAGTAGGAGAAAAGGGTACAGTTACTAATAGCAATGGTTTTTATTTGTTAGACGTTCCTTCAAATAAAAAGATTACAATTGTTTTTTCTCATATTTCATTTAAAAATTCAGTAGTTACTTTAGAGTTAAAACCTAACGAGGACTTTGAATTTAATCCTGTAATGAATGCAAATGTTCAAGAAATAGGTGAAGTTACAGTAAGCGGGACAAGTAAAAAAAGAGTAGAAGGCGTTACTACAATTGACCCAGTTATCATTAGAAAAATACCTGGAGCAAATGCCGGAATTGAAAATATCATTAAAACATTACCTGGAGTATATTCAAATAATGAACTAAGTACCTCTTATGCTGTACGTGGTGGAAACTATGATGAGAATTTAGTTTATGTAAATGAAATTGAAGTATATCGCCCGTTTTTAATTCGTTCTGGTCAACAAGAAGGATTGAGTTTTACAAATACCGATATGGTTGAAAATGTTGATTTTTCTGCTGGTGGTTTTCAATCTAAATATGGAGATAAAATGTCTTCTGTATTAGATATTACCTATCGTAATCCTAAAAAATTTGCTGCCGGTATAGAAGCAAGTTTATTGGGAGGAAGTGTTTCGGTTGAAGGGGTAAGTAAAAACCAAAAATGGAGTAATTTAACAGGTATTCGTTACCGAAACAATGCTCTTTTGGTAAACAGTCAAGAAACGGAAACCAACTACAAACCTTCGTTTGCAGATATTCAAACAATGTTCAATTATACTGCTTCTACAAAGTGGCAGTTCAGTTTTTTAGGTAATATTTCTCAAAATAAATACAATTATCAACCATTTACAAGACAGACGAATTTTGGCACAATTGACGAACCAATCGCTTTGTTGGTCTTTTATGAAGGTCAAGAAAAAGACGAATACACTACTTATTTTGGAGCGTTTAAGTCGGTTTATCAATATAACGATAAAAATAAAATTAAGTTTATTGCTTCTGCTTACCATACCCAAGAGCAAGAATATTACGATATTTTAGCACAATATAGATTAGGTGAAGTAGATTCAAATATTGGTTCTGAAACCTTTGGAGATGTTGTGTTTACAAGAGGAATTGGTTCACAATTAAACCATGGTCGAAATAACTTAGATGCTTTGATTTTTAATGCAGAAACTAAAGGCTTCCATGAATTGGACAAAAAAAACCAAATAGAATGGGGCTTTAAATATACTCGTGAGGATATAAAAGATAGAGTGGTAGAATGGGAAGTTATCGATTCTGCTGGTTTTTCACTACCCAATCCTTTGTTAGGTTATATTAATAACCAACCGTATAATCCTTATTACGGACCTTTAGCTCCTTATCAAAATGTAAGAGCTACAAATTTCACAACAATCAATCGTTTTTCGGGTTTTGCCCAATGGAATTATAGAGGTAAAATTGGAGCTCATGAATATTGGGTAAATGCGGGTGTAAGAGGCCATTCATGGCAAGTTTCAAGTCAAGATGAAACGGGAAAAAATAAATTTGTGTTTTCGCCAAGGTTTCAATTTGCTTTCAAGCCCAAGTGGGAAAAAGACATGTTGTTCAGGCTTTCTGGAGGTATGTATGCCCAGCCTCCTTTTTACAGAGAGTTAAGAGATTATGATGGAGTAGTGCAAACTAATGTTGATGCTCAAAAATCTATTCACATCGTTTTGAGTAACGATTATAGTTTTAAAATGTGGGGTAGACCTTTTAAATTAATATCTGAAGCGTATTATAAAAACATTACCGATGCAAATACTTATACAATCGACAATGTTCGTATTCGTTACAGAGCAAATAATGATGCAGTTGCTTATGCTTATGGTTTTGATGCTCGTTTAAATGGTGAATTTGTTCCCGGAACAGAATCTTGGTTTAGTGTTGGTTTTCTAAAAACGGAAGAAAATCAAGATGGTAAGGGGTATATCGCAAGACCAACAGATCAAAGATTAAAATTTGGATTACTTTTCCAAGATTATATGCCTAATATTCCTAATGTAAAATTATATTTAAACTTAGTCTATAATACGGGTTTACCTGGTGGTTCGCCTTCTTATGCTGATCCTTATGCGTATCAATTGCGTTTAAATGACTACAGAAGAGCAGACGCAGGATTTTCATATGTGTTTAAAGATCAAAGTTTAATGTCGTCTAAAAGATGGTTAAATCCTTTCAATGAGTTTTCTATAGGATTAGAAATATTTAACCTATTCAATAACCAAAATTCAATTACGAATACTTGGGTTAGAGATGTTTATACTAAAACACAATACGGTATTCCTAATTATATGACAACTCGTGTTTTTAATGTTAAGTTAATTGCAAAATTATAATTACACTTTACCTTATAAATTCTTATATTTGAATATAAAATTAATGCATATGAATTCCCTACCAAAATATATACTTTTAGCTTTTGTAGTTTCTTTAGTTTCTTGTAAAAAAGCAGCAACTCCAAAGGTAATTTATGATGAATCAAAGTCATCAAGTTCAAATGCAACTAAAATAGATACGAGTTCTATTAAAATTGCCGATTTACCAATACTTATGGAAGGAACAAAATATTTGATTCACCCTGTTGGAGATATTAGAGTGTATGACAATTTTTCAAAAGTATACGGTTCTAGCAAAACAAGTCAAGGTAGTTACGCTATTTCAAATTACAACCGTTTTGAAATTACAGGATATTTTGATAATTTAAAATTCCAACATTTAGATTCTACTAATGTAGTTGCCTTAACCGATATGAAAGTGCAAATTCAAACAGCTACTTTTTTAAATACGATTGCAGAAAAATCAAAGGCGAAAATATTAGTATATACGCTTGTCGATTCAGATACGAATAAAGATGGAAAAATTGATCAAAACGACATAAAGTCTTTATATATAAGTAACATTAATGGAACAGGTTTTACTAAGTTATCATTAGATCTTCAAGAATTAATCGATTGGAATATTATTGAAGCGCAAAATCGTTTATATTTTAGATGTATTGAAGACATTAATAAAAACGGTGCATTCGATAAAAAAGATAAAGTGCATTACCATTTTGTAAATCTTCTAGCCGAAGAGTGGAAAGTGGAAGAGTATATGCCGATTTAGAAGCTACACTTTTTTTGCCATTCTGATGATGGAAGAATCTCACAAGAATATATTATGTATAAAATTTTTTTGTTACTATTTTTTCCAATAATTTCTTTTTCACAAATTAATTTATGTGATAAAAGTGTTGAATTAAGTAATCAATTTTATAACAATAACTACAATGATTTTGTTTCTAATTTAACTAAGCTGAAGCAAGAGTTTAAAGCTGACAAGCATTTAATTGAAATAATTGATTTTAATATTGCTAGAGGATTATTTTTTCAGAAAGAATACTTGAAGTCACAAATTATTTTAACTGAACTTTTGGAAACACAAAATGAAGATTTAATAGATTACTTTGAATGTGATAAAAGTGTATATATTGATGATTATGAAGTTGAAAATGTTTTCAGTGGATTATCGAGTTATTGGTTAAAGAGAAATGCATATAGATTATTATCGGATTCAAATTATTTTTTAGGTAATTATTCAGATGCATTAATCAATTTGGATGAATATATAGAAGTTAAAAATAAGAAGAAACCATTTTATCCATGTGGTAATGCTTTAGAAAGTGATGTATTGCAATACGAAAATAGAAGGTTTGATATATTGAATAAATTGGAAAATTTTGAAGAATCTAATAAGTCAGGTCTTTTAATTTTATTTTTAACTAAAAATGAAGGTTTACTAAATCAATTAAAAATTAATTTGCTTTTAAAACACACTAATAAAGAGATTCGAAATGAATTAAGATCAAGTTTTAAGTTTGTTGAAAAAGGTCTTGTTGATGTTGCAGGAATGAAGCTTGAATTTGCTCATATTTCCTTTTTTGATTACAAAATAATCCTTTGGAATTTTAAGGAAGAGAAAAATTATATTACAAGCATTAAAAAAAGTAAAGGATATAAAATTCTCTTGAAATAATTATTAAATCAAAATATCGCTTTCCAAATCAGATTTTTCAATTGCAATATTAAAATCTAATTTTTGCATCAACTCAATTACCAAATTTTTATACCAGTTTTCACTTTTTGGGTGAATGTATATTTTTTCAATAAGTTGATCAATATCTACATCTACTTTTAAACCGTCATTTATAGAAACGCGGTTTCCGCTGGTATCCGAAATAATGCGTACTTCTCTTTCATACTGAAAACTTTTTCGCTTAAATAAGAAAGGGAAAAAAGTATCTTCAAAAGGAATATATTCTTTCTTGTAGTCAATGTAGTTTACTGCGCCAATATTTTGTTGGAACTTCTTTTCTCTAACTAAAGCTTCTTTTAATCGTCCTATTGTAGATTGTATAGCTAAACCTTCGTTGTTTTTGGTAAAAATTTGCCACATAGCATACGATTCGTATTCGTTTATGTGCCAACTGCTTATAACTACTTTTTCTCTGTGTGATTTGTAATAATCTAAAAACTTAGGATTATTTGCTGCTATTTTCTTAATCTCTTCATAAGTAGGTTCAGAAAACGTACCTTCATATTGATCTTCAAACTTATCAGAACGCGACATGAAAAGTTTCTTTGACAAAAGCATGTCTAAGAACTTAGATAAATCTAAATATTTCCAAACGATTGTGTCGTCGCTTGGTAAATTTATGTTTTCGTTATCTGTGTACATTTTTTATTTATGTTGAAGTTTTACTCAAAACTTTGCATCATTACTAATTTTGCATACGTTCCGTCTTTGGCTAATAACTCAGTATGTGTACCTTGCTCTACAATTTGCCCTTTTTGCATTACTACAATGCTATCTGCTTTTTGAATTGTAGATAATCTATGTGCAATTACAATTGAAGTTCTGTTTTGCATCATGTTTTCAAGAGCAATTTGTACAAATTTTTCACTTTCAGTATCCAATGCAGAAGTTGCTTCGTCCAATATCATAATTGGAGGATTTTTTAATACAGCACGGGCAATAGATAAACGTTGTTTTTGTCCGCCTGATAATTTTCCTCCAGCATCACCTATGTTGGTTTCAATTCCATTTGGTAAATCTTTTACAAACTCATAGGCATTTGCAATCTTTAAAGCTGCAATTATATCTGCGTCAGTAACATTTTCTTTACCAAGCGTAATGTTGTTTTTAATAGTGTCATTGAATAAGATAGAATCTTGAGTAACTAAGCCTAATAAGCCTCTTAATGAATTAATGTCTAAGTCTTTAATATCAATTCCATCAATTTTTATTACACCTTCGTTTACATCGTAAAAACGAGTCAATAAGTTAGCAATTGTACTTTTTCCACTTCCAGATTGTCCAACTAAAGCAACTGTTTTACCCTTGGGAACAGTAAGTGAAAAATTCTTTAAAACGTATTCGTCTTCGTATTTGAAATTGATGTTTTCAATGGTTATTTTATCAGTAAATCCAGTTGCTATAACCGCATTTTCTTTTGTATTTATAGTGTTTTCAGTTTCCAGAACTTCAAAAACACGTTCAGCAGCAGCTAATCCATTTTTTACAGAATAAGAAGCTTTTGAAATTGCTTTTGCAGGAGTAAGTATGTTATAAGCAAGACCCAAATAAACGATAAATAAAGCGCCATTTAATGTTTTGTCTACCAATACTAAATTTCCTCCGTACCAAAGTAAAGCTGAAATAGTTACAATTCCCATAAATTCACTCATTGGAGAAGCTAAGTTATTTTTCTTACCAATACTATTATCTAAACGCAATAATCTTCCTATTGAATCATTAAAAATAGTTTTAAAATAATTTTCGGCATTATAACTTTTTACCACTTTTAAACCCGATAAACTTTCTTCAACTATTGAAATTAAAAAACCATTTTCTTGTTGCGCTCTAACTGATTTTCCTTTTAAACTTTTCCCGATTTTAGAAATAATAAATCCAGATATAGGAATGAAAACAAAAACAAAAAGAGTAAGTTCAAAACTAATTTTCATCATCGCAATTATTGCAAAAAGTATTGTTAAAGGTTCTTTTATAATTAATTCTAAAATTAAAAAGAAAGAGTTTTTCACTTCATTTACATCGCCTAGCATTCTTGCCATTACATCACCTTTTCTTTTTTCTGAATAATATGAAATAGGTAATTCAATGATTTTAGAAAACATTTTTTCTCTTAAATCTTTTAAAACGCCATTTTTTATCTTCATTAAATGCTGAGAGGCAAAATAATTAAAAATATTTTTAAATAAGAAAGTAGAAATAACTAATGCTACAGTTAGTAATAATGCATATTGTGGTCCGTTTTCTTCTGATAATTTTGTAATGTAATATTGTAAATATTGTTTACCATAGGAACCTATTTCCATTATGCCTTCATATTTTGGCAATGTCGTAACAGCTTCATTCATTTTAAATAACACTTCCATTAAAGGAAATAACGCTACAAATGATAACGTACTAAAAAGCGCATAAAGAACATTGAAGGTTATATTCCAAACAATATGTCCTTTAAATTTAAGTGCAAACGGAATTATTTTTTTAAAATTTTCGTCCATTAGTTCAATTGCATTGACGCAATAATATTTTTGATTCTTAAATCTAAATTTTCTTCTGTTGTTATTGCGTTTGCAATAGTATTTAGTTGTGTGTTAACACTAAAATAGAATTTAATTTTAGGTTCAGTACCACTTGGTCGCGCACAAATTTTACTTCCGTCTTCAAGGTAGTAAATTAATACGTTTGATTTTGGAATATTGATGTCAAATTCTTCCTCGTTCATAAAGTCAAAGCCTTTCGAACTTTGGTAGTCTTCAATACAAATAACGCGCTGATTGTTAATTTCTTTCAATGGGTTTTCACGTAAATCAACCATCATTTGCTTGATTTCGTTTGCACCTTCAATTCCTTTTTTGGTAATTGAAATTAAATGTTCTTTATAAAGACCTAAGTCAGAATATAAATTTAATAATTCTTGGTATAAAGAACTTCCGCTTGCTTTTGCTTGTGCGGCAATTTCGCAAACCAATAAAGTAGCACCAACTGCATCTTTATCTCTCACTTTGTCTCCCACCATGAAACCGAAACTCTCTTCGCCACCACCAATAAATTCTTGGTTAGGGAAATCTTTAATGAATTTTGCAATCCATTTAAACCCGGTTAAACCAACTTTACATTCTACTCCATAAGTTGAAGCTAATTCAAGCATCATAGGTGTGCTTACAATTGTAGAACCTACAAATTGATTGCCATTTAATTTACCTGCGCGTTTCCATTGTTCTAATAAAAAGGCAGTCATAATAACCATAGTTTGGTTACCGTTTAATAATTTCATTTTTCCATCTAAATCTCTTACGGCAACACCAAGTCTGTCGCTATCAGGATCAGTTCCTACAACTATATCAGCATTGGTTTTTTCAGCCAAAGCTAAAGCCATAGCAAGTGCTTCTGGTTCTTCAGGGTTTGGCGATTTTACGGTTGGAAAATCTCCATTTGGTTCTGCTTGTTCTGCAACAATATTAACGTTGTCGTATCCTGCTTTTGCTAAAACTTCCGGAATTAATTTTATAGAAGTTCCATGAAGCGAAGTAAAAACAATTTTTAAATCGTCTTTAGCTGTCTTTGGTGTTTTAAAGCTAGCATTTTCAATAGTTGAAGTAGTAAATACTTCGTCAATTTTTGTGTCAATGTATTCAATTAAATTTTCGTTAGCTTCATATTTTATATCGCTGTATTGTAAACTATCAATTAATTGTATGATTTCTCCATCTTGTGGTGGTACTAATTGTCCGCCATCTTGCCAATATACTTTGTATCCATTATATTCTGGAGGATTGTGTGAAGCTGTTAAAACAATTCCTGCATGACATTTTAAATAACGAACCGCAAATGAAAGTTCAGGTGTTGGTCTTAATTCTGAAAATAAATAAACTTTAATTCCGTTAGCCGAAAAAACATCGGCAACTACTTTTGCAAGTGTATCACTATTGTGACGACAATCAAAAGCAATGGCAACTTTAAGTTCTTCGTTTGGAAAGGATTTCTTTAAATAATCAGACAAGCCTTGGGTGTTTTTCCCTAATGTGTATTTGTTAATACGATTAGTTCCAACGCCCATGATTCCTCGCATTCCTCCAGTTCCAAACTCCAAATTTTTGTAAAAACTATCTTCTAACTCTTTTGGAGCCGAAGTCATCATTTTTTCAATTTCTACTTGAGTTTGTTTATCAAAAGTTGGCGTTAACCATTCGTTTACTTTATTTAATATGTCTTGTTCTATGTGCATTTTGTATTCTTAAATATGTTTTAGATTTCCTCAGAAATCTTGTATCGTTCTTCATTGTTTTTGGTGCGTAAAATGATTTCTCCTAAAAATCCTGCTAAGAAAAATTGTGTTCCAATAATCATAGTGGTCAAAGCAATGTAAAACCAAGGATTATTAGCAATTAAAATAGTCGGTTCATGAAGATAAAGTTTCCATAATTTCATACCACCAATTATTCCAGCCGATAAAAAGCCAATTATAAACATCAAAACACCTAATGCACCAAATAAATGCATGGGTCTTTTTCCAAATTTAGAAATAAACCAAATGGTAATTAAGTCTAAAAAACCGTTAATAAACCGTTCCATTCCAAATTTTGTAGAACCGTATTTTCTTGCTTGATGCTGAACAACTTGTTCTCCAATTTTACTATAACCTGCATTTTTTGCTAAAACAGGAATGTATCGGTGCATTTCACCCGAAACTTCAATATTTTTTACGACTTCATTTCTGTAGGCTTTTAGTCCACAATTAAAATCATTCAATTGGACACCAGAAGTTTTTCGAGCAGCCCAATTGAATAATTTTGAAGGCATATTTTTGCCTATTACTGAATCGTATCTTTTCTTTTTCCAACCCGAAACTAAATCGAATTTTTCAGTAATAATTTTATTGTATAAAGCTGGAATTTCTTCCGGACTGTCTTGTAAATCAGCATCCATAGTAATTACAACATCGCCTTTTACTTTAGCAAAACCAGCGTGTAAAGCCTGACTTTTCCCATAATTACGTAAAAAACGAATTCCTTTTACATTTGGATTTTCTTTAGAAAGAGTGTCAATTATAGACCAAGAAGCATCTGTACTTCCATCGTCTATAAACAATATTTCATAAGAAAAGTTATGAGTATTCATAACTTTTACAATCCAATTGTGTAATTCGGGTAACGATTCTTGCTCGTTTAATAAGGGAATAACTATGGATAAATTCATTTATTCTTGATGTGTGGGTTTGCTTTTAAATATAGCTGCTAAGATTAAACCAAATATTGCAGAAAATAAAATGCTAAAAATAGACCCTTTTAATTGAGCTACTGTGTCAAATTGATTCTCTTCCGACATTTTTTCAACAGTTTCTTTAATTACTTCAGTTGGTGTGTTGAACTTTTTCAACATGTTTACTTGAAATTCTATTAAGTTATCTTGAACAGTATCTTTAGCTTCAGTATCAATTACATTAAATAAAAATATATTAAAAGCAACCGAAATTACTATTCCTATAACTGCTGAAATGAAATAAGTTGTAAATGCATCTTTAAAAGGGAAAATACCCCCTAATTCTTTTTTAGTTTTTGAAAGTAAATAAATTCCTATTCCTAAGAAAATAGCAATACTTAAAAGCCCTAGCCACCAAGCAGTAAACAATTTTAAATCGATAATATATACACTTGCTGTAATTAAGATTGATATAACACCTGTTATAATTCCAAATGTTATTCCGTTTTTCTTGATAATTTCGTTCATAATTTTGTTTAGTTTAATAGATTTACAAATATAGAAATAATAATGTTTATCGTATTAGTAAAAAAAAACAAAAAAAAGTTACACAACAAGTTGTAATTTAAAAATTAAATGTAAATTTGCATTCTCAAAATAAAAGATTATAAACTAAAAAAGTTATAGACGTTTATACCTTTTTCAATAAAATGAGAAAGCATCAGAACGGTTTATAGCCATCAATAAAAAAGAAATACAAGATGAAAAAAGGAATTCACCCAGAAAATTACAGATTAGTTGCATTCAAAGATATGTCTAATGAAGATGTGTTTATTACTAAATCTACTGTTGAAACAAAAGAAACTATCGAAATTGAAGGTATTGAATATCCAATATACAAAATGGAGATCTCTAGAACTTCTCACCCTTTTTACACTGGTAAATCTAAACTTATCGATACTGCAGGACGTATTGATAAATTCAAAACTAAATATGCTAAATTCGATAAAAAATAATCGAATTTTTATAAATACAGAAAGCCTTCCAATTTGGAAGGCTTTTTTTATGGCTAAACTTTTCTGTTTTTACTTCCAAACTTTGTAACTTTGATACTTTCAAACTAAAAAACTATGAATTATATACTTTTTGATGGAACTGTTCGTAATGCATTATTGCCTTTTACTTTTACTAGGCCAGTTGCTGATATTCGTGTTGGAATTTTGACCATAAGAGAAAAGTGGGAACAGTATTTGGGCTATACTACTTCTACACTTACAGAAGAGTATTTGATGGAAAAATATCCAATGGTGGAATTGGAAGAAAATATTATGATTAATGCTTCATTTTTTCCAAATAATGTGTTGGTTGAAATGATTTTCAATTTAGAAAAAAATCAAGCCATATTAAGTGGCGAAGAAATTATTGCTTTTTATACGAATGATACACAAGAAGAAATAGACTTTGATGTTTATGAATTAATTGAATACGAGGGAGAAATTCTGCGAATTGAAAATACTTGGGATATTTTTTCAAAAAACGATGCTGCAATACGAGAAGATTATGAATTCCTTACAGAAGATAGAAGATCTGAGCCAATTCCAAAATCGGTAAATGTAATTGCACCCGAAAATATTTTTATTGAAGAAGGTGCAAAACTTGAATTTGTTACTTTAAATGCTTCAACCGGACCTATTTATATTGGTAAAAACGCTGAAATAATGGAGGGTTCTGTTATTCGCGGGCCTTTTGCATTATGTGAGGAAGCACAAGTGAAATTAGCAACTAAAATATACGGAGCTACTACCATTGGTCCACATTGTAGAGTAGGAGGAGAAGTGAATAATTCAGTTTTATTCGGTTATTCAAACAAAGGTCACGATGGTTTCTTAGGAAATGCTGTTTTAGGTGAATGGTGTAACATTGGAGCCGACTCTAATAATTCTAACCTTAAAAATAATTACGAAGAAGTTCGTTTATGGAGTTATGAAACTGAAGGTTTTGCCCGTACAGGTTTACAGTTTTGCGGACTAATGATGGGTGATCACTCGAAATGCGGAATCAATACCATGTTTAATACAGGAACCGTTATTGGTGTGAGCGCTAATATTTTTGGTTCAGGATTTCCTAGAAATTTTGTGCCAAGTTTTTCTTGGGGAGGCGCTTCTGGATTTACAACATATCTAACTAAAAAAGCTTTTGAAGTAGCGAAAGTGGTTATGAGTCGCCGTCATGTTGAGTTTACAGAACAAGACGCTAAAATTTTAGAACACGTTTTCGAAGAGTCTAAAAAATGGCGTAAAGAGTAATTAAGTGTAGTTAGTTGTTTGGTTTTAGTTGAATTCCTACCCATTCCAACTTACTAATTCCGTAAATTATTAATATAGTAAATAGTAAAGAAAGGAACACAAAGAGAATTTGTTGTTTCTTTCTTTTTTTCTTTTCAGTTTGTAAACGAGTTCTAATTTCTGCTAATAATTCGGGGCTCGCTTTAATAGGGTCTTCAGTTGGAACATCTTTAGTGCCAATGTAATTTTTCCAATTAGATCTTTTACCTATATTGCGTAAAGCTTTGTTGTTTTTCAAGCTTATTATAGCGCCCATCATTGAACCACCGCCTCCCATCATAATTATTCAGTTTAGTTTGTGATTTTACGTAACTTTTTTGTAAAATGTTACATTTTGGTCCAAAAATTATAAAATACACAATCGTTTTATTTTCCAAAATAATCTGCGTAATTTTGCACTCTCTATTTTTTGACAACGATTTCATTAATGGAGCTTATTTATGGAAAACAAGAAAAAAGTAGCTTTCTACACTTTAGGATGTAAACTGAACTTTTCAGAAACATCAACTATTGCACGTAATTTTCAAGAAGAAGGTTTTGAACGTGTCAATTTTGAAGAAGTTGCCGATATGTATGTGATTAACACATGTTCGGTTACTGAAAATGCCGACAAACAATTTAAACAAGTTGTTAAAAAAGCCCTTAAACTTAACGAAAAAGCATTTGTTGCAGCAGTAGGTTGTTACGCACAATTAAAGCCAGAAGAATTAGCTGCGGTTGATGGTGTTGATTTGGTTTTAGGTGCAACCGAAAAATTTAAAATTATAGATTATATAAATGACTTGTCTAAAAACGACATGGGAGAAGTACATTCATGTGAAATTGAAGATGCTGATTTTTATGTTGGTAGTTATTCATTTGGCGATAGAACGCGTGCATTTTTAAAAGTACAAGACGGTTGCGACTATAAATGTACTTACTGTACTATTCCGTTAGCAAGAGGAATTTCTCGCAGCGATACTATGGACGGTGTTTTAAAGAATGCATCTGAAATTGCTGCCAAAGGAATTAAAGAAATTGTTCTTACAGGTGTCAATATTGGAGATTATGGAAAAGGAGAATTTGGAAACAAAAAACACGAACATACTTTTTTAGATTTAGTAACTGAATTAGATAAAGTAGAAGGAATTGAGCGTTTACGTATTTCGTCTATTGAGCCTAATTTATTGAAAAATGAAACAATTGAATTGGTTTCTAAATCGAGAGCATTTGTTCCTCATTTTCATATTCCATTACAATCAGGAAGTAACGATATTTTAAAGAAAATGAAACGTCGTTATTTGAAAGAATTGTATGTTGACCGAGTGAATAAAATTCGTGAAGTAATGCCTCATGCCTGTGTTGGGGTTGATGTAATTGTTGGTTTTCCTGGTGAAACCGATGAGCATTTCTTGGAAACGTATCATTTTTTAAATGATTTAGACATTTCTTATTTACATGTTTTTACCTATTCTGAAAGAGATAATACGGAAGCTGCTGTAATGGAAGGCGAAGTTGCTAAAAATGTAAGAAGTAAACGTAGTAAAATGTTACGTGGACTTTCTGTTAAAAAACGTAGGGCTTTTTACGAAAGTCAAATTGGAACAAACAGATCTGTTTTGTTTGAAAATGAAAATAAAGAAGGTTATATTCACGGTTTTACAGAGAATTATGTAAAAGTAAAATCACCATGGAATCCGGAATTGGTAAATACATTGCATAATGTACAGCTTACTAAAATTGATGAAGACGGTGCAGTACGTTTTGATTTTTTGAATAATTAAGAGTAAAAAGTAAACATAAAAAAAAAAAGGATAGTACAAATTATGTACTATCTTTTTTTGTATAATTAACTTAAGTTATTTTCTCAAATCTTCCATATCGGCTAATAATACTTCTAACTTTTTTAGGATTCTTCCATAGCCTAGTTTTAAATCAAATTCGCCAATTTTTCCTCCAAAGTAAGCTAGAAAACCAATCATTCCGATAAAAAAAAGAATAAAGATTAATGGAAAATCCAAAATCAAATAGGTGTCAGGAAACTTATTAATAAATGCTTTTACAAATTTATCGCCAGGAACATCTCCACCTATTTCTCCGAACCAAAAGCTAAATATCATTGTTATGAAAACATAAGGATATAAGAATCGTGATAATTTAGTATTGGTTTCAGTTAAGTTTTTTGTCCATTTGTCAAAAGAAGTTAAGTATTCATAACTGCTTACGTTTTTGCTTATCGTATCTAATTGTTTACTAAATTTATTTGCAATAATAGAAATTATTAAAAATAAAAAAGCCATTGATATTCCCATATAAGGGATTTTGCTGATAAAAGATATAGGAAGGATTATGATGGCAAATAGTATAATCCCAATTCTGTTTATTTTATACATTTTTCTAAATTTCTCAACAATGTCAATAGATTTTTGAGTGTATAAATTATTGATTTTTGGCGCTATTAAAGCGTCGTTTTCTAGAAATCCTTCTTTCCAAATTGTTTCTATAGATTTTTCCATGATGTTTTTAGTTTAATATTTTTTTCAATTTATCTTTAATACGAGTAATACGTACACCAATGTTATTTGCATTGGTGCCAATAATATCAGCAATCTCTTGATAGGATTTTTCTTCTAAGTACAACATAATAACTCCTCTGTCAAGTTCAGATAGTTGTTTTATTGCACTGTACAAATGATTTAAGGATTCATCCGTAAAAACACGACTGTCTTCTATAACCACGTCTGGTAAGTAATCTGAAGAAGTGAATTGTGTTTTTTTGTTCTTTTTAAGTAAAGTCAAACAAACGTTTAATGAAATTCTGTAAATCCATGTAGACCATTCCGATTGTCCTTTAAAGTTATCTCTGCTTTTCCAAATTTGCAAGCACACTTCTTGGTAGTAATCCTCAAAATCTTCTTGAGAATTAGAATATGCTCTACATATTTTAATGATGATGCCTGAAAAGGGTAAAATGGATACGGTATAAAAATCGCTACTCATGCTAATATTTTCTTATTTAGTGGTCAAACTTTAAAAACATTACACTTTATGTAAACTTTTTATCTTTAAAAATAAAAAAGCTCCGTAATTACGGAGCTTTAAGAGTATTTATATTTTTAATCCAGGAGGAAGTAATTCTTGGTATTTTCTGTTTTTTCTAAAAAACTTAATCATTTTAATGTGCGTAGGAACAACTTTTAATTTTCGTTCAATAGCAATTTCTAAAACATTCGTAATAAACTCTTGGTGTAATTCTTCATCTTCATTGTCATTTTCAACAAACTTTGTTAAAAATATTTTTCGGTCTTGTAAAGAATATTCTATAGCAACTAATCCAGAATCGGTTGTAATTTCAAATTGTCTTAAAAGTTCGTTGTCTTTAATTTCCATATTCAGTGTCGTCATAGTTGGATTCATTAGGGTGAGAATATTTTCCTTGACTTTTTAAAAAAGCCAACTACAAAGTTATTAAATTGAATGTCAATATCAAACGATTTTTAACTATATATTGTGTTTCTTGTTTTTTTTCTTTTAAAAAAATAGGAAAGTGTTAAATTGTCAGTTGATTTGTTGAAATAAAAATTAAGATAAATTTATTATTTAATAAAATCATACTTGAAAATATTTTAATAAATTTATGAACTTCTATTTTTAATGCAATTATTCAATTAAATGTCAAAGATTCCTGTTTATTTCATGCCTGGTTTGGCAGCAAGTCCTACTATATTCGAAAATATAAAACTTCCTGAAGATGAATTCGAAATCATTTTTTTAGAATGGTTTGTCCCTTTTAATAAGGAATCTTTAGAAGATTATGCTTTACGAATGACCAAAAATATAAAACATGAGAATCCTGTTTTAATTGGAGTTTCCTTTGGCGGAATTTTAGTTCAAGAAATGGCTAAACATATTAATGTTCGTAAGACAATTATTATTTCGAGTGTAAAGTCTAATAAAGAGTTTCCTCGAAGAATGAAGATTGCTAAATCAACTATGGCATATAAATTGATTCCTACTCAATTATTATCAAATGTAGAAGCCTTAGCTAAATATGCTTTTGGAAATACTGTAACGAAAAGATTAGAACTTTACGAAAAGTATTTATATATGCGAGATAAAAAGTATTTGGATTGGGCTATAGAAAGCATTATCTTATGGAAAAATGATAAAGCAGATGAGAATGTTGTTCATATACATGGATTGGAAGATGAAATTTTCCCTATCAAATATATATCTAATTGCATTCCTGTAAAAGGAGGAACACACATTATGATTATTAATAAATACAAATGGTTAAATGAAAATTTGCCGTCAATAATAAAAATGAATGAATAAAATGAAGATGACATTATTAAAGAAAATTGCATTAACGGTTTTAATTGCTATTGGAAGTTTATTTTTTATCTACGCAGTTACAGTAGATTCTAATACTGAGCTTATAAAGAGCTTTCCAATGAAAATTGATTTTGCAGGCGAGGAAGTGCCAACTT
Organism: Flavobacterium sp.; assembly: GCF_034111225.1. Lineage (GTDB taxonomy): Bacteria > Bacteroidota > Bacteroidia > Flavobacteriales > Flavobacteriaceae > Flavobacterium. The sequence goes on along the minus strand of NZ_JAWUXR010000006.1, from coordinate 72,014 downwards.
TTATGGACGATGTATACGAGCGTTTAGATAGAGAACTGGTAACTAATACAAATTACCATTCTAATACTATTTTGGTTTTAAAGAGAGCCAATAAAGCATTTCCAATTATTGAGCCTATTTTAAAAAATCATGGTATTCCTGATGACTTTAAATATTTAGCCGTGATTGAAAGTAGTCTGATAAATGTTGTTTCTCCAGCAGGAGCAAGAGGTGTTTGGCAATTTATGCCTTCAACTGCAAAAGAAAAAGGTTTAGAAGTTACTGATGAGGTTGATGAACGTTACCATTTAGAAAAATCTACTGAAGCAGCTTGTTTGTATTTAAAAGATGCTAAAGAGAAATTTGGAAGTTGGACATTGGCAGCAGCTTCTTATAATGGCGGGATGAACGGAGTGCAACGTCAGTTAGAATTGCAAGGTGTAACTTCTTATTATGATGTATTGTTAAATGAAGAAACCTCTCGATATGTGTTTAGAATATTAGCATTAAAAGAAATTATGTCTAATTCTGCAGAATATGGATTTAAGTTGCCAAAAGAAGGTTTGTATAAAAAGGTACAAGTAAAAAAGATTGAAGTAGATTCTTCTATTGCTGATTTTGCTTCATTTGCTAAATCTCAAGGAATAAATTATAAAATTTTAAAAATCCACAATCCTTGGTTGCGAGATAAAAAATTAGATAATCCAAATAAGAAAAAATACATAATCGAAATACCAATTTCAGGTTATGGAAAATAAAAAACAAATAAAAATGACTTTACAAATTGTTTTATCTTTAATGCTAATTGGTGTTATTGCAGGTGTGTTAAGTGGATTGGTTGGTATAGGTGGAGGAGTTGTAATGGTTCCATTATTAATTGTGATGTTGGGTTTTAGTCAGCATCAAGCGCAAGGAACAAGTTTAGCTGTATTAGTAGTTCCAGTTACTGCAATTGCGGTTTTTAATTATTACAAAGAAGGCTATATAAACTGGAAACATGCAGCTATAATTGCAGTTTGTTTTGTAGTTGGCGGTTATTTTGGAAGTAAAATAGCAATTAGTCTAGATCAAAAAATGCTAAAAAAAATATTTGCAGTTATATTGCTGCTTCTTGGTGGGAAAATGTTATTTAATAAATAAAATATTATTTAAGACAAAAAAAACACCATTAGGTGTTTTTTTTGTCTTAAAATAAAAAATTAAATTTTCTTCATTTGGTCTTTCAACATCTTCATTTGGTCTTTTAACATACCGTGTTTGTCTAATTTTTTTGCTTCAGCTAACAACTTAGTAGCCTCAATTTTTCTTCTTTTAGACATTGCAATACCAGCCAACTGTAATTTTGCTAATGCTAAATCTTGGTCCATAGATAAACCTAATTCAATTGCTTTTTTGAAAAACTTCTCAGCTTGTGTTAAATTGGTTTGCGAAATCATAATTCCATTTAAGTAATTATAATATCCTTGTTGTTTTCTAATTAAAGCCGTTTCAGGGTTAGAAATTTTATCCAACCATTTTTTCGCTCCATCCATATCTTGTTTTCTTAGCTTAAGAAAAGCAAGTAAAATCATTTCGTTTTTGAAATATAATAAAATGAATATCGAAGAGAATAATATAAGAAAGATTCCGTTTCCTACACTTCGGTCAATTATTTGATAAATTCCTAAGGCTATTAATAAACCAGCAATAATTAATTTAATATTTTTGTGAAACATAATGTGTTTTTTTAATGTGCTGCAAAGGTAATAAAATCAATTAAAAATATTTTTAAAAAAGTACTTGCGAATGAAAAAAGACTTTGTATATTTGCACTCGGTTTTCAAGGGAAGAAAACTAAAGAGTTATAAGCTATTTAAATAAAGATTTTTAAAAATACGACTGATGAGCAAAAGAACATTTCAACCATCGAAAAGAAAAAGAAGAAATAAGCACGGATTTATGGATAGAATGTCTTCTCCAAATGGAAGAAAAGTTTTAGCTAGAAGAAGAGCTAAAGGAAGACATAAATTGACTGTTTCTTGTGAACCAAGACATAAAAAATAATGATTAGTATCTAATCAAAATAAGCCGTTACTTTTATTAGTAGCGGCTTTTTTTTAAACTTGTTTATAAATTTTAATAAGTTTTTAGAAGCTACTTCCTGCTGTTTGTTACAATCTTTTTATTTTTAAAGAAAAATAAAAAGTATTTTCACTACCATCAGGGCTAGTAATATGCACAAACAACAACATACAATTATAATACAACAACACAAACAATAACTACAATGCCAAAAGACAATTCAATAAAATCGGTTTTAATTATAGGTTCTGGTCCAATCGTAATTGGACAAGCTTGTGAATTTGATTATGCAGGTTCTCAATCTGCTCGTTCTATTAGAGAAGAAGGAATCGAAGTTATTTTGATTAATTCTAATCCGGCAACGATTATGACCGACCCTACAATGGCCGATCATGTTTATTTATTGCCTTTAACTACAAAATCACTAATTCAAATTTTAAAAGAGCATCCCCAAATTGATGCGGTTTTGCCAACTATGGGTGGGCAAACAGCTTTAAACCTTTGTTTGGAAGCAGATGAAAAAGGTATTTGGGATGATTTTAATGTAAAAATGATTGGTGTAGATGTTAATGCGATTAATATTACAGAAAATAGAGATCAGTTTAAAGAACTTTTAGCAAAATTAGGAGTAGGTGCTGCACCTGCAAAAATTGCAAACTCTTTTCTTAAGGGAAAAGAAATTGCACAAGAATTTGGCTTTCCATTAGTAATTCGCCCTTCGTTTACACTTGGGGGAACTGGAGCAGCTTTTGTACACACAGCAGAAGATTTTGACGAAAAACTATCTTATGGTTTAGAAATGTCGCCTATTCACGAAGTTCTTATTGATAAAGCACTTATAGGTTGGAAAGAATATGAATTAGAATTGCTTAGAGATAAAAACGATAACGTAGTAATTATTTGTACAATCGAAAATATGGATCCAATGGGAATTCATACTGGCGATAGTATTACGGTTGCACCAGCAATGACTTTATCTGATAAAACGTATCAAAAAATGCGTGATATGGCCATCTTAATGATGCGTGCGATTGGAAATTTTGCAGGTGGTTGTAACGTACAGTTTGCGGTTTCTCCTGATGATCAAGAAGATATCGTAGCCATTGAAATTAATCCTCGTGTGTCGCGTTCATCTGCTTTAGCTTCAAAAGCAACGGGTTATCCAATTGCAAAAATTGCATCTAAATTAGCTTTAGGATATAACTTAGACGAATTACAAAATCAAATTACAAAATCTACTTCGGCTCTTTTCGAACCAACTTTAGATTATGTAATTGTAAAAATACCACGTTGGAACTTCGATAAATTTGAAGGAGCTGATAGAACCTTAGGACTTCAAATGAAATCGGTAGGAGAAGTTATGGGAATTGGGCGTTCGTTCCAAGAAGCACTGCATAAAGCTACACAATCCTTAGAAATTAAACGTAACGGTTTAGGTGCAGATGGAAAAGGATATAAAAATTACGACCAAATTATCGAAAAACTAACTTTCGCAAGTTGGGATAGAGTTTTCGTAATTTATGATGCTATAGCAATGGGAATTCCATTGAGTAGAATACATGAAATTACTAAAATTGACATGTGGTTCTTAAAGCAATATGAAGAATTATATGCTTTAGAAAGAGAAATTTCTAACTTTAAAGTAGATACACTTCCAAGAGAATTATTGTTAGAAGCAAAGCAAAAAGGTTATGGAGACAGACAAATAGCGCACATGATGGGTTGTTTAGAAAGTCAAGTATACAAATTAAGAGAAGAGCAAAGAATAAATAGAGTTTATAAACTGGTAGATACCTGTGCGGCAGAATTTAAAGCATTAACACCTTATTATTACTCAACTTTTGAAGCAGAAATTGAAAAAGCAGACGGAACAAGATACGTGCATAACGAAAGTATTGTAACCGATAAAAAGAAAGTAATTGTTTTAGGTTCTGGACCAAATAGAATTGGACAAGGAATTGAATTTGATTATTCATGTGTACATGGAGTTTTAGCTGCACAAGAATGTGGTTACGAAACCATCATGATTAACTGTAATCCTGAAACGGTTTCTACCGATTTTGATACAGCAGATAAATTATATTTCGAGCCTGTTTTCTGGGAGCATATTTATGACATTATTCGTCATGAAAAACCAGAAGGTGTAATTGTACAGTTAGGTGGACAAACAGCTTTGAAGTTAGCAGAAAAATTATCTAAATACGGAATCAAAATAATGGGAACTTCTTTCGACGCTTTAGACTTAGCGGAAGATAGAGGTAGATTCTCAGACTTGTTAACCGAATTAAAAATTCCTTTCCCACAATTTGGAATAGCGGAAAGCGCAGAAGAAGCTTCTGTTTTAGCAGATACTTTAGACTTCCCATTATTAGTAAGACCTTCTTATGTATTAGGTGGACAAGGAATGAAAATTGTAATCAACAAACAAGAACTAGAAGAACATGTAATTGATTTATTAAAATCGATTCCTGGAAATAAATTATTATTAGACCATTATTTAGATGGTGCTATTGAAGCTGAAGCAGATGCAATTTGTGATGCAGACGGAAATGTTTACATAATAGGTATCATGGAACACATTGAGCCATGTGGAGTTCACTCTGGCGATAGTAATGCCACATTGCCTCCTTTTAACTTAGGTGAATTTGTAATGCATCAAATAAAAGAACACACACATAACATTGCAAGAGCTTTAAAAACGGTTGGATTAATTAATATTCAGTTTGCAATTAAAGACGATACAGTGTATATTATTGAAGCAAACCCAAGAGCTTCTCGTACGGTTCCATTTATTGCAAAAGCATATGGCGAACCTTATGTAAACTATGCAACAAAAGTAATGTTAGGACACAATAAAGTAACGGACTTTACTTTTAACCCACAATTAAAAGGATATGCAATTAAGCAACCGGTTTTCTCTTTTAGTAAGTTTAAGAATGTAAACAAAGCTTTAGGACCAGAAATGAAATCGACTGGAGAAAGTATTTTGTTTATAGACGATTTAAAAGACGATCAATTTTACGAATTGTATTCACGAAGAAAAATGTACTTAAGTAAGTAATAATAAAAAATCCCAATCGAAAGGTTGGGATTTTTTTGTTTTATCGGTTTGAAACTTGTGGCAGTTATTTAATTTGTCCAAGGTTCTTTGTCTTTAGCATTCATGAATTTTTGGCCGTCATAAAGACTTATTCCTTGCCAAGTTCCGAACCAAACCTGTCCTTTGTTATCTTCAAGAATACTTTGAACCACATTAGAGGTTAATCCGTTTTCAGTTGTGAATTGGGTAAAATTAGTCCCATCATATCGATATACACCAAAACCTTCAGCTGAAAACCAAACATTTCCTTTTTTGTCTTCATAAAAATTATAGGTTTCTATTCCTTCAATTATTCCGTCTTTAGTAAAGTTGTTGAATGTTTTACCATTAAAATTACTTACACCTCCATTAAAGGTTCCAATCCAAATATTACCTTGTTTATCTTCTAAAATATCTGCGGTGTTATTGTCGGTAAGCCCATTTTTATTAGTTAAATGAGTAAACTCACCGTTTTTATATTTGAAAATTCCATTTCCATCGGTAATAAGCCACATCGTTCCATTTTTGTCTTCTAAAAATTTGAAAATTAATTTATCAGAAAGCATATAATGTTGGTTTTCCACTTTTTTATTGGGTAATGAAAAAGGACTGAATTTTTTTCCGTCAAAATGACTAATTCCTCCAATAGTTCCAACCCAAATTAACCCCTTTTTGTCAATAGTTAATCCCCAAATGTCATCATTTTGTAAACCGACTTCTGTAGAGTATGTAGTAAAATTTTCACCATCATATTTTACTAACCCCGAAGAAGTTGCAAACCAAATATTACCCATTTTATCTTCAACAATTTCTCTAATAGAGACAGCGTTTTGCTTTTGTTCAATTGTCATTTTTTCAAGTGCAAGACCATCGTATCGTATAATTCCATCTCCATTTGTTCCAAACCAGTAATTGCCTTTTGTGTCTTGATACATAGTTCTTACAAACTGACTTACCATTCCATTTAAATTGGTGTGAATTTGTGGAAATGTTGTGCTTTGATTTAATATTAACGGTGGATTATTTACTACTTTTTCAACACTTTCATTTGCAGGTTTTTCTTTCACTTGCCCGTTACAAGATGATATTAGAAGTGTTAAAAGTAACAAAATTAAATTTCTTGAATTGATTGTTTTTTTAACACTTAAATTTATCATAATATGGATTTTAAAATTGTTGTTAACGTGTTGGAATATGATTTGTTGTAAGTTTAAGAGTCTAATTTAGCAAATAAATAAGTGTAAATGAAGCTTTAGAACCAAAAATGAAATAGACTGGAGAAGCATTTTATTTATTAACGTTTTGGAGTTACTCTTCTGTCTTTTCAAACATTTATCATGTGTTTAACGTTTTAATGATTTAATAATTTTAATGTATAATATTTGTTCGTCAAGAGGTTTTGAAATGTAGTCATTCATACCAACGGCTTTGCATTTTTCTGCATCAACTGTCGTGACATCGGCTGTTAAAGCGATGATTGGAATTTTGGAATTCATCGTATTGCGAATGTATTCTGTTGCTTCAAACCCATTCATTTCGGGCATCTGCAAGTCCATTAAAATAATGTCGTAAGTTTCTGTTTGCATTTTGTCAATTGCTATCTTTCCGTTGTCTGCAATATCGTATTTGAATTTAAAGTCTTCTAAAATTGTTTGCATTAATAATTGATTTAGTCTAACGTCTTCAACAACTAATACTTTTATGTCCTTAATTTCTTTGTCCAATTCTACCTCTTCATTTTCTTTTTCACATTCTCCATTGGTTTTTTGAAAGGTTAAAGTGAAACTAAATGTTGAACCTTCATCAATTTTACTTTTCACTGAAATAGTTCCTCCCTGTCTTTCCACTAATTGTTTACAGATGGCAAGTCCTAATCCTGTTCCTCCAAATATTCTTGAAGTGGAGCTTGTTGCCTGCTGAAAATTTTCAAAAATGTATTCTAATTTATCTTCTGCTATTCCTGTTCCTGTGTCGGAAATTACAAACTCAAGGGTTGCTTTTTCTTTATCTTCATTCAATAAACGAACAGAAATAGTTATTTTCCCTTTTGGGGTAAACTTTAAAGCATTACTTAAAAGATTTAAAAGAATTTGATGTAAACGCGGAGCATCGCCTATTAACACCTTTGGAATTTTGTTGTCATATTCGTTAACTAACTCTAAATTCTTCTCCTTAATTTTTAAATCAAACACTTGAAGCATTGTTGAAATTGAGAATTCCATTTTGAACGGTGTTTGTTCAAAAGTCATTTTTCCCGCATCTGTTTTTGCTAAATCCAGTATGTCATTTATTAGGACAATTAATCCATCACTACTGGTTTTTATAGCATCCAAATATTCTTTTTGTTTTGGTACTAAATCGGTCTTCAATAATACCTTTGTGAATCCAATAATTGCATTCATAGGTGTACGAATTTCATGACTCATGTTCGCTAAAAACTGCTGCTTTGAAGACAATGCTACGGTTAACACTTCTTCCGATTCTATTAGTTTGTTTTTCAACGTTAATGATTGGTTATTAATAATCATTAAAAAGATAGCAATCAATATGGAGATAATACCTCCTACAAGAACGAAAATTTGAGCAAATAAGAAACTGTCATGACTAACTTCAGTTCTACCAACTAATAATTTATCTGCCAAGTCCTCCATGTTATTAGTGAGTAGCCTAATGTCGTCCATTATTAGTTTGCCCTTTTGGGAACTAATTTTTTCGACTGCTGCGTTTAATCCATGCTGCTCCCTTACATTAATATTTTCATAACTTATGGCAATTTTCTTGTCAATAAGATGTTTAAGGGAATCCAGGTTTAATAGTTGTTTTTCATCAGTAATCAAATACTCTAAATTCAAAATATTTCTTTGAATTTCTGGTATTGCTAAATCGGAGAATTTTTTAAAATCTTTATTTCCTGTTAAGACAAAGCCCCTTTCGCCCGTTTCAACATCTTTTAACAAAGAAATATTGTTAGACAAGCCTAACTTTACTTTGTATGAATGAATAACCCATTTAGAATTATTATTTAAGGTATTAATGCTTTTTAGAGAGAGTGCGGATATTAAAATTAAAATAATTAATATGAAAAATGAAATAATGAATCTGGGTTTTATGTTTTTCATTTTATATTAGTATTTATTATGTTGATGCATTGTTATAAAGTGAAGTTAACACTATCTAATAGGGTTGCATATAACTTGTAAAGATATTAAATTGTACGATAAGTTTTTAAGTAAATTATTCTTTAATACATCTAATCCCATGTCCTATTTGAATAGCATCTTCTCCATAGAAAATTGTACTTTCATCAAATAAATTAACAGATGTTCTAGTGCCATTTGTTGAATTATAGTTTGAAGTTGCCCAGGCACAAATGATTTCTGAAGCAGTAGCACCTCCAAAAGCATTTACATAACCATTTGGTAAGCCATTAAACCCAAAAGCATTTGTACCATTTCCACTTGAACTCAACCAGCCAAAACTAGTTTTTAAGGCAGTTGCTTCTGTTCCAGACGCTCCATTGTTACTTAAAAAGCTTTCTAATTCTATAAAGTCTTGTTCAGTTGGAATTCTCCAACCTGTTGGAGCTAATTTTCCAGATTCTATAGCATAATGGTTGTACATGGCTCCGTAATAATCAAAAGGAAGTGTTTCTGTATATACATTATTTAGATCGTCTGTTAGTGCCCATTGATATAGTGCTTCTTCACTACCTGCATTATGCCAATTGCTACCATGTGTAGCAAATGTATATTCTGTTATAGCTACACCATCATTAAATTTTGATGTCTTAAGGTTTTCTAACATCCAAGTTTGATTGCCAATTTTTATAGTGTTGTAAACATTACCATCTGCATCTGTAACTGTTTCAATTTGATCTTCCTTAATATTATCATCATAATCAGAGCATTCAGAAAAAAGAATTAAGATAAAGAAAAGGCTAAAAAATTTTATAAGTTTATTCATGTTTTGTTAATAGATTCATTTTTTACTGAACGTTGTGTATTAATTGTTAGGAATTAAATTTTTTTCATACGCTTTTCTTGGGCTTCCTCTAAAAGATACTTCGCCACAATAAACATAAGTCATTTTTTCAAAAAGAGCTATCATAGCAAAATTATCAAAATTGGTATCTGCTTTTACGCTGTAAATATTTTTTGAACGTGCAAAGTCTTCAATATGGTTGAAAATTATTTTGGCAAAACCTTTTCCTAAATATTCTTTTGCAATAGCAACTCTGTGAAAAACGATAAAATCATTAGTTGTAAGCCATTTTCCTTTAATGTTTATATATTCGGGTTCGTCATTGATAAGAATGGCGCAATAACCAATTATAACATCATTTTCAGTTAAAACAAACCCTGTTTCTTTTTCAATGTCGTTTTGTAAAACTTCAGGATTTGGGTAGCCATCCTGCCATTGATTGCTTCCGTCTTCTTTTCTTCGTTGAACGGCATCTTTAATAATTTGCCATATTTGATTAATTTCTGAGATTTCAGCTTTTCTAAATTGTTTAATCATATTTTATTATTCTTCACAAGGATTTTAAAGGAAAAGTAAATTTAAAATTACTGCCTTTACCTAATTCACTTTCTACCCAAATTTTACCTCCTTGTTTTTCTATAAATTCTTTACAGAGTATTAAGCCTAAACCCGAACCTGTTTCAGATGCTGTTCCAGGAGTTGTAATGTTAGTGCCTATTTTAAATAATTTATTTTTAGTTTCTTTAGTCATACCAATTCCATCATCAGAAACAGTAATTTCTACATCATTTTGATTTTGTACTGCGTGAACAGTTATTTTTCCGTTTAAATTAGTGAATTTTATAGAATTAGAAATAAGATTTCGTAAAACTGTTTTTAGCATGTTTTGGTCAATATAAACTTCAATATCATTTGATTGAATATATTTTAAAGATATATTTTTAATTTTTGCAGTTGACATAAAGACCTCTAATATTTCTTGAATAGTAGAAGATAAATTTAATTTTTTTGGGTTAAATTTAATTTGCCCTGTTTGCGATTTTGCCCAATTTAATAAGTTATCAAGTAAAACTAGTGTGTTTTTGGCTGATGAATTAATAATTTCTGAATACATTTTAGATTCAGCAATTTCAGAATCTTTTGTTGTTTCAATTAACAGTTCTGAAAACCCTAAAATGTTGTTAAACGGCGTTCTTAAATCGTGAGCTATTATTGAAAAAAACTTGTCTTTTGTTGCATTAAGCTCTTTTAATTTTTTTTCACTTTTCTTAAGCGCAGCTTCAGCTTTCTTCAGCTTAGTAATATCATGAATTACCCCTACAAGAAATTTTTCCCCATCAGAATCAATAAATCTTTTTTTTCTTGTGGTAATTATACGGGTTTCCATACCCTCTGGTGTAAATGTTTCTTCATTAATGTTTTCCTCACCATTTGCTATTACTTCCTTATCAATTTTTAAAAAACTTTCTCGCTCATCAACTGGAACAACTTCAGCAAGCGTTTTTCCTATTGCGTCAGGTCTAGAACGGCCAAGCATTTTTAAGAAGGCATCATTTACAATAAGTAATCTGCTATGCTTGTCTTTTACAAATACTGGATCCCCAATGTTATTAATGATAGTATTGTAATATTTTTCTTCTTCACTTTTAATTGAAGTTTGTAATCTTAAAATTTCATTTTGTTTTTTGAGTTCAACAATTTGATTTTCTAATTCTTGGTATTTCAATTCGTCTTTTGCCATACGTAAGTTCTTTTTTAAACCAAAATCATTGCTTTTAAATGTAAAATATTTGATTTTTAAAATTGATTATAACGTTTTTAGGCTCAGTTTTAGTCGCGTAAATTGATAACCAGGTCTTACCAAATATAAGAAATTTTTCTGAAATTTAAAGTTTTTTCGCACTTAAAATAGGTTAATGAATTGATTATGAATAACATTTTAGTTGATGGTTTTTTATTTACTCAATTTTAAAATTCTAAATGCACCTTGAATTACCAAAACGAAAACAATTGTTCCAATAATCAAATCAGGTTTGTTTGAACTCAATAAATTTACCAAGATTCCAGCAATTATTACGCCCAGATTTATAATCACATCATTTGAAGTGAAAATCATACTTGCTTTTATATGTGCTTCTTCCATACTCTTTGATTTTTGCAAAATATAAAGACAAATTCCGTTTGCAATAAGAGCAAAAATAGAGATGATTATCATTGTAGAAAAGTCAGGAATTTTTTCCGATCCGAAAAATCTTCTTAGAACTTCCATAAATCCAATAATTGCAAGTGTGATTTGGAAATATCCAGCAATCTTTGCAATCCTCTTTTTTTTAATAAGCGTTCCACCCACTGCAAACAAACTAATTCCGTAAACAAAACTATCTGCAAGCATATCTAAACTATCTGCAATAAGTCCCATTGATTTTGCAATAAGTCCTGTTGACATTTCGACAATAAAAAAAACAAAATTGATTATAAGTACAGACCAGAGTAGTTTTCTTTGATTTGTATTTTCTTTAAAGTCAGTTTGTTCGGTATATTCTGTAGATGTTTTTTTTCCACCTAGATTCAGTTCGATAATCGAGTTTTCGATTTTATCTATTTCTCCGCTGTGAAAAACGGTCAATTTTCTGTTTGGAATATCAAAATCCAAATTTGCAATACTTGAAATTTCACTCAGTTTTATTCGGATAAGGTTTTCCTCAGACGAGCAATCCATTTTAGAAATTTCAAATATTGTTTTATCCATTTGCTTTCTTAATTTTAGGTTCTGTTGTGATTTGTTTTATCATCCCATTAAAGATAAACCCATGAAAAGGAAATACAGCATACCAATATAATCTGCCAGCTAAGCCTAAAGGTCTGAAAGTTGCAGTTTGAATTAGCTTATCGTTAACAACTTTAAATTCTAACCAAGCTTCTCCAGGTAGTTTCATTTCAGCAAATAAGAGTAAGCGCCCTTCTTTTTTATTAGCATATAATACCCGCCAAAAGTCTATTGCATCACCAACATTTATAGCTGAAGGATGAGTTCTACCTCTTCTAAGTCCAACTCCTCCAAATAATTTATCTATAAAACCTCTAGCTTTCCATAATAAGTTTCCATAATACCATCCGGTTTTACCGCCGATACTCCAGATTTTATTTATACAAATGTTAAGGTCTTCAATAGGTCTAGTTCTAGTATCTTTGAAACATCCAAAAGAAGGTACTTTTATAAATTCAGATATATTGAAATTTAAACCGCTACTCGAATATGCGTCTTTCCAGCTTGAAAGAATTTCGTTGTTTTCAATTTTACTAAAAGCCCTTTTTAAAGATTCTTTATAGTTTAATGGTTCTACTTCAAGAATTGTATTCAGACGATTATCTCTACAAACTACTTCTATTTTCATGCTGTGAACTAGAGATGTAGCGAGTTTATATGAAGTAGATGTAACGAAATACAGCCAATAGGAAGAAAGCTTAGGAGTCATTATTGGAACAACGAAAATTTTACGTTTTAAATTCCGCACTTTTGCAAAATCCAAGAGCATATTTTTGTAAGACAATATATCTGGACCGCCTATGTCAAAATTTTGATTAAACGTTTTTGGATTGAATAATGATTTAGAAAGAAATGCAATAACATCTGAAATTCCAATGGGTTGACATTTAGTGTGCAACCATTTTGGTGTAACCATAACAGGCAGTTTTTCAACTAAATCTCTAATGATTTCAAAAGAAGCACTTCCAGATCCAATAATTATTCCTGCTCTTAATGTGGTGAAATTATATTCCCCTTTACTAAGTTCTAATTCTACATTTTTTCTTGAGGTCAAATGCTTAGAGAGTTCAGTTTCATTAACAATACCACTTAAATAAACAACATGATTTACTTTGGTTCTTTTAAGTGCATTTCTAAAGTTTATTGCAGAAGTTTCCTCTAAGGATTCATAGTCACCAGAAGATGACATGGAGTGAACTAAATAAAAAGCGCCATCAATATCTTCAGGAATACTTTCTAAAGACTTTTCATCTAACAAGTCTAATTTAAGTACTGTAATACTTTCTTTCAAAGATTCAGGAGGATTGAACCTTTTAACATCTCTAACGCAGCAAACTACTTCATGTCCTAATTCAATTAGAACGGGTAGCAGTCGTTTACCAATATATCCTGTTGAGCCTGTTAGTAGTATTTTCATTTTTAATATCCATTATGATTTGTAGCTATAAGTAGAGAGATAAGTCAATGCCAAGTTATAACAAATATAAACAAACTTTAGAAAACCCGGTGAATTTTCCTAAATAATGAATAAGTTTAACGATTGCAAAAAAAAAGTTATGATGATCTAGTTATATACATAGATTTTAAATTTATATATTTTAAATATTCTTCATAAGGTGTTGATAATCAGATTTATTTGTTTATCTTTTATGGATGAATTTAAGAGTTTGTTCTTTTTTTTAGTAGTAATATTCTTTTTTTCTACTAGTGGTAAATAACAAAAAAACTTTCAGTCGTGATATATTAATATAAATTTAAAAAAATAAAATAATGAAAATTTCAAAAGATGACATTGAAGTAAAAATGGAAATTCCTGGAGCTGTTATTCGTCAAAAAACGGAGTTTGGGGATGCTTCTGGATTAGGAAAGATTAGCGGAGAATATTTTAGTCTCTCTGAAGGGGTTGATACTACTCCATTGTTTATGGGGCTCGAAGGGAATTTATGTCAGTGCCCTCATTGGGGATATATCTTGAGCGGTCAAGTTACAACAACTGATGCTAGTGGTTTTGAAGAGACTGTAAAAGCAGAGGATCTTTTTTATTGGCCAGCAGGGCATAATGTAAAGGTTAATGCAGATGCTGAGATTATTATGTTTAGCTCTCAACTTGAACATACTCATGTAATCAATCATATGATTGAAAAAACTAAAGGATAAATTCTACATTTGAAGACGAAGATTAAACTTACTCATAACGTGTTTGTTTATGGTTATTTGTGTTTACTTGGAGCTAAATTAATAACAAACAACGAGCAAGAGGAAATTCTACTAGGATAAGCAACAACGTATAGTCATAACTGTTGCAGTTTAATTTTTCTTCCCAAACTAAGGTAGTTTTAAGCCTATTGATAATTTATTTTTTTTTAATTAAATCAAAAGACTCGTTCTGTAATTCAACAATAACTTCATTTTTGCGATTAAAAACTTCAAAAGGTGGATTGTATCCTAAAAAGTAAAATCGGTTTGTGTAAGTTATTCCCTTGGCATCTAAAGATGTCTTTAATTTTTCTTTATACTTCTCTATTTTTTCATTATTAACCCATCCACCAAATGTAATTGCAGCAACAGTTTTTGCAGGTTCTTCCCGAAATTCGATTTGTGATTGGTTAGGTAGAGGTAGTGTTTCTTTTTTTATTTTTTTTGGAACCATAAACATAACTGTCATAGAGTCTTCCAAGGTCATTGCTACAGGTGAGGTCATAGATATTTTTTCGTTTCTTTCATTTCCGCCAAAAATATATCCGGCTAAAATGGAGAAACCTTTGCTAGAAGAGACTTTAAACTCTTTAGTAGAGAGTTTTACAGAAGTGAATAAAGTTGCCTCGTAACTGCGGATTTCAAAGGTGTCGTATTTTTTATTCACTACATATGGATAAGTTTCAATATTTCTTTGCTCCCTTATAACAAAAAGTTGTGAAATGATAAAGGCTAAAAAGATTACTCCCAGTGATATTAATAATATTTTCATTGTTTGAATTTAAGTATATAGCTTCTTTTATTTGTAATAACTGTAAAGTTTTGTGTTTGAATAGACAACTAATTTAGTAAATAAAAACCAAATATAGTACTGAGGGTTTTCTTAAGTATGCCTCCAATGACTAATTCAACAATTGATAAAAAAGTTAAAAATTGAGAAGAGTTAGTCTTGTATTTTATAATGGATAACAGTCATTAATAATGAAAATAGAATAAATGTAAAACTTCTAAATTCAAGTATAAGTTGAAGGCTGCCAATGACAATTAATATACTTGAGAAAAAATGCCATAGTAACTATAGTGTATCGTGGGTTTTATTTATTACTAACCTAAATGATTGTATTTAAAATATGGTATTAATAGAGCTTTTTAAGATATAAATTCCAAAATGAGGCCTTATTTATTAGACGTTATTTTTTTATTTTTTTCTGATTAATTTATTAAATGAACCTTAAAATACCTTTTCTGTTTTGTTTTTTTTTAGAGAGTAATTTATAATAATAATAATAATTTTAAACAAATAACGTTATTTGTTTAAACTTTTAGTACATTTGTTAAACAAAATAATTAATTCATTTTTTTATGAAATCTTTTTTACTTAAATGTATTTCCATTTCCTTTGTCTTCTTTATGTCGTTTAAGCAGACTACTCAGGATTTTCAAGGTCAGGCTTATTATTTTTCAAAATCTACAATGGACTTAGGTACTTGGGGTGCCCGCATGAGTGAAGCACAGAAAAAAGAGGCTCAAGCGCGTTTAAAAAACAGGCTAGAAAAAACTTATATTTTGAGTTTTAATAAAGAGGAGTCTGTTTTTAAAGAGGAAGAAAAAGTAGATGCTATTTCAGGAGCAACAGATTCTTGGGGTAGTAATTTCACACGTGGAGAACAATATAAAAATGTAAAAAACAACGCTTTAGTTCAAAGTCAAGAATTTTACGGTAAACGATTTTTAGTCAAAGATAAATTGCATTCTATTAGTTGGAATATGGGTAAGGAAACAAAAAAAATAGGTCAGTATTTATGTTTTAAGGCAACTGCATCTGTTCCTACCAACGAGCTTGCATGGTATGATTTTTCATGGAGTGATATAGCACAAACTGAACAAAAAAAGGACTCTACAGAAGTGCCTGAAGTTAAAATGACTTCAGTAGAAGCTTGGTATACGTTGCAAATACCTGTTAGTAATGGTCCTGCTGAATACTGGGGCCTTCCAGGGCTAATTTTAGAAGTAAGTTCAGGTAATACAACTATTTTATGTTCTAAAATTATTCTAAATCCAAAAGAAAAACTTACGATTGTTGCACCCGATAAAGGAAAAGAAATTACTAAAAGTGATTATCAAGCAACTGTTCAAGAAAAAATGCTTGAGATGAGAAATAATCGAGGTAGAAGAAATTAATTCTTATTTTTTGATTTAGGCATTAAAACACATTGAAATATAAGAACATGAAAAAAAATATTTGTTTAATGCTACTATTTGTGGCGAGTATTTTAAATGGACAAATTAGATTAGAAGGCGTTGTCAAGGATAGCCTTAAGAATCCTTTAGAGTTAGCAAATGTGGTTGTTTTAGATCAGCAAACAAATAATTTAGAATCATATGCTATTACTGATAAAGACGGAAACTTTAAACTTGAATTAGGAAAAAATGGTACATACTCTATTCAAGTAAGTTATATTGGTATGAAAACTTTTGAAGAAATACTTTCTACAAAAGAGACTAACATCAAGAAGGACTATACATTAGTTTCCGAAAATGAGCTCGATGAAGTTGAAGTGATTTATGAAATGCCCGTCTCAATCCGGGGTGACACGCTTACATACAATGCGGATTCATTTAATACTGGAACTGAACGTAAGCTTGGTGATATCTTACAAAATTTACCAGGTGTCGAAATTAATGAAAACGGACAAATAGAAGTTGAAGGAAAGGTCGTAAATAAACTAATGGTAAATGGCAAAGATTTTTTTGATGGAGATACCAAATTGGCTTCAAAAAATATTCCTTCAAATGCAGTAGATAAAATACAAGTTTTACGTAATTATGCTGAAGTAGGGCAGCTAAGCAGCGTGCGAAATAACCAAGACAACGTAGCAATAAACATTAAGCTAAAAGAAGGAAAAGAAAATTTTTGGTTTGGTGATATTACAACTGGAGGAGGAGTTTCTCCAGATAAAAACCTTTATGTGGTACAACCTAAATTATTTTACTACAGCCCATCCTACAGTATAAACTTTATTGGAGATCTTAATAACACAGGAGACTTGGCTTTAACGCGTCGTGATATTCGAGGTTTTGGAGGTGGTTTTAGAGCTCCAAGCAATAATAGTGGAACAAGTATTAATCTTGGTGATAACAGTCTTGACTTTCTAACAAATCAAGCAAATGCGCTAGAAATTGAAAATAAGTTAGCTACTGGAAATTTTAGTTATGCTCCTTCGAAGGCTTTAGATTTAAGTGGTTTTGTTATTTACAACAGTAGTCGTATTCTTTCGAAAGAAACTAGCTTTGTTCAGTATACCAATCCAGAATTAGGTATTCCTGATGAAGCTACCGAAAAAACAAGCAATGAACGTTCCAATCAAGTTTTAATTAAGCTAAGTGCAGCATATAAACCCGACGCTAACAACCAAATGGAATATGATGTATTAGGACGTGTTTCTAATGACATACAAAATCAAAATGTTTTTTCATCGGTAATTGGAAATACTAAGCAACTGGATGAAGTTACCCCTTACAGTATTAATCAAAACGTAAATTATTATTATACTCTTGATGAAAATAATATTTTTGCTTTTGAGGCGCAACATTTGTTTAAAAATGAAAATCCTTTTTACAATGCTTTGTTAGTTAATAATCCTACTGGATATGATGCTTTTGATTCTACTGCAGAAGCGTTGGGTTTAGATACTTCATTAAATAATTACGATTTGAATCAGAATCGAAGAATCAAATCAAATCAATTAGATTCAAAATTAGATTATTACCATATTATCAATCAAAAAAGCAATCTTAATTTAACTGCTGGGACCATTTTGAGTCGTCAAGATTTTAATTCGAATATTTTCCAATTTTTAGATGATGGCACTCGTTTTGATCCAACACCAACATTTAATGAAGGAAGATCTACAAACGATACGGAATATGTTTTTAGTGATGTATATTTAGGATTCCATTATCGTTTTAAAACTGGAAAATTTACTATTACTCCTGGTTTTTCAATCCATTCTTACGCTAACAAGAACAGTCAATTTGGCGAAACATTCCAAAACAACTTTCTACGATTTTTACCAGATTTTGAAACACGCATTCAGTTCAAAAAGAGTGAGACTTTAACTTTACGTTACGATATGCGAAATCAGTTTACTGACGTTACTCGTTTAGCAGAAGGTTTAGTACTTAATAATTTTAATAATATTCAGTTTGGCGAACCTGACCTTCAAAATGCATTATCACATAATGTAAGTTTGTTGTACAGTAGTTTTAATTTGTTTAATTATACAAATGTATTTGCACGTGCTGCTTATTCTAATAATATTGATCAAATACGTGGACTAACTAATTTCGAAAACGTTATTAGAACAAGTACTTTTTTTAATTCTAATTTTGCTGATGAGAACGTTAATGTTACGGGAAGAATTCAAAGAACTTTTGGAAAAGTTAGAGCTAGTTTGAACGGAAGTTTTAATTATAGTAAAATTAACCAGTTTATACAGGGACAACAATCTATTAATGAAGGATACACGCAAACTTACACGCCTGGTATTCGAACTAATTATAAAATTGCACCCAATATAAGTCTTAGTTATCGATATAGTGTAACTGACAATAATCAAGGTAGCAGGAAAACAACTTTCATAACCAATGCACCTACTGTTTCATTTGATGCGTACGTTTGGAAAAAAATTACGGCTAAAAGCAATTATAGTTACACAAGTCAAAGTGATGGGAGTGGAGAACAACAATCTTTTCAAAATTGGGATGCAACGATTTCGTATAGAAAAGACAGAGATGCAAAATGTGAATATGAACTAAGGGCTAGTAATATTTTGAATATTGATTCTCAGGTTAGAAATAGCGCGAATAGTGTTTCTGTTTTTTCTTCTGAGACTTTTATTCAGCCTCGTTTTATAACTTTAAGATTTACTTATACTTTATAGGAATCTATTTGTATAAGAAAGCTTCTTCTTACTATTATTAGAAAGTAACCTATTAATAATTTAAACAAGTTGGGGGTAATTACCCCCAACTTGTTTAAATATTTTTAACAAAATCTAAAAAGACTTTTTTATGCAATTCAAGATTCATATTTCCAGAAAGCGCTACACGGGCAATATAATCTTTGTCGCCTTCTTTAGTTGTTCCTTGTGTAGAAGTTGCAGGAATTGTCCAATAACAACCTTTTAACTGTCCGTAACTTACGCAATACTTACTTTCATTAGGAATTTTGGTAATCATTAAATTAATTAACTTCAAATTTAAGTTTCTTTTATAAGCTTCTTTTTCTGCAGCATTATTTCCTTTAGTAGGAAGGTCTAATGAAAACACAGAAGGCGTAAACCCTTGTTTTGCTAATTCTTCTGAAACAAAATTGATTTTTGCATTAGGTAAAACTTCGTGAATATAATTCACAAATTCACGAGTGTTTTTATACGCATCCGCAATTCTTTGGTTCATTGATGGTAGTTGTTTTGCTAATATCTCATATTGAAGATTAGTAGCTTCATTATCGCAAAGATCTAGATGCAAGGCTATTTTTTCCATCAAAGAATCTGTTTTTTTATTCCCTACACAATAACCAGAAGTACATTTTCCACCACTTGGGAATTTTGATCCACTAGCAAATGAAATGGTTCTAATCGATGCGAGTATGTCTTCTTCTCCTAAAAAGTGTACGTTAGGACAAAATGTTTGGTCTAAAATAAAAACTGGGTCAATAGCAATTGTACCTGTTGCAGTTTTACGTTCCTTAGTTAGAACAGCTTTTAATTGTATAAGATTTGGAACTTCAACTCTAGGGTTTGTTGGAATTTCAGCAATGATGTACGGAATTGCATCTTCATTAGCAATTTGGGTTAAAACGGCATCAATACTTTGATTCATATCGTTATCGCCATCCACTAGTAAATCTACTATTTCAACATTATCAATACATGCTGCAACACGACGTGCTTGATCATTTGTTCCACCGTAACAATTTGGAGGAACAACAATTTTAATTGCTTTTCCTTTGTGGTTTTCAACCGCATCATGAATTAATCCCATTAAAATAGCATACTGAATAGACAATCCGCTAGACGCAACTAGTGGTTTTGTACTTGTATTCGTAATCTTTTTAATTGAATCTAAAACCGATTTTTTATCTGCTTCAATATTACTTTTTATAGCTTTAACAGGAGA
The DNA here is from genome assembly GCF_034111225.1 of Flavobacterium sp. Classification (GTDB taxonomy): domain Bacteria; phylum Bacteroidota; class Bacteroidia; order Flavobacteriales; family Flavobacteriaceae; genus Flavobacterium. The sequence continues at coordinate 51,768 of NZ_JAWUXR010000006.1, read as the reverse complement.
CTGAGCTACTAACGATTTTAAAGCTGTAAGGGAATCTGCCGGTGTCATTGAAATGGTTTCTCTTCTTCTTACATGCTGAATTTCTGAGGTGTAACTTTCGTTTTGTTCTCCGTTTACAAGTAAAATACTTCCTAATTGTTCATAAAGGCTGATAAAAAAGTCAACTCCACTAGGAATAGCAGTTGTGCCAATTTTTTCTTCATTTGAAATTAAAACAGTACTACCATTAAATGCAGGAATAGCTTCTGATTTTTCAATTTTCTTCAAATCAAAACGATAGCTATAAATATTTTTCACTACTTCAGCATCAAAAAAATCAGGTAACTCACCTGTATAAAGAATTTGCGTGTTTTTATTGTCTAATAAGTTTTTTCTAAGAATTGCTAAAACAGGCATTGTTTTAGATGAAAAGCTAATTACATTTTCTGATTTCTGATTATTTATGTTAGCAATTCCCCATTCTAGTATACAGGATAATGGATGACCTAATCGAATATAGTCGTATGCAGTTGGTAAGTCATTTAGTACAGGTGATTCAGAATTATCGTCATTAAATAAGGTTTCAAACTGATCTAAGAACTGCGTTTTAGCTAATTTTTCATCATAAATATCTAGTCGATGGGTTGTTGTATCCAGCCAACCAGTTGGCATATTTGTTAATACATTTTTTATATAATGTAGTATTTTATTTTCAGTCATGATTTTGTCTTTAGATAGACCGCAATTTACGTTAATTAGATTTATTTTAAAAGAGTTATTACGTGTTTTGTCACGAGTCTAACCAATGGATAGAGTAATGAGTAATATTAGCTCTTGAGTTTGAAACAAACTAAGATTCTATTTATGAAAGCTTATGAACTCATTTATTTCTTTGTAATGTTTATTCCAAGGAAATAAGAATTGACTCATCATTGGTATATGTTTCTTGTTTAGAAAATTTATCTCTGCAATTGGTTGGTATACTTTCAACTTTTCGACAAAATCTTTATTTGAAGAAATAATTGAGGTATAGGTTTTGGCACCAACATAGATTAAAAATGGAGGTGCTTTTTCAGATAAAAAATAAATAGGTGAAGCATCTTTCCAATTGTCCTGATCTTCTGTCCAAGTAACATTATAATTATGGTTTTTTGTTGGAGGATTTTCTTTTAGATAGGAATACATATCTAATCCTGCTGCATCATTAAGTATAATTCCCTTGATTATTTTTGTGTTCTCCAAATATTTTGGATTTGTTCCCACTAAGGCAATTAAATGACCACCGGCAGAATGTCCCATAAGAAATATTTGATTAGGGTCTCCATTGTATTGTGCAATGTTTTCATAGGTCCATTGAATAGCTCCAGCAATTTCTTTTGCCATAGTGTCATAATTTCCTTCAGGGCTTAAAGTGTAATTTGGGATAACTGTTAGAATTCCTTTTTTGGCAAAATTACGACCCAAAAAACCATAAATGTCTTTACTTCCTTCATTCCAATATCCACCGTGAATAAAAATAACTACAGGCTTTTTTTCTGATTTTCGAGGTTGAAAAACATCTAGTTCAGGAAAAGACTCTACTTTAGTTGTAGAGCTTTTTAGATATGATATGTCTTTTATTTTTTTTGAAGCGCAACTGGTTAATAAAAACACACAAAATAGTGATGTTAGAATTCTTAATAGTTTAATCATAGTTTTATTTTGTTTATTTAATGCGTTAATTTTATTTCAATTACCTACTTTTTATCATGAATTAGACAAATCTCTTTAGTATTTTAAAATATTTAAAGGGAACATATTTCAGTGGTAAATCAATCCAAGTTGGAGAAGTTATAATTGACCTTTTATTGCTAAACGCTAAAAAACTATCCTGTCCATGATATTTTCCCATTCCGCTATTTCCAACTCCTCCAAAAGGCAAGTTGTGGTTTGTAATATGCATCAGTGTATCGTTTATACAAGCTCCTCCAGATGTTGTTCTTGCTAGGACTTCTTTAGCTTTCTTATTTCTCCCAAAATAGTAGAATGCTAACGGTTTTTCATTTTCATTGATATAATCGATAGGTTCATTGATATTATCAAAGGTTATTACGGGTAAAATAGGTCCAAATATTTCCTCTTGCATAATTAAGAAATCCGGAAGTACTTCGTCGATTATGGTTGGTGAAATGAACCTTTCTTTTAAATCTATTTCGCCACCTGAGTGCATTTTACCTTGCTTTAATAACCCTGACAAGCGCTCTACTGCTTGTTCGTTTACAATGCGTGGATAAAACCGACTTTGCTTGATATTCTCTCCATACATTAATTTAATATGCTTAGTAATAGAATTCAATAACTCGTCCTTAATCGAATGATGTGCAAAAAGGTAATCGGGTGCAATACAAGTCTGTCCGGCATTGATTAATTTACCCCAGGCTATGCGTTTAGCAGCAATATCTATATTTGCATCTGCATCAACGATACATGGACTTTTTCCGCCCAATTCTAAAATCACAGGAGTTAGATGCTCGGCAGCAGCTTTCATTACTACTTTACCAACTTTTGTACTTCCCGTGAAGAAAATAATATCAAAACGCTGTGAGAATAATATTGTATTTGTTTCTCTACCTCCTTGTACAATGCTAATGTAATTTGAATTGAAATTTCCTGTAATCAGATGCTCCATTATTTTGGCAACATTAGGAGTGTCTGGTGAAGGTTTTAAAATACAACAACAGCCAGAAGAAATTGCTCCAACCAATGAATTAATGAGTAGTTGAAATGGATAATTCCAAGGAGCAACGATCAAGGCAACACCTAAGGGTTCATAAATTACTTTACTTGATGAAGGAAATAAATGAATGGGAGTATATACTTTTTTAGGTTTCGCCCATTCTTTTAGGTGTAAAATGTGGTTGTCGATTTCTCCTACTACAATGCTAATTTCAGTTAAATATGATTCTTCAGGAGATTTGTGTAAGTCTTTCCAAAGTGCTTGCTCAATTTTCCCTTGATTCTTGATAATGGCTTTTTTTAGCTTATGAAGTTGAGTTAACCGAAACCCAATATCTTTTGTTTTCTGAGTTGAGAAAAACTCTCTTTGATTAACAATATGATTGACGATTACACTTTCAGCAGTTTCTTCCATTTTTATATTTTTTTGAACCAATTATTGTTGCACCCTTTAAAATGATCTATTGTTTTATAAATTATTTAGTACGTTTTAATATGTTACGATGTATGGAGCTCATACATTTTTAGCTGCTATTTGATCCATTGCGCGTTCTGCAATAGCCGTAATTGATAAAGATGGATTAACTCCAGGGTTTGCTGAAATCATTGAACCATCAATAATGTAGAGGTTTTTATAGCCAAAAACTTTATTGTCTTTGTCGATAACACCTTCTGAAGAGTTTTCTCCCATAACAGCGCCTCCCAAAATATGCGCAGTCGATGGAATTCCTGCAAGTGTTTCTAAAGCAAATGAAGTACTTACACCATTTACTACCTTACTATATTCCTTAATTAATTTAACCGATTCGGGAATAAAAGGAGTTGGTTTTTTACCAGTGCTAACAGTTGAACCCATAAAGCCAAAACGATTTCTTTTAAACCTTAGCGTGCTATCTAGGGATTGCATAAAAAGAAGTACGACTGTTTTTTTTGCCCAACTGTTCACAAAATAAATTTTGAAATATTTGATTGGTGATTTTACTAAAGCGACGAATACCTTTGCTAAACGAAAGAAGACATTACTACCCGTTACATAAGGAAAGTGTAAAAGTTTCCATGCGTTTGAGCCTTCAGCATACCTGCATATTTCTAAATGACTATTTTCATCTGTATCTAAAATACTTCCAATTGCAACACCTTTCGAAAAGTTTTTGTCTTTTTCAAGAGTTGATACACTCACTAGTGTTTCATTATTAGTTCGTATGTCTTGGCCTAATCGATCTGAAAGATTAGGTAATGAAGTAGTTTTTAATTTCAGCAGTAGTTTTATAGTTCCTAAAACACCACCAGAAAAAATAACACTTTTACTTTTAAGGGTATTTCTTTTGGTAAAAAAAAGGGTACTCGTTTTTAAGGCAACTTCATACCCATTTTCTCCATCTTCTGTTTTTTGGGGTTTCACATCGTAAACTTCATGTTCAGCAAGTATTTCTGCACCATATTTTTGAGCCAAGTACAAATAATTCTTATCTAATGTATTTTTAGAATTATTTCGACATCCAGTCATGCAAGCACCACAATAATTACAACCTGTTCTTTCTGGACCCTCACCATTAAAATAAGGATCTTTTTTGGTCACATTTTCTTCACCAAAATAAACAGCAACATTAGTAGCGTCAAATTTATCTTCCATATGGAGTTTTTGTGCTACTTTTTTTAGCCCAATATCTCCGTCAAATAATTTAGGGTTTTTGACAGCGCCGAGCATTCTCAAGGCTTCTTGATAATAGGGGGCAAGATCGTTTTCCCAGTCATTTAATTTACTCCATGAACCTGTTTTAAAAAACGTTGATTTTGGAATAGGTAATGTATTGGCATAAACTAATGATCCACCACCCACGCCTGTACCTGAGAGAACTGCAACATGTTTGAAAATGGTTAATTTCATAATACCAAAAAAGCGTAGACTTGGCATCCAAAGCCATTTTCTAAAATTCCAATTGGTCTTAGGAAAATCTTTAGCCTCAAACCATTTACCTTTTTCAACTACTAAAACTTTGTATCCTTTTTTTGATAATCTTAAGGCACTTACCGAACCTCCAAAACCACTACCAACTATAATATAATCGTACTCCATTTTTTGTGTTCAATGCATTATTAATCATAATGTTTTCAACTTTAAGTAGAAGTAATTTGCCAAAAACGCTTATTACAAATATAGAGAAACTTTATAAAATTTGAGCTGTTTTTAGAGGTGATTACAAGCTAATTTCTAAATAGTATTTACTTTTTAAAAATTGGATAATATCTATTGTAATGGTTTTCCAAAATTATTTAGCTAATTTTACTTAAAATAATACCGATGGATTTTTTAAAACGTATTAATACAAAAGCAAAAACAGATAACAATACTGGTTTTGGGAGTAATTCTTCTAATTATGGTGGGCGTTTTTTAACCAAAAACGGAAATGCAAACGTTCGTAAAGATGGTATTGGTTTTTTTGAAAGTATTAGTTGGTATCATACCATGCTCAATATCCCGCGTTGGAAATTTTTGTTTATTATTTTACTTTTTTACATTGTGGTAAATTTGTTTTTTGCAATTCTATATTACTTAATTGGCGTTGAACATTTAAACGGAATTACTGCAAATTCAAATTGGGAAAAATTCGGTCAAGCGTATTTTTTCAGTATTCAGACTTATACAACTGTTGGTTATGGTCACATTAACCCAACAGGCTTTTTGGCAAGTTTAGTTTCTTCTATTGAAGCTTTAATTGGATTACTAACTTTTGCCATTGCAACTGGTTTGTTTTTTGGTCGTTTTAGTAGGCCAAGTGCATTTGTACGTTTTTCAGAAAATGCCGTCATTGCACCTTATCAAAATGGAAAAGCCTTAATGTTTCGCTTGGCTCCCTTTAAGAACACTAATCTAGTTGATGCGGAAGCACGATTGACAGTAGGTATAAGTGTGGAAGAAAACGACACTATTGTAAACAAATTTTACACGTTACCGCTTGAAATGGAGCGTATAAACGCATTAACATTAAGTTGGACAATAGTCCATCCAATTAATGAAGAAAGTCCATTATTCGCTTTTAAAGAGTCAGATTATGAAAATATTCAAGGAGAGTTTTTAGTTTTCTTTAAAACATTTGAAGACATGTATAGTTCAACCGTAGTAAAACGAACTTCTTACACTTTTAAAGAAGTAGTTTATGGTGCTAAATTTTTACCCATGTTTACACGAAACAATCAAAATGATAAAACAATTCTTCATTTGGATAAATTAAATGCTTTTGAAAAAGTAAAACTATAATGCTTATTTCAAAGTAAAAGAGCATTATGTATTTATATTTTTAACAGTTTGTTTACTTGTTTTTTCAGTCACTTTTAAAATGTCAACCATTTAAAAATTAATGAGTTATTTGCATTTTTCTTAAAAAAAAATTAAAAAAATAATATAATAATCGTTTTTTTAATTTACATTTAAAACTTATTAACTTATTAAGCTATGAAAAAAATCATTTTATTATTGGCCCTAATTATTACAACGGGCTTGACATTAAACTCATGTCAAACAGACGACAGTACACCAAGTCAAAAATTAAGTAAGAATTCTCCATTAATTAATTTACTAATGAGGGTTTCTCATGACGGTATGGTTGTGGTTAGAGACGGTAACATCGACAATGATGATGACAACGATGATGAAAATGAGGATATCGATTGTGTTAATATAGTTTATCCGTTAAGTTTTACCGTTAATGATGTTGATGGAAACACAACTTCAGTTACCTTAAACAATGACGCTGATTTATATGCTTTTTTAACAGATTTTGAAGATAATGGAACATTGACCATTAATTACCCCGTAACAATAACTACTATTGAAGGGGAAACTATTACCATAAATAATAACGAACAATTTGAGGACGCGATTGAAAATTGTGGTGATATGGATGACGACGACGACGATGACAATGACGACGATAATGACGACGATAATGACGACGACAACGACAATTAATAATTAATAAATTTTTAAAATAAAAAAACCTCACTGATTAAGTGAGGTTTTTTTATTTTTAAGTATACAATTAATCCTATGTTAACAACAAATAATCATAACAATTTTCTTCCTACTAAATTAAATACTTTTGAAAAAGTAAAGCTATAATCTATTTTAAATTTAGAATGACATTATAGTTTTCCAATTGTTTAAGTGCTTCTTTAGATTGATGGTCGAAGTTGTTTTCCAGTTCTTTATATCGTTTTTTGTGATTTATTTTTCGAATACAATCATAAAAACGACGAATTTCTTCGAGAGAAGTCAATTCTAATTTTGGAACATTTACTTTAGAACCGTTTTGGTCTTTGGCTACCATTGTAAAATAACTCGAATTGCAATGTTTTATTTTCCCAGTTTGAATGTTTTCTGAAATTACTCTAATTCCTACAACCATAGAACTGTTTCCCACATAGTTTACCGAAGCTTTTAAAGTTACCAGTTCGCCAATTTCAACCGGATTTAGAAAATCTACCGTATCTACGGAAGCAGTTACACAATAAGAACCCGAATATTTAGATGCGGATGCAAAAGCAATTTGATCCATTAGTTGTAACAAATAACCACCATGTATTTTTCCACTGAAATTAGAGTGCGAGGGCAACATCAATTCAGTTAAAGTGACTTTTGATGCATTTACAGTATTATGTTTTTTTAAATTCATTATTCTCTGAAATAAGGTGAGCTTTCTTTTTCTACTTTAGTAACAAAATATCTAGTATCGCCCCACCAAAAAAAAGTTCGGTAACGTTCTAAATATTCTACTTTAACAAAATTACCCTGAAGCTTTTTTAGACTATCAATAACCGTTGGGTGATTGTCCATTATTGAAAACTGAAAAACTTGTGCTCCTGAAATTCCTTGGCTAATTTCACCTTCCCAAGTTTTAATTACATAACCTTTTTTACTTATTTTAATTAATTCACCACTTCGTACGCCTTCGCTATAAGGAACATAGTATACAAATGTGAAATATAAAGTTGTAACCAATGTTGCTAATAAAATAACATATAAGAAAAACTTCTTTACAGGATGCATTCTCTTTTTTGTTTTTTGCTCTTTCAAGTCGTTTATTTTAGTTGCTGTCGGATTCATTTTCTATAGCTCTTTTAATTATGTTTTCAGGTAAAGCTTTTTTGGCTTTTGCACCCATTTTCTTTAATTTTTCTGCACTTCGTACAAGGTTTCCTTTTCCTTCTACTAGTTTGTTCATGGCGCTGCCGTACTCTACTTTAGCCTCGTCCATTTTTTTACCAATTTTTACCAAATCACCTACAAAACCTTCAAACTTATCATATAAAGCTCCAGCTTGGCGTGCAATTTCAATAGCGTTTTCTTGTTGCTTTTGGTTGGTCCACATACTATCAATAGTGCGTAAAGTTGCCAAAAGGGTAGTAGGTGTTACAATTACAATGTTTTTTTCAAATGCTTTGTTGTATAAAGAATTATCCTCGTTTAAAGCCAATGCAAATGCAGGTTCAATAGGAATGAAAAGTAAAACAAAATCTGGACTTTCCATTTCGTAAATGTCTTGGTAATTTTTATCACTCAATTGGTCTACGTGTCTTTTTACCGAATTTACATGTTCTTTTAAGAAAGTTGCTTTTGCATCATCGTCTTCCTCATTTACAAAGCGTTCGTAAGCTGTTAGTGATACTTTCGAATCGACAACCATTTTCTTTCCATCCGGAAGATTAATAATTACATCGGGAAGAACTCTAGAGCCTTCTTCGTTAGTAAAACTTTGCTGCACTTCATATTCACGTCCTTTCTCTAAACCTGATTTTTCTAAAACACGCTCTAAAACAAGTTCGCCCCAGTTTCCTTGCATTTTACTGTCACCTTTTAAAGCTTTGGTCAAGTTCACTGTTTCCTTACTCATTTTTTCATTCATATCACGAAGACCAAGTATTTGTTGGCGTAATGCAGCATGATAATCGATGCTTTCTTTATGTGTGTCGTCTACTTTTTTTTCAAATAACTGAATTTTCTCTTGAAGCGGATTCAAGATATTCTTCATGTTCTCTTTGTTCTGTTCCGTAAACTTATTCGTTTTTTCTTCCAGAATTTTATTCGCTAAATTTTCAAATTCTTTGGTAAACTTTTCTTGTAATTGTTCTACTTCTTGTTTTTGTTCTTTATTACGTTCTAATAAATTATCAAAGTCATTTTCTTTTTTCGCTAAATGAATAGCAAATGCTTCTCTTTCTTTTTGGACGTTTTCTTTATCTAAATGCAACTGAGAATAAGTTTTTTCAAACTGATTTTTCTCCGATTGAAATTGGATTTTTAACAGTTCTATTTGACCTAATAAACCATTTACACGTTCTTCTAATCCTGATTTCTGTGATTGTGATTCTGCTTTTGAAAGCATTTTACCAATAAAGAACCCTATGGCTAATGCTAAAATAAAGATGGCGATTATTAAAAGTGTTTGCGACATATAAAAGTTTTATAGTTGTAAAATTACATAATAAAATCAATTTAAGAATTGTTATCTGCATAAAATGAAAAATGTATTTTTGTAAAAATTTAAAGCTTCATGCACCGTCATTTTTTATTACATAAACCGCATAGTTACTTGAGTCAGTTTGTTCGCGAACAAAAACGAAAGAAACGATTGTTGGGTGAATTGTATCCGTTTCCGGAAGGAACAATGGCAATAGGTCGTTTAGATGAAGATTCGGAAGGTTTACTCTTACTAACAACCGATGGTAAAGTAAGCGAACAAGTAAGAAGAAAGACCGTTGAAAAAGAATATTACGCTCAAGTAGATGGAATTATTACTCAAGTAGCAGTTGCTCAATTACAAAATGGTGTAGAAATAGGAATAAACGGAACTAAGTATTTAACTAAAAACTGTACTTCTAAATTAATTCCAGAATTACCTAGTTATATTGGCGCTGGCAGAAGAATTAGAGATGAAAGACATGGGCCAACAAGTTGGGTTTCTATAACGTTGACCGAAGGGAAATTTCGTCAAGTACGAAAAATGACAGCAGCAGTTGGTTTTCCTACTTTACGATTAATACGTATACGTGTTGGAAATGTTACTTTAGAAGGTTTAAGTGCTGGTGATGTTATGGAGGTTAATGAGTTTGATGTTAATTCTGATAACAAATAATAAAATAAAATGCTGAATATAGTTTTAATAGAACCGGAAATACCTAATAATACTGGTAATATTGGTCGTTTGTGTGTAGGAACAGAAAGTAAATTGCATTTAATTCATCCATTTGGGTTTGAAATTACTGATAAGAATTTAAAACGTTCTGGTTTAGATTATTGGGTGCATTTGGATTGGAAAGAATATCAAAACGTAGCAGAATGGAAGTCTCAAATTCCAGATGTATCTCGTGTATTTTTGATGAGTTCACATGCAGATAAAAATTATTTAGAGCAAGAATTTCAAGATGGCGATTGGTTGGTTTTTGGTAAAGAAAGTAAAGGTTTAAGCAAAGAAGTTTTAGCTCAATTTTCAAATCACTTAACGATTCCTATTTCCCAACATGTAAGAAGCTATAATTTGGCAAATTCTGTTGCTTTTGTAATTGGAGAAGCGAAAAGACAAATTGGTCTAAAAAAATAAGTCCCGCAATGCAGGACTTTATTTTATGTATTATTTGAATAGTTCTAAAAAGAAACTTTTCATTGCTTCCCAACTTCTTTTATCTGCTTTTTCATTGTAAGCTGCACCTTTACTATTATCAGTACTTAAATCTTTGTGTGTAAATGCATGAACGGCATTTGCATAATAAATCATTTGCCAATCTGCTTTTGCTGTTCTCATTTCATCTTGAAAAGCCTCAATGTCTTTTTGTGGTACATAAGGATCATCCGCTCCATGTAAAACCAAAACTTTGGCAGTAATAGGATTTGTAATTCTCATTTTATCTTTTCCTAATCCACCGTGAAATGATACAATACCTTTTACTTTTAAATTTCCTCTAGCTGCTTCAATGGCTCCTGTTCCTCCAAAGCAATAACCAATTACTGCAATTTCATTCACATTAGCCCCTTGTTTTACCAATTGATCTATGGCTAATTGAATTCTTTTTTGGTATTCTACAGGATTATTTTTAAAGTAGCCAGCAAGTTTGCCTGCTTCTTCTGTGTTTTTCGGATTGTTTACAGAACCATAAATATCTGCTACAAATGCATGATAACCAAGTTTAGCTAATTCTTCAGCAGATTCTTTTGCGTGATCATCAATTCCCATCCAAGCAGGTAAAACTACAATGCCAATATTCTTAGGGTTTCCTTTCTCAGCTTTTACAAAAAAGCCTTCTAATTTGTCTTTCCCATCTAAATAAGGAATACTTTTAATCTGGGAATAACTTAACATAGTTGAAAATAGTAGAATTAATATATTGAATTTCATAAGAATAATTTTAAGTAAAGTTAGATATAAAAAATAGAAATTTAATAAAACAAATCTTAAAGTTATATTACTTTAAACCTTCCTATTGTCTTGTCAAAAACGATACTTTCATTTTGGAATAATTCAGTAAAAACATCATTTGAAATTAGATTACAAGGTTGGTCTTGTATCAATTTATTTTTAGTTAAAACAATCATTTCATCACAAAGTTGAATGGCTAAATCAATATCATGTGTAGAATACAGAATGGTTTTACCCGTTTCGTGAGTTAGTTTTTGTAATAACTTTATTAAGGATACTTTATGAACTAAATCCAAGTGTGTTGTAGGTTCGTCTAAAATAATTAATGAAGTATCTTGAGCCAGCGCACGAGCAATCAATGTTTTTTGTAATTGACCATCACTAATTTCGTAATGTTTTTTGTGTTGCCAATCTTCAATTCCGGTTAAAGAAATAGCTTCTTCAATTTTGTTTTTATCTTCTTCAGAAAGCGTTCCTAGCCAATTTGTATAAGGTTGTCTTCCTAAAGCAACAATTTCATAAACTGTTAAATTACTTGGTGGTAAAGATTCGGTTAGTACAATGCTTAATTCTTGTGCTAAATCGTTAGGAATAAAAGATTGTATTTTTTTATTATTTAGAAAAACTGTTCCTTCAATAGTTGGGATAATTCCCGTTATGGTTTTTAAAAGGGTTGATTTTCCAATTCCGTTTGCACCAACTAGAGCTACTAATTTTCCTTTTTGTAATTGAATATTACAATTTTGGATAATAGTATTGGTCTCGGATTTGGTTTTGTATCCAATAGAAAGATTTTCGGTATGTAAAACGTTTTGATTCATGCTTTTTAACTGAAATTTCTTTTTCGAACCAACAACCAAATGACAATTGGAGCACCAATAATAGAAGTCACAGCGTTTATAGGTAATGTAATATCTTCACCAGGACATTGTGCAATAATATCACAGAATAGTAAAATAATTGCACCAATTAATAACGTACTCCAAAACAATATAAAGTGGTTGCTGGTTTGGAATAGAAGTTTTGCAATATGCGGAACAGCTAATCCAATAAATGCGATTGGTCCAACAAAAGCAGTAATGCTTCCTGCTAAAATACTGGTTGCAAAAATGATAATATATCTTGTTTTCTTAAAATTAACACCCAAACTTTTTGCATATTTTTCACCTAATAAAAGCGCATCTAAAGGTTTGATTACTAAAAAACTTAAGATTATTCCAATCGATGTAATGATGAAAAGTAAAGAAACTTCATTCCAGCTTAAATTGGCTAAACTTCCTAACGACCAAAAGGTGAATTTTTGTAATTGTTCGGCAGTCGAAAAATAGGACAAAACAGAAACTACTGCACCTGTTAAGCTTCCAAACATTAATCCTACAATAAGTATAGCCATTGTGTCTTTTAGCCTTTGAGAAACTGCTAAAACAGCAATTAATACAAATGCACTTCCTAAAGCTGAAGCTAGAACAATTCCATAGCTAGATAAAAATATAGTTGAAAGAAAAGAAGGTAGAAAGCCAGCTCCTAAAATAACAAAAGCAACACCTAAACTTGCACCAGAACTTAATCCTAAAACATAAGGACCAGCAAGAGGATTTCTAAATAAAGTTTGCATTAACAAACCACTTATAGACAATGCCATACCAACAAGAATAGCAGTAAAAGCTTTTGGCAACCTAAAATTCCAAAGAATAATTTTCCAACTTTCTTTTTCCATTACATTTCCTAAAAATCCGCTTACAATTTCTTTTAAAGGAATGGATACCGAACCTAAACTAATATTCGTAAAAAACAATACTACTAATACAACGATTAGAAGAATAAATAGAAAAGTATGTTTTTTTGTTTGTTGCATTCTTAAGTATTCTTCAAAAGTAGTTTATTTTAATTGTTCGAAAAAATACAATTTATAATCAGGTAATACTTCCGGATGTAAAATCTTTATAATGTCTTTTAAAACTAAATCGGGTCTATTAGGTGCTAATTCATAAAAAATAACGCCTCCTGTTTTTCCTTTTTTAGAGCTAGATGTGTAAATGTTTTTATTCTTCACAGCTTTAAAATACTTGTAATTTGAATTCGTTTTAAGAATTTGATCAATACTAGTAAACTGCCCAGGGCCAATCCAAAAATCGGCATCTTTTCCAGTATCCAAAACCGTTTCAAAAGAAAGCGCTAAACTCCCAGTTCCTTTTGTATATTTCCACAAATAGTTTCCGTTTGCTTCTTTTAAAAACAATGCTGCCCAACTATCGCCTTGTGGTAAATACCATTGGTCTTCATAAATAGATCCTGCTAAAATTGTTGGTTGAGTTTTGATGTTTTTAACTAGTAAAACAGCATCGTTATACTCTTTTTCAATTTTAGAAAAAATAGTATTTGCTTCTTTATTTTTATCATACAAAGCACCAAAAAACTTAATCCATTCTGCTTTTCCAAGTGGCGTTTTTTCAGTCCAATCAGCATTAAAAATAATTTTCTGTCCGTTTTTTTCTAAATTTTTATAGGTTTTTAAATCACCATCTACACTAAATCCAACAATAATATCTGGATTAAGGTCAAAAATTAATTCGGTATTTAAACTTCTATTACTACCAATTTCACGAATAGTTCCATTATCAATTAAAGCTCTTGTTTTTTCTGAAGAAATGTAGTGAGTAGAAGGGAAACCAACAATTGTATTTTCCATTTCAAGCATTTCTATTGAAGGAATATGAGTGGTTGAGGTTACTATTGTTTTTTGAACAGGAACTTGAATTTTAGTAAACGAACTTAAACTATCTGGAAGTTGAGCATTTTTTTTATGTAAAACATAAGTGTACACTTCTTTTGCTTCTGGATAAGCGTTTTTTACTTTAAGAATAGAAAAATTATCATATTCTATTAATGAAAAACCTTCAGAATGTTTGATCAAATTAATTTCTGCCGAAATTTTTTCAGTAGTTTTTGAAGCTTCTTTACATTGAATGAAAAGACTAATTGTAAAGACAAAAAATAAAACTCGAGTAATAAAATGCATGGTTTTTTTTTACAAAAGTATCCTTTTGTTTTAATATTTCATTGTTTTGTGACAAATGATGCAGAATAATTTCTCCACTTTTTTTAAATTTGAAATAAAAAAATGAACGGAAATTCTAACACATTCATCTATGTAGTTGCAGCGATAGTTTTACTGCATTTTATCATTGGATTTGGTTGGTTGATTTACAGACTAAATAAAAAGAAATAATTTTTCTTTTAGCTGTGAAAAAATAACTATTTTTGCATTCGAATTTTTGGTTGTTGTTTCTGATTTTTTCAAAACAACATTAAAAGGGAATTTGGTGTAATACCAAAGCTGTACCCGCAACTGTAAGCTACAGAGCTTGTTGTTATCTACAAAAACCATTGTTTGTTTAGGCAAATGAGAAGGTAAACAACAAGACGCAAGCCAGGAGACCTGCCACATTCACTGAGTAACAAACTTTCGGGAAAAAAGGTTTGAGTATGGGAAACTTCTGTGCTTTTCTTCCAAATTTTATTAAAATTATTTACGAACAAAATGAACACTAAGTTTATTAAAATGAGTATGTGTGCTGTGCTTTTAAGCTCAATTGCATATGCACAAGAACAAGATTCTTTAAAAATTAATCAGTTAAACGAAGTTGTTGTTTCTGATACTAAATTTGCACAAAGCAAAGAGAAATCGGGAAAAATTATTGAGAAAATTACTGCTGAAGATTTAGCTAAAAAACCAGGACAATCGGTTGCAACAGTTTTAAGTCAGGTTGCTGGAGTTGAAATTAACGGAAATCAATCGGCCAACAGTAAAAATCAAGGAATTTACATTAGAGGAGGAAGAAACCGACAAGTTGCCATTTATATTGACGGTGTTCCTGTAAATGATCCTTCAAGCATTAATTCAGAATACGATTTACGTTTGTTAAACGTAGATATGGTTGAAAGTATTGAAATTTTAAAAGGTGCTTCAAGTACTTTATATGGTTCAGGAGCTGCAACAGGAGTAATTAACATTACTTTGAAGAAATCAAACAAATCAGCACTTTCAGGAAATGCATTTTTTTCACTTGGAACACAGAATACTTCAGAAGAAAGCAAAACAACAGTTCAAGATTTTAATCAAGGGTTTTTGGTAAATGGAACATTGGGTAAAATAAATTACTTAACTTCTTTGAGTAGTACTGAAACAAAGGGTTTTTCGGAAGCATTTGGTGCAGATTATGAAGAAGATACTTTTTCACGAGTAAATGTTTTACAAAAAGTAGGTGTTAAAGTAAGCGATAAATTGTCACTTGACTTTTTTGGTAATTACGACAAAATTAAAAATACTTTTGATTCTCCTTATGCCGGACCTACATTAAGTAACGATGATATTTATAATAACGGAAGTAGCGAACAATTTAGAGTTGGGTTTTCTCCTAAATACAAATACAATAAAGGTGAACTTGTTTTAAATACTTCAGCTTCTACTTTAGATAGAGAAATTAATATATTTAGTTCATGGTCAAATTCAGTTGATAATTATAGCTATTCATCAAGAAGTGTAAATGCCGATTTGTTTAATAAATACACTTTTTCAAGTCAGATTTATGCAATCGTTGGTGTACAAGCTCAATATTTCGATATGACTCAAGTAGATGCTTATACCAATATTGAAAAAGAGACTGCAAAATTTAATCTTTTAGATCCTTATGTAACTTTAGTATATAATTCAGGTGTAGGTTTTAATCTAAATATTGGAGCTAGGTTTAATACACATAGTGAATATGGAGATAAAATAGTTTATAATTATAATCCGAGTTTTTATTTTGAAAATTTAGGCCTAAAAGTATTTACTTCATATAGTACTGCTTATATTACGCCTAGTTTGTACCAACTATTTTCTGCTTATGGAAATTTAGATTTAAAACCAGAAGAAAATATTACAGCCGAATTTGGTTTTGAAAAAAGCTTAATAAATAAAAATCTTATGATAAATGTTGTTGGTTTTCATAGAGACGAGACAAATGCTTTTGGTTTTTACACCAACCCAATTACTTGGGTTTCTAATTATATCAATATAGATGGAACTTATAATGCGAAAGGTGTTGAAACGTCTATTATGTATAATTTCAATGATAAATTAACTGCAAATGCTAATTATACTTTTACTGAAGTTGAAAAACCTTTAAATAGATTAATTGCAAAGCATAAAGTAAATGCTGCGGTTGATTATATGCTAAGCGAAAAAGCTTCATTTGGATTACAATATCAATTTGTGGATAAAAGAGAGGATGCTTTTTATAACAGTTTAATTTTTGCAAACGAGAATATTTCTTTAGCAGCTTATCAATTAGTTCATGCAAATTTCAGATTGAATGTAATTAAAAATAGACTGTCCTTATTTGGAGCAGTAAACAATATTTTAAATGAAGAGTTTCAAGAGAACATTGGTTATGCTACAAAAGGAAGAAATTATAAATTAGGGTTGAATTTTCAGTTTTAAGAAAAAAAAGAATCAATAATTTAAAAGAGGTTTTAGTATATTTACTAGAACCTCTTTTTTTGTTTGTAACAAAATTAAATTACATTCGTCTACATTATAAACCAACTAATAACTAAAATGAATCAACAGGAGTTCTTAAATATTATATCTCCATTTAAAGATAAAATTTTTAGAATTGCTAAAAGATTATTAGTGAGTTCAGAAGAAGCAGAAGATGCTACACAAGAAGTTTTTATTCGTTTATGGAATAAAAAAGAAGGTTTAGATAAATACAATAGTGTTGAAGCACTTGCTGTAACAATGACTAAAAATTATTGTTTGGATCAATTAAAATCGAAGCGAGCAAGTAATTTGAAATTGGTTCACAGTAATTATTCTGATAGACAACCCGGAATTGATAAGCAAGTAGAAGATAAAGACAGTTGGAGTTGGGTAGAACGAATAATGAATGATTTACCAGAACAACAACGATTAATAGTTCAAATGCGCGATGTAGAAGAATATGATTTTAGCGAAATAGCTCAAGCATTAGAAATGAATGAAACAGCAGTTAGAGTTGCTTTGTCAAGAGCTAGAAAAATGATAAAAGAAAAATTAGTTGAAAAACACAATTATGGAATCAACACAAATAGAACAATTACTAAATAAGTATTTAGAAGGAAAAACAAGCATTGTTGAAGAAAGAGAATTAAAGGACTATTTTACTTCAAATAATGTGGCATCACATTTGCAACCTTATAAATCAATGTTTGGTTATTTTAAAAATCAAGAAGAAGTACAGTTTACAAAAACACTTCCATTACAACCTAGAAAACGAAACGTCGTAAAATGGATAGGAGTTGCTGCAAGTTTTGTAGTTCTTTTTGGAACATCGCTTTTTTATATCAATTCAAATGGAACTAAAGAAGATTTAGGGACATATGATGACCCAGAAGTTGCCTTTATTGAAACACAAAAAGCACTCGAAATGCTTTCGGTAAATGTGAATTATGGAGTAGAAAGTGTTGCATTATTAAATGAATATGATCAATCAAAAAAAACAATTTTTAAATAAGAAAAAATGAAAAAGTTATTATTAAGTATAGTATTAGTTGCATTTACAAGCATGGGATTTGCACAAAATGCCTTCGATAAATTTGAAGACAAAGATGGGGTAGCATCTGTTATCGTAAATAAGAAGATGTTTGAATTAATGAGTAAAGTAAAAGTTGATACTAAAGATAAAGAGGCTCAACAATACATGGATTTACTTAAAAAATTAGATAATTTAAAAGTATTCATGTCATCAAGCGCAAAAGTTTCTGCCGATATGAAGTCTACAGTTGCAAGTTATTTAAAATCAAATCCATTAGAAGAATTAATGCGTGTAAGTGATGAAGGTAGAAAAGTAAATATCTATGTAAAATCTGGTTCATCAGAAAACATTGTAAAAGAATTATTGATGTTTATTGAAGATCCAACGTCTAAAGATAAACAAGCAATTGTTCTTTCATTAACTGGAAATTTTAATTTAGATGAGATTTCAGCTTTAACTGAGAAAATGAACTTACCTGGTGGTAATGAGCTTAAGAAAGCTTCAAAAAAATAAATGATGAAAGTATTTGTAATTACAATATTGTCTTTTTTAGCATTAAGTTGTTCTAACAAACCTACTTTGCAAAAGTACTTTGTTGAGAATACAGAAGATAAAGATTTTATAGCAATAGATGTTTCTCCAAGTGTTTTAAATCTTGAAAAAGCTTCTCTAAGTGAATCTGAAGAAAAAGCATTAGAAACATTTGATAAAATGAACATTATTGCTTTTAAAAAGGATTCTTTAAATGATAAAAAATTTAAAGATGAGGTTATTAAAGTAAAGTCTATTTTAAAAGATGAAGAATACCAACAGTTAATGAAGTTTGGCTCATCTAAACAAGGAGCTGCAATTTATTTTGTAGGTGAAGATGATAATATTGATGAATTTGTAGTTTATGCAAATAATGCAACATCAGGTTTTGCTCTAGTTAGAATTTTAGGAGACAATATGAATCCTAATGATGTTATGATTTTGTTTGAACTTATGAGGAAATCAAAAATTGATATAGATCAATTAAAGCCTTTAGAAGGAATTTTAAAATAAGTTAGTTATTAATAAAAAAAAGCTCAAATTATATTTGAGCTTTTTTTTTATTTTTTCAAGTATTTTATTGGAAATAAGAGCATTCCAAAGCATTCACCATCTCCTTTTCCTAAATGTTTGTGATGCATTTTGTGAGCTCTTCTTACAGCTTTTGCATATCTATTGTTTGCATTTCTAAATAGCTTAAAACGTTGATGTATAAAAATGTCATGCACTAAGAAGTAAGCTAAACCGTAAGCAAAAATTCCAAGTCCTATAGCAAGTCCCATTTCTAAAATACTGTTTTGCCATAATAAGAAAAAGCCAATACTAACTACTGCATAAAAAATAAAAAAGAAATCATTTCGTTCAAACCATGAATCATGATCTTTTTTATGATGATCTGCGTGTAATTTCCATAAAAATCCATGCATAACATATTTATGAGTAAACCAAGCCATAAATTCCATTATAAAAAAAGTAAGAAAAAAGATTAAAATATATAACCACATAATTACAGTAAGTTTAATTTATAACTAAAATAACATTGAGCAAATAATCTTGCTTTTTGATAATCTGAAACCCTAATTCGAGTGTTCTTAATTTCTTTTGAAGGTGTGTTTTTTAATTTAATAAGCAACTTTTTATAATACTTATAAGCAGTGTAAACTCCAAAACGAGCTTCTATTGGTAAGTTTTTTATTCCAATGTAAGCGGCTTCAAAATCATTTTCGATATCTTCAATAATTTCTTGTTTAGATTTTTCATCTAATTGAGATAAATCGGTATTAGGGAAATAAGTTCGGTTCAATTGCTCAAAATCAGCTTTTAAATCTCTTAAGAAATTTACTTTCTGAAAAGCAGACCCCAAACGCATTGCGCTATCTTTAAGTTCATTATATTTTTCAGTATCGCCTTTAACAAAAACTTGTAAGCACATTAATCCTACAACATCAGCTGAGCCATAAATATATTCATTGTATTCATCAGCCGTTTTATATTCACTTTTAAATAAGTCCATTCTCATACTTTTCATAAAAGCAGTTATCAACTTTTTCGGAATATTGTATTTATTAACAGTGTGTTGAAATGAATTTAAAATCGGATTTAAACTGATTTTTTGATCTAAAGCAAAATTTAAATCTTTTTGAAATCTATCAAATAAAAATGCTTTATCATACTCATGGAAACTATCTACAATTTCATCGGCAAAACGAACAAACCCATAAATATTATAGATGTCTTGACGAATACTTGGAGACAGCATCTTTACTGCAGATGAAAAAGAAGTGCTGTATTTTTCAGTAACTTTAATGCTACATTCATTCGAAACTTGGTCAAATAATAGTTTCATATTTATTCGTATTTTTTTATTAATTCAGCTACTAACTTTCCAGAAATTAATGCAGGTGGTACTCCGGGACCGGGAACAGTTAATTGACCTGTAAAATATAATTTATTTACCTTTTTACTTTTCAAATTAGGTCTTAAAAAGGCTGTTTGTAATAAAGTATTTGCCATACCATAGGCATTTCCTTTATAAGAATTATAATCTTTAATAAAATCGTTTACACAAAAAGATTCTTTAAAGATAATGTTTTTTCTAATATTTTGGTTTGTTATACGTTCAAAGCGCTCAATAATTTTATTAAAATACAACTCTCTTAATTCATTAGTGTCTTCAATCCCGGGAGCAATAGGAATTAAAAAGAATCCATTTTCACAACCTTCTGGTGCAGTTTTCGCATTCGTTTTTGAAGTAAAATTAGCATAAAAAAGCGGCTCCGAAGGCCAACTAGGTTTGTCATAAATCTCTTCCGCATGTTTATTGAAATCTACATCAAAAAATAAATTGTGATGTTCTACGTTTTCTATTTTTTTATCAAAGCCAACATAGAATAGCAAAGAAGAGGGAGCAAATACTTTCTTCGACCAGTACTTTTCAGAATATTGACGATATTCATTATCTAAAAGTGTTTCTGTATGATGATAATCTGCTCCTGATAAAACAACATCTGCATTTTCAATATTACCATTGCATATAATGCCTTTTGTGGTATTATTTTCTACGATTATTTTCTCAATATTAGCATTTGTTTTAAAAACCACACCTAGTTCTTTAGCCAAATTTGACATTCCTACTACTACATCAGAAAATCCATTTGTAGGTTGCCATGTTCCAAGACCAAAATCGGCAAAATTCATAAAACTATAAAACGAAGGTGTTTTAGAAGGCTTTGCGCCTAAAAATAACACAGGGAATTCTAATATTTGTCTTAATTTTTCGTCTTTAAATTTTTTTCTTACATCTCTAGAAATCGTACTGAAAAATTGGTTTACTCGTTTTGCGGTTTCTATTGTAACTAGTTCCATAGGGCTTTCACCTGGACGATAAACTAAATTTTTAATAGCAATATTGTAATTATCTTGAGCCTCTTTCATAAAGGCTTCTAATTTTTTGCCACTACCAGTTTCTATTTCTTCAAAAGTGGCACAAATTTCTTCTAGATTATCGGCTATAGCAATAAAATTATCCACCCCAAAAAAAACTTTATAGGCAGGTGATAATTTTGTTAAATGGTAATAATCGGATGGTTTTTTATTAAAATCAGCAAAAAATCGTTCAAATATATCGGGCATCCAATACCATGACGGACCCATGTCGAATGTAAAGCCGGATTTTATCAGTTGACGAGCTCTTCCACCAATTGTACTATTTTTTTCGTATACAGTAACATTATTGCCATCTTTTGCAAGATAACATGCGGCAGAAAGTGCAGAAAATCCTGAACCTATTATTGAGATGTTCTTATTCACTATTGTATTTTTTTGGTCAACTCTTCTATTGATTGATAAATGCTAACTTTTTCAGGGAGTTTATCTCTATTTATAAACTGTGTCATTCTACCTATCAAATATAGTTCATCTTTATTATCAGTTAAAATTTCTTTTTCAAAATCTAAAATATATTGATCTATATTTTCTTGAAGGGGTTCAACGGTTAAATAGCTTACGTAAATTATATTGTTAAAAAAACTTGAAATATCTTTTAGACTATCAACAGGTATATTTTCTCCTAGATAAATACACCTATAGCCTTGAAGTAAAACCTCATAGTTTAAATACATTAAGCCAATTTCGTGTATTTCATTCATTGGTAAAAATAAAACAAATACTTTATCGTCTCTTGTAGGTTCTAGTATTTGAACTTTTTCTGTATTTACTTGAATTTTTTGTTTGAATAAATTGGTTAAGAAGTGTTCATGTGATGGAGATATTGTATTAGTTTGCCATAAAAGGCCAATTTCATTCATCAAAGGAATAAAAACCTCATAGAAAACTTCTCTAAAACTTTTTTCAGATAATAAACTATCATACGTTTTAAAAAACAAAGATTGATCAAAATTCATCATTGCCATCTTAAATGAATTTATAGCATGATTTTTTGCAGTCTTATCAGTTGTAATTTGTTTAACTAATGCTGGGATTTCTGTTTCTGATAATTTAGATATTTTAGATATCTTATAACCATAATCATGAAGAAGCACAATGTTTAGTAGTTTTTGAAGATTAGTTATATCGTAATATCTAATATTAGAATCAGTACGCATTGGTTCTAATGCATTGTACCTTTTTTCCCAAATACGAATTGTATGGGCTTTAATACCAGAAAGATTCTCTAAATCTTTAATACTGAATATATTTTTTACATTGTTCATCTTTTACTTAAATTTGTTAAACAAAAATATGTATTATTATTTTAATATGAATTGTATTTTAAAATTATTTTAGAAATTTAAAATGATGTTGATCTTTTTTAACTCTATTTTTGCTTAGTTATGGATTATAATTATACTTTCTCAGGATTAGGTTTGTCTACTATATTAGTTTTAAACGAGATGTTTGAAAATAATTTAATAGAGGGTAAATGTATATTGATAATTGAACCAAATGAGATTGGTCATCATGAAAAGACATGGTGTTATTGGGAACAAGAAATTGGAAAATGGGATATTTATTCAAATACTAAATGGAGTAGTGCGTTATTCAAGAATGAAAACACTTCTATTGATTGTTTGAATGGTCAATTAGTTTATAAGCAAATTTCATCAAAATTATTTATTGAGAGTTTGTTTAAAAAACTTAAATTGAAAGCAGATATTACTTTAGTAAAAGAAAAATTTATTTCATTTGAAAGTAAAAATTCTAAAGTTGAAGTAGTTACAGATAAAGGTTTGTATAAATCAGAATACTTCTTTTCAAGTGTTTTGAAAGATAATGATTACCAATCGAGTTTGAAATACCCGCTATTAAATCAACATTTTATAGGCTGGTTTATAGAAACCGAAAAACCATTTTTTGATTCTGAGAAAGCAACTTTTATGGATTTTAGTGTTGAACAAAATAAAAATACACGTTTTATGTATGTTTTGCCTTTTTCTAAAAATAAAGCGCTTGTCGAATATACTTTATTTTCTAAAGATCTTTTATCAGAACAAGAATACGAACAAGAAATTGAATTGTATTTGAAAAAAATGGGATTGAATGTATATTCTATTTCGAAAAAAGAAAAAGGAAATATTCCCATGACGGTTTTTCCGTTTTGGAATAACAATGAAAAACGGGTATTGTTTATTGGAACAGCTGGCGGATGGACAAAAGCAAGTACGGGTTATACTTTTAAAAATTCAGTCCGAAAAGCTACAGAAGTTGTTTTGTTTCTTAAAAAGGGGAATGTAGATTTTAGAAAATTTCATAAATGGAACAAGTATCATTTTTATGATACTTTGTTCGTAGATGTCTTGTATTCTAGTAACCATTTAGGAAAAGAAATTTTTTCTAATATGTTTACCAAAGTAAAACCTCACTTAATTTTGAAGTTTTTAGATGAGGAAACAAGTTTGTTTGAAGATTTACAAATAATTTTGGCATGTCCAAAATTACCTTTTTTAAAGGCTTTATTTAAAAAGATAGTACAATAGTGACCATGGAGGGATTTGAACCCTCACGCCCTTACGAGCACCACCCCCTCAAGATGGCGAGTCTACCGTTTCTCCACATGGCCTTAAACAAAAAAAGCTAAGCATATTGCTTAACTTTTTTATTTAAAAGTGACCTGGCTGGGGTTCGAACCCAGGACCCCATCATTAAAAGTGATGTGCTCTACCAGCTGAGCTACCAAGTCATTCCTTTTCCTTGAATGCGGGTGCAAATATAAGTAGTATAATTTATTTTTCAATGGGATTTTCTTATAAATTTGTATTTTTTTTTAAATTAATCTTTAACTACCTTGTTTTAAGGGAATTATTTTAAGTATGAAAATTTTTTTAGTAGGATATATGGGATCGGGTAAATCAACAATTGGAAAAATGTTGTCTAAAAATGTAGGAATTCCCTTTTTTGATTTAGATGAAATTATTGAGAAACATGAAAATATGTCTATCAAAAAAATCTTTGAAGAAAAAGGTGAAGTATACTTTAGAAAGTTGGAGCATTTGCTTTTAAACGCATTTACAGTTGAAAATGAACATTTTGTTTTGGCATTAGGTGGAGGAACTCCATGTTATGCAAATAATCATGAAGTTTTAAAAAGAGATGACGTTCATTCATTTTATTTAAAAACTTCAGTAGATGTTTTATATAAAAGATTAAAAAATGAAAAAGAAGCAAGGCCTTTAATTGCTGACTTTAATGAAGAGCAATTAAAAGAATATATAAATAAACACTTGTTTGATAGAAACTATTACTATTTTCAATCAAAACATATAATTGATTGCTCTTTAAAAAATAAAGAGACCATTGTTTTAGAATTACAAGATTTATTAACTTAAGTAAGCATAGCTATTATCTTTTTCAAAAACTACTTGAATATGTTCTTGTAAAGATGTAGAAAGTGAAATTCCTTTAAAGTCAGCCTTAACAGGGTACTTTTTGTGGTTACGGTCAATTAAAACAACAGTTTTAAACTTTTTTAAAGGCACTTCTAAAAAGTGTTTTACACCGTAAATAAGTGTTGAGCCAGAGTTTAAAACATCGTCTACCAAAATTAAAGCTTTGTTTTCATACTCTGAAGGATGTAAAGAAGTAGTGATTGCATCTTTAGGATTTTGTTTATTGACTTTAACTTCACATAAAATAACTTTTAAATCTGATATTTTAGAAAGTTCTTCCGATATTTTTTGAGCAAACACATAACCACTATTTGCAATTCCTGCAATAACGACTTCTTTTTCATCAACAAAAGTTTCTAGAATTTGATAACTAATTCTCTTTGTTTTATGAATTATTTCTTCGTTTGTTAAGATTATGTTTTTCATTTAAAGGATGTGTTGTGTTATTTTTTCTCAAATATAAAAAAGAGTTCTTTATTTGCGCGTGGTTTTATTGAATTATGTGCTTTTTCTAACGTTTTTAATTTAAATGCTTTTGAAAATAAAGTTTTATATTCTTCAATTGAGCCACCAAAAGGAGGTCCGTCTTCAGTTAATGGGAAATCAAACAGTAGACCTGCTATTTTACCATTTGAATTCAGTAATTCATTTGTTTTAATTGCGTAATTTAATCTTAAAGCAGGATCCAAAGCACAAAAAAATGTTTGTTCGAGAATTAAATCAAACTTTTGATCCAATTCAAAAAAATCAGATTGAATTAGATTATCCTTAAAATCAGGATTTCTTTGTTCTATGTTTTTTAGTGGAGTAGGAGCTAAATCAACAACAAAAACATTCTTGAAGCCATTGTGGATTAAGTAATCAAATTCATATCCATTTCCAGCACCGGGAATTAATATCTTAATTTTTTTATTGTTCAATTGATCAATATATTCTTTTAAAGGAGTTGTTATTTCTCCTGTATCCCAACCAATTTCGTTGTTTTGGTATCTATTTTCCCAATAATTACTATTCAACTTCATCTTCCGTCAAGTTATCATTTTTGTATTCATCTATGTCTCTTCGTTCTTTTTTAGTAGGTCGTCCGTCTCCTTTAGACCTATAGTGTTCTTTGGCTAATTTTAGTAATTCAAATCTTTCAAACTCTTCTTTAGGAGTTTCATCTTTTCTATACATATCAACTAATTTAGCGCCAACTCTATTTAGAGGTACATCTAAGACCGTTATTTTATAATTGATTTGGTCTTTGCGCAATGTAATTTTATCGGTAGCAAATACCTCTCTAGAAGGCTTTGCTTGTTGTCCATTAATGGTAACGTGCCCTTTTTTAATAGCTTCGGTTGCGATGCTTCTTGTTTTGTAATAACGTGTGCACCATAAAAATTTATCAACTCTCATACAATTTTCAAAAATCAATGTTAATATTTATACAAAAATAAACGAAAATTGTATCTTGCGCCAAAATTACTTTGAAAATGAAAAATATTTATAAAGCCCTTTGCTTTGTAGTTCTTGCTACGTTCTTAGTAGCTTGTCCTAATACAGATGATGCTACTATTCCTCCTCCAAGAGATTATGAAGAGGTTTATTTGGAAGATATTGCTGAAATAGAAGATTTCTTAGATACTCATTTTGTAACTGTAGATGCTAATTATAATACCACTTTTGAGTTAATTCCAGATGGTGGTTCTCAAATGCCTATTTCAAGTATGACAGAACTACAATCGAAACCTGTTGTAAAACATGATATTACATATACTGTTTATTATTTGAAACTAAGAGAAGGTTTAGGAGAAGCTCCTACAAGAGTTGATTCAGCATTTATAGCATATAAGGGAATTGTACCTTCTGATATTACTAATGTTTTTGATCAAAAAACAGACCCTGTTTGGTTTCAGTTGGAAGATGTAATTAGAGGATGGGGAGAAATTATTCCTGAATTTAAAACAGGTACTTACACAGATAACCCTGATGGAACTATAACTTTTAATGATTATGGTGCAGGAGTTATGTTTATTCCTTCTGGCTTAGGGTATTTCAATCAATCTGTTGGAAATATTCCTTCATATTCTCCTTTAATTTTTAATTTCAAACTATATGATAAAAGATTTAGAGATCATGATAGGGATAAAATTTTATCAAAAAATGAATACGGTGGAATTGATTTTAGTGTAGAACCTGTTGATACTGATGGTGATGGTTTGCCAGATTATTTAGATGTAGATGACGATAATGATGGTGTTTTAACTAAAACGGAAATTGAATATATACATCCTTCAGATCCATTAAGTGTAAAAAGATATTATCCATACTACGGATTAGCTACTGATGATGCAATGACTCCTTATGTAGATGAAACTAAAGGAATACCAAGTTGTTCAGGTGATTTCACAACATCAACCCGATTAAGAAAACATTTAGACGCTAGTTGTCAATAATTAAATAGTGAGCATAATAAAAAATCCCGATTTCTATGAAATCGGGATTTTTTATTTATAATAAACTGTAAAGAATTACTTTCTTTTCAATACTTTTTCTACTGCTTCAACAATAGCTTGATTGTTTAATTTGTATTTATCCATTAATTGACCAGGAGTTCCAGATTCACCAAAACTATCGTTAACAGCAACAAATTCTTGCGGTGTAGGATTGTTTAAAGCTAATACTCTTGAAACGCTTTCTCCAAGTCCACCTAAGAAATTATGTTCTTCTGCAGTAACTACACAACCAGTTTT
The DNA here is from genome assembly GCF_034111225.1 of Flavobacterium sp. Classification (GTDB taxonomy): domain Bacteria; phylum Bacteroidota; class Bacteroidia; order Flavobacteriales; family Flavobacteriaceae; genus Flavobacterium. The sequence goes on along the minus strand of NZ_JAWUXR010000006.1, from coordinate 24,454 downwards.
AGCTACTGATTTTAATATTGCTTCATCGTCTAATGGTTTGATAGTATGAATGTTGATAACTTCAGCAGAGATTCCTTTTGCTTCTAAAGCTTCAGCAGCAATTAGAGCTTCCCATACTAAATGTCCGGTTGCTACAATAGTTACATCAGTACCTTCAGATAAAAGAATTGCTTTTCCAATTACGAATTTTTCGTCAGCTGGCATAAAGTTAGGTACAACAGGACGTCCAAAACGTAAATATGCTGGTCCATGATGATCTGCTAATGCTAATGTTGCTGCTTTTGTTTGGTTATAATCACAAGTGTTGATTACGGTCATTCCAGGCAACATTTTCATCAATCCAATATCTTCTAATATTTGATGCGTTGCTCCATCTTCTCCAAGAGTTAAACCTGCATGTGAAGCACAAATTTTTACATTTTTTTCAGAATAGGCAACCGATTGACGAATTTGATCGTAAACTCTACCTGTTGAAAAGTTGGCAAAAGTTCCTGTAAAAGGAATTTTTCCACCAATAGTTAATCCGGCAGCAATTCCAATCATGTTTGCTTCTGCAATACCAATTTGAAAGAAACGTTCTGGATGATTTTTTTTGAAATCGTCAAATTTTAACGAACCAATTAAATCAGCACAAAGTGCTACTACATTTTTATTTTTTTGTCCAAGTTCAGTCATTCCGGCACCAAAGCCCGAACGAGTATCTTTACTTCCTGTATTTGTGTATTTTTTCATTTTAATTTTGTTGAAAAGGATTAATAATCACTTAAAGTAGATTTGTTTTGGTCTAATGCATTAGCTAATTGCTCATCATTAGGTGCTTTTCCATGCCAAGCATGTGTGTGCATCATAAAATCTACTCCATTACCCATTTCAGTATATAAAAGAACGCAAACTGGTTTTCCTTTTCCAGTTCTTGCTTTTGCGTCATTCATACCAGCCAAAATGGCTTCAATATTATTTCCTTCTTTAATTTCAAGAACATCCCAGTCAAAAGCTTCAAATTTAGCACGAAGACTTCCCATTGCTAAAACTTCATCTGTTGTTCCATCAATTTGTTTGCCATTAAGGTCAATAGTTGCAATAAGATTATCTACTTTTTTTGCAGATGCATACATGATTGCTTCCCAGTTTTGCCCTTCTTGTAATTCGCCATCACCGTGAAGTGTGTAAATTAAATGATTGTCATTGTTTAATTTTTTAGCCTGTGCTGCTCCAATTCCAACTGATAAACCTTGTCCAAGTGAACCAGATGCAATCCTAACTCCTGGTAAATTATCGTGAGTTGTAGGGTGACCTTGTAATCTTGAATTGATTAAACGGAATGTAGCTAACTCCGAAACTGGAAAATAACCACTTCTTGCAAGTACGCTATAAAAAACTGGAGAAATATGTCCGTTAGAAAGGAAGAACAAATCTTCGCCTATTCCGTCCATATCAAATCCTTCTTTTCTAGTCATTAAATTTTGATATAATGTAACTAAAAATTCTGTACATCCCAGAGAACCTCCTGGGTGTCCTGAATTTACTGCGTGTACCATTCGAAGAATATCTCTTCTAACTTGGATTGTTAAATCTTGTAAATGTTGTGTGTTTGGTTTCATTGAAATAAAATAGTTTACGCAAAAATACTTTTAAATTTTTCTTTCAACAAACCTTTTCTGAGGAAGTTATCCTCTTTTGATTAATATTTTGTTGATAATGGTAAATCATAAAACAATTCTAAAATTTCGAATGTTCTTATACGCAAGTTGTCTAATTGATTTATATTTGCGTTTGTAAAAAACAGATATGAAGTTCGATTTAATAAAAAAAGACCCAAAAAGTAAAGCGAGAGCAGCTACTCTAACTACAGATCACGGAACTATAGAAACACCTATATTTATGCCAGTTGGTACAGTGGCGTCAGTTAAAGGAGTGCACCAAAGGGAGTTAAGAGATGATATTAATCCTGATGTTATTTTAGGTAACACCTATCATTTATATTTAAGACCTAAAACAGATATTCTTGAGAAGGCAGGAGGTTTGCATAAATTTATGAATTGGGATCGCAATATTTTAACCGATTCTGGTGGTTATCAAGTCTATTCTTTGTCTTCAAATAGAAAGATTAAAGAAGAAGGTGTGAAGTTTAAGAGTCATATTGACGGTTCTTATCATGTTTTTACTCCCGAAAATGTAATGGAAATTCAACGTACAATTGGTGCCGATATTATCATGGCATTTGATGAATGTACTCCTTACCCTTGTGATTATAGATATGCAAAGCGTTCAATGCACATGACGCATCGTTGGTTGGATAGATGTATTAGTCATTTAGATAATTTACCTTTTAAATACGGTTATGAGCAATCATTTTTTCCAATTGTTCAAGGAAGTACTTATAAAGATTTAAGAGCACAATCAGCAGAATATATTGCAAATGCAGGAGCTGTTGGAAATGCAATTGGAGGTCTTTCTGTTGGAGAACCTGCAGAGGAGATGTATGCAATGACAGAAGTGGTTACTGCTATTTTACCAGAAGATAAACCTCGTTATTTAATGGGAGTAGGTACGCCAATTAATATTTTAGAAAATATTGCTTTAGGAATTGATATGTTTGATTGTGTAATGCCAACGCGTAACGCAAGAAACGGAATGTTATTTACTGCTTATGGTTCTATTAATATTAAGAATAAAAAATGGGAAGATGATTTTTCTCCAGTTGATGAAATGGGACATACTTGGGTTGATTTAGAATATTCAAAAGCCTATTTACGTCATTTATTTGTTGCGAATGAGTATCTTGGAAAACAAATTGCAACGATTCACAATCTAGGTTTTTATATGTGGTTAGTTCGCGAAGCTAGACGTCAAATTATAGCAGGTACTTTTAGAGCATGGAAAGACAAAATGGTTATTCAAATGGACAATAGATTGTAAATTTTAATTTTGAAAATGAAAATAATAGATAAATATATTCTTAAAAGATACTTAGGTACTTTTTCAGTGATGTTGTTAATGTTTATTCCAATTGGAATAGTAATTGATGTGTCTGAAAAGGTGAATAAAATGATTGAGAAAAAAATTGCTCTTTCTGAAATATTAATTTACTATGTAGATTTTACAATATATTTTGCCAATTTATTATTTCCTATATTTTTATTTTTATCAGTTATTTTGTTTACTTCTAAGCTTGCAAATAATACTGAAATAATTGCTATTTTAAGTTCAGGTATTTCCTTTAATAGATTTTTAAGACCATTCTTTATTGGGGCAACATTAGTTTCGTTATTTGCTTTAATGATGGGGTTTTTCTTAGTTCCATCTGCAAGTAAAGGTTTTAACGATTTTAGATATAAAAATTTAAAAGGAAATAGTCAAACAAGAGAAACTTCTGATATTTTTAGACAAATTGATACAGATGAATATATTTATGTAAGTAATTATAATTATATGTCTAAAACAGGTTTTAATTTTACTTTTGAAAAATTTAAAGACAATAAGTTGGTTTATAAAATTAATTCTAATAGAATTAAATATAATGAAAAATCAAAAAAATATACGCTACATAATTATACAAAAAGAACTATTGGTGTTACAAATGATATCCTAGAGTCTAGTGATAAGAAAACTTTAGTTTTTAATTTTGAGCCAGATGATTTGACTCCAGTGGTATATGTTGCAGAAACTATGTCTATAGGAGATTTATATTCTTTTATTGATAAAGAAAGAAAAAAAGGAAACGCAAACATTAATACTTACTTAGTCGTTTTTTATAAAAAATTCAGTTTACCTATTTCTGCATTTATATTGACCTTAATAGCGGTAGCTGTTTCATCAATGAAAAGACGTGGTGGAATGGGGGTTAATTTAGCAATAGGGATTTGTATTGCGTTTACATTTATATTCTTTGATAAAGTATTTGGCACACTTGCCGAAAAATCAGCTTTTCACCCGTTTATAGCAGTTTGGATTCCTAATTTTGTTTTTGGAATATTAGCAATTTACCTCCTTAGAAATGCAAAACGATAATTTTAAAAGTTATTTATTACTCCATTTTATAGTATTTATTTGGGGTTTTACCGCAATTTTAGGTGCATTGATTTCTTTAGATGCACTGCCGTTAGTTTGGTGGCGAATGTCTATTGCAGTCATATTCATATTGATATATATAAAATTAAAAAAAATAGACCTTAAAATACCAAGAAAAACTTTGTTTGCTTTCTTATTTGCAGGTTTGGTCATTGCGTTGCATTGGCTTACGTTTTTTAAAGCCATAAAAGTTTCTAATGTTTCAGTTACACTGGCTTGTTTGTCTACTGGTGCCTTTTTTACATCTATTTTAGAACCATTACTTTTTGGCAAAAAAGTGGTTTGGTATGAAGTGCTTTTTGGTCTAATTGTAATTGGTGGGTTGTACATTATATTTAATGTAGAAGTAGATTATATTTTAGGAATAATTCTGGCTTTAACCTCTGCTTTTTTATCAGCACTTTTCACAGTAATTAATGCTAAGTATACTAAGGTATACATGCCTTCAGTAATTTCATTTTACGAATTAGTTGGCGGAGTAGGATTCCTGAGTGTCTATTTGCTTTTTTCAGGTGGATTTACTGCTGAATTTTTCAACTTATCAATGGAAGATTTTGGTTGGTTGCTTTTGTTAGCCTCTGTATGTACAGCTTATGCATTTATAGCCTCTGTAAAAGTTATGAAGTATTTAAGTCCGTATACTGTTATGTTGACGATTAACCTTGAGCCTATTTACGGTATTATTCTTGCGCTTTTAATTTTTAAAGACTCTGAACACATGAATCCAATGTTCTATGTTGGAGCCTTAATTATACTATTAACCGTTATTTTAAATGGTATAATAAAGAAATATAAAAAAGAAGAAACAATTCAGAGTTAGTACAAGGTATATTGGTTGAAAATTTTATCTTTGTGTTTACAAACGAAACTAAAAACAAACATTTCCTATGGAATATTTAGATTTTGAACTTCCTATAAAAGAGTTAGAAGATCAATTAGACAAATGTCAAGTAATTGGAGAAGAATCTGACGTAGATGTTACTGCAACATGTAAGCAAATTGAGAAAAAATTAAAAGAGACTAAAAAAAATATATACAAGAATCTTACAGCTTGGCAACGAGTACAATTGTCAAGACATCCAGATCGTCCATATACTTTAGACTATGTTAAGGCATTATGTAAAGGTACTTTTTTAGAGCTTTTTGGAGATAGAGGTGTAAAAGACGACAAAGCCATGATTGGTGGTTTAGGAAAGATAAACGGTCAATCGTTTATGCTTATAGGTCAACAAAAAGGATATAATACTAAAACGAGACAGTACCGTAATTTTGGTATGGCAAATCCTGAAGGATATAGAAAAGCACTTCGTTTAATGAAAATGGCTGAAAAATTCGGAATTCCTGTTATTACTCTAATAGATACTCCAGGAGCTTATCCAGGTTTAGAAGCTGAAGAAAGAGGACAAGGAGAAGCAATTGCTAGAAATATTTTTGAAATGTTTCGTCTTCAAGTGCCTATTATTTCTGTGATAGTTGGAGAAGGAGCTTCAGGTGGAGCTTTAGGAATAGGAATTGGAGATAAAGTTTTCATGTTAGAAAACACTTGGTATTCTGTTATTTCACCAGAATCTTGTTCGTCAATTTTATGGCGTAGTTGGGAGTTTAAAGAACAGGCAGCTGAAGCTTTAAAACTTACCGCAATTGACATGAAAAAACAAAACTTGATTGATGATATTATTCCTGAGCCATTAGGAGGTGCTCATCATGATAGAGAAACTACATTTAAAACTGTGGAAGAATATATCACCAAATCTTTTAATGAATTAAATAAATTATCAACAAAAGATTTAATTGCTAAAAGAATGGACAAGTATAGCAATATGGGTGAGTTTAATGAATAAGCCTATTTTATAAAGAGTAAAGTCCGAAGCCTTACCGTTTCGGATTTTTTTTTGGTTATTAACACAAAAGTTCTAGTTATCAACAGTTTTTTAACATAGCTGTGCTTACAATTTTAGTGTGTTCTTTATTTAAAATAATTACCTTAGCACAATGGAAAACATCAAAAACTTTAGTGCCTTTAAAGCAGATAAAGCAACTATAATAAATCTTGAAAAAGGGAAGTTGCCCCCACAAGCAATAGATCTTGAGGAGGCAGTTTTGGGTGCAATGATGATTGATAAAAAAGGTGTGGATGAAGTAATTGATATATTACAACCAGATGCTTTTTATAAAGATGCACATAAGCATATTTTTGAAGCAATTGTTACACTTTTCAACGATACACAGCCAATTGACTTATTAACTGTTTCTGCTCAGTTAAAAAAAGATGCAAAGTTAGATTTAGCTGGAGGTGATTTTTACCTTATACAGTTAACACAAAAAATATCATCTTCTGCCCATATTGAGTTTCACTCAAGAATTATTCTTCAAAAATACATTCAAAGAAGTTTAATAAAAATTTCAAACGAAATTATTGAAGAATCTTACGATGAATCAACAGATGTATTTGATTTATTAGATAAAGCTGAATCAAAATTATACGAAGTAACTCAAGGTAATATTAAACGTAGCTCTGAAACGGCGCAAAGTTTAGTAATACAAGCCAAAAAGCGTATTGAAGAAATTGCGGGTAAAGAAGGTTTAAGTGGAATCCCAACAGGTTTTCATGATTTAGACAAACTAACTTCAGGCTGGCAGCCTTCCGATTTAATTATTATTGCTGCTCGTCCTGGTATGGGTAAAACGGCATTTACACTTTCTATGGCTCGTAATATGGCTATAGATTATGGTAAACCAGTTGCTTTTTTCTCATTAGAGATGTCATCTGTACAGTTAATTACACGTTTAATTTCTTCTGAAACAGGTTTGTCTTCAGAAAAATTAAGAACGGGTAAACTTGAAAAGCATGAATGGGAACAACTTTCAATAAAAGTAAAAGATTTAGAAAAAGCACCTCTTTTTATTGATGATTCACCATCGCTTTCAATTTTTGATTTACGTGCAAAAGCAAGACGTTTAGCTTCACAACACGGTATAAAACTTATTGTTGTAGATTATTTGCAATTGATGACTGCAGGTGGAAATGGAAAAGGCGGAGGAAATAGAGAGCAAGAAATTTCAACAATTTCTCGAAATTTAAAAGCACTAGCAAAAGAATTAGGGATTCCGGTAATTGCACTTTCACAATTGTCTCGTGCTGTAGAAACGCGTGGTTCTAGTAAAAGACCTTTACTGTCTGACCTTCGTGAATCGGGTGCAATTGAACAAGATGCAGATATTGTATCATTTATTTATCGTCCAGAATATTATAAAATTGATGAATGGGATGATGATGAACATTCGCCAACTCAAGGACAAGCTGAATTTATTGTGGCTAAGCATCGTAATGGTGGCTTAGATAGTATAAGATTAAAATTTGTTGGTAATCTTGGTAAGTTTGACAATCTTGATACTTTTGGAAATACATTTGATGATTTACCTTCTAAAATGAATTTAGATGATTCTAATCCATTTATAACACCAAATTTACCTTCGCCAAATGAAGCCTTTGGTAGTAATATGAATGATTTTGATAATGACTCTGATGTTCCGTTTTAAAATATAATAGTTCAAAAAAAAGGTAAAAACAGATTACTGCTTTTACCTTTTAATGAATTAATATTATTTATTTTCTTACAATTAACTTTTTTGATAAAGTTTTCGTTTCATCTTTACCAATTATATAATAAATTCCATTAGTTAATTCTTCAATATTGATTTCGTTTTCAACATTAGAACTCACTTTAAAAGTTTTAACAGTTTGACCAATTTGATTAACTATAAGGAAATCTCCGTCAAAATTAGAATTAATTTTAAATACACCATCTGTAGGGTTTGGGTATATTAATAATGCAGATGCGTTTTCGAAGCTATCTATTCCAAGCGCAGCAATATCCCATTCCATAGCATCTAATGCTAAATATTCATAATTTCCAGTGGTTGAAATAACAAATTCATCAATATTAATATTTGAATTGTCGTTTCCTCCGAAAGTTGATAAATCAATTCGAGTAAAACCGTTTTGAAAAACATAACTCATGTTGCTAACTCCAGAAGCTAAAGTAGCTGTGTATTTAACTATTCCACCTAATTTTCCAGTAACAGTCATTGTACCTGTATTTGTAAGAGTAGCAGAGTTACAAAGAGCTAAATAAATATAAAAGCTTTTTAATCTAAATGAGGTTGCGCCTGCAGAGGAAATAGTAAAACCTGGTAACCCAGCACCATTACAAAAAGATGAATTATCTATATAGTAGTTGTCATTTGCAGTTCCGTTCCAACCATAAGCTGTGGCATGATAATATATATCAAACGGCCCTCTTGCTTGTGTTGTTATATTGAAAACTTGTCCATTGTCAGTAAAAGAAGTTGAGCCAGGAGTTTCCGTTTCAAATGTTTCGGTGGTTTGACAAAAAATGAACTGTGAAACTAGAATTAAAATAAAGTAGAATTTTTTCATATTTAATTTTTTCATGGATGAATAATACTCGTAAAGTCAATAAAAGCATTTGTTTTTTTAACATGAAACGCCTCTTTAAATTTATCTAAAGAGGCGTTATTTATTTAACTTCTTGGAGGAAACAGACCTTCAATGCATATAATATAACTAATACCTAGATATGGTTGCATATTATTATGAGGTAAACCTCCACCGTTGTTAGCTATAGATGATGTACTTAAAGGAATATTTGGTGCAGCACTATTATATCCTAACGTTGCAGTGAAATCTCTACCAGTTGAAGCTCCAGGTGTTGCAATTGATACTCCTGATGTTGCAGCTGTTTGTGTTGCATTTTCATTGTTTACAACTAATGAGTGATTGTGACTTGGTATTTCATTTATAGTTAATGTATGTGTAACTTCACCACCTATATCGCCAGTTTTAACGTTTGGTAATCCTGTTCCAGTACCCATACCTCCTCCTACAGGAACTCTACTTCTTAAATCGGGTAATGCAAAAGTAGATCTTCCGTCTCCACCATAATTAGTTCCTATAATAGAATATAAAGCAGAGTATTGAGCTATTGATAATAACTGTCCTGCACAATACATATATCCTCTAGGGGCAAATGTTCCTGCAAATATTTTAATCATTCCCATGTATTCTTCCATAATAATTTTTTAGTGTTAGTTTTTAATTATTTAAGTTATTTCGTTTTATTTATGTTTCCTTGTATAGACCAAGCAAAATCTAATTGCACTTGGTTTTTAAAATATGTAGTGTCTTTCATACTTATGTATTGATCTGTTGAATAGCCAACAGTACCACTTTGAGTAGCAAGCGCATGACATGTCATACAATTTGTTTGAACTCCATATTTATAGTCTGCATTTAGATTATTTTTAAATGGGATATTACCCAATCCTGCCTCCAAATAGGGATTAAAAGCAATAATTGGACTTGCTCCTGTATTAGTTCCTCCAGAAATTGGTTGATTTGGCCATACCATTGCATAAGCTGTAGAAACAGCATAATTTTTCGCAGCTCCTTTTAGTGTTTTTGGACGTAAATTGGCTTCAAATTGCGAACTTGGAGCAAATGGACTATCCGGATTATGACTCCAGAAGAAAGTTTGCCATGTCCAATTACTGATTTCTTTAGTTCCAACATGCATTGCAACCAATAAAACAAAATCTCCAGCCTTAAAATTACTGCTTCCTTTATCTTGATGCTCGTTTAAGAATTTTGCTCCTTTTGCATCAATTTTATAATTAATAAACTCACTTAAATTACAAGTGGCATCATTAATCTCTTTTTCAGATGGATTTTCAGAGCTTACTGGAATTATTTTTTTGTTTTTAGGTTGTTTGTTATTTATATCTGCATACACATATAAGTTCCACAACTTAGTTCCGAAATTTTTTGCAGGTGTTGGAATACCAGGCCAAGTTGGAACTCTTATTAATCCATCTTTACTTGGGTTTCCTGCAAAATAAGTTGGTTTTGTTGTAATTGCTGAAGCAGGAAACGATGGAATAACTCCAATTTTGTCTTTTACCTTATATTTATCAAGTGTTGATTGATTAAAAATAAGGTTATTAGTTGCAAAGCAAGCTGCACTTGGATTGTACGTAACTGTCTCAAAAACTTGGAACGTTGTATCAATAACCCCTTTATTACTTGAATGTAATTGAGAATGTATAAATTGATTCGGTTTTTTTAATTCGGTTCTTTCTTTTTTTACTGTTTTACAACCACCATCTACATCTCCATTAGCAGACATTTCAGCTAGTTCTTTAACGCCAAACCAAGTTTCATAAACCAATAATTCCTCACCATTATATTTTTGTCCTGTAGGTTCTGTTAAACCTGCCCATATTCCCCAGGCATGTTTAGTAATATTTACAGTATCTTTTTCACTTAACCATTTGTATATTGTGGTTGAATCTTCTGGAAATTTAAAATCATTAATATCAATATTTGTTGGGAACTCCATTGGTTTAATAGAAATCAATTCAGCTTTTTCTTTTTTACAAGATTGCATAGAAATAATTATTGTAAAAAGAAATAGATATTTTTTTAATTTAAAATTGTCTTTTTTAATCATGGATGTGTTAGTTTTAGTTTAGTTCCAAAAATATATTTATAAACTAAATTGCATTTACAGGAATTTTGTAAAAAATGTTAAAGTTTGTAGGTATTTGTTTAATAAAATTAAACACCGTATTTATACCTAATTTCATATTAAAATTTTAATATGTAAGATTAATATTCTATTTTTAAATAATTATTAACCTTAACCTTATAATTTTATGTCAGATTTTAGAATTACTTTAGAACAAGCAGTTGCATACATTAAAACTTGGAGAAATACTGCAAGACAAGAATCTGCAAAAGCTCATTTAATTGCAAAAGAAGCATTATTAGATGTAATGGCTCCTAGCGATGTGGTTTCGGTACGTGCTTATTTAGGAAAAGATGAAAATGGAGCTGAAAAATTAATTTTCGTGGGTGTAGATGCTGATGGGAAAGATTTAATTGATGATACTCATATTCTTACAGACAGATCATCACCTTGTCCGCCTTTTTGTGATGTAGATCAAGGCCCTTTATTAATTCTCGAATAGTTGGAAACAGCATTAAATTATTTACATATTACTTCAGCAATATTATGTTTGCTTTATTTTATAGGCTTTTCTAAACAAGGAAAAGCCTATAGAATTTTTACGATATACTTAACTGTAATTTTGGCTATAGATTTTATATCTGCTCATTTATGGGATTGGTTTGGTGTTTATAATATATTCACAGCTCATTTTTACGATTTATTGCAGTTTGTGCTATTAAGTTATTTTTATGGGAATTTATTGAATACAAAAAAACAACTCTATACCGTTTATCTTTTATTAATTATTCTTCCAGCTTTTCTTTTGATACGTTATGTTTTAAATCCTCAAATGTTTTTTGAATACAGTTTATTAGAAACATATTTAACAACTATCCCAATTATAATATATGCAACCATGCATTTATACAATCATCTTGGAAAAAAAACAGAGTTTTATTATGTTAATATCGGTTTGTTGTTTTATTTATTCGGGAGTACCGTTATTTTTTTACTTTATGAATTGCTTATGATGTTTGAAAAATATAGTGCATTTACAAGCAATCTTCTGTCATTAAATATAGTATTACAATATATTAAGTTTGGGTTTTTCTTTTACCAATGGAAATTAATTTACTTTAATAAAAATGAGAGCAATTAGTATAGAAAATAATGAATTAATTAAAGCCGTATTTTTTATACTATTGGCTTTTCTTTCTATGTTTTTAATTTTGATAGTGTTTTTTTACTATTCTAGGAAAAAAATTATACAGCAAGAGTTGGCTAAAAAAGATTTAGAAATAAACTACCAAAAAAGCTTACTTCACACGGTTATTTTTACTCAAGAAGAAGAGCGTAAAAGAATTGCACAAGATTTACACGACGATATTAGTTCAAAACTTAATGTGGTTTCATTAAATAGTTATTTGTTAAAAACGCCTAACTTATCTGATGTTGAATTAACGCAGATTACCGATAACATTATTGAATTTACACAAAACGCATTAGAAAATTCAAGAAGAATTGCACATGATTTATTGCCTCCAGTATTAGAAAAATTCGGACTTCATTCTGGAATTGAAGAGTTAGTGGCTGAATATAACACTACAAAAGTAGTTCATGTAATTTATGAGAATACATCTAACTTTGATGAATTTTCATTTGACAATCAATTGCATATTTTTAGAATATTACAAGAACTACTTAATAATGCAGTACGTCATGGGTTAGCTAAAAATGTTATAATTGAAATAAAAGACGAAAATTGCACAAAAAATCTTACTTTTACCGATGATGGTGTTGGTTTTGATGTAAATGATGAGAGAGTAAGAAAGGGAATAGGCATTAAAAATATTGAAAGTAGAGTTGATTATCTAAACGCATCTATTAATATTTCTTCTATAATAAATAGTGGAACTACAATAATAATTAAATTTTAAACATGTCAGAATTAATTAAGATTGTTTTAGCTGATGACGAAGAACTTTTTAGAAAAGGGTTGGTTTTTTTATTACAAAGAGAAGCTAATATTAAAGTACAATATGAAGCTTCAAACGGACAAGAATTAGTCGATTACCTTAAAACCTGTGAAGTGTATCCTGATATTATTCTAATGGATTTAAAAATGCCTTTTTTAAATGGAGTAGAAGCGACTAAGCTAATCCACAGCGAATACCCAAATATCAACATTATTGCTTTAACAAGTTATAACACAGAATCATTTATTGCAAATATGATTAATGTTGGTGCATCTTCTTATTTAGTAAAAAATGCTACTCCTCAAGAAATGCTAAATACAATAAAGGAAGTTGCTAACAAAGGCTTTTATTATAATGAAACGGTTATGAAAGTCATTCATAAAAATATTATTTCGGCAACTAAAAACACAAAAAGTATTTTAGATGATGATTTTTTAACGGCCAGAGAGAAAGAAGTTTTAGAATTAATATGCAAACAATTTAGTACACCAGAAATTGCTGAAAAATTATTTATTAGCCCAAGAACTGTAGAAGGACATCGAAATAATTTACTATTGAAAACCCAATCAAGAAATGTGGCTGGATTAGTTGTATATGCTATTCAAAATAAAATAATGACAATAGAAGATGATTCTATGTAGATTTATTAAGTTTTAAATAATTCAACAACAAGATACACATACATAACTAAAGTTATAATTAACAAACAAACACCTATTTTCTTGTAGATTTTCATTTCTTTAGTATTAGAGAAACTTTCATTCATTTTATGCTTTTTTATAGTTATCCAAATGTATATATATGTTTATGGTTTTTTTAGAGTACAACTTCTGTATTATATAATCAGGTATTTATACGGGGTATGTTAAACTCATTTGAATATTCTTCTTAAAAGACTTATCTTCGATTTAATAATTTAGAATATGAAAACGATAATTTATACAATAGTATTAACTCTATTTTTTCAAACATTTGGTTTTGCTTCTTTTGTTTTGCTTCCTATGGAGGCAGAAGGGCAACAAAACCATTTAAAAGCTTACGGAATAACGTATTGGGCTTTAGAAAAACAATATAAAGTAAGTTGGTTATTGAATTATAGAGGAGGTTCTTTTCTTTTGCCAGATACTCAAGAAGTTAGGAACGAATGTCAAATAAGGGGTGTAACATTTGAAGTGTTTTCAGACAGTAAAATGAATACTATTTTAGAAGAAATAAGTAGTCCTTCTCAAAATATGGAAGTTGTAGTTTTAGAAAAAGCACCTAAAATTGCAGTATATACTCCAAAAGGTAATCAACCTTGGGACGATGCGGTAACAATGGTTTTAACATATGCCGAAATACCGTATACAGAGATTTATGACGAAGAAGTGCTTTCAGACCAATTAATTTTATACGATTGGTTGCATTTACATCATGAAGATTTTACAGGACAATACGGAAAATTTTTTGGAGCATACAGAAATGCACCTTGGTACATCGAACAAAAAAGAGATGCTGAAATTTTAGCTAAAAAATTAGGATATAATAAGGTTTCTGAAGAAAAATTAGCGGTTGCCTTAAAAATTAGAGATTACGTTATTGGTGGTGGTTTTATGTTTGCCATGTGTTCTGCAACTGATAGTTTTGATATTGCACTGGCAGCTGAAGGGCTTGATATTTGCGAACCAATGTTTGATGGTGATGATAGTGATGCTAATTATCAAGCGCTAATTGATTATAGAAATTCATTTGCTTTTAAAGATTTTAATTTGGAAAGGAATCCGATGGTTTATGAGTTTTCAGATATTGACACAACAAATGATCGGCAAAAGGGAATAATAAAAATGGAACAAGATTATTTTTCTTTAATGGATTTTTCTGCAAAATGGGACCCAATTCCTACAATGTTATGTCAAAATCACACACAATTAGTAAAAGGATTTATGGGACAAACAACTGCTTTTGCTTCAGATAAAATAAAAACGAGTGTTTTATTATTAGGTGAAAATAAAATAAACGGTGAAGCTCGTTATATCCACGGAACAAAAGGAAAAGGAATGTTTACTTTTTATGGGGGTCACGACCCTGAAGATTACCAACATAGAGTTGGAGATGCGCCTACCGTTTTAGATTTGCATCCTAACTCGCCAGGTTATCGATTAATTTTAAATAATGTACTATTTCCAGCTGCTCGAAAGAAAAAACTTAAAACTTAATTATTTTATAAATGAATTTCCAAACTATTATAAACGAAGTGTATACTGAAGTTCTTGCTATGAATTTAGAAGGTATAGTTTCTAATTCAATACCAGAATTATCAAAAATTAATCCTTCAAAATTTGGTATTCATTTAACAACTTTAGAAGGTGAAAATTTTGGAGTAGGAGATAGTAATGAACGATTCTCTATTCAAAGTGTTTCCAAGCCATTAACTTTAGCAATGGCATTTTCAAAGTTAGGAGAGAAAGTTTGGGAACGAGTAGATGTTGAACCTTCTGGCGATCCATTTAATTCATTGGTACAATTAGAATACGAAAAAGGAATTCCTAGAAATCCTTTTATAAATGCAGGTGCAATTGTTATAGCAGACATGATTGTCTCTAATTATAAAAATCCAAAAGAAGATTTTATACAATTCTTAAGAACTATTTCTGGTAGCGATACTCTAGATTATAACCCAAAAGTAGCACAATCGGAAAAAGATACAGGTTTTAGAAATAGAGCTTTAGCTAATTTTTTAAAATCGTTTGGTAATATTGACAATGATGTAGATCAAGTTCTTGACTTTTATTTTCATCAATGTTCTGTTGAAATGACTTGTAATGAATTAGCACAGTCTTTTTACTTTTTTGCTAATGCAGGAAAAACAAAAGATGGAACACAAATTTTAACGGAAAGCCAAACCAAAAGATTAAATGCTATTATGCAAACCTGTGGTTTTTATGACGAATCAGGAGAGTTTACCTATAAAGTAGGTTTGCCAGGCAAAAGTGGAATAGGAGGAGGAATAGTAGCTTTGTTTCCAAAAAAATTCACAATCGCAACTTGGAATCCTAGATTAAATGAAAAAGGAAATTCTGAGTTAGGCATGCATGCTTTAGAATTATTTACAACAAAAACAGGAATGTCAATCTTTTAAAAAACAGGTTTACATACAAAATTTTGTGTTTCGCACCAATTTTTCATTTGATACATATTTAAAACTTATTTTTGTTACTTACAAAAATTAAAATAGTTTTATAAAGTTATATTTTCAGTTTGTTTTAAATGAAAAAAATAATCTTTCTTTTTTTCTTAATCTCTTTTTCTGCTCTTTCTCAAGAAGCAGAATATGATACTGCAAAAAAATATCTAAAAGATAATCAATTAGAAGAAGCTACTTTACAAATTCAAAAAGCTATAAAAAAAACAAAAACAAACAAGTCAAAGTATTATCTTTTATACGCTTCTATTTTAAAAAATAAAGATATAGCAGATTCTAGTTTATACTATTATAATGTTGTTGAACGTGATTATATAAAAAGAAAAATTTCCGATAGTCTATTATTAACGATAGCTTCAAAAGTTGAGTTTTATAGATTTAATAATAAAAAAGTGGACGCTGATTTTAATATCAAAAAAATAAATCAGTTTCAATTCAATCAAATTTACAATAAGGATATAGTTGCTTATGCTTTAAACAGAAAGTTGGCAATATTTAATCAATATCATTATAATAATAAAGACACAATTAAATTAATTGATAATATTGGGATACAAATTTTAGATCTTGAAAAACAAATTAAAAATAAAGAAGTTATTGCCTATACTTTAAATGAAATTGCACAAATTGAAGATTACAGAGGTGATAAAAACAAAGCATTTGCTAAATATGAAACCGCTCTAAAATATGCTGAACAGCATCAATTGCTAAATCCTCAAATCGATATTTCATTCAATTTGGCAACACTATATTCCCGATTTAAAAAGGACAATAAAACAGCTTTACAAATATTAGAAAAATTAGTACCTAAAGTTGAAGAGGGATCAAATATTAGACAGAAATTCTATCTTTTTTTAAAAATAAAAGATTATTATAGATTTACTAATAGACTAGAAGAAGCCTATTTAGCTTTTGATAAAGCGTATCAATATTCACAAGAACTAAATGATCAGCAATCATATTTTAAGCTCACCGCATTAGAAAGAAAGTTCGAATTAGAAAAGAAAGAAAAACAAATTCAAGAAAATGAAAATAAAATAAAAATTCAAAACTTAGAAATTGAAAATAGTTCTAAAAAATTCTGGTTGATTTTGATTATTTTTCTTTTAACAATTATAGGAATAATTACATTAACTTATTTTTTTAGAAGAGAAAAAAAATCAAATAAACAACTTAGTTTATTATCAGACGAAAATGAGTTCTTATTAAGTGAGGCACATCATCGTATTAATAATAATTTACAATTAATTATTATTTTAATTAATGAGGAATTAAAAAAAGCAACTTCCGAGAATAATGTTCAAATTAAAAAAATATTAACAAAGGTTGATTCTATTGCTTCATTGCATAGGCACTTATATAATAGTACAGATAAGAGAATGATTGAATTAGATACTTATCTAAAGGATTTACAAGTTAATTTTTATGAAACCTTTACAGATAATAATATTATAAATAAATTTAATATTCAAAAAACATATGTCTCTGTAGATATGGCAATGTATTTAGGTTTGTTATTTACCGAATTAAGTATAAATTCATTAAAGTATGCTTTTAAAAACCAAGAGTATAAAGAAACAAGTATTCAAGTAAGTGTTGAAAACAATCAATTATATTTTAATTATTCTGATAATGGTATTGGTTTTAAAAATGATATTAAATTAAAGTTAATTGATAAACTATGTCGTCAATTAAAAGTAGAATATACTATTGAAGCGAATAATGGTTTTCATTTTTCGTTTGTAAAAAACATATAAATAATTAAATATGCCTATAAAATTACTAATTGTAGAAGACGAAATTTTTATTGCAGATTATATTCAAGAAATTTTAGAGGAAGCGAATTTTACAAATATTCAACAAGCTAATTCTCCAGAAGAAGCAATTAAAAAGCTATATGCATTTCAGCCAGATATTGTGCTAATGGATATTAACTTAGCAGGACAAAATGAAGGAATAACTTTGTCTCAAAATGAATTTAAAGAACAACAAATAATATTTTTAACTGCGCAAAACGACCAAGTTACAATTAATAAAGCCTTACAAGGTAATCCACATAGTTACCTCACAAAACCTATTAAAGAACTGGATTTAGTAGTATCAATACAATTATTAGCTGCAAAACTTAAAACTAACACTATAACTATAAAAGATAGTTTTGACTTAGTTCGACTTAATTTGGAAGATATTTTATTTATAAAAAGCGATAATAACTATATTGATATCCAAACTACAACAAGTAAATATTCAATTCGTAACTCATTAGACGGTTTTTTAAAAGAACTAAACAATTCTAATTTTGTTCGTGTACACCGCTCTTTTGTTCTCAACAAAACAAAAGTTACTAAAAAAACAAGTACTTTATTATTCATTGAAAATTATGAAATTCCTTCTTCAAGGAATTATGATTTTCAATTATAAAGCTCTTTCACATACATACTTTTGCATTCCACACCATTTTTTTAAAGGTCATTAATGTAAATAATACTTTTGATTCATAAACTATAAAATATTTTTATGAAACTAAAATTTTACTTATTTACAATGGTGTTTTTATGCCAATTTTTATCTTACGGACAGGTAGGAAAAGTGTTGAACTTCGATGGTACTAATGACCAAGTGAATCTTGGAAATTCATTAAGTGCTGAAATTGACCCTTTAAATACAATAACGGTTGAAGCTTGGGTGTATCCTACTCAATTAACAGCTTATAATGGTTGTATTGTCGGTAACTATGCATACCCAACTGATAATGGTCAGTTACAGTTTTTATTAAGAAGAGATGGAACTTCTTATAAATTCATTATGAATGATGGTATTGGGAATAAAGAAGTTTCAGCAGCTAGTTCAGTTGTTTTAAATACATGGACACACGTTGCAGGAGTTTGGGATGGAAGTACTATTAAAATTTATATAAATGGAATTCTTCAAGCTACAACCACTGGTGTTACAGGAAGTAGCTTCGCAACTTTAACAAACTCTTTTGTGTTAGGTTTTTCTTTAGCAGGTGCTCCTGATGAAGCTTTTAGAGGTAGTATAGATGAAGTGCGTATATGGAGTACTGTTAGAACACAAACTGAAATTAATAATAATAAATCTTTAGAGTTAATTCTTCCACAAACAGGGTTGTTACGTTATTATAAATTTAACCATGGAATTGCTGCTGGTAATAATGCTGGTGTAACTTCGTTAACGGATTCTTCATCAAATGCAAATAACGGAACACTTATCAACTTTGCATTAACAGGTAGTGCTTCAAACTGGTTAGGTAGCTCTCCGGTTTCAAGTCCTGCAACTCACTTAAATTTTGATGGTTCAGATGATTATGTAGCATTAACACATTATGAAAGACCAGAAACCATGTCAATAGAAGCTATGGTGAAAACTTCATCATTTGGACAAGAGCAAATAATCGGATGGGCTCATCCAACTAATGCTTTTACAGCAGAATTTAAATTAGACCAAAACAAACTTACTTATGGAGAATGGAATCAATCACTTGGTTCGTTTTTAAAAGTAGAATCAATCATTTCAATAAATGATAACAATTGGCATCATGTTGCCGTTGTTAGAAATGGAAATGGATCAAATAATGTTACATTATATATAGATGGTACAATTGCTAGTACAGGTACTGTAAATCATGTAGTGTCAACTCAAACATTAAATATTGGCGCTTATACAAATGCTACAACAGACCAATTTTTTAATGGTAGTATAGATGAGTTAAGAGTATGGAATGTTGCTTTAACACAATCAGAAATTCAAAATAGAGCAAATTGTGAGTTACAGGGAAGTGAACCAGGCTTGGTTACTTACTATAAATTCAATCAAGGTAATGATGCCGAAAATAATTCAGGTCTTACTGCTTTAACAGATTCTTCTATTAATGCAAATAATGGAACTTTAACTAATTTTGCATTAAATGGAACAACATCTAACTGGCTAGCAGGTTCTCCTGTAGCAACAGGTTCTATTGTGCCAAGTCCTGCTGTAGTTACTACACCTGTTGTATATAATCAAGGAGACACGGCTTCTGCTTTAACAGCTATAACAGGTACTAATGGTTCAGGTTTATTGTGGTATACTTCTGCTACTGGTGGGACAGGTGCTACAACCGCTCCTACACCAACTACAGTAAGCCCTGGAAACACTTCTTATTGGGTTTCTAGTACAAACGCAAATGGTTGTGAAAGTGCAAGAGTTGCAATTGTAGTAACAGTAAATGCAACTATAACTGGATGTTGGAAAAATATTTTTAGAGGTGGAAATCAAATGTATGCTATTGCTAATAATGGTACGTTATGGTCTTGGGGTTTTAACGCTGAATCTCAATTGGGTTTAGGGGATGCTACCAATAGAAATACTCCAACACAAGTTGGTACAGCAAATAATTGGAAAGACCTTTCAAGTGGTGATAGACATGTAATTGCTTTAAAAGAAGACGGTACCCTTTGGGCATGGGGTAGAAATAGTAATGGACACTTAGGTTTAGGGGATACATCAGCAAGAAACACTCCTGTTCAAATAGGTACAAGTACAGATTGGAATAAAATACATTGTGGTACAAATAATTCTTTAGCTATTAAAACAAACGGTACATTATGGACTTGGGGTTATAATAATGAAGGACAATTAGGTTTAGGGGACACTACTCAAAGATTGGTTCCAACTCAAGTTGGTACAGATACTAATTGGAATTATGTTGTAGGAACAGGTCAGGGGGCATTTGCTATAAAAACCAATGGTACATTATGGGGGACTGGAGCTAATATTGATGGACAATTAGGAATAGGAGATAATACTCTCAGACAGAGTTTTGTTCAAATTGGAACAGATACAAATTGGGAAAAAATTTATGGTGGATTAGGTGCATTTACTTTAGCTATTAAAACAAATGGTACGCTTTGGTCTACTGGAAATGGTACATATGGTCAATTAGGCCAAAATAGTACAAGTTCATTAAATATATTTACTCAAGTAGGAACGGCTTCAGATTGGGACAAAATTGCAACAGCAAATTCTCATAGTATGGTTATTAAAGATAATGGAACCTTATGGACTTGGGGAAGAAATAATTCTGGACAACTTGGTTTTGGAGATTCAACTAATAGATTAATACCAACTCAAGTAGGAGTTTTAACTAACTGGTACGCAATTACTGGAGGAGATGCTTTTTTATCAGCACTTAATATTGCTGGAGAAATTTGGGCAACTGGAAATAATTGGGCAGGTCAATTAGGATTAGGAGATACAACAAATAGAAATGTTCTTGTACAGATTACTTGTCCTTCAGTATTGGGCACAGATGATTTTATTACAGAAAATAAAGTGACAATTTATCCAAATCCTTCAAACGGAATTTTTACTATTGTTTCAGAAGAAGATAGTGCTGTTGAGGTTTATGATATGATTGGTAAAAAAGTACTTTCTAAAAACGTATCAATTGGTATGTCGAATCTAGATTTATCTAATTATGCTAACGGTATTTATTTGTTAACAGTAACAAACCAAAAAGGGAGTTTAAATACTTATAAAATTGTAAAACAATAATGAAGTTTTCAGAAGATAAAAAATTAGAGATTTTATTGCTTTTAATTTATATCCTCTTATTTTTAGTAGGAATACTTATTTATTTCTGCTAACAAAAAAAGCCAGCAATTTGCTGGCTTTTTTTGTTTTACATACAAACTTTAGCGTTTCACACCATTTTTTATAAACCTGCTTTACAATTCTTTAATTTAGTCTAAAATATATTTAAAAATGCAAACTTTAGATAGATATAAAATATTTATAATTTTAGCAACAATAATAGTTGTGATTCTGAATTTTGTGTTTTTATTTAAAAAGTAATATGTTTATATTTTTAACCCCTTTAGTTTAGACATGAGTTGTCCAAAGTGTAGTTCAAGAAGTAAAAAAAAAAATAGTTTTCCAAAGTTTAATTTTTTTAGATGTTATAATTGTAAAAAACAGTTTATATGGTTGTCAGCTTTTAATAAAAGATATTTCATCCAAAAACAGTCACTCTTAAAAGATTAATCTTTACTTTTTTTGTCCAGTTTCTCTGTTGGTTTTCGTCTAAGAGTGTCAAAGCAATAAACCATTTCGCAAAAACGTGATGTCTATTTTTTTTTAAATTATAAAGTTCTATTTTTAGAAAATATTAATCCACTTTTTTTATATTATTAAAATAACACAGTTTTATATGAAAGATCCATTTTTTTTAGGCTTTTTGATCAGTGCATTTGGACTTTTTCTATTATTACTTAATGTGATATGTTATGTGTTCACAAAAAATAAATTTACCGGTAATAAAATTTACAATGTTTTATTTTTATATCTATTGTTTTATTTTTTAATTGAATTGTTCTGTAATATTATTGGGTTTTTAAAACCTAATTCAAATATTTTTGTTTCTCATTACGCTTTTAATGTTCAGTTTCTATTGTTAAGCGTATTCTTCTATTTACTTTTTAAAGAATCAATTTTAAAAAAAATGGTTGTTGCCATTTTTATTATTTTCATTTCAATAAACTTATATTTATATTTTGATGATCCAGGACTGTACTGGAAGTTTAACTTATTTGAAATTGTCACTATCTCTTTTGTAACCTTGGTTTATACTTTAATACATTTATACAATAACTTAGGAGAAGAAAAAAACTATTTTTACTTCACAATAGGAGTTTCTATGTACATGCTTTCAACAAGTATTATATTTCTTTTAGGAAACGTAGAACTTGTTTTTATGAAAGAGCCTTATATTGATATTTGGGTTTTTAATTCTATATTTTTCATAGTATATCAATTTCTAATTTTTAAAGAATGGCGATATTTAAATTTACTTAAGAAAAATGACTAACCACAATGAGTTTTTATTCGCAATTACAACTACTATTATTTTTTTAGTATTAGTATGTGTAAGTATTGTAGTATTTGTGATTCAATCAAGAAAGAAAATTTTTAACAAAGAAATTGAAAAAAAAGATTTACAAATTCAATTTCAAAATGAAATTTTAGAAAGAGCAATACTAGTTCAAGAGGAAGAAAGAAAGAGAATAGCACAAGATTTACACGATGATATCAGTTCAAAATTGATTGCTATTTCTTTAAACTTACATTTATTAAAATCGGATAAAACAAAAGAAGAGGATAAAATAGAAATTATTAATTCTATTTCTGAAATTAACAAAAAAACAATTGATACTTCACGTAAAATTGCTCATAATTTGTTTCCTCCTGTTTTAGAAAAATTCGGATTGAAAGCTGCTTTAGATGAATTGATTAACGATTATAACAAAACAAAAGAAGTTCATATAACTATTTACACTGAAGTTCTTTTTAAGGATTTTGGCACAAATCTGCAGCTGCAAATATTTAGAATTATTCAAGAATTAATTAACAACTCTATTAAGCACGGTAAAGCTTCTAAAATTGAATTAAATTTTAAAACGAATAACACTATTAATACTTGTATTTATAGCGATAACGGAGTTGGATTTAATTGTAAAGAACTAAATAAAACTAAAGGTTTAGGTTTTTCTAATGTTGAGAATAGAATACAAAATATAAAAGGAGATTACTCTATTAATTCTGAAATAGGGAAAGGATTTCAAATTAAATTCACTTTTAAAGATGAATAAACAAATAAAAATCGTTTTAGTTGATGATGAAGCATTAATTCGAAAGGGAGTAAAAGCAATTCTTGAACAAGAAGATAATTTTGAAATAGTAGAAGAATTTGAAAACGGATCTGTATTTGTAGATTATATTGAATCAATAAAAGAATTACCAGATATAGTTTTAATGGATGTTAAAATGCCTTCATTGAATGGAGTAGAAGCAACAAAATTTTTAACAGCACAGTTTCCAGATTTAAAAATTATTGCACTTTCAAATTACAATTCTGAAGTTTTTGTTTCCAATATGTTAGAAGTTGGAGCAGTTTGTTATATTTCCAAAAGTGCTTCTCCAGACGAAATCGTTAAAAACATTAATTTAGTATATGAAAATGGTTTTTATTATAATGATTCTATTATGGATTATGTACTTAATAATACACCAAAAAATAAATCTTTTTTCGATTCAGCTTTTTTAACCGAAAGAGAAAGCGAAGTACTGCAATTAATTTGCAAACAAAAAAGTTCCACAGAAATAGGCGAAGTACTCTTTATTAGTCCAAGAACCGTTGATGGACATAGAAATAATTTACTCTTTAAAACAGAATCAAAAAATATTGTTGGCCTAGTCATTTTTGCTATTCACAATAGTTTATTTATTCCAGACATTGAATCTTAAAAAAAAATTTAATTAAATGTTAAATTCAGGTAGATTTGCGTGTATTGAGAATAAACTCTATGACTATTTTTGTTTTATAATTTTAAATCAAATTAATTATGAAACAAAAACTTTACTTACTATTTATTTTTCTTTTGAGTATTTCAATAAATGCTCAAACAGAAACTTTACCTTATAGTACAAGTGCATCAATGACAGCTGGTTCTGGTTTGTCAGCAACATTAACAAATTTTTCAACATGTCAATCATCAGTATCTGCAACATTTAATGCACAGGGTTTTTCTGGAACATGGTCAAATGGGAACTTTGATTATTATGTAAATAATGTATTAATTGGATCTGGTGTAGGAAGTCAAACATTTGATATTTCTGCATATATGCCAGTAACATCAGTT
>NZ_JAWUXR010000005.1:0-107027 GCF_034111225.1 Flavobacterium sp. | reverse complement strand
ATCCAATTAAAAATAAGATAATTAGTAGTTTTTTTTTCATTATATATAGGGTTTTTAAATTTAAAAAAATGAAATTTTTTTTCAAAGATATACTTTTTTATATTGTTTGCGTTTTGCCTCGATACTTAATGTTGCATGCGGCACTAATTTTAAACGTTCTTTTTGTATTAATTTACCAGTAACTCTACAAACTCCATAGGTTTTATTTTCTATACGCATTAGCGCATTTTTAAGATCTCTAATAAATTTTTCTTGCCGTATGGCTAGTTGTACATTTGCTCTTTTTAACCTTTCTGTTATTGGCTTATGTATTTCTATTTCTTTTTTTAAGAATTGTGCTATTTTAAATGAAATTTTGGCGCTACTTTTTGTTTCGTTAAAAACAATGTGCTGAACATTTAAATTTTCTGCATATAAATAAATCTCTATAAATTCTGACTCGGAATTTTCTAGTACAAAATCATCCAATCCAACCGTAGAAATTTCTATTTCTTCTAATTGGGTTTCAAATTTTTGAATCACTTTTTTCTGTGAAAAACTGACCATAGAAAAAAGTAAAAACGATATTAAAACTATTTTTTTCATAAAAAAAGCTTCTTTAAAAGAAGCTTTATATATTTTGTGTTTATAAATTACTGCTTCCTCTTTGCTTCGATACTTAACGTTGCATGCGGCACTAATTTTAAACGTTCTTTTTGTATTAATTTACCAGTAACTCTACAAACTCCATAGGTTTTATTTTCTATACGCATTAGCGCATTTCTTAAATCTCTAATAAATTTTTCTTGCCGTATGGCTAGTTGTACATTTGCTTCTTTGTTCATTACTTCAGAGCCTTCATCAAAAGATTTAAAAGAGGGCGATGTATCATTTGTGCCATTATCTGCATCGTTTTTATACGCAGCTTGCAACAAGACTAAATCTTCTCCTGCCCTTGTTATTTTTTTAGTAATAATTTCTTTAAATTCTTGTAAATCTTCTTCCGAATATTTTACTTTTACTTCTTTCATAGTTTCACATTTTTTTTAATAATAATCTACTTTTTATCGAGTCAAACTCAAAGTATATTCCTTTTTCTAAAATATCTACAAAAAATAATTCTTCAGTTAATGTTTCTGTCATAATATATTCTTTATTCTCAATAATTGATTTTTGAAGGTTTTCAAAATTTAAAACTGTTAATTTTATTTTATCTGTTACTTCTAAACCGCTGTCTTTACGTGCATTCTGAATTCTATTTACCAATTCTCTGGCAACGCCTTCTTTGCGTAAATCTTCGGTTATGCTAACATCTAAAGCAACTGTTAAACCTGCTTCATTTGCAACCAACCAACCTTCTATATCTTTAGATGATATTGCTACATCTTCAAGTTCTAAAGTAATATTTTTTCCGTTAACTTCTATAAAAATGTTTTTATCTTTTTCAATTTTGTTAATATCTTCTTGTGTAAATTTTTGTACCTCATTGGCAATCAATCGCATCTCTTTTCCAAATTTTGGCCCTAATACTTTAAAATTAGGCTTAATTTGTTTGATTAAAATATCTGATGCATCCTCTAAAATCTGAACTTCTTTAATATTTACTTCGTGTTTTATTAAATCTGCAACTGCTAAAATTTCTTCTTTTTGTTGTTGATTATCAACAGGAATCATAATTTTTTGCAACGGCTGACGTACTTTTATTTTTTCTTTAGCTCTTAAAGACAATACTAACGAAGAGATTGTTTGTGCGTTTTCCATTTTGCGCTCTAAAGATTTGTCTAAAAAGCGTTCATCAAAAACAGGAAAATCTGCTAAATGAATACTTTCAAAATGCTCTTTTTTAGTAACTGCATTTAGGTCTAAATACAATTTATCCATAAAAAATGGCGCAATAGGCGCGCCTAATTTTGCAATAGTAACCATACAGGTATACAATGTTTGGTAGGCAGAAATTTTATCTGTTTGATAGTCTCCTTTCCAAAAACGTCTTCTACTTAAACGCACATACCAGTTACTTACATAATCTTGCGTAAAATCGGAGATTGCTCTTTCAGCTCTTGTGGGTTCATATTCTGAATAGAAATTATCAACTTTTTGAATTAGCGTATGTAATTCTGATAAAATCCATCGGTCTATTTCTGGTCTGTTTTCTAGCGCAATATCTTTTTCGCTATACGAAAAACCATCAATATTTGTATATAGAGTGAAAAATGAATAGGTGTTGTACAGTGTGCCAAAAAACTTGCGTTTTACCTCTTCTATTCCTTCTAAATTAAATTTTAAATTGTCCCAAGGATTGGCATTTGCAATCATGTACCAACGTGTTGCATCTGCACCATAGGTTGCTAAAGTTGTAAACGGATCTGTGGCATTGCCTAGACGTTTAGACATTTTTTGTCCGTTTTTATCTAGCACCAATCCGTTAGAAACTACGTTTTTATAGGCAACATCATCAAAAATAATAGTGGCAATGGCATGTAAGGTATAAAACCAACCACGTGTTTGGTCTACACCTTCGGCTATAAAATCTGCCTTTCTCCAGGTAGTATCTACTAATTCCTTATTTTGAAAAGGATAATGCCACTGTGCATACGGCATCGCACCAGAATCGAACCAAACATCTATTAAATCGCTTTCGCGAAACATTTTTTGTCCTGTTGATGAAACTAACACAATTTCATCTACAATATTTTTATGTAAATCTATTTTTTCGTAATTCTCGTCAGACATATTTCCAACTTCAAAATCTTCAAAAATGTCCAATGGGATGAATCCCATAGCTACTGATTTTTGCATTTCTGCTTTTAATTCTTCAACAGAACCAATCCAGATTTCTTCTTTACCATCTTCTGTTCTCCAGATTGGTAACGGAATTCCCCAATAACGAGAACGAGATAAATTCCAATCGTTTGCATTTGCCAACCAGTTTCCAAAACGACCAGTTCCTGTAGATGCTGGTTTCCAGTTAATGGTTTTGTTTAACTGGTGCATTCTGTCTTTAACATCGGTTACTTTTATAAACCAAGAATCTAACGGGTAGTATAAAATGGGCTTGTCTGTTCGCCAACAATTTGGGTAACTGTGCTTGTATTTTTCTACTTTAAACGCCTTATTTTCTGTTTATTTTCAAACGGATAATGCCATTGCGCATATGGCATAGAACCAGAATCGAACCAAACATCAATTAAATCGCTTTCACGTTGCATTGGTAAACCAGATGGAGAAACCAAAACAATTTCATCCACAATATTTTTATGTAAATCAACCAAATCATAATTTGATTCACTCATGTTTCCAATTTCAAATCCTTTAAACGGATTTTCTTTTTGTATACCAGCAGCAACTGATTTTTCAATTTCATTATATAATTCTTCTACAGAACCTATAAACGTTTCTTCAGTTCCGTCTTCTGTTCTCCAAATTGGCAATGGAATTCCCCAATAACGAGAACGAGATAAATTCCAGTCGTTAGCATTCTTTAACCAATTTCCAAAACGTCCTTCACCAGTAGATTTTGGCTTCCAGTTAATGGTTTCGTTTAAGTCGAACATACGATCTTTAACCTCGGTAACTTTAACAAACCAAGAATCTAATGGGTAATATAAAATAGGTTTATCGGTTCTCCAACAATGTGGATAACTGTGCACGTATTTCTCCACCTTAAAGGCCTTATTCTCTTCTTTTAATTGAATAGCTATTTCTACATCGGCAGAACGTTCTGGAGCTTCACCGTCGTTGTAATATTCGTTTTTAACGTATTTACCTGAATAATCCCCCAAGCCTTGAATGAACCTTCCTTGTAAATCAACTAAAGGCACTAAATTATCATTAGCATCTTTAACTAACATTGGCGGAACTTCTGGCGTAGCTTCTTTAGCCACTTTAGCATCATCTGCTCCAAAAGTTGGTGCTGTATGAACTATTCCTGTTCCGTCTTCAGTTGTAACGAAATCTCCTGAAATTATTCTGAAAGCATTTTCCGGATTATCATTTGGCAAAGCTAAAGGCATTAATTGCTCGTAACGAACTCCTACTAAATCAGCTCCTTTTCCTTCGGCTACAATTTGGTATGGAATTTTTTTATCTCCTGCTTTATAATTTGCGAAATCCACAATTTCTTCAATTGCGAAAAATCCTTTTCCAAATTGTTTTCCAACTAAATTCTTAGCTAAAACAACATTGATAGGTTCAAAAGTATATTGATTGAATGTTTTTACTAAAACATAATCGATTTTTGGCCCAACAGTTAATGCTGTATTTGATGGCAACGTCCAAGGCGTAGTTGTCCAAGCCATGAAATGTACTGTTCCAAAACCTTGAAAAAAGCTCGGCAATGTTCTTTCGATAGCTTTAAATTGTGCTACAATAGTTGTATCGGTAACATCTCTATAAGAACCAGGTTGGTTTACTTCATGCGAAGACAAACCTGTTCCTGCTTTTGGAGAATAGGGTTGGATTGTATATCCTTTGTAAATTAAATCTTTTTTATAGATTTCTTTTAACAACCACCAAACTGTTTCCATGTATTTGGATTTATACGTAACATATGGATCTTCCATATCTACCCAATAACCCATTTTTTCAGTTAGATCGTTCCAAACATCAGTATA
This sequence comes from Flavobacterium sp., assembly GCF_034111225.1. Lineage (GTDB taxonomy): Bacteria > Bacteroidota > Bacteroidia > Flavobacteriales > Flavobacteriaceae > Flavobacterium. The sequence continues at coordinate 102,435 of NZ_JAWUXR010000005.1, read as the reverse complement.
ACGCATTACGGTTTTCTTACACGCTTCGTTATACTCTGCAACAGATATTTTTGTACCAATATCTTCTTTAGTAATACCTAATTCTTTTTCGGTACCTAATTCAACAGGCAAGCCATGAGTATCCCAACCCGCTTTTCTTTTAACTTGAAAACCTTTTTGAGTTTTATAACGACAAAAAATATCTTTAATAGCGCGCGCCATTACGTGGTGAATTCCAGGCAATCCGTTTGCAGAAGGTGGACCTTCAAAAAACACAAAAGGTGCTGCCCCTTCACGAGAAGTTACACTTTGTTCAAATATGTTTTGTTTTTTCCAAAAATCAAGTACTTCAGATGCCACAGTTGGCAAATTAAGTCCTTTGTATTCAGTGAATTTCGTACTCATTTTATCCTAATCTAAATTGAATTTGCGAAAGTAAGGAATTTTGAATAAAAGAGAGAAAAGTTAACTTAAAAAAGAACTGACAAACAAGACTTTTAGTCAATTATGAATTGTGAAGTTGTTTTTTTTACGGTTTTATGAAAAAACTTCTTTAAAAACTTCTACTGATTTTGGTGTTTTAAATCCCTCAACATTTAAGGTGAAATAGTTGATTATGATTTTTAAAAGAATTTGTCTTTGATTGGCTGAAAAAGAATTTTCAATATTATCTAATTTTAGCACCAAAAGTTTTTTTAGCAAATTTGTTTCATCAACTGACAAACTACTTGACGAAGGTGCGTTATTAAAAACACCCTCTAACTGATCAAAATAATCAATACTTTCTGAAGGGTTTTCGGGGTAAAAACCTAAGTATTTAGTAATTTGAATTAAAACAATTAAATGAAAGTTTGAAATTTCATTATGATTGTCTAACCATAACAAAGCGGCTTCTAAATATTCGAAAAGAGCCTCATTAGCTTCTTCTTCTTTTATGGCGTGGTTTAAAAATTCTGATAAAAATAAAACAATTGTGGTTTTGTAAATATCGTAACTTATAGTTTGATAAGGAATTGCTATTTTAATGTCTTTAAAGCGTTCTAAAGTTCCTTTATTTTTATTTGTAGCTTCAATTTCGAGCTGCATTAAAGGCTGGAAAAATGCTATTTTTTGTTTGTTGTTTTTTCCTGTAAAAGCATTGTTTACGAAATAACTTTTTATCCCATTACTTTGTGTGAAGCACTTAACAATAAGACTTTTCTCTTGAAATTTTACCGTGGAGATTACAATGGCTTTAGTTTTAATTTGCATTATCGAATCACCATCACTTTTTTAACCGTTGTATCTAATCCGTCTTGAGAAGCTATAAAAATCATATAAACTCCAGAAGCAACTCTATGACTGCCAAAAGCCGTTTGATCCCATTCTATTGTTCCGCCTGAAGAAGTAGTTTCATGAACTAGATTTCCTTCAATATCGGTAATTTTTATATTTGCTTTATCGGTAAGGCCTGCTATTTTAATTGTACCTGTGTAATTAGGCCGCACTGGATTTGGATAGACGAAAACATTTGCTAAGTTATCACTCGGTTTTGTTGAAGTTCCTAAAAAGGAAACCATTCCCATATCTGTAGCAAAATAAACTTCACCTGATACTCCATCAATTTCTATGTCATTGACATTGTTACTTGGTAAAGGAGAATTTGATTTTGTAAATTGATATAAAGTTTCTTGCCCGTTTGAAGAAACTAAGAAAACGCCTCCATCTGCAATTGAAACCCATTTATTATTAGCTCCGTCTACAGCTATGTCTAGAATAGTTTGCTGATAAAACAATTCTTGCGCCAAATCCCCTTCTTGAATTATAATTGGAGTTGTGGTAAACTCGGTATCAGAAACAAATCTATCTACACTAGACAATATTCTAAGTCCTTTAAAAGTTCCAATCCACAATTGATTTCTATTATCAATAGCAACACACCTAACATCATTGTCTGGCAAATTTCCATTTTCAACATTAATAGCTGCAATTTTATTACTAAAAGTATCATTGAAAACCAGTAGTCCATCATTAATAGTTGGAACCCATTTTGTTCTATTTTTATCAATTGCCATTGGGGCATACCTTCCTATATTTACAGTTGGTAAAACAGAACTCATGTCATATGACTGCCATTGCCCATTTGTTCTTAACACCTTTAATGACTTCGCTACAAATGCATTTGTTACCCATAGATTCCCATCTTTATCAAAAGCGGGACTATTTATACGAATATCAACATAACTTGGATTTGGAGGCGACAAAAGTAATGATTCGAGCCCGTTTGGGCCCGTATTTGTATTATTGTATAAATTTATACCGTCGTCGTTTATTTTTAACAACCCTGAAAAATACGAACTTGCATAAACTTCATTATTGTTGTTAGGATTTACAACTAAATCAGAAATGGATTTAGCCTGAAACAAATCATCATAAGGAATTAGTTCCCAGCCAGAATCGTCTGAATACTTACTTATTCCAAAACTATCTAATGGATATGGATTATAAAGTCTTGTGTAATCTCCGTAAACTGCCCAAAGATAATTTTGTGCTTTCTTTACTCTGAAAATGTAATTACGAACAGGTCCGTTTGGACTCATGTTTTCAAAAACCGAAGGATTAGATAGGGATGTCGAAAACAGCCCCTTACTTTCGGTTCCAATAAAAATTTGATCTCCTACAACAGTTGCTGCAGTAAAGTTAACTGTGTAAGAAGGAATATTAGTTATATGTGCTGCTAATGAATAAATATTGTCAACAACATATATATTATTTCTAGTTGTTACGATTATTTCACTTGAATTTGTTTTAAGTTTTAAACCATTCTGAGCTTGATTTAAAATTTCTATAAATGATCCTCCAGAATATCTGTATGTCCTAGAATTTGTATTCATTGCAACTATTTCATCGTTGAATGTAATTATACCAGCCCAAAAACCAGCATCAAAAGATTGCCATTGGGAAAAATCATATATAAAAGGATTGTTTAAGTTTGCTTTTCTAATTCCATTAAACCTTGTAACCGCATAAATTTCATTATTTAAAACAGTAGTTTGAAGCACTTGGACTTCTTCTCCTGCTGGGCCTATAAAATAAGTTGACTCAAATTCTAAGTTTGAAAGGTTCAACACAGAAACTCCGTAATCAGATGAAATATACAGTTTTCCGTTATACTCGTATAAGTCATTAATTTTCTTAATGTTTGGAGCGACTGGAACTTCCTCGATAATATCGACTTTAGTAGTAACGCTTCCGTCTCCATTAACAATCAACAATAATCCATTACTGCTTCCTGCTATTGTTTTATTAAATGCATCAGAATGATGTATTGCTGTTACAGACTCTGGTTTAAATCCATTAATAGAGTTGTAAATGTTTAAATCATTTAAACTTAATTCCTTATAAAATATACTATTAGTTGTCGCAGCAAAAACAGTGTTCAAACCTGCTTCTACATCAACTATTTCATTATATGAATAATAGCTCTTCCACAACTGATTTTGTTGCGAAAAAACGATTTGATTATATATAATTAAAAAAAGTAATATTTTGAGTTTCATATTCTTCAACTTTATACAAATATACTATAAACGTATAAATATGAATTTGGTATATGAAAAAATAAAAAAGGCTTTCGAATAACGAAAGCCTTTTTAAGTAATTTATATATAAACTAAACTACACCTTGTCCAAGCATAGCATCAGCAACTTTTACAAATCCTGCAATATTAGCGCCTTTTACATAGTCAATATAACCAGTAGAATCTTTACCATATTTCACACAAGCTTCATGAATATCAGACATAATAGCTTTTAATTTTTGATCAACCTCTTCACTAGTCCAACTTAAACGCAATGAATTTTGAGACATTTCTAAACCTGAAGTTGCAACTCCACCTGCATTAGATGCTTTTCCTGGAGCGAATAATATTTTTGCATGTTGGAAAACCTCAACAGCTTCTGGAGTTGAAGGCATATTTGCTCCTTCAGCTACACAAATACATCCGTTAGCAACTAACATCTTAGCCTCATCTTCGTTTAACTCATTTTGAGTAGCACAAGGTAAAGCAATATCGCATTTAACTTCCCAAGGACGTTTTCCTGCAACATATTTAGCATTTGGATACTTAGTAATATAATCACTTATTCTTCCATAGTTTACGTTTTTAATTTCCATTACGTAAGCTAATTTTTCAGCATCAATACCTGCTTCATCATAAATATAACCTGCAGAATCTGAGAAAGTAACAACTTTACCTCCTAGTTCAATTGCTTTTTCAGCAGCATATTGAGCAACATTTCCAGAACCAGAAACGACTACAGTTTTTCCAGAAAAACTTTGTCCTTTAGTTGCCAACATACTTTGTGCAAAATAAACATCTCCGTATCCAGTTGCTTCAGGACGAATTAATGATCCTCCAAAAGAAATTCCTTTACCAGTTAAAACACCTGTAAATTCGTTTCTTAATCTTTTATATTGACCAAACATAAAGCCTACTTCTCTACCACCTACACCAATATCTCCTGCAGGAACATCAGTATTTGCACCAATATGCTTAGATAATTCTGTCATGAATGCTTGACAAAAACGCATTATTTCGTTTTCAGACTTCCCTTTTGGATCAAAATCAGCTCCACCTTTTCCACCACCCATTGGTAATGTAGTTAAACTGTTTTTAAAAGTTTGCTCAAATGCTAAAAACTTCAAAATACTTAAATTTACTGAAGGATGGAAACGTATTCCTCCTTTATATGGTCCAATAGCAGAGTTCATTTGAATACGGTAACCTCTGTTTACTTGAGTGTTCCCAGCATCATCTTGCCAAACTACTCTAAACATAATTATACGCTCAGACTCAACCATTCTTTCCAAAAGCATTTTGTTTTGGTATTTTTTATTTTCTTCAATAAAAGGAATAACTGTTTCAGCTACTTCTTTAACTGCCTGCATAAATTCAGGCTCGTTAGGGTTTCTTTTAGCTACTGCTTCAATAAAAGATGATACACTTTCTTTCATGATATTGTTGTTTTTATTTACTATTAAGTTTAGACTTAATTTTCAAGGAACAAATATACATTTTTATAAAATACTCGTAAACATTTTATAAAAAAAAGAGTGAAAAAGCAAAAATTAAGAAATTTTAAACAAGAATTTTAATATTTTTTTTTTATGTGAACTTAGTTTTTATATATTTGTCCGACAATCGAAAACTTTTAGTAATGACTAAAAAAATTAAACACTTCGTTTTTTTACTATTATTGACACCATTATTTTCGAATGCTCAATTTGGTTTTTCACACGAAATAGGTGCATTTGCAGGTGGTGTTGCGTTTCAATCTGACTTTGGAGTACGTCATGATTTTGGAACAAATGCTGGAAATACAGGTTATGGAATTGGATTAGTCCATTACATGAATTTTGCATATAGAGCAGAGTGTAACTGTTATACACCCGAAACATATTTCAATGACCACTTTAAATTGCGTTCTGAATTATCGTATAACAGCACAAAATTAGAGCATTTTGGTAAATGGGCAGAAAAAGACACTCCTGAAGGTTATAAATTAGCTGCTATGAAAGGTGAGGCTAAAGTTACTGACATAGGTATGCAATTGGAGTATTTCCCATTGAGTATTAGAGAGTTTACAGCTACAGATGGTGCATTTGCTCCTTTTATTGCTTTAGGCGCTCACTACAACTTTTTTCAAAATAATACTTATTCTGAGTTAGGACCATTAGGAATTCCATCTACAACATATCCAAGATATTTACCAGATGGCTTTTCATCAGAAGGAGGTACCACTTGGTCAGTAGTTTCAAGTATTGGTACTCGTTACAAATTAACTGAATTATCTGACTTATTTGTAGAACTAAGATGGCAATATTATTTTTCTGACTGGGTTGATGGATTAAAAAAAGATCCGGAGTTGTATGTTGAAAATAAAGCTAATGATTGGAACTTATGGTTTCATTTCGGATATATTTATTACTTAGATTAAGAAATAAAATATTTTACATAAAAAAAGCCTTGAATATTCAAGGCTTTTTTTATGGGGTATTCATAAATCAATTACTTTTCTAAAGCTTGTTGTAAATCTTGTAATAAATCGTCGATATCCTCTATACCAACGCTTAAACGAACTAAATCGTCTGTAATGCCTATTTCAGCTCTTTTTTCAGCTGGAACCGAAGCGTGCGTCATTGTTGCCGGATGATTTGCTAATGACTCAACTCCGCCTAAAGATTCAGCTAAAGTAAAAATTTTAACTTTTTCTAAAAACTTAACAGCATCTTCCATTTTGCCAGAGTTAAAAGTAAATGTTACCATTCCACCATAACCGCCATGCATTTGCTTGTTTGCTATTTCATAATGTGGGTGACTTTCTAAACCTGGATAATATACTCTTTTTACCAAAGGATGCTTATCTAAAAAGTTAGCAACTGTTGCTCCGTTTTCAGAATGACGTTGTACACGTAAATGCAATGTTTTAATTCCTCTTAAAATCAAATAACTATCCATGGGCCCTAAAGTTCCACCAGTTGCAAATTGAGCAAAATGTAATTTTTCCCCTAATTCTTTATCTTTCACAATTAAAGCGCCTGCGATAACATCTGAATGCCCTCCTAAATATTTAGTAGCAGAATGCATTACAATATCTGCCCCTAAATCTAAAGGTTTTTGTAGATAAGGTGTTGCAAATGTGTTATCTACTGCAAAAAGCAGCTTGTATTTTTTAGTTATTTTAGCAACTTCAGCAATATCTGCTATTTTCATTAATGGATTTGTTGGTGTTTCTACCCAAACTAATTTTGTGTTTTTGTTGATTAATGATTCTAATTTTACCAAATCAGTCATGTCTACAAAATGAAATTTAATTCCAAAATTTTGATAAACTTCAGTAAACATTCTATAAATCCCACCGTATAAATCGTCCATAGCAATAACCTCATCGCCTGATTTTAATATCTTCATCACTGAATCTGTAGCTGCCAAACCAGAAGAAAAAGCCAATGCACGTGTGCCGTTTTCTATACTCGCTAAAGCTTCTTCTAAAGTAGCTCTTGTTGGGTTTCCCACTCTACTGTATTTATAGTCGCCTATAGGCTTCCCTGGGCTAGTCTGTGCGAAAGTTGAAGTTTGGAAAATAGGTGGCATTACTGAACCTGTTACTTTTTCATGATGTTGACCACCATGTATCGTTTTAGTATTGAATTTCATAATTTATTATTTTATGTGAATTTTTATTTATGCTCCTAAAAAAAATAGCTTTTATTTATTCTAAAAATAGTTTTCATATTCATTTATTTTCTAACGAAGATAAGAAAAAGCAATATTCGTTTCAAATTATTACTTTTGTAAAAAAAAGAATGGACACTATATATTATTTACCTTCTTGTGATACTTGCCGAAAAATAATTAAAACGTTACCCAAAGGCATTGAATTAGATTTTCAAGATATAAGAGAAAATCCAATTAATGAAGATTCACTTGCAAAAATGTACGCTCTTTCTGGAAGTTATGAAGCTTTGTTTAGCAAGAAAGCACAACTATACAAATCACTTGGCCTTAAAGATAAAAACCTAACCGAAGCCGATTTTAAAAAATACATTTTAGAACATTATACCTTTTTAAGTCGACCAGTTTTCATAATTAAAAATGAAATATTTATTGGAAATTCACAACCCAATATTTTAAAACTAATGAAGACTTTAGGAAATGTCTAAAAGAACATTAGCCATTATAGGAGCAACATTTGTTGCAATGATTTACGGATCTACTTTTACTGTAGCTAAAGATGTAATGCCAACTCATGTTCAACCCTACGGATTTATTCTTATTCGAGCTATTGGAGGAACTTTCTTATTTTGGATGCTTACTTTTTTTGGACCTAAAGAAAAAATAGAAAAGAAAGATTTTCCACGAATAATGGCTGCTGCTTTTTTTGGTGTTGCGTTAAACCAACTTACTTTTTTTAAAGGTTTAAGCTATACTTCTCCTATTAGTGCTTCAGTAATAATGGTTACAGCGCCAATTATTGTTTTAATACTTTCGGCCATCATCATTAAGGAAAGAATTGAGGTTAAAAAAGTAATAGGAATAATTATTGGACTAACTGGAACTGCTATTTTAATTCTATACGGAAAATCTATTGGCGACAGCACTAATGCAGGATGGGGGAATTTCCTAGTATTTATAAATGCCTTTTCATATGCTATTTATTTAATTCTTATTAAAAAATTAATCACCAAATATCATGCATTTACTTTTATAAAGTGGATTTATACTTTTGGATTACTTTATGTTTTACCTTTTGGTTTTTCTGAATTCTGTAGCATTAATTGGGAAAGCATTCCAACAGATATTTATTATAAAATAGGCTTTGTAGTTTTGTTTACAACCTTTTTAGCTTATTTGATAAACCTAATGGCGATGAAACATCTTAAACCAACAACGTTGTCAGTTTTCATTTACTTACAACCACTTTTTGCAGCAACATTTGCAATTAGTTTAGGCAAGGACGAATTGAATTTAATTAAAATATTCTCGGCTGTTTTAATTTTTACAGGCGTATATTTAGTTACTCATAAATCAAAAAAGATTACTGAGTAGTAAAAACTGAACACTGAACACTTTTTCTTATCTTTGAACTCTATTTTAAGTTAATATATGATACAATCAATGACAGGTTTTGGTAAAGCCTTCTTACAATTACCAAATAAAAAAATTACCGTAGAGCTAAAATCATTAAACAGTAAAGGTTTAGACCTGAATGTAAGAACTCCTTCTATTTATAGAGAAATGGAATTACAAATTCGTAATACTATTGCTCAAAAGCTAGAACGCGGTAAAATTGATTTTTCATTATATATTGAAGTTACTGGCGAAGAAACTTCAGCTAAAATTAATGTACCTATTGTAAAAGGGTATATTAATCAAATGAAAGAAGTTATTCCTAATGCTGATGCAACTGAATTAATGAAAATGGCTGTAAGAATGCCAGATGCATTAAAAACGGAGAGAGAAGAATTAGACAAAGAAGAGTGGAGTCATATTCAAAAAGTTATTAATGAAGCTTTAACCAAAATTGACGATTTTAGAACTGACGAAGGTGCTTCTCTTGAAAAAGAATTTCAATTACGCATTGGAAATATTCGTTCTTACATGGAGCAAGCTTTGGTTTTAGATCCAGAAAGAGTACAAAACATAAAAGACCGTCTTTTTACAGCTATTGAAGAATTGAAAGTTACTGTTGATGAAAATAGATTTGAGCAAGAATTAATTTATTATTTGGAGAAATTAGACATCACTGAAGAAAAAGTGCGTCTTACCAATCATTTAGATTATTTCATAGAAACCATGAATAATGAAGGTGGTTTGGGCAGAAAACTAGGCTTCATTACACAAGAAATGGGTAGAGAAATCAATACGATGGGTTCTAAATCTAATCATGCAGAGATGCAAAAATTAGTGGTGATGATGAAGGACGAATTAGAAAAAATTAAAGAACAAGTTTTAAATGTTTTGTAAAAAACATAGATAAAAAGATTAGGCAACAACACAACTATACTGAAATGAATTCAGCAACAACAAAAGGAAAATTATTAGTATTCTCTGCACCATCTGGTTCAGGAAAAACAACCATAGTAAGATACTTATTAGGAAAAGAAGATTTAAACTTAGAGTTTTCTATTTCTTGTACAACTCGCGAGCCTAGAGGAGAAGAAATTCATGGTACAGATTACTATTTTATTTCGTGGGAAGAATTCAAAAAACACATTAAAGCGGAAGATTTTGTAGAATGGGAAGAGGTTTATACGGATAATTTCTATGGAACTTTACAAAACGAAGTAGAACGAATTTGGGCATTAGGGAAACATGTTATTTTTGATATTGATGTTGCTGGTGGATTACGAATCAAAAGTAAATTTCCTGAAGAAACTTTAGCGGTTTTTGTAAAACCACCAAGTGTGGATGAGTTGAAAAGAAGGTTAAAATTACGTTCTACAGAAAGTGAAGACAAAATTAATATGCGTATCGCAAAGGCTTCAGTTGAGTTAGCAACAGCTCCACAATTTGATAAAATTATTAAAAACTACGATTTAGATACAGCTAAAGAAGAAGCATATCAACTAGTAAAAGAATTTGTTGCTAAGAAGTAATTACTAAATTTATGAAAATCGGATTGTATTTTGGAACATTTAACCCTATTCATATTGGCCATTTAATTATTGCCAATCATATGGCGGAGCATTCTGATTTAGATCAAATTTGGATGGTTGTAACGCCTCATAATCCGCACAAAAAGAAAAACACCCTTTTAGATGATTACCATCGTTTAGAAATGGTGCATTTGGCCACAGAAAACTTCCCGAAAATTCAACCTTCTGATATTGAATTTAAGTTAACCCAACCTAATTACACTGTAAACACGTTAGCGCATTTACAAGAGAAATTTCCGAAATATAAATTTTCTTTAATTATGGGAGAAGACAATTTGAATTCGCTTCACAAATGGAAAAACTACGAAGTAATTTTAAATAACCATAATATTTATGTCTATCCTAGACTGAATTCGGGTGAATTAGACGAACAATTTGTAAATCATCCTAAAATTCATAGAGTTGGCGCTCCGGTTATTGAATTGTCATCTACTTTTATTCGCGAAAGCATTAAAAACGACAAAAATGTTGCGCCAATGCTTCCTAATAAAGTTTGGGAATATGTAGAGCATAACTTGTTTTATAAGAAATGATTTATTCCGAGATAAAAGATTTAAGATCTCCTATTACTTCCTCTAAAATAGAATTTATTGTGTCATTTTTTCGAGCCAATAAATAAACTGCTGTTGAAGGCATTTTTGAACTATTCCAAACCAATTGAATTTTATTGTCTCTTAAATATTTTTTGGCATTAATATCCCAAACGATAGAAACTCCAGAGTTTTCAGCCAAAGTAGCTAACATTTCCGTTTCAGAAGGAATAATATAATTAGAAACCATTGAAGGTCTTTTTTTATCAAAAACATGCAACCAAAATAGTTTTACATGCGGAATTCTAGCGTCGAAATTATACCATTTTTGCTGGTTTAACCAAGTTTCAATAGTATTGTAGTTTTGATTTTTAATTTCTTTCTTAACTGTTTTTAAATCTAAATCATTACTCGCAACAACTATTTGTTTGATTTCTCCTAGTTCTTTTTGAACTGTATCAAAAGTTTCAAATTTATTGGTTACAATTGCAAAATCTATCTTTTTGTCATTTACTAGACTAAATAGTTCCTCGCTTTCACCGTAAGTAAAATCTATAAAATCAAACTTTGAAATTAGTTTTGTTCCAATGCTTGCAAATAAATGTTTTGAAATTCCAACAGAAACCAACTTATTAGCGTTAAATGCTTTCTCGCGAAAACCATTTTCTACACTTTCTAATCTATCTAAAGCTTCTATAATTAGATTATTCAGTAACTTAGCGTATTCTGTTGGTTCTACACCTTTAGATTTTCTATTAAACAATTTATAACCTACATGTGCTTCTAACATAGCTATTTGCTGACTAACAGCTGGTTGGCTTATGAATAATTCTTTTGCTGCAAGTGAAAAATTGCCGTTTTTATAAACAGATTTAAACGTTCTATACCATTCTAAATTTACCATTGTTATAAATTTATTTATGACAAACATAATTTAAATTATTTTTACTAATATCATTTAAGTCGTAAATTTGTAAAAAATAAAAAGATCATGAAGAAAATAGCATTATTTACCATTATGGCAACTTTCTTAAGTTGTAAAGAAAAAATACAAGAAACAGAAACAGTTATTGAACCCGTAAAAACGGAAACTATGAAAAAAGTATTATTTGTTTTAACCAGTCATGATAAACTAGGAAATACAGGAGAAAAAACAGGATTTTGGATTGAAGAGTTTGCCGCTCCATATTATGAATTAATTGACCAAGGAATTGAAGTAACTATAGCTTCTCCATTAGGTGGACAACCACCAATTGACCCTAAGAGTTCTGAACCAAGTTCAGCAACTGATGACACAAAGAGATTTGACGGTGATTCAGCTTTACAAGAAAAATTAGCAAACACAGTTAAATTAGCGAACATAGATCAAGCAGATTATGATGCAGTATTTTATCCAGGTGGACACGGACCATTATGGGATTTAGTATCTGATAAAAATTCTATATCTTTAATCGAATCTTTTTACACAAACAACAAACCTATTGCATTTGTATGTCATGCACCAGCAGTTTTAAAAGATGTAAAAGTGAACGGAGAATATTTAGTTAAAGGTAAAAAAGTAACAGGTTTCACAAACGATGAGGAAGCTGCTGTTGGTTTAACTAAAGTAGTTCCGTTTTTACTAGAAGATGCATTAAAAGCAAATGGAGCAATCTATAGCAAAGGAGAAAACTGGGCGCCTTATGCTGTTGAAGATGGCTTATTGATTACAGGTCAAAACCCAGCTTCTTCTAAATTAGTAGCGCAAAAACTATTAGTACAATTAAAAAAATAAAAAATGAACAATTTCGAATTATACAACCCCGTAAATTATGTCTTTGGAAAAGGACAAATTGAACAATTAAAAGACTTGGTTCCTTCAAACACAAAAATTCTAATCGCTTATGGCGGTGGAAGTATTTTTAAAAATGGAGTTTACGACCAAGTGAAAACTGCATTAGCAACGCAATTTGAAGAAAATAATATTGTTGAATTTGGCGGAATTGAACCAAATCCACGTTATGAAACGTTGATGAAAGCGGTTGAAATTATCCGTGAACAAAAAATCGGGTTTGTTTTAGCTGTTGGTGGTGGAAGTGTTATTGATGGAGTGAAATTTATTTCTGCAGCAGTAAATTATGAAGGAGATGCCGCTGAAATTTTAAGAAATAGAATTCTTTTCAAAGAAGGCGCAAACGTTATTCCTTTTGGAACAGTATTAACTTTACCAGCAACAGGTTCAGAAATGAATTCAGGTGCAGTTGTTACTATTGCTGCTACACAAGAAAAATTAACTTTAGGTGGAAGTGCTTTATTTCCTAAATTCTCTATTGTTGACCCAACTGTAATTACATCTTTACCAAAAAGACAATTGCAAAATGGTGTTGTGGATGCATTTACACACACAATGGAGCAGTATTTGACTTATAAGCACGATGCTATTTTACAAGATAGAATTGCAGAAAGCATTTTACAGACTTTAGTAGAAATTGGACCTAGCGTAGTGGAAAACCCAACAGACTATAAATTGGCTTCTAATTTCGTTTGGTGCGCTACAATGGCTTTAAATGGGCTTTTAAGCAAAGGTGTTCCTTCAGATTGGGCAACACATATGATTGGGCACGAATTAACTGCTATGTACGAAATTGATCACGCTAGAACATTAGCAATCATTGGTCCAAACTTGTATAGAGTGGTGTTTGAAACGAAGAAAGAAAAATTAGCACAATATGGAAAACGTGTTTGGAATATTCAAGAAGGTTCAACAGAAGAAATTGCAGAAAAAGCAATTGAGAAAACAGTTGAATTCTTCCACACAATGGGAATGAAAACAAAACTATCTGAAAACACTGATGATTTTGCTAAGACGGCTGACTTTATCGTGAATCGTTTTGAAGAAAGAGGCTGGAAAGCTTTAGGTGAAAAACAAAATATTACACCAGAAAAAGTAAGAGAAATTGTAGAAATGAGTTATTAATTCAACCCATTAATTTCAACAAAAAAGCGTTTAAAAAAATATTTTTTAAACGCTTTTTTTATAACTTTAAATAATAACCTACATTATTTAAAAAGAAGTTGAAACAATTAATACAATAACGTCCTAATAAAAATTAAATTGTTTGGATTATAAAATTTAACACTTTTAAGTAGTTAGCTTTCAATCATTTTTTAAAATTGAAACTAATTCTTTACCTTTGAATTTCCTAAAAATGGAACTATAATGGAAAAAAATCCGAAATTTGCAGTTATTGGCGGAGGAAGTTGGGCTACTGCTATTGCGAAAATGTTGTGTGAAAATCAAAATGAAATTGCATGGTACATGAGAAATACTTATGCGGTTGAGCATATTAAACATCAATACCATAATCCCAATTACTTAAGTTCAGTAGAATTTGATATAAAAAAATTAAAACTTACAAATGATATTAATGAAGCTGTTGCATATGCCGATTATATCATTTTTGCTATTCCATCTGCTTTTTTAAGTGGGGAATTAGAAAGTTTAACCGAAAGTTTAGAAGGAAAAGTAATTTTTTCTGCAATTAAAGGAATTGTTCCTGAGACAAGTTTAATTGTAGGTGAACACTTTCATCAAAAATACAACGTACCCTATGAAAATATTGGTGTTTTAACCGGTCCATGTCATGCTGAGGAAGTTGCCATGGAACGATTATCGTACTTAACTTTAGCTTGTGGAGATAAAGAAAAGGCCAAGTTAATGGCTAAAAATGTAAGTTCAGATTATATTAAAACCAAAACTTCTGATGATATTATAGGGACGGAATATGCAGCAATGTTAAAAAACATTTATGCTATTTCTGCAGGTATTGCACATGGTTTAGGTTATGGAGATAACTTTCAATCGGTTTTAATGAGTAATGGAATTCGCGAAATGAAGAAATTCATTAAAAAAGTCCATAAAATGAAACGTAACATTAATGATTCGGCCTATTTAGGCGATTTATTAGTGACTGGTTATTCTGTTTTTTCTAGAAATAGAATGTTTGGAAACATGATCGGTAAAGGATATACAGTTAAATCTGCACAAATGGAAATGAGCATGGTTGCTGAAGGATATTATGCAACTAAAAGTGCTTATTTACTAAATCAAAAACACAAAGCTAAAACTCCAATTATAGATGCTGTTTACGCTATTCTATATGAAGGAAAAGAGCCAAAAGCTGTATTTAAAAAACTAGCAGATAAATTAGATTAAAATTTTAATAGATTTGTCGTCATATACAAAAACAGACTTAATTATTTGAATTTCAAAAAGTTAGCCTGTTTTTTAATTTTAAAACATTACTGCAAATTTCTGATTATCAGATTGTTAAAACTGTTTCTCTTGGAGAAAAAATCATGTAGTAAATTTGCAAAAAAGTAATCCATGGACCATTTAATAAATCATCCCTTCATTTTAGGTGTTTTCAGCATCATAATCATTGCAATGTTGCTGCTAGATTTAGGTGTTTTAAACAAAAAAAGTCATGTTATATCTAATAGAGAAGCAGCAATTTGGTCTGTAACTTGGATTACATTAGCAATGGGTTTTAGTGGAATTATCTATTACTATTTAGGCGCTGAACAATTCATGCAGTTTCAAGGAGCTTATTGGATAGAAAAAGCACTTTCCGTAGATAACCTTTTTGTATTCATATTGGTTTTTGGCTATTTTAACGTGGCCAAATCAGCCCAACACAAAGTGTTATTTTGGGGAGTTCTTGGAGCATTATTTTTTAGAGCTATTTTCATTTTTACAGGTGTTTGGATTTTGAATTACACATATTTACCTGAAATGGAACTTTTTGGTCATCTTGTAAAAATCAATTACTTATTAACCATTTTTGGAGTTATTTTAATTGTTGCTGGGTTAAAATCGTGGTTCAGTCATAGTGAAGATGATGGAGACAAAGATTTTTCTAATAGTGCTGGTTCAAAATTAGTTCACAAAATATTTAAAGTGAGTCCGAATTTTGATGGTGACAAGTTTTTCACTTTTCAAAACGGAATAAAAATGGCAACTCCTTTATTAGTTGTCGTAGTCATTGTAGAATTTACTGATTTGCTTTTTGCAGTAGACAGTATTCCTGCTATTTTTGCTATCGCACCAGATGATCCATTCATTTTATACACTTCAAATATATTTGCCATTTTAGGGCTTCGTTCGCTTTATTTTCTTTTAGCCAACTTCATGTATATGTTTAGTCGTTTACATTACGGATTAGCGCTTATTTTAGGCTTTATAGGTGTAAAAATGATTGCAGCACCGTTCTTCCATGTTTCATCAATGGTTTCTCTTGGAGTTGTAGGTGGGATTTTGGTTATTTCAATTGTTTGGTCGTTACTCATTCCTTTTAAAGAATAAGGTTTATAAAAAACTATTCAAAATAAACGTTTGGATTATCTGTTATTTTTAAATCAAGAATGTACTTTTTAAAAGTTGTTTTCTTTTTGTTGTCCCATTTTTTTATTGATGGATCACTAAGCTCTTTTAAAACTATTTTATTTAGAGCTTCTTTTTCCATTCCTTCTTTATGGCCACTTTCAAAACCTTTCAAATCATCTAAATGGTTTATCCAAAATTGAAAAAATCCGTTTTCAGTAGTATGTACAACTTGTTTTAAAACAATATAACTTTTCTTGGTTATTAGCTCTTCTTCCTTAAAAGATTCAAAAAGTTCTTGAGTAACTTTATTTAATAATTTCTCGTTTTCAGTTACAACTAAAAAATCGGCATAAGCATATAAGGTTCTTACAGAACGATCACCAGCATCATATTTCGCTTTCAATCCCGAAGAATTATAATCAGACAGTGTTGCTTTTTTTCCTTCATTAACAATTGATGCTGCATCAGTATTTACTCCTGTATGATGCAAGAAATTTTTATTTTTATCAAAATACAAAAGTACGGGTAAACTTTCAAAATGAAGATTAGCATTTTTAATAAAAACATTATCTTCAACTGACAATGAATCGTTTGTATTCATGGCATAATTGATGAATTTCTTATTGTAGTATGTGTACACAAGAGAATCATTTTTCAGCAAATCACCTAAACGTTTACAAACCGAACATTCTGAACTATAATACTCTATAAAAACAGGTTTGTTTTGTTCTTTAGCTTTTTTAAAAGCTTCAAAAAGAGTAGGTTCAAAGACAACTTGTGCATTACCTAAAGTAGCCGTAAAAAGCAAAAACAAAAGAAACCTTTTCATAAATACATTTTTAATTACACCTAACAAAAATCAAACCAAAACATTCTATTTAACTGTTACCTCATCAATAAAAATAAACGCATCTCCGTTTGATGGAAAACCTTGGTGCCATTCTGGAAGTTTTCCAAAATTAGTTGCAATTACTTTTACAAACCTTGCTTTTTGTGATTTAAACTTTAAATCAAATGATTTTATCACAGTTTCATATTCTTTTGGATCAACTGAATTCTCAACCGTTCCCGCTTTTGTAAACTTGATGTTATCATCTGAAATGTAATACTCTACTTTAGTTGGCATTAAGATCCACGAACGTGTGTCTTGTAAATAATTTGAACTTATTTTAGAAATGATTTTCGTTTCCTTAAGGTCAATTACTGCTTCAAAATCTTGGTATTGATACCCTTGCCATTCACCTTTTCTCCAGTTTTCATTTCCAAAAATTCCGTCAATTAAACCTTCTGTTCCACCTGCATGGTATTGCGAATTGTATTTTGATTTAATTTCAATGGTATAGTCGTTAGGTTTTTTGAAGAATTGGGCAGAAATGATGTTGCTTTTCTCTTTATTCTTGTTTTCAGAAAAAGCATAAAACATCGTTGATTCTGAAATTTCAATAGGAGAAACATATTCCTTAAAATCATTTCCATTCGTAAAAGAATAAAATATATTTTGCTCTTTTTGTGCTTTTAATTCTACAGACATTTTGTTTTTAAACGACTTACTTTCCGCTTCAATTACTGGAACTGGTATTATTTCAGTATATGAAAGAATTTCATAATCTTCATTATACGCTTCGTTTTCAAAATTCATTTCAAAACCAAAATCTGTCAAAACATTTTGAAATGGTTCATTTATTTTTCTTTGTTTATCTTCACCTTTAACAACTATTTTATCAAAATTAGGCTTAACAGTTTCCCAATAACCTCCTATTCCTGGCGTTACTGCATAAATTCCCATCGAACTCAACACATACCAAGCACTCATTTGTCCGCAGTCTTCGTTTCCTATTAAACCATCAGGTGAGTTTTTATAAAATTCGTTTAAGATGTAATGAACTTTTTCTTTTGTTTTTTCTGGCTTCCCAACATAATTATACAAATACGCCATGTGATGACTTGGCTCGTTTCCGTGTGCATATTGTCCAATTAAACCTGTAACATCTACTTGTTCACGACCAGTGGTTTTACTTTCACTGTTGAACATTTCATCTAGTTTGGCTTCAAACTTTTCCTTTCCGCCATAAGCGTCAATCATTCCTTCAATATCTTGAGGAACGAAAAATGTGTATTGCCAAGCATTACCTTCTGTGTAATTATTATTTACTTCTTTAGCATCAAACGGTTTGTCCCAACCTCCGTTTTTCTTTGGTCTAATAAACCCTGTTTCCCAATCGAAAAGGTTTTTCCAGCTTTGAGAACGTTTCATAAAATAGTCGTAATCTTCTTGTTTGTTTAAAATTTGAGCCATTTGCGCAATACACCAATCGTCATAAGCATATTCTAGTGTTTTGGAAACACTTTCATGGTCGTCGTCTATAGAAATAAATCCATTTTTCTTATAGGCTTCTAAGCCTAAAACATCACGCATTGCAGAAGCTTTACTAGCTTCAAAGGCTTTTTCATAATCAAAACCTTTAATTCCTTTTGCCATTGCATCGGCAATTACAGAAACCGAATGGTAGCCAATCATACAATCGGTTTCATTAGAAGCTAATTCCCAAACCGGTAATCTGCCAACTTGTTCGTATTGCTTTATGAACGTATTGATGTAATCTGAAGTTCGTTTTTTATCAATCAACGTATACAATGGATGCGCTGCTCTAAATGTATCCCAAAGCGAAAAAACGGTGTAATAATCAAATCCTTCCGCGGTGTGAATTTGATTATCTCGACCACGATATTTCCCGTCTAAATCTTGAGCAATATTAGGTTGCATCATCGTATGATATAATGCGGTATAGAAAATCGCCAACTTGTCTTTATCTTCAGAAGTGATTTCTATTTTAGATAATTCTTTATTCCAAAGTGCTTCTGCTGCTTTCTTTGCTTTTTCAAAATCCCAATGCTTAATTTCGGAACTGTTTAGTTTTGCTCCTTCATAACTTGTTGGCGAAAGGGAAACTTTTACCAAGATTTTTTCTCCTTTTTTTACTGCTTTGAAGAAGCTTAAAGCAAGTTCCGTTCCATGATAATCTCCATTTACACCTTTAAAATTCATTTTTTCTTTGGAAATTTTCATTGGAACATTAAACTCAATTCGTGCATAGACATATTGATTTTGAGCCCAAGCTTCGCTTCTTCTTAAAACCTCAATAGTGGTTGGACTAACAATTCTAACTTCTCCTTCCAGCAATTTATCTCGATGATTCAGATCTAAAATTATATTGGCTAAACCACTTTTATTAAAAGTATATTCATGAAAACCAACGCGTGTTGAAGTCGTCAAACGGACATCGATATCGTGTTTGTCTAATTTTACAGAATAAAAACCTACTGAGGCTTTTTCGTTAGTATGCGAAAATGTAGAAGAATACACTTTATTATCAAATGAAGATTCGCCCATTATTGGCATCAACATAATGTCACCATAATCAGAAACTCCGGTTCCGTTTAAATGCGTGTGCGAAAATCCATAAATTAAATTATCTGAATAATGATAACCCGAACAACCGTGCCAACTTCCATCAATACGAGTATCTGGTGAAAGTTGTACCATTCCATATGGAGTTGTTGCGCCGGGAAAAGTATGTCCGTGACCACCAGTTCCTATAAATGGGTTTACGTGTTTCGCAAAATCTTGTGCAAACGATGCGCTTGCTATGAAAAGTAGAGATAAAAAAAAATTCCTCATGCTATAGTTTATAATAAGCTATAAAATTGAGGAATTTATATGATTTTAGCAATTCTATTTTCTTAATTAGCTTCCTAAAATACCTTGTTTATTTACAACTGGTAGATCTATTTTTACTTTTTCGCTTATTGCATTTGCTTTGAAAATAAATTTTTTATCAAACATCTTATTATCTATAAAGTAAGATAATAAAAACTCGTTGTTTAATTGCAGTACGTTGTTTTCAAGAAATTCAATTCTTACTGCTGATTGAGATTCTACTTTTGCAAAAGCGTGTCTTAAAGACATTGTGTTTCTTTGTTCCCCATCAATTAAACCATAAGCACGAGAAACAATCATAGCCATTTCTAATGGCTCATTTGTAGCGTTTAACAAATATGCATACCAACAATTTTCTTGAAAATCATCGCTCCATTCTTGTATGGCAACAATATGTACGTTTTCTACTTTTGGGATAACTATATCTGCTTTCATTTTAGATACTTGACTTAAATTGTTGCAAGAAACGCACATCATTTTCAAAAAACATTCTAATATCGCCTATTTGATGCAAAAGCATTGCTATACGCTCAACTCCCATACCAAATGCAAACCCTGAATATTCTTCTGGATTGATTCCGCAATTTTTTAAAACATTTGGGTCAACCATTCCGCAACCACCAATTTCCAACCAACCTGTACCTTTTGTAATTCTATAATCGGTTTCTGTCTTTAAACCCCAATAAATATCAATTTCAGCACTTGGTTCTGTAAATGGAAAATAAGAAGGTCTTAGACGTATTTTTGACTTTCCGAACATTTCTTTCGTAAAGTGTAATAACGTTTGTTTTAAATCGGCAAACGATACGTCTTTATCAATATATAAACCTTCTACTTGATGAAAAATACAATGTGAACGAGCAGAAATTGCTTCATTACGGAAAACTCTACCTGGAGAAATAGTTCTAATAGGCGGTTTGTTATTTTCCATGTAACGCACTTGAACTGATGATGTGTGTGTACGCAATAACGTATCTGGATTCGTTTGAATAAAGAAAGTATCTTGCATATCACGCGCTGGGTGATATTCTGGCAAATTTAAAGCCGTAAAATTATGCCAATCGTCTTCAATTTCTGGACCTTCAGAAACGTTGAAACCCACATTTGAAAAGATATCGATAATTTGGTTTTTTACTAGTGAAATTGGATGACGAGAACCTAAATTTAATGGATGTCCTGGACGTGTTAAGTCGCCATAAATTCCTTTAGAATCTTCTTTGCTTTCTATTTGATCTTGTAAAGACGCAACTTTTTCTTCGGCAGAAGTTTTCAACTGATTGATTACTTGTCCGAATTCCTTTTTCATTTCGTTTGGAACATTTTTAAATTCAGCAAATAAGTCTTTTAAAAGACCTTTGCTTCCTAAAAATTTAATTCTAAACTCCTC
Organism: Flavobacterium sp.; assembly: GCF_034111225.1. Taxonomy (GTDB): domain Bacteria; phylum Bacteroidota; class Bacteroidia; order Flavobacteriales; family Flavobacteriaceae; genus Flavobacterium. The sequence goes on along the minus strand of NZ_JAWUXR010000005.1, from coordinate 81,255 downwards.
AATTTTTTCTTTATTATCGGCTTGAAAAGCGTTTACTTCTTCAATGTGTTTTTTAATCTGATCAATCATCGTTCTTGCTTATAAAGGTGCAAATTTAATCTTTTTTACTGATTAGTTAAAAGTGATTACTAATTAGTTTTATTAATAGTCAATTAGTCTATTAATTCTTTTTCCATAAAATAACTTACAATGGCGTCTTTCATTAAGATAGATTGTTCTCCTGCTTTTAATGGTGGCAATTCTTCTTTTACTGCATAATGAGGCCAACCTTCGTTATCGAAATATTCAAATTCATAGTAGCCATAAGGTTCTAAAACTCTACATATTGCAATATGCATTAAGTTTATTTTTTCATCCTTTTTAAACTCATTATTGAATTTTCCTAATTCTTGAACTCCAATTAAATATATAATAGCGTCTAGGTCTAATACATCGCCATCGGCAAATTTATCAGAAAGTAATTTTACTACTTTATCCCATCGTTCTTTTAGTTGTTCGTCTCTTGACATGATTGAAATTTAGAAGTTAGAAATTTCTTCTGCTAACTTAATTTTGGCAAAGATAACAACTGAAAACTTGACTTTCTATAATTCTTTTATCTTTGTTTTTTTTCAAAGACAAAATAGATGAGTTTTATTGATATTATTTTTGCTGCATTATTAGCTTACGCCATTTACAAAGGGTTAAAAAACGGACTTTTCGTTGAGATTGCTTCGCTTCTTGCTTTAGTAGTTGGGATTTTTGTAGCCATAAAATTTTCGCACATTGTAAGGGCTGTTATAGAAACAAAAGTAAGTTGGGATCCAAAATACATAGAAATAACGGCTTTTGCTTTAACTTTTATTGCTGTTGTAATTGTAATTCATCTTTCGGCTAAATTGCTGACTAAAATTGTAGATTTTGCCTATTTAGGCTGGATTAACCGCTTAGCAGGCGCAGGGTTTAGTGTTTTAAAAACCATATTAGCTTTGAGTATTGTTATTTTATTGTTTGAAAAAATCAACTTAAACAACATGTTGGCAAAACAAGAAACGCTTGACGAATCTATTTTTTACAACCCTACAAAAGAAATTTCTGCATTTGTATATCCACAAATTGAAGAATGGTATGAAGGGTTAAGTGAGAAGGAATTAGAGAATGTTGAGCAAGAAGAAAATAATTAGTAATTAGATTAAAACTTATTACAAAAAAACAAAATGCATCAAATAAAACTTAAAATAATATTTATCCAGTTTTTTGGTTCTATTTTTCTAATTCAAGGAATCCAAAATATATACTTTTCGATTCAGAACAATAAATTTAATTGTTTAATAGAGTATTTTGAAAACCCAAAATGTGAATGTATTAATGAACTTAACTTAAAAAATCATATTGGTGATTTTATGGCAAATGTTTATTTGTGGTTTTTCTATGGGTTTTTAATTAGTATACTGATTTTTGGATACATTAACTGGAAAAAAAATAGACATCTATTTAATACCATTATCACCATCACTTTATTATTTATTTTATTCCCATTAAAGTTTTTTAGAAATGAATATATTAGTTTTTCTTTTAGGCAAGTTGGTTGCTTATTTACAAATGATTTTGGAATTCAGAATCTTATTGGTGGAATTACTTATTCAATAATTGGAAGTTTTATTTTGTGGAAAAGCTATAGAAATTATTAATAATAACTTCTATTTCAACTCCTTAATCGCGTCTTTTTCAATCCAACCTTGCGTTTTATCAGTCAATTGGATTTTTTTCCAATTGTCTAACGACTCCAAAACAAATACTTTTGTTCCTTCGTGTAAAACCAGCACATCATCTGAGCTGTTTTTAGGCTCCGCTTTTACATTTACAGCCGAACTGAATACAATTGCAGGTTTTGTTTTTGAAGCGTTTTGTTTTTGTAAAAAAGCTGCTGAAACAGCTGTGCATATTCCAACTAAAAACACAAACATTGCAGTAAAAAATATTCTTTTGATTAATGTTGTATTCCCAAAATAATAACCTAAAAAAGTCAGTAAAAACAGCATCGACATTATAACTGCTGCCCAAGCCCATGAATCGTAATGCCATGTGTTTATAAAGCCATAAATAGCTTTTGTAAAACCAATTTCTGGTACAACTTTAATGTCGTCAATGGCTTTTTTTTGGGCAAATTCTAAATTGGTTTTCACAACCTCATCATTTGGGTTGAACAATAGCGCTTTTTCAAAATTATAAATCGCTGGAGCTACTTTATCTAGTTTGTAATAACAGTTTCCTAAATTGAAATACAATTCAGCAGATTCTACTTTTAAACTCGTATTTATGAACTCATATTTAGTTGCAGCTGCTTCGTAATTTTCTTTTTTATACAATTCATTGGCATTTGCAAATGCTTTGCTTACTTCGTCAGATTCGTTTGCAAAAACAACTGTTGAAAGTAAAATAAAAACAATGCTTTTTAGTATAGTCTTCATATTAAAGTTGTTTTGAAAGTTCAGAAATTATTTCAACGGCTTTGTCATAATCTTTTTGCATTGCTACATCAGATGAAGGCGTATAACGAGCAAACTCACAATCGTTCATTAATTGCATAAATTGTTCTACATCATTTTCATTTGCTTGTTTTTCGCGCAGCATTTCTTGAATGTTTTCTTTACTCATTTCTGAAGTTTCAATGTATAATTTTGCCTTCAAAAAATTGTGTAACGCTTTTTCCATTGCCATATAAAACGGCACTTTATTACCCATTTGTTTTTTAGCATCTGATAAGAATTTTTTAGCCAAACGATTGTTTCTTTTTACCCTGTTACCAAAAACATCTGCATCAATAGCTTCTTTTTTCTTCTTCGCCAAAATGACAATTGGTATTAAAAGCAAAGGCGCAAATAACAATGTGTAAAACAAATTAGATCCTAAGAAATCTTTTTTAGTAACCGATTCAAAATTAGAATTCAGTTTGATAAACTGGAACACGTTATTTTTAATGACTTCTTTTTTATTTGACGCAATAGGGCTTGAAGTTGCTGTAAAATTTGGATTATCTAAAACATCAATGGTAATTTCTTCAGAAGTAATTGTTTTATAAGTCTTTGAACCTAAATCAAAATAACTGAATTGTATAGGTTGAATTGTATATTTTCCTTTAAACTGAGGGACAATTGTATATGTATCTGAGATTTTTCCGTTCATTCCAGATAAAGGTGTTTTTACTTCTTCTTTATGTTGTGGGTCAAAAACTTCAAAAGCACTTGGGAATTCTGTTTTTGGTAAATCAAATAATTTTAGATTTCCATTACCCGAAACTGCAATTTCTAAGTCAAAAGATTCGCCTGTTTTTAACTTTGTTTTTGATGGTTTTACTTTAAACAAAAAGTTGCCAACCGCACCTGTAAAGTCAGCTGGCTTACCATTTTCAGGAAGTGGTTTTACATTTATTGTTTTTGAACCAGCAGTAACTGTTTTAGGAACCGATTCAATTACAATTCTTGAAAGAGGCCCAAACCTTTTTCGCATTTGCATTTCAATATCCATACTCAATGAAAGCGGCTCTATTAATTGGGTACCTTTTTCTAAAGGGTATAAAACAACTTTCTTTAAAATCAACATTTTATATTCTTTTCCTTGGTAATTGACAGTTTGTGGCTGAAGCTGTTGAAGTTCAAGTTCTTGATTCCAAAATCCATTGTATTTTGGAGTTTTAACTTCTCGCATGTTTGCAACACCAAAAGCAGGGTTAACGAGTATTTTATAAACAACAGTTAAAGGTTCGTTTAAGTAAGGGTTAGAATTAGAAACCTCTGCAATTAAATGAACTCCGTTTTCAGCTAAATAACTCGGGTCGTTTGTGTCTTTAGGTACTTCAACAGCATCAGTTATATTAATTGTTAGTGGGTTTGATTTATATATTTTATCCTCAAACTCAAACTCTGCTGGGTTTATAAAAAATTTACCTTTTTTCTTAGCTACTAAATAATAGACAAATTGTGTTTGAAGTATTCTTTTTGTAATGAGCCTACCATTAACGAACTCAATTGAAGAAGCACCTCCTTTATTCATCATTGGGCCTTGAACATTGAAATCAGAAAAATTTGGAGGAACAAAATTATCTGCTTCATTATTAATAGTGAAAGAAATAACAAATCGTTCGTTTAGAGAATAGGAATCTTTTTGTGTTGCAGCTTCAAATTTTACTTCTTGAGCTAAACACATTAATGGAAAAAACAATAAGGCTAATATTTTTTTCATTTTACCAATCTTTCTCGTTTGTTGCGGGACTCGTTTTTACTTTTTTAGCATTTATTTTATCCTGAATTTTTTGTTCAGAGTTGTTTACTGCATTCAGTAAATTTTCTATTTGTTGCTTGTTAGCTCCAGAAGGTTTTGGATTTGGTTGCTCTTTTTTATCATCATCACCTTTGTCACCTTTATCCTTTTTATCGTCACCGTTTTTTTTATCGTCTTTCTTGTCTTTGCCTTCGTCCTTTTTATCTTGATCTTTCTTATCCTTATCTTTTTGGTCTTTGTCTTTTTTATCTTTATCCTTGTCTTTGTCTTTTTTCTTATCGTCTTTTGGCGGGTTTTCTTTTTGTTTTTTCTTTGCTAAAGCATAATTATATCGTGTTTCGTCATCAAGTGGATTGTTGCGTAATGCGTTTTTATAAGCATCAACTGCTCCTTGATAATTTTTTTCCAACATAAATGTGTTTCCCAAATTATGGTATGCTTTATGTTTTTCTTCTTTCGTTTTTGCAACCTCAACAGCTGAAGCAAATTTATATTTTGCTTCTGAAGGCTGATTTTGACGGTAAATACTATTTCCTAAATTATAGTTTGCAACTGCTTTTTTGTCTGCGTTATTAGATTGTGAAACTCTTAAATTAGATTCGGATTTTACGTATTCCTTTCCTTCAAAAGCAGTTGTACCTTCGTATAAATTTTGATCTTTATTTTGACCAAAAATTAATGATGTAATAAATAAAACTAAAGCTACTGTTATCTTTTCCATCTTACTTCTTGTTGAATAAATTTAGTTTTTGAACCCAAGCTGTTTTCTTCTCAAAGAAGAAAACATCAATCATGATTAAGAAAAAAGCAAATGCTAAAAACCATTGATATTGCGTTTGATATTCGGCAATTTGTTCTGTTTCAAATTCCGTTTTTTCAATATTATCCATTGCATTTTTCAATCTTTCTAATGCTTCTTTAGTATTATTACCTGCAATATAACCTCCATTTGTGCTTTTAGCTATATTTTCTAAAATTTCTGTATTTAATTTGGTAATTACCGTTTCCCCTTTGCTGTCTTTTTTATATTCTGAAAGTGAACCACTTTTGTTTTTAATTGGAATTGGCCCACCATTTTCAGTACCTACCCCAATAGTTATAATCTTTATTCCTTTTTCTTTGGCTAATTCACTTCCCACTTGAGAATCAGCGCCATGATCTTCTCCATCTGAAACTAAAATAATTAATTTACTCGTATCGATAGCGTCAAAATAAGTTTCTGATAATCGGATAGCATCGTTTAATGCAGTTCCTTGAGAAGAAACCATATTAGTATTCATGTTTTGCAAATACATTTTTGCAATACTATAATCGGTTGTCATTGGCAACACAGGATATGCGCTGCCAGCATAGCCAACAATTCCTACTCTATCATTTCCTAATGTACTAATGATATTAGAAATTAATTGTTTTGATTTTTCTAAACGATTAGGGGCAATATCTTCGGCCAACATACTTTTGGAAATATCCAAAGCGAAAACAATATCAATTCCTTGACGTTTTACTGTTTCCATTTTAGTTCCAATTTTTGGGTTAACCAAAGCAATAATTATAGCAACTAAAGCAAGTGATAAGGTTACAAATTTTAAAACAGGCTTAAAACCAGAAGTTTCTGGGCTTAATCTTTTAACCAATTCTAAATCGCCAAATTCTGCTCTTTTTTTTCTTCTCCAAAATAATTGAAACAAGAAAACCACTACTAATAATGGAATTATTAATAAAAGGTATAAATATTGTGGATTTTCTAATTGGTGATACATTGTTTCAATTTCTAATTTAAACTAAACCTTTGAAAAGGGTGTTTTTTAAAAGCACCTCAACAAATAATAAGATTAATGCAAGCCAAACAAGTGGTTGGTATTTTTCATCATAGTTGAAGTATTTTTTTTCTTCAACTTCTGTTTTTTCTAGTTTATTAATTTCGGTATAAATTTCTTTTAATTTAGCATTACTTGTTGCTCTAAAGTACTTCCCGTCGGTAGTTTTTGCGATTTCTTTCATTAACTTTTCGTCAATTTCTACTTTCATGTTTTGGTACAAAAACTTACCATTTGGCGCTTTCGCATAAGGAAAAGGAGCCATTCCGTTAGTTCCAATTCCAATGGTGTACACTTTAATTCCGTATTCTTTAGCAATATCAGCGGCCATTCTTGGATCAATCGTTCCTGAATTGTTTACTCCATCGGTCAATAAAATAATAATTCTGCTTTTCGCTTTACTGTCTTTTATTCTATTAATTGCAGTAGCTAAACCCACGCCAATTCCTGTTCCATCAGCAATTATAGAATCATCATAATCAATCGTTTTTAACGACTGAAGAATTACTGTTTTATCAGAAGTAACTGGTGTTCTGGTATAACTTTCTCCTGCATAAACTACTAAACCAATTCGGTCGTTACTTCTGTCTTCTACAAATTCGGCAGCTACTCTTTTTAAAGCTTCTAAGCGATTTGGTTTTAAATCTTTGGCCAACATACTTCCTGAAACGTCAATTGCCATAACAATATCAATTCCTTTTGTAGTTCTCGATTTTGAAGAAACATCTACGCTTCTTGGTCTTGCCAAAGCAACTATTATGGCACTTAAAGCTAATAATCGTAAAACGAATAATAAAGGTTGCATTTTAGCAATTAATGTTGTGCTTCCTTTGAATGATTTTGTTGAACTTATTTTAAGAGTTGCGCGCTGTTTTTTATGTGTAAACCAATACCAAGCCATTGCAATTGGAAGAGCCAAAAACAACCAAAAAAATTCAGGATGTAAAAATGTTATGTTCTTCATTACTGTACTGCTTTTCTTAACTCAATTGATTCTACAATTCGTTTCATTATTTCTGCTGCATTCTCATCTTCAAGTTTGTGAACTAATGTTAACTCTTGAATACCTGTTCCTTGTGAAAAGACTAAAATAGAATAGTACATTTTTATGTCTTCTTTAGAAATAGGATCAAGAACTGTAAATGTTCCTTCAGATTTTTTACCTGTCAACCCTTTTGGATCGTCATAATCGCCTGTGTTTACAATTACGTTTTGTGCTCCAAAAGATTCTAATTGTTTTAATTTCTGTTCTAATACCATATCCAAAGAACCTTGAACTGAGTCTTTAAAAGATGTGGTACTTAAAACAACTGAAAAATTGTCTAACAAACTTCCGTAAAAGAATGTGCTTGTAGCCTTTATGTTTTCTGGTAAATTGTTTTGAATACGAGCATCGTTATTTCTTGTCAAAGATTTTGGAGTTGAAATAATTATTGCAGGATCACCATAATCTGATGTTACCCATTCGTCCTTTAACATTGATTTTGTGCTGTGACCAATTATATTTTCTCTTAAGAAGTCCATTCCTTTGGTTACACCCAAGAACACCAATATCATAGTTAATATTATACCTACTAATGTTAAAGGAATGAAAATACGTTGTAACTTTTGAGAGCGTTCTTTTTTACGTTTTAATTCTTCTGTAAATAAGTTTTCTGTTTCCTCTTCTGTTCTTGGAATCGCTTTATCTAAAGAAATTAAAAAAGTATTAATGGTGTTTTTATCATTCTCAATTTCGAAATCTAATGGTTTTGACTTTGCGAATTTCACCAAGTCAGATGTTGCCATTACATTTTTAAATTTATCTAAAGTATCTCTGCTAATTTTTATATTTCTTTGACGAACTACAATTTTTAATGCCTCAAATAATTCACTCGAAGTGCTTTCCATTGCTGGAATTTCAATTACTTCTTCAATGTAATTTCGAGTAATATCTGTAAGTTCAGAATAATAGCCTTTTGTTTCACCATTTTGCCAAAGTGTTTTCTTTTCTAAAGCCTCTAATTGAGCAATTGCTTTTTCAATTGGCGATGCAAATAAAATAGCTTCTTCTTCGTTCTTTTTATTTTGTTTTTTCTTTATAAAATAATAAGCTCCATAACCTATTACTGCCAAAAAAATTAAAATCAAAATAAGATATAACCACCAATAAATTGCAGGTTTTTCTACTTTAATAATCGGTTTAATATCAAACATTTGTTGCTTAATAGTATCTACAACAACATCGTTTACTATTACAGCAAAAGAATCGGTTCTAAATGTTTTACTATTGATTAACACTGCTAATTTAGGAAGCACATAGCGGCCAGAATCAAATTGTGTTAAGCCGTATTTTTTTATTAATTGTAATTTATCGTTTGATTTTATTGAATCTACAGGATATGATTCTAATACCTCTAATGCACCCAGAAATTTTCCGTCAGGGAAAGTAACTTTATCTGTTTTAGAGACATTAGCTTTAATAGTTAGATTAAACTGTGATCCTATTTTTATTTGAGTTGAATCGACAGAAGAAGTAATCGATTGTGCATTTACAAACGATGAAATAAATAAAAAATATAGAAGTATTCTTTTTAACATTTTAATTCCTTGCTTTAAAATAACCTAATAATTTGGTCACGTAACTTTCATCAACCCTTAAACTTAATACACCTGCGCCTGATTTTGAAAACACATCTGCAAAGTGTTTTACATCTTCAGCATATTCTTTTGCATAAGCAGCACGAACGCTTCTTGAACTTGTATCGACCAACATTGTTTCTCCAGATTCTGCATCGAGCATATTAACAATTCCTAAATTTGGAATAGACTCTTCTCGATTATCATAGACTCTAATTCCGGTTAAATCATGTTTTCTAGCAGCAATTTTTAAAGTTTTTTCATAATCGTTCACCATAAAATCTGAAATTAAAAACACAATGGCTTTCTTTTTCATTATGCTCGATAAAAACTTTAAGGCTTGTGCTAAATCGGTTTTTCTGCTTTTTGGTTGGAACTCTATTAATTCTCTAATAATGCGTAACACGTGATGTTTTCCTTTTTTAGGTGGAATAAACAATTCTATTTGGTCTGAAAATAAAATCAAACCCACTTTATCATTATTTTGTGTAGATGAAAAAGCTAAAGTTGCAGCAATTTCAGTAATAATTTCGTTTTTGAATTGGTTTTTAGTTCCAAAAATTTCCGAACCACTACAGTCTACCATTAGCATCATGGTTAATTCACGTTCTTCTTCAAAAACCTTTACATAAGGCTCGTTTGTTCTTGCGGTAACGTTCCAATCAATAGCTTTTACATCGTCCCCGTATTGGTATTGGCGCACTTCAGAAAACGTCATTCCACGACCTTTAAAAGACGTATGATATTCTCCCGAAAAGATATGATCGCTCAATCTTCGGGTTTTGATTTCAATTTTTCGAACTTTTTTAAGAATTTCTTTAGTATCCATTTTTTTAGTAATTAGTGATTAGTAGTTCGTGATTAGCCTAGAGTTAATTCTGGTTATAATCACAGATTACTATTTACTACTATGGTACTTCAACTTCATTTACAATTTTGTTGATAATGTCTACCGAAGTTACATTTTCAGCCTCAGCTTCATATGTAATTCCTATTCTGTGACGTAATACATCGTGAACAACTGCGCGAACGTCTTCTGGTATCACATAACCTCTTCTTTTAATGAATGCATAACATTTAGCCGCTACAGCCAAATTAATACTTCCACGAGGAGAAGAACCAAAACTAATTAATGGTTTTAAACTCTCTAAATTGTACTTTTCCGGATAACGAGTTGCGAAAACAATATCTAAAATATATTTTTCAATTTTTTCATCCATGTAAACTTCACGAACGGCTTGTTGTGCTCTAAGAATTTGCTCTACAGAAACAACCGGATTTACTTTTGTATACTCCCCACTTAAATTTTGACGGATAACTAAGCGCTCGTCTTCCATTTTTGGGTAGTCAATTACTGTCTTCAACATAAAACGGTCCATTTGAGCTTCTGGCAAAGGATAAGTTCCTTCTTGCTCAACTGGGTTTTGTGTTGCCATTACTAAAAATGGTTTATCTAATTTAAATGTAGTGTCTCCAATGGTAACTTGCTTTTCTTGCATCGCCTCTAAAAGAGCCGATTGCACTTTTGCAGGAGCACGATTAATCTCATCGGCTAAAACGAAGTTTGCAAAAATTGGTCCTTTTTTAATAGTAAAGTCATTCTCTTTTACACTGTAAATCATAGTTCCAACAACATCGGCAGGTAAAAGATCTGGTGTAAACTGAATTCTACTAAAAGAACCGTGAACAGCCTGTGAAAGAGTGTTAATTGCTAATGTTTTTGCTAATCCAGGAACACCTTCTAATAAAATATGTCCTTGTCCTAAAAGTCCAATAAGCAACCTTTCAATCATGTATTTTTGACCTATGATTACTTTACTCATTTCCATAGTCAATAAATCAACAAATGCGCTTTCTCTTTCTATCTTTTCATTTATCGCACGAATATCAATTGTAGTTGTATTTTCTTCCATTTTCATTAAATTTAGGGATCAAATTTTGTAAAAAAATTTAACATTTCAAAATTGTAAATTTATTTATAACTTCATTGTTAATATACCGTTAAAAAAAACAAACTATTGCTTAATTTAGCAGTGTTTTATGATTTTGTTTTATATTTTTAAGAAATAATCTGTTTTTTAATGATTAACAAACGTTTATTAATAAAGAATTTACTTACTCACAATGATGAGAATAGTTTCTATGATAAAAAACGCCAACTGAACCTTCATTCTCGTGAAGGAAAATCAAAATTTTTAAAACACATATGCGCTCTTTCAAATTCAAACCCTGTAAATAACTCTTATATTGTTGTAGGTGTTGAAGATGAGGCAAATATAATTACCGGTGTTGATTTTTATGATGATAGTAGAATTCAAAACTTAGTAAATGCTTTTCTAGAAAATCCACCAAAAATTCAATATGAAAATGTTCACTTTCCTGTTCTAAGCAATGAAAAGGTTTTAGGGTTAGTTACTATTAAACCAAAAAGCACTGTTTCTTACTTTAAAAAGGGCATTCATACCATACCTGCAAATACTGTTTTTGTGAGAAGAGGTAGTAATTCAATTCCAACAGAAGAAAAAATTCCATTTTCAAAAATCAATACTGAAACTGTTATTAGTATCGAGAATAATTCAAGGAATAGTATTAAAAACACTCTCGACGGCGTTTTAGAATTTGTAAATATAAAACACAAAGACTTACATTCCGAGTATAATGTTTTTAAAGAATTATTTGTGGTGTGCTGGAGTGGAGTCAAAAAGAAAGTGCGGGATGAAATTTTTTATTCAAGGGTTGACATAGAGCTTATCAATGAACAAGTTAAACTTTTTTACTCTGCACAAGATGATGTAAATATTAGTTTTGATAACGATTCTTTTACAATTACCGAATATGTAGCTTTGGGAATTAACGACAAAACAAGTTATTATCCTTTAGAACAAGTTACGATTACTTTTTTTGATAATGGTTATTATAAAATAAACACCGAATTGTTATTTAAACCTCCACAATTCAATAAAAAAATGCTTCATCATATTTACAATTCAAATTTGTCAATTCTAAATAAATTAAAAAAAGGGATTGCTTTAAATTCAAATGAACTAAAAGATTTGGATAGCTTACCTTCTGTTTTTATGATTTGCTTTTTAAATGGTTTTGATGAAGCAAAAGAATTATTAATAGAATCAAAACCCTACTTAAAAGAATTTGACAACAATTCATACACATCATTTAAAGAAGTAATGAGAGTTATTAGAAAAATGAAATATAATAATTAATAATTATTAGGAGTGTTAATGAAAATTAACCTTAAGTAACCAAGGCTAATAAGTATTCCTAAAACATAAACAATTTTAAATTGGATTGAAGTATCAATTTTGGGCATGAAAAAATAAGCTTCTTGAAAAAACGTAAAATAGGCTAAGTTTAATATTAGATAGAGCCATATTAAACTTAACACAAGTAGAGAAACAACTATTTTAGAATATATTTTCATATTACAAAAAGTTATGTTTTTTTTGTAATATGAAGATACACAACAAATTATAATTTAGTTTGCAATAAATCTAGATATTTTGTTAAATATTTGAGAATTTACACAAAACCATGCTTTTTTGCCTCTCTTATTATATCTTCGTCAGTGCCTTTTTGAACACAGAAGAAATCTTTTATTTGAGCCTTTCTTTTATCAATAGCGCTCATCGAAAGGTTAATGTGGTTTGGTAAATTTTTAGATTGAATTCCACTTGCTAAAAGCGTAATTATTTGCCTGTTAAAATCATCTAAAAACATGTCGTTTGAAAGTAATTCTTGTATGCTTTCGTTTACCGTTTTACTTATGTAAACATCGCCATTAAGCAACATTTCGAAAGCTTTTAAGAATTCGTCTGCTGTAAAATCGCTTTTAACTAACAATCCGTGAGGTGCAATTTTCTTTTGAAGTTTGTACAAAATAAAAGCTTCTGCATGTGAAGTTAAAATCACAATTTTTGCAAGCGGAAATTTCTTCTTTGCATAAACAGCTAAATCTTCTCCTGAATAAATTCCTTTTTCTTCATAAGGAGGGAGGCTTAAATCTAAGAATATCATGTCAAATTCATAAATATCCTCAGATTCTGCCATTCTTTTATATGCAGATTCACAATTATAAGCAGGAAAAACTTCTATTTCGCAACCTAAATCGTTATAAGACAGAATACTCTTGTACCCTTCAATCATTGATGGATGATCATCAACCATAAAAATAGAAACCTTCTTTTTAGTCATAATACATTTGTTTTAGATAACGGGGAATTCGATTAATATTGTTGTGCCTTTATTTACTTCAGAATGAATTTTAAACTTTCCACGGATTGATTCAGACCTTTCAGACATGTTTTTCATTCCAATGCCGTTTTTCTTTTTATTAGTGTTAAAACCAACGCCATTATCCTTTATCGACAAGACGAAGTTTTCTAAATCATCTTTATATATTAGTATCTCTATTTTGCTTGCCTGTGCATATTTATTACAATTATTAAGTGCTTCTTGAATAATTCTAAAAATATTCATTTTTATCGACGCATCTATTTTATCCCATTTTATTTTTTTGTCTAAGTCAAATTCTGTTTTGGCAGAAAACAACTTATTTTGATCATCTATAAGCTCTTTTAGTATACTTCTAAAACTATTTTTTTGTGTAAATTTATCATCGCTTAATTCATGCGCTATTGAACGAATTTCTTTTTCAATATTTTGAATATCATTAATGTAATTGATACAATTTTGAATTGTCTCTTCGTCTCTTCTTCTTGATAGTACAAATAAATTTAACCTTGTACTGGTTAACTTATTCATAATGCCATCATGCAAATCTTTTGCAATTCTGTTTTTTTCGGCAGTTCTAACTTCGTCAACTTTAAGTTGTTGATTGATCATTAGCTTGTAAATTTCTTCATTTGCTGACTGTTGCTCTTGGGCAAAAACCAACTCCTTTTGCTTACTTCTTTGGTATAAAATAATATACAACAACACACTAAAAGAAATTATTATTAAAGAACTCCAAAAAATTAACTTTTTTTCTTCAGTTAAAACTTCCTTTTCCTGAATAATTTCATCGGTTTCGTATTCAATTCGAGCAAGCTTATTCCTTGATTCTCTTTCAACTTTATAAAGACTGTCGCTAAGTTGTATGTATTCTTTTGAATAAGTCAATCCATTTAATGGGTCTAACTTACTAAATAACTTAAGGGATTTTAATACATCTCCATGGAATTTAGATTTCTTAGCAAGACTATAGGCCTCTTTGTTTAGTATTAATGCTTTTACAGTATTATTTTCTGCTAAATAATATTCAGCCAAGTGAATTTTACTTTTAATAATTCCTGAAGTGTTTTCTAAACTATCTCTAACCTTTAAAGCTTCTGAAAATAATTTAAAAGAGGAATTGTCTTTTAAATTAAACATTGCGTATGCTAAGTTATCTAACAAAGAAGCATAAATTAATGAATGTATCTTATCAATATTTTTAATCCCTAATCCTTTTCTAAAATTAAGCTCCGCATCTTTAAAGTTTTCTTGTTTTAAATAAATCATCCCGATATTGTTGAATGACTGCGCTTTTGAGGCCTCATAAAAAGACTTATCTTTTAACTCTTCACATTGAATTAAAGATTTTTTATGATATTCTAATGCTTTATCATAATTTTCAAGGCCGGACAAAGAACTTCCAAGATTTACATAACATTCATACTTAAAAGTTTTATCATCCTCAGATAAATTTAAAGCCTTAATTGTTTCGGTTTCACTACCTAAATAGTCTTTTTCATATAATAAAATATAGGCTTTGTAAAGAATTACTTTTGCTAAATTTTTATTGTCTTTAAGCTTTGAAAATAATTCCTCAGCATTTCTATAAAAAATAAACGCACTATCGTTTTGGGTTTTTTCAAAATAATAATCCCCTATATATAACTGTGCTTTAGCAATATTAATAGTGTCATTTTCATCTTTACTGGATTCTAATATTAATTCCGAAACCTTTTTATACTTTTCTAACTCATATAGCGTAAAATAACTATTTGCTAAACTAAAATACCTTGACCTTGACAAAGAATCTGTTTTCTTCTTGAGTAGTTTTTGGTAAACAGAATCTGCATAAATTTTTTTAGCATTTTTAGCCAGTTTTTGATCTTGAGATAAACTTATTAATTTGTCAATTTCTATAAAATCACGATTAACGGTATTCTTTTTTTTAGAACACCCTACAAGTAACAGAATTAAAAAAAGCCTAATTAGTTTACTCAATTTTTTTGTTTTAATCTATGTTAAAACAAATATAGGATTTTTCTTGTTTAATTAACCATTCTTAGGTTTTAGTATTGGATCTCCGTCGTTTGTGCCAGAAGCATTATTTGTTGGTTGTGGAACTATAGAGTCACCGTCTCTTTGATAAAAATTTTGATTCATTTCTTCCTCAAACTGAATGTTTGAATTATTGAAGTTTTGGTCTAAATCATCTGTAGTACAAGAAGTTAATGATAAAAAACTTACTACTACTCCTAAAAATAAAATTGATTTTTTCATAATTATAATTTTTAATGGTTATTTTTAATTCTTGAATTTTTTGGTTATTGTTTTTGATGTGATAAATTCAGACTTATAACACCTTATTTTTGTTATACCAAAAATAAGGTGTTATAAAAGATTGGTTTTACAGGTTTTCTGCCTATTTTGTTAAACTTTTCGGGTGTATTTACTTAATTTTTTGACTATTTTTGAAAAAACACCAAGTACTATATGAGAACGTATGTAATAGGAGATATACATGGAGGCTTAAAAGCATTACAAGAAATACTTAAAAAAGTAAACCTTCGTTCAACAGACCAATTAATATTTTTAGGCGATTATGTAGATGGCTGGAGTGAGTCTCCTCAAGTAATAGATTATTTATTAGTGCTTGACAAACAATTTAATTGTGTTTTCATAAGAGGTAATCACGATGATTTACTTCTAAACTACTTAAAAACGAACACCTACAATAATGAATGGTTTAAACATGGTGGCGAATCTACAGTTATTGCTTATAAACAATTAACTAAAAATCAACTTTCACAACACATTGTGTTTTTAGAGAATTTAAAAGACTATTATATAGATGAAGAAAATCGTCTTTTTATACATGCAGGATTTACTAATTTAAAAGGTGTTGAATTTGAATACTTTAAGGCGCTTTTTTATTGGGACAGAACACTATGGGAAATGGCACTTTCTTTAAATCCAAAATTATCTATAGAAGATGATTTATATCCAAACAGACTTAAATTATATAAAGAAGTATACATAGGACACACTCCTGTTTCAAGAATTAACGAAACAATTCCTGTAAACAAAGCTTGTGTTTGGAATTTAGATACTGGCGCTGGATTTAAAGGCCCTTTAACTATTTTAGATGTTGAAACTAAAGAATATTGGCAAAGTACCACGCTAGATCTATTATATCCTAATGAAATTGGACGAAATTAAATAGGATGTTTTATCTTTGTATTTAAATAAATAAAGAATTATATGAAAAAAATTATACTTTTAATGCTATTAATAGCAAGTTTTGCAAATGCACAAGTATTTAACGGAAAAGGAGATGTTAAACTTCAGATAGGAGCAAATCTTCAAAAAGACGGAACAGGTATTGCTGCTTCAATGGATTTTGGTCTAAGCGAAAACATGTCTGTAGGACTTATCAGTTCATATTTACTTAACACGGCTACTTATTTAGGAACTCCAAAATTTGTAGATCGTTTTGACATAAAGGGTCGATTTAATGCAAATATTGGTAATGTTCTAAATATTGACGACAACTTAGATATTTATCCGGGCTTAAATATTGGTTTAAAAAATTTTGGTGGCCATTTAGGTGCTCGTTACTTTTTTACTGATTCGTTTGGTGTTTTTACAGAAGCTTCGTTTCCTATAGCAAAATATGAAAATAAAATTACTGAATATGATTATTTAAATAATCAGTTTACATTTAATATTGGTGCGTCATTTAATTTATAAACATGAGTGTAATTGAAAAAAGATTAAAAGACAGAAGCGGTTCTAAATGTGAATTATGTGGTAACGAACATGATTTAGTTGTGTTCAATGTTGCTCCAAATACAGAAGAAAGTGTTGACCATTCAATTCTGGCTTGTAAAACTTGTGTTGACCAAATTGAAAATCCTGAAAACATAGATGCTACACATTGGCATTGTTTAAACGACAGCATGTGGAACGAAAATTTACCGGTACAAATTGTTTCTTGGAGAATGCTTGCTCGCTTAAAAAAAATAGATCTATTAGAAATGATGTATTTAGATGAAGAAGCGTTAGAATGGGCAAAAGCAACTGGAGAAGGCGCTGAAGAAGATGAAAACAAAATTATTCATAAAGACAGTAATGGCGTTATATTACAAGATGGAGATTCTGTAGTTTTAGTGAAAGACTTAGATGTTAAAGGCGCAACTTTTACTGCAAAACGCGGTGCTGCTGTACATAACATTAAGTTGGTTTGGGATGATCCAAATTTAATTGAAGGTCGTGTTGAAAACCAAACTATTTTTATTATTACTCAGTATGTAAAGAAGACGAAGTAGTTTTTTGTCATTCTGAACTTGTTTCAAAATCTCATTCTACCAATAGAAGTTGAAACAAAACAGCTTAACAGAATAAACAAAAATCCCTGCAAATTTGATTTTGCAGGGACTTCTTTTTTTATGATATTTTTATTTATTGTGTCTGTTTTTTGAACAAGTAAACTCTATAAATAACTATTATACTATATAATATATAGGAACATAAAAAGAAATCACTATTTAATAGTTGCTTAGGAAATAAAACAAACATTAATAAAAAAAACATTATAGACATTAAAAAATGAATTCTAATCTCCGTTTTTGAAATTATCTTTTTCTTCATGATTATTTATTTACAATGATTATCAGAACATAATACAGACCCATATGCAGCAGCTGTGCCACACGCAAGAAAACAAACTGGCAATGCCGTACCTGCAGTCCCTAATACAGCTGCAGAGTCGCACGTAGCGTGGCATGTTATTGCTACAGCATAAACCCCTCCCATACATAAATAATATCTATAATCACAATCACCACCTGAACCTATTGAAGAACCATCTGTCTTATTAGATAAAACTTGATTAATTTCATGTTCCAAAACATCAAAAGGAACTTCTTCAATCTTAATATTTAATCTATTCAAATAAAATTTATATTTATGTTCATGATTTAATGTAAATTTTGTAACGTCAAAATTAAATACTTTGTTAATTTCTTTCAGTTGTTGCTCTGGGCTTAAATTATTGTTTTGAATGTCATTAATTCTACTTGTTAACTCCTCTTGTACAAGATTATTTTTTAATATAACAGTTTTTAATTCTGTACTATACAAAGCCATTTCTTCAATTAAAGATACAAAATCTTGATTCTCGCTTAAAGTTTCATAATTGATCTCATTGTTTGATAATGTTTGGTTAAATTCAGTTGTTTTTTCAACATCATTATCTCCTGAACAGGAGATTAAAGTTGCTAAAACAACAAATAAAGACACTCTAAATAAATTTTTTTTCATTTTAATTAATTTTAAACTTTTTGCAAAGGTAAGTTTTTTTTTACAAAAAACAAAACCCTGCAAAATTAAATTTTGCAGGGTTTTCTCGTATTCAATCCTGACAGGTTTTGAAAACCCGACAGGATTATTCTTACAAATCAAATTTAATTCCTTGCGCTAAAGGCAATTCATCCGAATAATTAACTGTATTAGTTTGTCTTCTCATGTATACTTTCCATGCATCAGAGCCCGACTCACGTCCACCGCCAGTTTCTTTTTCACCACCAAATGCACCACCAATTTCAGCACCAGAAGTTCCGATGTTTACGTTAGCAATTCCACAATCAGAACCTGCAAATGATAAGAACTTTTCAGCTTCTTTCATTTCGTTTGTCATAATTGCTGATGATAAACCTTGAGCAACACCATTTTGAACTTCAATAGCGTTTTCAACTTCACCAGAATATTTCATTAAATATAAAACCGGAGCAAATGTTTCATGCTGTACAATTTTAAATGAATTTTCTGCCTCAATAATAGCTGGTTTCACATAACATCCAGATTCGTATCCTTCACCTGAAAGAACGCCACCTTCAACTAATACTTTACCGCCTTCTGCTTTAGCTGATTCAATTGCAGCTAAATATGTATTTACCGAATCTTTATCGATAAGCGGTCCAATATGATTTTTTTGATCTAATGGGTTCCCAATAGTCAATTGACCATAAGCACCAACGATTGCATCTCTTACTTTATCGTAAACCGATTCGTGAATAATTAATCTTCTTGTAGAAGTACATCTTTGACCAGCAGTTCCTACAGCACCAAATACCGCTCCTGGAACAACTACTTTTAAGTCAGCTGTTGGAGTAATTATAATGGCATTGTTTCCACCTAACTCTAATAATGATTTTCCGAAACGCTCAGCAACTTTTGCACCAACGATTCTTCCCATTCTTGTAGAACCTGTAGCAGATACTAATGGAATTCTTACATCTGTAGTCATCATTTCACCTACTTTGTAATCTCCATTGATGATACATGAAATACCTTCTGGTAAATTGTTAGCTTTTAAAACCTCAGCAATAATATTTTGACAAGCAATTGTACATAAAGGTGCTTTTTCAGAACCTTTCCACACACAAACATCTCCACAAATCCATGCTAAAGCAGTATTCCAAGCCCAAACAGCTACTGGGAAATTAAATGCAGAAATAATACCAACAACTCCAATTGAATGCCATTGTTCTCTCATTACATGACCTGGACGCTCAGAAGGAATAGTTTGTCCGTTTAATTGACGAGATAAACCTACAGCAAAATCACAGATATCGATCATTTCTTGAACTTCTCCGTAACCCTCTTGTAAAGATTTCCCCATTTCGTAAGAAACTAATTTACCTAATGGTTCTTTTAATTCTCTTAACTTGTTTCCAAACTGACGAACAATCTCTCCTCTTTGTGGAGCTGGCATTGCTCTAAATGTTTTAAATGCAGCTGTTGCGCTTTGCATTACTCTTTCGTAATCTGCAGCAGTAGTTGCTTTTACTTTTCCAATTAATTGACCGTCAACTGGCGAATAACTTTCGATTAATTCTCCATTAGAGAACCATTCATTACCTGTAGATGTTCCTTCATTTATTGCTTTTACACCTAATTGTGCTAAAGCTTCTTGCATTCCAAATTGCTGTGCTATTGTAGACATATTTAACTTTATTTCTTGTTTTTGTTATATTTATGCAAATGTATTGAATATTAATGACATTTGAAAAAGAGGCCTAAAACCTAAGTTTCTTTAGAAACAAATCGGGTATCTGTTTCCATAATTGTTCCGCATTTTTTACAAGTTCTCTTTGTTTTAGAACTATAAAAATCTTTAAAATGGCCTAAAAAATCTTTTTCAATATCGTTTAATTCAAAATAAACTTCGTGTAGTTTTTCGTTGCAATTGTCGCAATACCAAAGCAAACCGTCTTTTATATTTAAATGGTTTCGTTTTCTTTCAATTACTAAACCAATAGAGTTTTTAGTTCTAGCTGGAGAATGTGGCACTTTAGCAGGATGTAAATACATATCGCCTGCTTTTAAATTCATTGCTCTTTTTTTTCCTTCTTCTTGTATGAAAACTGTTATTTCTCCCTCAAGTTGATAGAATAATTCTTCGGTTTCATTATAATGATAATCTTTACGCGCCTTTGGCCCAGCAACTATCATTACAATATAGTCACCTGACTCGATATATAAGTTTTTATTTCCAACTGGAGGTTTAAGTAAATGCCTGTTGTCTTCAATCCACTTTGTTAAATTAAAAGGTTTTGCTATTGCCATATTCTAATAAATAAAAAGTAAAGTTACTAAAAATAAAAAAGGTTAGCTATGATAATTCACAACTAACCTTTTAAAGATTTTATATTTTTTCTATTTTACTTCTTTCGCTAAGTATAAATAAACTGGGAAGTGATCACTAAATCCTGGAACTCCATTTGAGTTTCTTAAAGGATAACCTTTCCAAGGTCCTTCTTTATTAATTAAAAAAGGTTTATTATAAACTCCTGCTTTCCAAAATGTCCATGTGCTAAAGTCTTTTCTAATGAATGGTTCAGATAACAACATTTGGTCAAATAAATCCCATGAATCACGGTAAGCTAAAGTACCTATTCCGTCTTCAGACATTTTTTCCATTGGGTTATAAATTCCAAATTGCTTTACCTCATCTTTAGATGCTTTTGCACCAAGCTCTTTCTTAACACTCTTATTATAAGGACCATCATTTAAATCGCCCATTGTAATAATTTTTGCGTTAGGGTTGATTTTGTATAATGAATCTATAATTTTTCTATTTAATCTACCTGCAGCTTCTCTATTTGGGCTACTTTTCTTTTCTCCTCCTGAACGAGAAGGCCAGTGATTTACAATAAAACTAATTTCTTCACCATCTAAAATACCTGTAACTAATAACTGGTCACGTGTGTAAATTCTTTTTGTTTTAGTGTCTACAGAACCTTTATCGTCGGTGTTTTCTTCGTCTTCTTTTGTTTTCTTTCCGTTTTTTGAATCATCCTTATAAATGTATAATGGAACATTCGTATAACTAGTAGGTGTAAAATATTTTCCTTGATAAAGTAAACCTACGTCAATTCCTCTTTTGTCTGGTGAGTCAAAATGGATGATATTATATCCTCTAGCGGCTAATTTTGGATGTTTTACTAAATCTTCCAAAACACCTCTATTTTCAACTTCACAAACACCAATAACAACAGGTGAATTTATTGGATTATCTCCAGTCCCTACTTCATTTAAAACTCTTGCTAAATTATCAAGCTTCTTATTATAATTCTTTGAAGTCCAACCATTTGATGGAGTATATTCTTCATCATTAGTTTTAGGGTCATTAATAGTGTCAAATAAATTTTCCATGTTATAAAATGCAACGGTATGAATTTTAAATTTTTTCTCTTGAGAGTAAACGTTGCTTAGTGTAAAAAGGATAATTAAGGCAGTAAATAATTGTTTAATTTTCATATCTTATCTTATGTTAATGTCTATTCTAGTACAAAATGGATGCCAAAGGTAAATAATATTATTAAATGTTGAACATTAATTAAATGTTAACTCTTATTATCTTATTGTCAATTCAATTATAATTTACACATCAATTGTAAATAATATTATTAAAAGTTGTACATTTGACGCCCCTAAGTTTTTTTGAATTAGGGATTTAAAAAAAATATTAATTATAATTTCGTTTATGAAAAAACTTGTATTAAGTACATTATTTGTATTACAAGCTGTTTTTGTTTTTGCACAAGAAAAACCTGCTTTAACAGGGAAAGTGATTGATGCTAAAAGTCAAGGACCGTTAAAAAATGTGGTTACCACAATTCAAAGCACAAACCAAACTGTTTTAACTGACTTTGAAGGAAATTTTGTTTTTCAAAATTTACCTCATGGGGAACAAACTTTAGTAGTTCGCTTTAATGGGTATCTTTCTCAAACTTTATTGTTAGAGTTAACTAAAGGTGAAACGTTAGAATTAGGAAATGTTGTTCTTGAAGAAGATATCACTACCGAACAACAGTTGAGTTTAGTTACCATTACTGAAAACGATTTAGGTGATGATAATTCTGGTTCAGAAAGTACTTCTGGATTATTACAAGCTTCAAGAGACACTTATCAACAGGCTGCCGCATTTAACTGGGGTCAAGCTCGTTTTAGAGTAAGAGGACTAGATAATGCTTACAGTAGAACAATGATTAATGGTGTTTCTATGAACAAAATTTATGACGGTAGACCACAATGGAGTAATTGGGGTGGTTTAAATGACGCTACTAGAAATCAAGAATTCACAATGGGTTCTGCTGCTTCAGATTTTACATTTGGAAGCGCATTAGGAACTCAAGAAATAAACACTAGAGCTTCTCATTATAGACCAGGTAATAGAATTACTTTTTCTGGAACCAATACAAACTATAGCTGGAGAGCAATGGCAACTCACGTATCTGGTTTAGATGATAAAGGTTGGGCATTTGTAGTTTCTGCTTCAAGAAGATGGGCAGACGAAGGACAGTTTGAAGGAACTGATTATGGCGCAAATTCAATGTTTGCAAGTGTTGAAAAGAAAATAAACGATAGTCATAGTTTAAACTTTACTTCTATTTATGCTCAAAACAGTAGAGGGAAAAGTTCACCAAATACTCAAGAAGTTGCAGATTTAATGGGCGTTAGATACAACTCATATTGGGGTTGGCAAGATGGTAAAAAGAGAAACTCTAGAGATAAAGACATAGAAGAGCCAATCAATATGCTTTCTCACTATTGGAAGATAAATGAAAAAACTACATTAAATACTAATGTAGCTTTTCAAACAGGTACAATTGGAAACTCAAGAATTGACAATCAATTATCAAACAATCCTGATCCAACTTATTATAAAAACTTACCAAGTTATTATTTAAACAATCATGATAATGCGGGTAACTGGGTTCCAAATTATACTCAAGCAGCAAGTGCTGAGCAATATTTTTTAAGCAATAGTCAAATTAACTGGGATGCAATGTATATTGCTAACCAAAATAGTTCTGATGCAGGAAAAAGCGTATATGTTTTATATGAAGACAGAACAGATGATAAAATTTGGAGTGCAAACTCAATTTTAAATGCTGGTATTTCAGATAATATTTCGATGAATGCTGCTGTAAATTTCCAAAAATTAAAATCCCATAATCACCAAAACTTATTAGACTTAATGGGAGGTTCTTACTTTTTAGATGTTGATCCATTCTTTACAGGTGATGCAACACAATCTGATTTAAACAATCCTGATAGAATTGTAGGAGAAGGTGACACGTATGGTTACAATTATAACTTATTTGCAACTACAATAGATGCATTTACGCAATTTAAATTTACTTACAACAAAGTTGATTTCTATTTAGCACAATCATTTACAAGAACTCAATACCAAAGAGAAGGTTTGTATAGAAACGGAATTTATGCAAATAATTCTTATGGTAAAGGAGATAAAGTAATTTTTGAAAACTTCGGATTTAAAGGGGGTTTAACTTATAAAATTACAGGGCGTCATTTATTAGATTTTAATGCTATGTATATGACAGCAGCGCCAACAATGAGAAACTCATTTTCAAATGCGCGTTTAAACAATAACTTTACTCCTAATTTAGAAAGCGAAGCTATTTCAAGTGCTGATGCTAGTTATATCATTAGAGCGCCTAAATTAAAAGCAAGATTAACTGCTTTTGCTTCTCAAATTAAAAACAGTACTGAAATTTCTTTTTTCTATGCTGAAAACATTGGAGATACTGAAGGAGATGAAGATTCATTCGTAAGTGAAATTGTTACTTCTGTAGACAAAAGAAACTTAGGATTGGAGTTAGGTCTAGAATATCAAATTACTTCTACAATTAAAGCTACAGCAGCTGCTTCTTATGGACAGTACATATATGCTGACAATGCTAAATTAGTTACTAATGATGACGCTAGAACAATAGCTGGCTTAAACCCAATCAGAAATTTTGGAACTAACTACCTTAAGGATTATAAATTACCTGGTATGCCTCAACAAGCATATTCATTTGGCTTAGAGTATAGAGACCCTCACTTCTGGTGGATTAGTGGTAATATGAATTATTTAGCAGATAGTTACTTAGATATTTCTAATATTTTAAGAACAGACAACTTTACAATTGATAGAACAACTGGTGTTTCTTATCCAGGGGCTACTGAAGAGTCTGTAAGAGAGTTGTTAAAACAAGAAAAATTTGATAACTTTATGTTGTTCAACTTAATAGGTGGTAAATCTTGGAGAATTAGCAACAAAAACAGAAATACTTTGGGATTCTTTGCTTCAATAAACAACTTATTAGATATTGAATATAAAACTGGTGGTTTTGAACAATCAAGAAAAGCAACTTTCGTAGATGCTCAACAAGATAATGTTAACGGAACTCCTGCTTTTGGTCCTAAATATTTTTACGGATACGGAAGAACATATTTCGTAAACTTCTATATTAACTTCTAAAAATTGCACTATGAAAAATAAATTTTTAAAAACAGTTTTGCTTGCAACATTATTTTTAGGTGTTGCTTCAAGTTGTGTAAATGATGATGATTTTGATATTCCAGCTTTAAGGCCTATCATTTATTCAGAAAATTTCAATGAAATTGATTACAACATGACTTTTGATTATGCAGATTGGACAAATTTTGCAGAAGCAGGTACTAAAAAATGGATAGAAAGAGAATTTCGTGATGATGGCTATATACAATTTAGTTCATTTGGAAGTGGAGAAGCTTCTAACATTGGATGGGCAATATCACCTGCGATGGATATGGATGCATATACTGGAGAAGTTTTAACTTTTAAATCTGCAACAAACTTTGTAGATAATCCAGCAAACAAATTAGAAGTATTTGTTTCTTCAGATTATGACGGAACAAATGTATTAGCAGCTACTTGGACACAAGTTGACGCTGTCGTTGCTGATGAAACAACAAATGGATATACGTATGTTTCTTCAGGAAATATTGATTTATCTAGTTATACTGGAACTTTACATGTAGCGTTTAAAGTGACTGGAAACGGTACATCTTTAGACGGGTTATTCCAAGTTGATAAGATTGTAATTTATTCATCTAATTAATAATAAGCTATGAAAAAAATAAAACTAATTTTTGGTCTTGCTATTGCTGCTTCTATTGTAAGCTGTGTTAATAGTGATGACTACGGAACTCCTGACTTATCAGATAATTGTACAGATTTAACTATAACTAAAACCGTACAAGACATTACAAGCACATCAACTTCAGTTTACCAACAATATATGGGTGACGATGTAATTGAAGCATATGTAACTTCAAGTGATGAAGGTGGTAATTTTTATAAATCAATTTCATTTATATCTGTTGATGGATTAGTAGGTTTTAGTATGCCTATTGATGCTTATAACATGTACACAAAATATGAACCGGGAAGAAAAGTATTTGTTAACATGAAAGACAGATATTTTGTTACTGAAAATAGTTCAACTGTAATTGGTTCATTATATGATAATGATACTCCAGCAGATCCTTCAGATGATGAAGTAGGAAGAATTTCTAGTGTTGAATATGAATCAATAATTACTCGTTCATGTACAAAGGTAAATGAAGACGATATTGTTAAAAATTTGACTATTACTCAAGCAAAAAATAATGCAAATTTAAATATGCTTATTGAGTTTGATGCTGTTCAATTTACAGATGCCTCTTTAGGTAAAATGTATTTTGACGAGTCTGTTAACAATCTTGGTGGAGCAACAAATCATGAAATTACTGATGAGTTTGGAAACAAAATCATTGTAAGAGTTAGTGAGTATGCAACTTTTGCATCAGGAAATGTACCTAGCGAAAGTGGTAAGATTAGAGGTGTTTTGACAAAGTTTGGAAGTGATTATCAGTTTATGGTGAGAACATTAAATGATATCAATTTAACTGATACTAGAATGGTTATTGACTTTTACCCTCCTTTAGTAGGTGGAAGTATTGTTTATAACGGTACTTTGAATGAGCCTTTTACTTCTTATACAACAACAAACCAACAAAATTTCCCTGCATATATTAACGATGCAGCAATAGGAAGTAGATATTGGCAAAGAAAAGCATTTGGTGGTAATACTTATATTCAAATGTCTTCATTTGGAGGAACTGCTGAGGCTAACAGATCTTTATTTATTGTCCCAGCAAATATGACTGCTGCTAATACAATGTCATTTAAAACTAAAGCTGGTTTTCATAATGGTAATGTTTTAAAAGTTTATTATACAACTAATTATGTTCCAGGAAGTCAAATTACTAGTGCAACATTAGTAGATATTACATCAAGCTTTACTATTTCTCCAGGGTTACCTTCAGGTTATCCAACAACATTTACAAATAGTGGAGTGTATAATATTCCTGTTGGAGTTACTGGAAACGGATTCTTCGTATTTGAATATGTTGGAAACGGTTCAGGTGGACCAACAACTACAATGCAAATTGATGATATAGTTATAAATTAATTATAACATAATTTATATTTTAAAAACGTCCTGCAATGCAGGACGTTTTTTTTATACAAATAGTCATACCTTTGTAATAGAAATAGAAAGACAATGTTAGAAAAAATAGAGCACAACTTTGAAAAAACAGTTATTATAGGAATTGTTACTCAAAACCAAGATGAAGAAAAGTTAAAAGAATATCTAGATGAACTAGAGTTTTTAACTTACACGGCTGGTGGAGAAGTAGTAAAACGCTTTTCTCAAAAAATGGAAAAACCAAATCCTAAAACCTTTGTAGGAACTGGTAAAATTGAAGAGATAAACTATTATGTAATAGATAATAATATTTCTACAGTCATATTTGATGATGAACTTACGCCTTCTCAGCAAAAGAATATTTCTAAAATTATCGATTGTAAAATATTAGACAGAACACATCTTATACTGGATATTTTTGCACAGCGTGCCGAGACTTCGTATGCTAGAACACAAGTTGAACTAGCACAATGTCAGTATTTACTTCCTAGGTTATCTGGAATGTGGACGCATCTTGAGCGCCAAAAAGGTGGTATTGGAATGCGTGGGCCTGGAGAAACAGAAATTGAAACCGATAGACGTATAGTAAGAGATAGAATAGCGCTCTTAAAAGACAAAATAAAAGCAATTGATAAACAAATGGCAACTCAACGCGGTAATCGTGGTTCAATGGTAAGAGTTGCTCTTGTAGGTTATACCAATGTTGGTAAATCAACATTAATGAATGCTATAGGAAAAAGTGATGTTTTTGTAGAGAATAAACTATTTGCCACATTAGACACCACTGTACGAAAAACAGTTATTAGAAATTTACCCTTTCTTTTAAGCGACACGGTTGGTTTTATTAGAAAGCTACCAACACAACTAGTTGATTCGTTTAAAAGCACCTTAGACGAGGTTAGAGAGGCTGATTTATTACTTCATGTGGTTGATATTTCTCATCCAGAGTTTGAAGATCATATAGCCTCAGTAAATGCGACATTAAAGGAGATTAAAGCTGACGACAAACCAATAATAATGGTTTTTAATAAAATTGACGCATACAAACCTGTGTTTTTAGCTGAAGATGATTTAATGACCGATAGAGAACCTAAACATTATTCACTTGAGGAATGGAAAAACACTTGGATGCATAATGTAGGTGAAGATAATGCCTTATTTATTTCGGCAACCAATAAAGAAAATTTTGAGGTGTTTAAAGAAAAAGTTTATGATGCAGTGAGAGATATTCACATTGCACGTTTTCCTTATAACAACTTCTTATATCCAGAATATAAGGACACACTTGAAGAGTTAGAAGAAGAATAAAAAGAATTAAAAAAAGACCTCAATTGAGGTCTTTTTTTAATATATAATATATTAAAATTAAAAACTATAATTAAGTCCTAGACCAAAAACCTCTCTAATTTGGAATGCTCCAATAGCGTTATCATCATAAATAGCTTGGAAAGAAACATTAGCAGAAAGATACTTATTAATTTTCATTACTAAATTCATTTGATAATCAATATCTACATTTCCAGGTTTGTCTAAATAATTAGAATATAAGTTCGCTATGTTTTCCATAGTTACATTTTCCATAATAGAAAACTTATAATATGCATTTAAAGCTGCACCAAATTCAAATCTAGAAGAATCTCCTTGTTCAACTCCAAAAGCAGAACCAAACTCTGTAAAATGTTTATGAACAAAAATTAAACGTGAAGTTGCAGGAGCAATATTTATTTTTAAATTATCACTTTTCTTCCATAACATACCAGGACCAGCCTGTAAGTATGCTGGAGAAAAGAAATGAGAAATTTTTACAGTTTGAGTAGCTGGATCAAAACCAGAATCCATTTGTGTTTTGAAGTTTAAAAAACCAGAATAAAACCAATAACCTTTTGCTTTTTTACCTAATAGAGATGTAAATTCAATTCGGTCATCTGATTTTGTCATGTCTTGATCTTTTAACTTAGTAAGACCATAAGCAATGATGATTTTGTTATCCCAAATAAAATTTTGTGTTTTATAATTGAAATCATAATTGATTCCAATATTTCCAGCCATGTTAGACGTTCCACCACCTAACCATTCATTATTAAAAGCAGATTGATTGAAAAGAAAAACAAAGTTTCCTCCTCTTTTCCAGCCTATATTTGTAGTGTCTTTTACTTTTTCTTCTGCTCCAGAAGTTACATTAATTAATTCACCTTCTGCTGTTTGAGCAAAGATACTTGTTGATACAAATAAAAATGCAAGTACTAATTTTTTCATCTTTTTGTTTTAAAATTTTAAAACGCAAAAGTACTCATAATGAATAAAAATTCAAAATAAGGGGCAGCTTCAAAGGCTATTTTCTTTTAAAAAGAGGTACAGCAGAACAGGCTTCACCAAACATTATACTCTTTGCAAATGGAATTAATTTTTGGGTAGCTAAAACATATATTTCTTGCGGAACAGGTTTGGCTGAACAACCTTTTAAAATAACTGGAACGTTATTGTAAATAGAAAAATCGAGGGATTGTAGTTTGTTTGAATAAATTGAAACAATCATATCTTTAACAGTTCCTTGAATTGAAGCAATTGAATTTGCGAATAGATAAGATGAAACTAATGCAAAAGTCCAAGCTGGCAAAATAGCATCAGTACCGCAATATATTGCAACATATTTATTTTCAAACTGTTCCCAATTAAAGCTTTTTAATTGCTCTCTAAAATCTTTTTCCTTTAGAATAAATCCTTCAAATAAAAACTGAGAAATATCTAAACTACGCACTTCTTCTTTTGGAAAATAATCTTCCAAATCAAAAACTACAAGTTTACTATTTGCTACTTTGTTTTCTATTTCATCCATGTATTCCTAAAAATTAAAGCATGCCTAATTCAAGCTTTGCTTCTTCACTCATTAAATCTTTTGTCCATGGTGGGTCAAATGTAATTTCAACTTCACAAGATTTTACTGGGTCTAATGATTTTACTTTTTCTTCTACTTCCAACGGCAATGTTTCTGCAACCGGACAGTTTGGTGAAGTAAGCGTCATTAAAACCTTTACATCATTATCTTCGTTAATCATTACATCATAAATTAACCCTAATTCGTAGATGTCTACAGGGATTTCTGGATCGTAAATACTTTTTAAAACTTTTACTACGCTTTCTCCTAAATTGACTGTATCGTTGAACTCTTCCATTTTATATTTAATTATTGCTTAGCTTGAAAAGCCAAAGCATACATTTTTATTTTTTTTATCATAGACACCAATCCGTTTGCACGAGTTGGCGACAAGTGTTCTTTTAAACCAATTTCATCTATAAAATCAGTGTTTGCATCTAAAATAGCCTGTGGCGATTGGTTTGAAAAAACACGAATTAAAATTGCAATTATTCCTTTTGTTAAAATTGCATCACTATCTGCTGTGAAAACAATTTTTCCGTCATTTTCTTCACCATTTACCCAAACTTTAGATTGACATCCTTTAATAATATTATCTTCTATTTTGAACTCTTCATTAATTAATGGTAATGTTTTTCCGAGTTCAATAATGTATTCATAGCGTTCCATCCAATCATCAAACATCGAAAACTCATCAACTATTTCTTCTTGTATTTCTTTTATTAACATATTATTATTTCGTTCCTAATTCTACAATTTTATTAACAAGCTGTTCAATTTCTTTTGGAGGGAAACCGCCGTCAAAACCATTTGCTGGATATTCTACTCCATTATTAACAAATGTTATATTGGCATGAGCTGCTCCATCATAAAAACGCTTTTCAGTAGGCCATTTCAAGCCTTTAACTGTATTTAAATCTACGGCTAAGGCTAACTTAGAAATTTCTTCCCAATCTTTATCTGAGATTTCATTTACAGTTTTAAAATCATTTGCTTCTCTATCACTTGAAACATATATTTTTTTATTTTCTACTTTTAATTTTATAAAGTAACCTCTTGAATTAGCTTCATAAATCATTGTTGGAACTTTTGATTCTTGATTCATTTTAGAACTGTTTTCGTTTAGCGCAACCAAATCTGATTTATCTGTTGTCGCTTT
The DNA here is from genome assembly GCF_034111225.1 of Flavobacterium sp. Taxonomy (GTDB): domain Bacteria; phylum Bacteroidota; class Bacteroidia; order Flavobacteriales; family Flavobacteriaceae; genus Flavobacterium. The sequence continues at coordinate 50,424 of NZ_JAWUXR010000005.1, read as the reverse complement.
TTGACAATTACAACTCGTTATTGTAATTAAAATGGCTGTTATAAATGTAAATAGTTTCATGTTTTAGATTTTTAAGATAACATCATGTTTGCTTTTTTAACCGCTTCTACAAATATATCAATTTCTTCTTTGGTATTATAAAAAGCAAAACTTGCTCTTATGGTTCCTGGAATGTTGAAATAACTCATAATAGGTTGTGCACAATGATGGCCAGTTCTAACCGCTATACCTAATTTATCGATAATCGTGCCAATGTCATAAGGATGAATTCCTTCAATATTAAATGAAATTACCGACGCTTTATTTATACCCGTTCCATAAATTTTTAAACCTTCAATTTCCAATAATCTCTTGGTTCCATAGTCCAATAATTCTTGTTCATATTTGGCAATAGCATCGAAACCAATAGTATTCATATAATCAATTGCTGTTCCTAATACAATTCCTGCAGCGATATTTGGAGTTCCTGCTTCAAATTTATGAGGTAATTCAGCATAAGTAGTTTTCTCAAAACTCACTTCTTTAATCATTTCTCCACCACCGATAAATGGCGGCAACTTATTAAGCCAAGCCTCTTTTCCATAAAGAATTCCAACCCCAGTAGGTCCGCAAACTTTATGGCCAGAAAACACATAAAAATCACAATCTAAATCTTGAACATCTGGACGTAAATGTGGTGTTGCTTGAGCTCCATCAATTAAAACTGCTGATCCTACTCCATGCGCTTTTTCTATAATATATTCAATAGGATTTACTGTTCCTAGTGCATTTGAGATCTGATTAACAGCAACAATTTTTGTTTTAGCTGAAAGTAATTTATCAAAATCAGACATTACCAATTCTCCATCATCATTCATTGGAATAACCACTAACTTTGCTCCTGTTTTTTCACACAAAAATTGCCAAGGCACAATATTACTATGGTGCTCTAATGCAGAAACCATAACCTCATCATCTGGCTTTAATAAACTTGCAAAACCATTAGTAACTAAATTGATTCCAAAAGTAGTTCCCGATGTAAAAATAATTTCGTGATTGTGTTTTGCATTTAAATGTGCTTGTATTGTATTTCTTGAAGCCTCATAAGCATCCGTAGCCAATTGGCTTAGTGTATGGACTCCACGATGAATATTGGCGTTAATTTCACTATAGTATTTAGAAATAGCATCGATGACCACTTGTGGTTTTTGAGATGTAGCTCCATTATCAAAATATACCAACGGTTTTCCGTTCACTTTTTGTGAAAGAATAGGAAAATCGGCTCTTATTTTTTGAACATCAAACATGATAAAATTATTTGGATACAAATTTACAATTTGATTATTTAAAATTGGAATAAATAAAAGTTAAAATCAACAGGAAATAAGCTCAAAAAAATAAATTACATTTTTTTACAATACATTGGAATAAAATGTATATTTGTAAAATGTATAGCAAAGAACTAACCAAAGGAACATTATTACCAATCATTTTAAAGTTGATAAGTGAAAACGACAAAATGTATGGCTATGAAATTACGCAAAGAGTAAAAGAACTCACCAAAGGAAAGATTGACATTTCCGAAGGCGCACTATATCCTATTCTTCATAAACTGGAAGCGGATGGTATATTAGAAACTGAAAAAATTTATTTTGGAAAACGTGTTAGGAAATATTATCAAATTACTACCTCAGGGAAACTTGCAATTGTAGAGATGACCGCAGAACTTAACGATTTCATTAACACATTGAGTCTTATTTTTAATGCTAAAACAGTTACATCATGATAATTACAGATAGAAATATAGAATACATTGAAACTACTTTGTCTTTTTATGGAATAACAAATGATATTTTAAAAGAAGATTTGTTAGACCATATTTGTACGCATATAGAAAATTCTACTCACGAAACTTTTGAATTGGCTTTTAAAGAAGCAATTGAAAAGCTTGGCGGATATGCTACTATGCAAATTATTCAAAAAGAAAAGGATGAGAAAAAATTAATACAATCTTTCCTAGCAAGAAAACGAGCTTTTTACATAGTTTCTTCTTTTAACATAATGATTTTAGCTTTAGGTTTTTTATTCAAACTTAACCAATGGCCTTATTCAAGTATATTGTTAGCCACTGGATTTGCTATTTTAATATTCATAACGATTCCATTCGCAACCTATAACAAATACAAACGCTCTTATCAAAAAACAATCTTAACAAATAGATAATCATGACAAAATCATTTTATATTCTAGGTTTTTTAACCTCATTTATATTGGGAATTGTCGCAATGTTTGAATTTCTTCATTGGCCTTATAGAGGAATGATTGTGTTTGCAGGTTTTCTGCTTTTAAACTTCGGGTTGATACCAACTTACTTTTATCAGAAATATAAAACTACAAAAGCATGCTTAGATTAACGATAATTAGTGTACTATTTATAAGTTCGTTTGTAACTTTTGGGCAAGATATTAATTCGAAAGTTGATTCTATTTTACAGAAATACGAGCAACAAAATGCACCTGGATTAGGAATTGGAATAATAAAAGAGGGTAAAATAATTTATTCGAAAGGCATTGGGTTAGCCACTTTAGAATACAATATAAAAAATTCAGACTCTACAGTATTTAGCATTGCCTCTATTGCAAAACAATTTACTGCAGCTTGCGCTTGGGTACTGATAAAAGACAACAAATTAAGTTTAGATGATGATATTAGAACTTTTCTTCCTGAATTACCAGAAAAAAAAGATATAATTAAGATTAGACACTTACTTAATCACACAAGTGGTTTTAGAGATTACAATTCCTCTATGTATTTAGCTGGTTTTGATTACGACAAGGAATATTATGATAATCAAACGGTATATGATATTGCGTGTAAGCAGAAAAACATGACCAACCTTCCTGGCGAAAAAGTACTTTATGGAAACACTTCTTACAATTTACTTACGTTAATTATTGAAAGAATTTCCAATAAAAATTTACACGAATTCGCAAAGGAAAAGCTATTTATTCCTTTAGGAATGCACAATACTTTAGTTCGAATAGAAAACAATTCAATTATTAAAAACAAAGCTGTTGGGTATCAAAAAACAAAAGACAGCTACATTCAATTACCAAGAACACAAATAAGTTATGGCGCTGGAAGTATGGGCTCAACTATAAAGGACATGGCACTGTGGATAAATATGGTAAATGAAGATAATCCAGAGTTTATTGAATTATCACACTTTCTAACAACTTTAGAAACACTTCCGTCTGGCGAAAAAGCAAAATATGCACGCGGTGTAATGGTTGATGACTATAAAGGATTAAAAACTGTTAGTCATAGTGGATATGGTTGGGGAGGTCAATCACAATTAATAACAATTCCAGAAAAAAAATTAGGCGTAATACTAATGACTAATTTAGAATCTATTAATCCAACTCCTATTTCTTACGATATATTAGATCTTTTTATTCCTAAAACAGAAGCGAAAAAAGAAATAGCAACCAAGAAGTTTAAAACTAGACCAAAAGATATTAAATCATTTGCTGGGCAATACAAAGAAATTAACAGTGATATGAAAATGGAAATTCTAGTTGAAAATGACACTTTAAAATCTAAAGGAGCAAGAGCTAAAAACCCAATTGCTTTGAAAGGATTTGAAAAGAATAAATTCCACAGGATAAATAGTGAAAATGTTAAGTATGATTTTACTAAAAACGAAAAGCATGATTTAGTTATCACTTTTGGAGGCACACCTTTTTATTTTAAAAGAGCCGTTTTTGTTGCTTCAGAAACAGTTTACACAAAAGAATTTGTTGGAAAATTTTACTCAAACGAATTGGATGTTACCTACAACTTCTACGAAAAAGAAGGAACCTTGTATTTGTCTTACAGAAATCATGAAAATGTACCTTTATCTACAGTTCAAAAAGATGAATTCGGGAATAACGATAGAACATTATACCATTTTACTCGAAATGATAAAAATCAAATTTCAAGTATGTTATTATCGTGTGATGGTTCTGTAAAAGAAATAGGGTTTGTTAAAAACTAAAATTTTGATCCAGCTCCTCCGCCACTAAAACCACCGCCACCAAAAGGCATATCGCTTTGGTTTGGTGCAGGAGCATTTGGAACTTGAGTAGAAATAATTAATGCTTGCGCATTTTTTAACAAACTAGAATCTGAACCTCTGTAAGCTTTAAAAGTCAATCCGGTTTCACGAAACTGTAAGCGTTTAATGCTTAAATAAGCTACAATAAACAAAACAATTCCTCCAATTACCAACGCAACTTCTATAGGCAATAATTGATGGTAATATCGAATCGTAAATATGGAATAAGCAAAAGTTAAAATTCCAACAAAAAGAATGATTCTATCTTTTTTAAATAATGAATAGCCGATATAAAAAGCAGGAATTATAAAAGTTGTTGCATAAAAAATAAAAGCCAATGGAATATCTTTTCCAGGCAAAACCTCAACGTTTAGTAACGATTCAGATAATTCTCTAACTACCATATAATTTAATGAAAAATAACCCAATACAAGGCTAAATACTTTTAGATTTTGAAATGCAAATTCGTAAAAATAAAAATCATCAATTGAATTTAGTTTTAAATAAATTATATACAATAAAATAGCAATACTAAAAGCAATAAAAGGCAATAATGCTTTTGGGATAACCGAATGTTCTGTAATTACCAAGAAAGTAAATGCCATTAAACCAATACAACATACAAACATAGAAAGTGCATTTACATATCTTAAGCAAAAAATTGCTCCAAAAATAAACATAGTTAAGCAAACCATTAATGAAGATTCGAAAGACAAGCCAACGCCTAAATAAAGAGCGAATTGTGAACAAACAATAAACGCATCGTCTAATCCGTGTTTAAAGTAGTTTTTACGTACTAAAATTTCAAGTACAATTATTCCAACACCAAAATAAAAAAAAGGCATAATTTCATAATTTGAACTTAATAAAGGCATAAACAGTAATGAAACAGAACCTATAATTGAAGAAAACAAAAAACAACCTAATAAGAAAAAACCAAATCGAATTAACAGATTAGAGTTTGTATCCAAAGAAACCAACTTAGAAGTAATTTCGTTAAATTGTTCTTTAGAAATAAACTTTTCCTCATACAATGATTTTGCATTTGAAACCATTGCTTCATTTTCTAATAAGTCTTTATGATATGCTAGCATGTTTCTCTTTATTAAATTTCTTAACCAAACTTATGAACAATACAATACTTCCAATAATATAAAAAGGCGAAAACATTATTAAAAACTCAAATAGAGATGAATTATCGATGAACTTTATCAAAAGTGTATTAAACCCAATGAATCCGTATAAAAACGTAAAAACAAAAAATGAAGTTGCAAAATAAGTATAACTGAGTTTATAAAAATAGTAAATAAAACCTATAAATACAGGTAAGAACAAATACCATTGCTCTTGAAACAAACCAGATAAACAGCATATACCAATTAAGTGTTGGGCAAATGTGTAAAACACAAAATGAAAATGCTTTTTAAGTCCGTCTTTTTCTGAATAAATTGTCCAAACGACAAGTAAAACACCTAATGCAATTCCTGAAAACAATAATATAGGATTTGACATAAACTCATTTTCAAAAACCTTTTGTGGGGTTAATGTAATGCCTATAAAAGTAGTAAGTGCAGTTAAAGCTATTGACAAAACCATTCTGCTGTCAAAATAATACGCAATTACAAAGCAAATTAGAGCCGAAGAAAGAGAAACCCATTTGTAATCCAATCCAAAAACAGCATATTGAAATTGGATATAACCTAAAAAAACACAAGTCAAAATACTACCGGTTAAAATCACATAGTCGTAAATCGGATTCTTAAATTTGGTTTCTAGTTTACTAAATAATGGTGCGTTTTTAAAACTGAAATAAAAGCACAAAACTGTCAATAGTAGAACAAATGCTAAAATTGCAATGTGGCCAATGCTATCAATATTTTGATAGACTAAAACCCCTATTCCAGAAGTAAAAAGCAAAACCGAAGCATACATTAAGAACAATAACTCGGTATTTAAAGAAAAAATATTCTTTGCTTTATATTCTTTAAAGTCGTCAAATTGTTCTTTGGAAATAAAATCTTTCTCAAATAATTTTGAAGTTAGGAAACTGGGTTTATCTATCATAAAACGAAAGTATTATGCTCAAAAATACTAAAAGTTTATGGATTATGTTTTTAAAAACAAAAAACCGCTCAAAAAGCGGTTTTTATATTTTTATGTAACTTAACTATTACAAATCGAAACCAAGGTTTACGCCTAATTTGGTTGCAATAATTTTTGTAATACGTTGTTTAAGTTCCGGTATTTTAATACTTTCAATTACTTCATTTGAAAAAGCGTACATTAGTAATGCACGTGCTTCTTTTTTAGGAATTCCACGTTGTTGCATATAAAACATTGCGCTTTCATCTAACTGACCAATTGTACATCCGTGCGAACATTTAACATCATCAGCAAAAATTTCCAATTGAGGTTTTGCATTAATAGATGCTTTGTCACTTAAAAGAATATTGTTGTTTTGCTGAAAAGCGTTTGTTTTTTGCGCTTCTCTTTCTACATAGATTTTTCCATTAAAAACCCCTGTAGAACTGTCGCTTAAAATAGTTTTATAGTTTTGGTGACTTTCGCAATTTGGTGTTGCGTGTTGCACTAATGTATGATGATCCACATGTTGCTTGTCGCCAATAATAGTAATTCCTTTTAATGTAGAATCTATTCGTTCACCTTGATGGTAGAAATTTAAATTATTACGCGTAATATTTCCACCAAATGAAAAAGTATGTACCGCTACTCTACTTTCTTGCTTTTGAGCAATGTAAGTATTGTCTATTAAATTAGCAGTTTGCGCATCATTTTGAATTTTATAGTAATCTACAATCGCTCTTTTTTGAGCAAAAATCTCAGTTACCGAATTGGTTAAAACTGGATTGCTATTTAAACTTTGATGACGTTCAATAATTTGTACATGTGCATTTTCACCCACAATAACTAAATTTCTTGGTTGAACCATTAAAGCAGCTTCATTTCCTGTTGAAAAATAAATAATTTCAATTGGTTTTTCAACCACTTTACTTTTAGGAACGTTTATGTAAGCGCCTTCTTTTGCAAAAGCAGTATTTAATGTTGTTAAGCTTTCGTCTTTGCTTGCAATATTATTGAAATATTCATCAATAACCATCTTATATTTTGGCTTATTCAATGCCGATGACATTAAGCATACATCTAATCCATCATGCGTTGTTGAAGATAAGAAAGATGAAAAAATACCATCTACAAACACTACTTTATAAGTGTCTACATCGTGTAAAAAGTATTTTTTTACTGTTGCAAATTCAATTGCATTTTCTTTTTTGGGGAAAACTGAAAAATCATTCTTTAAAATTGCATTTAAAGAAGTGTATTTCCAAGCTTCTTCTTTTTTAGTAGGAAAACCTTTGTCTTCGAAGTTTTTTATAGCTGCAGATCGCACATCATGTAGCGATGAAGAAGTATCAATTTTTTCTTCAAATGCCATGAAAGACGATATCAATTTTTCTTTTAATTCCATTTTTTTTGACTTATTATCATTCTGATAAGCGGTAAATTTCTGAGTGAAATACCAACTTTTTCAAAAGGACAAATTTGTTTACTTCATCTCTGCTTTTATCCAATCGTAACCTCTTTCTTCAAGCTCAAGTGCTAATTCTTTTCCTCCTGATTTTACAATTTTTCCATCCATTAATACATGAACAAAATCTGGAACGATATATTCTAAAAGTCTTTGATAATGTGTAATTACTACAACTGCATTATCTTTACTTTTTAATTTATTAACTCCATTAGCAACAATTCTAAGCGCATCGATATCTAAACCAGAATCGGTTTCGTCTAAAATTGCAAGTTTTGGTTCTAACATTGCCATTTGAAAGATTTCGTTACGTTTTTTTTCTCCGCCCGAAAAACCTTCGTTTAACGAACGAGATAAAAATTTACGATCAATTTCAAGCAATTCAGCTTTTTCACGAATTAATTTCAGCATTTCATTAGCTGGCATATCGCCTAAACCTTTAGCTTTTCTGCTTTCGTTAATTGCTGTTTTGATGAAGTTAGTTACAGAAACACCTGGAATTTCAACTGGATATTGAAACGACAAGAATACACCTTTATGTGCTCTTTCTTCTGGAGCTAATTCAGATAAATCTTCTCCTTCTAATAAAATTTCTCCTTTTGAAACTTCATAGTATTCATTCCCTGCAACAATAGAAGCTAATGTTGATTTTCCGGCACCGTTTGGCCCCATAATCGCATGTACTTCTCCTGCTTTAACTTCAAGGTTGATTCCTTTTAATATTTCTTTATCTTCTACTGATGCGTGTAAATTCTTAATGCTTAACATTTTATGAATGTATTTGTTTTATAATTGACTATCCTACTGAACCTTCTAATGAGATTTCTAATAATTTTTGTGCTTCGACTGCAAATTCCATTGGTAACTTATTCAATACCTCTTTACTGAAACCATTTACAATTAATGCAATTGCTTTCTCTGTTGGTATTCCACGTTGGTTACAATAAAAAACTTGGTCTTCACCAATTTTTGAAGTTGTAGCTTCATGTTCAATTATTGCGGATGTGTTTTTACTTTCAATGTATGGAAAAGTATGTGCTCCACAATTGTTACCCATTAACAAAGAATCACATTGTGAAAAGTTTCTTGCATTTTCTGCTCTTGCAGAAATTTGCACTAATCCTCTATAACTGTTTTGAGATTTACCTGCAGAAATTCCTTTAGAAATAATGGTTGACCTAGTGTTTTTTCCTAAGTGAATCATTTTTGTTCCAGTATCTGCTTGTTGGTAATTATTAGTTACTGCAATTGAATAAAATTCTCCAATTGAATTATCTCCTTTTAATATACAAGATGGATATTTCCAAGTTACTGCTGAACCTGTTTCTACTTGTGTCCAAGAAATTTTTGCGTTTTTCTCGCACAATCCTCTTTTTGTTACAAAGTTAAAAACACCACCTTTACCTTCTTTACTTCCAGGGTACCAGTTTTGAACAGTTGAATATTTAATTTCAGCTCCGTCTAATGCAATTAATTCTACAACAGCAGCGTGTAATTGATTTTCATCACGACTTGGAGCGGTACATCCTTCTAAATAAGAAACATAACTGTCTTCATCAGCAATTAGTAATGTTCTTTCGAACTGACCCGTTCCTCCTTGGTTAATTCTAAAATAAGTAGAAAGTTCCATTGGGCAACGAACACCTTTTGGAATATAACAGAAACTTCCATCAGAGAAAACAGCAGAGTTTAAAGCTGCGTAAAAATTATCTTTTTGCGGGACAATTGTTCCTAAATATTTACGAACTAACTCTGGATGTTCTTTTATTGCTTCGGAAATACTCATGAAAATAATTCCTTTTTCTCCTAAGGTTTTTTTAAATGTAGTAGCTACAGAAACTGAATCGACCACAATATCCATTGCTACATTATTCATTTTCTTTTGTTCATCAACAGAAATTCCTAACTTTTTGTACATTTCTAAAAGCTCTGGGTCAACATCGTCCAACGTTTTATTTGGGTCAACCGCCTTAGGCGCAGAATAATAAGATATTGCCTGAAAATCTGGTTTTGTATAATGAACATTTGCCCATTCTGGCTCCACCATTTCTTTCCAAATTTTAAAAGATTCAAGCCTCCATTCTGTCATCCATTCTGGTTCTTCTTTCTTCAATGAAATGGCTCTTACTATTTCTTCATTTAAACCAATAGGGAAAGTCTCAGACTCTAATTCAGTATAAAATCCGTATTCGTATTCTTTATTTTCTAATTCGACTTTTAAGTCGTCTTCGGTATATTTTGACATTTCTTTGTTTTAAAGTGAAAAACTTTCTCCACAACCACAAGTTCTTTGTGCGTTTGGATTATTAAATACAAATCCTTTTCCATTTAATCCTCCAGAAAACTCTAAAATAGTTCCTGCCAGATAAAGAAAACTTTTCTTTTCAACTGCAATTATAACTCCATTATCTTCAAAAATCTTATCGTTCTCCCCTAACTCCTTGTCAAACTTTAAATCGTAAGACAAGCCTGAACAACCACCACTTTTTACGCCAACTCTAACGTAATCTTTAGTTGCATCAAAACCGTCATCTTGCATCATTGCAACGATTCTTTTACTTGCATCATCAGAAACTTTAATCATTTGTTATTTTGATTTTGTCTAAATTAACTGCAAATATAAGGTATAATATGCTTTTTTCCTCAAAGAATAACATTTTTATAACTTATGGCTCTATAGTTTTAGTTTATGCCTTTTTTCATTCGAAAATCATCAAAAAATTGTATTTTGCATCCAAATTTGTAAAATGAACTTACATTCTATTGAAGCGGGAAATTTTAAATTAGACGGAGGTGCAATGTTTGGTGTTGTACCAAAAGCTATTTGGAATAGAACTAACCCGGCAGACAATAACAACTTAATAGATATAGCTGCTCGCTGTTTACTTATTGAAGATGGTAATCGATTAATATTAATCGATAATGGAATGGGGAATAAACAATCTGAAAAGTTTTTTGGCTATTATTACCAATTTGGAGGTTTTAATATAGACCAATCTTTAAAAAATGCTGGTTTTCATAGAGATGATATAACCGATGTTTTTATGACGCATTTGCATTTTGACCATTGTGGAGGAAGTGTAATTTGGAACAAGGACAGAACAGGATACGAAGTTGCTTTTAAAAATGCTAAATTTTGGACCAATAAAAATCATTGGGAATGGGCAACCAAACCAAACGTAAGAGAAAAAGCTTCTTTTTTACGCGAAAACATTATTCCAATGCAAGAAAGTGGCCAATTGAATTTTATTGAAAAACCTAATGGGAATTTTGGTTTTTTAAAAGAATTAGGCTTTAGTATCTTTTACGCAGATGGACATACCGAAAAACAAATGTTGCCTCATATTGAATATAATGGGAAGACTATAGTTTTTTGTGCTGACATGTTGCCAACTGCAGGCCATATACCGATTCCTTATGTGACAGGATACGACACTAGGCCTTTATTATCAATGGATGAAAAAGATATTTTTTTAAAAGCTGCTGCAGACAATAACTATTATTTATGGTTAGAGCACGATGCACACAACCAAATAATAACCGTACAACATACCGAAAAAGGTGTTCGATTAAAAGATGTATTTCATTGTAATGAAATCTTAAAATAAAGTTAAGAAAAGCTATTTTGTAACAAAATAAGCAGATTTTTGACATATATAAATATTTATAACCATAAAATTATACAAATGAGAACTTTTAAACCTTTGTACTTAACTGCTGCTTTAGCGTTCGCTTTAGCAAGTTGTGGTGGTGCTAAAACCATGGTTTCTACACCAGTAGAAAACATCGACAATTTATCATTAAAAATAACTCCTTTAGTTGAGAATGACCTTAAAAGATGGAGTCATTTAGATTTAGTTAAGGACACTGTTCCTGGAATGAGTGTTGATAAAGCTTATACTGAATTATTAAAGGGGAAAAAAGGATCAACAGTTGTTGTTGGTATTGTAGATTCTGGAGTAGATATTAGACATGAAGATTTACAAGGTGTAATTTGGAGCAACCCAAAAGAAATAGCTAACAATGGTAAAGACGATGATAACAATGGTTACATTGACGACATTAATGGTTGGAACTTCTTAGGAGATAGTAATGATGAGCAGTTAGAAATGACTCGTATTGTTAAAAAAGGTCCTGGAACACCAAACTATGATAAAGCAAAAGCTCAATTAGAAGAAGAGTTAGCTGGAATCATGCAAACAAAACAGCAAATTGACATGATTGTTAATGCGGACAAAGCATTAAAAGCATATTTGAAAAAAGATAATTTCAATTTAGACGATGTTAAAGGAATTGAAACAACTGACGAAACAATACTTCAACACAAAGGAATGTTTACTCAAATTCTTTCGGGGCAGTCTAAAGAAGCTTTCGACAAGAGAATTCAAGGTGGGGTTGATTATGTTTACGGTCAATTAAACTACAACTTAAATGTTGATTTTGACGGTCGTAAAATTGTAGGAGATAACCCAAATGATATTAACGATACAAAATACGGAAACAATAACGTAATTGGTCCAGTAGCGAAAGATGCTAAACATGGAACACATGTTGCAGGTATTGTTGCTCAAGTAAGAGGAAATGGAAAAGGTGGAGACGGTGTTGCTACTAATGTAAAAATTATGGCTGTAAGAGCTGTTCCAAACGGAGATGAATACGACAAAGATATTGCTTTAGGAATTCGTTATGCTGTAGATAATGGAGCAAAAGTGATTAATGGTTCTTTTGGAAAGTATTATTCTCCAAATAAAGAATGGGTTATAGAAGCATTAAAATATGCTGCATCAAAAGATGTTTTGGTAATTTTTGCTGCAGGAAACGACTCTAAAGATTTAGATGTTGAAAACAAATATCCTTCTGATTCTTATGATGGAGCTCCTGAAGTTTCAAATAACGTATTAATCATTGGTGCATTGGCTCCAGAATATGGTACTAAAATGGTTGCAGGTTTTTCTAACTACGGTAAGAAAAATGTAGATATTTATGCTCCAGGAGTTCAAATTTATGCTACAACTCCAGACCAAACTTATGAATACTTAGGAGGAACATCAATGGCTTCGCCAAATGTTGCAGGTGTTGCTGCATTAATTCGTTCTTACTATCCAAAATTAAGTGCTTCACAAGTGAAACAAATTATTATGGAAAGCGGAACGCCGTTAAAAAATACAGTTACTGTAGGAGAAGACAAACACAAAGTAAACTTTGCTGATGCTTCTAAAACCGGTAAAATTGTAAATGCTTATAATGCATTATTAATGGCAGAAAAAATGTCGAAATAATAAAGTTTTCAATATTTAATATTCTAAACCACAAAGCCGTTTTTTAAAATGACTTTGTGGTTTTTTTAAACAAATACCTACACATGAAAAAAATATTTATTTTATCTCTTTTTACATTTATTGGGTTTGCTCAAAACAATCCTAATCCAGGTTATTGGCAACAACACGTCGATTATAAAATGGATGTGAAAATGGATGTGAAAAATTATCAATACAACGGAAGTCAAGAGTTGGTTTACACCAATAATTCTTCTGACACATTAAACAAAGTGTTTTATCACCTTTACAACAACGCTTTTCAGCCTGGTAGTGAAATGGATGTTCGTTTACAAACAATTTCAGATCCAGATAAACGAATGGTAAGATCATTTAAACAAGGGGGGAAAGACGTTAAAGAAAGTAGAATTAGTACTTTAAAGCCTGATGAAATTGGTTTTTTAAAAATTAAAAACTTCAAACAAAATGGTGCAGTAGCAAAGACAAAAGTAGTTGGAACCGTTTTAGAGGTAACTTTAAACGAACCCATTTTACCTCAACAAAAAACAACTTTTACGCTTGATTTTGAAGGGCAAGTTCCATTACAAGTAAGAAGATCTGGTAGAAATTCAGAAGAAGGTGTTGCACTTTCAATGACACAATGGTATCCAAAATTAGCTGAATATGATTTTGAAGGTTGGCATGCTGATCCCTATATTGGAAGAGAATTTCATGGTGTTTGGGGAAATTTTGACGTAAAACTAACAATCGATAAAAATTATACAGTTGGTGGAACTGGATATTTACAAAACAAAAATGAAATTGGACATGGTTATGAAGACAAAGGTGTTGAGGTTAAACATAATAGGAGAACCAAAACACTAACTTGGCATTTTGTTGCTCCAAATGTACACGATTTTACTTGGGGTGCAGACAACGAGTACATTCATGATATGATTATAGGCCCAAACAATGTTGAGCTTCATTTCTTATATAAAAATAAAGCTGAAAACTTAGAAAATTGGAAGAAACTTCAACCTAAAACAGCTGAATTATTAGATTTTTTCAACAAAAATGTTGGCGAATATCCATACAAACAATATTCAATTATTCAAGGAGGAGATGGTGGAATGGAATACGGAATGTGTACGCTAATTACTGGAAATAGGAGCTTCGGAAGTTTAGTAGGTGTTACAGCTCATGAATTTGCACATTCATGGTTTCAGTTTGTTTTAGCCTCAAATGAATCTAAACACGAATGGATGGACGAAGGATTTACTTCATTCATTTCAGATTTAGCAATGGAAACTGTTTTACCTGGAAAAGAAAAAGTTGACAATCCGTTTGAAAGTGCTTATAACAATTATAGGTATTTAGTAAAAACAGGGAAAGAGCAGCCGCTATCAACACATGCTGATAGATATGATATTAACATGGCGTATGGAATTTCTGCTTATAGTAAAGGAGAAATATTTTTAGCACAATTAGGCTATGTTATTGGAACTGAAAATTTAATGAAAACGTTAAAACGTTATTATTCAGATTATAAATTAACGCATCCAACGCCTAATGATATCAAGCGTTCGGCAGAAAAAGTATCTGGAGCAAATTTAGATTGGTATTTAGTAGATTGGACCCAAACCACTAACACAATTGACTATGCTGTTAAAGATGTTGCTGAAGCTGATAAAAACACAAAAGTAACACTAGAAAGAATTGGAAGAATGCCAATGCCAATAGATCTTCTTGTTGTTTATGAAGACGGAACAAATGAAATATTTTACATTCCTAATACTTTAATGCGTTGGGAAAAACCAAATTCATATTCTATAAACAGAACGGTTTTAAAAGGTTGGGATTGGTCAAGCCCAACGTTTAGTTTTGATATTTCTAAAGCAAAAGCATCAATAAAAGCAATTGTAATTGACCCAAGTGGTTTAATGGCTGATGTTGATTTAACAAACAATGTTTTTGAAAAAAAATAACCTTCTTTAAAATAAAACAAAAAAACGAATCATTATATGGTTCGTTTTTTTATTTTTGAACAATATTTTTGCTGCTAACCAAGTATAAATGAAAACATTAAACAGCCCTAACTCTGTTTTAATTCTTACTATTATTTACTTCATAGTAATTGTAGTATTTTCTATTTTCGACTTTGCTGAACACCCTATATTAAACCGTATAGTTGGAGGTTCAAGAATACCCCTATTAATATTTATTTACTGGCTTCATTCACACACGAAAAACATTATTTATTTAAGCGCTCTAGTTTTATTCTTTTTTGCTTATATCATGTTTTTAGAAAGCACGCCCGAACGATCGTTATACGGCTCTATTGTTTCACTTATATACAGGTTTTTAATCTTCTTACTCGTTTATAAAAGTGTTAAAAATAAAAATTGGTTTGCATTATCATTAGCATCAATCCCGTTTTTGTTCATATATTCTTATTTTATTTTACTAATAAACGAATTTTTAAATGCCGAAATTTATCTTTGGATATTAAATGGGCTGTTAACTTCATTTATAGGTGGCATTGCTCTTTACAACTACCTTTTTGAAGATGAAAACAAAAATTTTTGGTTGTTAATTTCATCTATTTTATTTGTTATTCAAATAGGAATATTCTTCTTGCATCAATATTATTTAGAAGCTCTAGAATTAAGAACACTAACCATTATTCTGTTTGGAATTTCAAATTTTACTTTTTATAAATTCATGATTTCTGACGAAGAAAGAGAAAATGAGGTTTCGATAAGTTAAACTTTACTATATCTTTGCCCTATGGCATATACTTATCCTAAAAACGAAAAATTAAAAAGCAAAAAATCGATTGAACTTCTTTTTTCTGAAGGGCAATCTGTTTCTAAATATCCATTGCGTTTAGTATATGTTGAAAATTCATTAGAAAATGAAGAACTTGTAAAGTTTGGTGTTTCCGTTTCTAAAAAATATTTCAAAAATGCAGTCGATAGAAATCGCTTAAAAAGAGTGCTTAGAGAATGTTATCGATTAAACAAAAATATTATTTCGGAATGTGTAGATAAACCAATGGCTTTTATGTTTTTCTATCAATCAAAAGAAGTGCTTTCGTATCAAGAAATTAATGAGAAAAGCATTCAGCTTTTTGAAAAATTTACTAAAAAAATAAAAGAATAATCATTTTTGGTTTAATTTTTGACGTTTTATAATTAAATTCGTGAACTAAACTTATCCAAAAGAAATGAAATCTATTCTTCATAAAAAAATATTGATTCCCATTTTTGCCTTAACATTTCTATTTGTAGGGGTAAGTTTTAGAAACGACTTTTTTGAAATTGCTAAACAAATTGAAATTTTTACCAATTTGTTTAAAACCGTAAATCAAAACTATGTAGACGAAACCAATCCGGGTGAATTAATGGATAATGCCATTAAAAACATGTTGATTGAGCTTGATCCTTACACTGTTTTTTTTAATGAACAAGATGTTTTAAAGTTTAAAATAAACACCACGGGAGAATACACAGGAATTGGCGCAATGGTTAACCGAAAAGAAGGTCGCGTTTTTATAAAAGAAATTTACAAAGGTTTCCCGGCAGATAAAGCGGGCTTAAAAGCAGGTGATGAAATTGTACAAATTGGCGACATTAACCTTAAAGATTATAAAGAAGACGCTTCACAACTTTTAAGAGGAGCAAAAAACACAAAAGTAAATTTAGAAATTATTCGTCAAAATAAAAAACAAGCGATTGCGATTATTTTAGATGAAGTTGATATTAAAGCAGTTCCTTATTTTTCATTAATTGACAACTCAACGGGTTATATTGTTTTAAGTAAGTTTACCGAAACTGCTAGTAAAGAAACCAAAGCAGCTCTTTTAGATTTAAAAAGTAAAGGAGCAACTAAAATTATTTTAGATTTAAGAGCAAATCCGGGCGGATTGTTACACGAAGCTGTAAACATTTGCAACCTTTTTGTGCCTAAAAATGAAGTTATTGTTACTACAAAGTCTAAAAACGTAAAACACAATAACACTTATAAAACCAACTACGAACCTGTAGATTTAGAAATTCCGTTAACTATTTTAGTAGATGGAAAAAGTGCTTCTGCTTCTGAAATTGTTGCTGGCGCTTTGCAAGATCTAGACAGAGCAGTTGTAGTAGGAAATAGAAGCTTTGGAAAAGGATTAGTGCAACGACCACTAAATCTTTCATACGGAACGCAAGTAAAAGTAACTATTTCAAGGTATTTTACTCCTTCTGGCAGATGCATTCAAGCGTTAGATTATACTAGAAAAGATGCCAACGGAAAAGCTATAAAAATCAAGCAAGGCGATTTTAATGAGTTTAAAACCAAAGGCGGAAGAACGGTTTACGATGGAGGAGGAATTTTACCTGATGTTATTATTGAAGAAACAAAACTTAGTGCCATAACAGAAGATTTGATTAAAAACGATGCTGTTTTTGACTTTGCAACCCAATTATATTATAATTATTCAAATACTGGATTACCAAATAGCATTAGCGAAAACGATTTTAATGCATTTAAACAGTTTTTAAAACAAGACAAATATAATTTCGCTACAGAAACCAGTTTGGCTTTGAAAAAGGTGTTAGAAACAGCTATAAAAGAGAAAATAGAAAGTGGAATAAGTAAAGAATACGCTCTTTTACAGGCTGCAATAGAAAAAAGCATGAACGAAGAAATTATTGCCCATAAAAAAGAAATTATTAAATTACTTTACGATGAGCTGATTATTCGTTTTCAATACCGTGATGGTTTGTACTTAAATTACACACAAAACAACACCGAAATTAATAAAGCAAAAAACATTTTAAATAACGAATTAGAATATAAAAAAATATTAAAAAAATAACATGCATAGAATTTTAGCCCTATTATTTAGTCTATTTTTCTTTGGTGCATTTGCACAAGAAGAAGAAGTACACTCAATATATTTTCAATTTGACAAATACAATTTAAAAAACGAACAAGCGGATGCTGTTATCAAGTTTGTCCAAAAAATTGACACTTCAAATGTTGAAACCATTGAAATTTTTGGATATTGTGATGACAGAGGAAAAGACGCTTATAATTTTGATTTATCAACAAAAAGAGCCAATACAGTTAAAGATAAATTAGTAAGCAAAGGCATAAAAAGTAAAATTATTATTACCCTTGAAGGAAAAGGGAAAATTTTAATTGACGACGATTTAGAAACCAACATCCCTGAAGCCCGTTCAAAAAACAGAAGAGTTGATGTTGTGGTAAACTACAAAGCTGTTATTATTGAAGATTTAAAAATTCCTGGTGTTTACAGTACTGTTCCTAAAAACCCAGTAGTAGGTGATAGAATTTACTTAGACAAGTTATTATTTGAAAGAGGAAGCAGCAAACTTACTTATAAAGCTAAAAAAGAATTAGAACGCGTTGCTAAATTACTGTACCGTTATAAAAACATTGAGTTTGAAGTTCAAGGACATGTGTGTTGTACGCCTACATATCATAAAGAAGCAATAGATAGAGAAACAAGAAAAAGAGAACTATCTACTAACAGGGCGCTTTCGGTTTATACCTATTTAGGTTTTAGAAAAATCAGCAAAAAAAGAATGACTTATAAAGGCTATGGAAATGTGCAGCCGCTTGGAAAAGGACCTTTATTAGACCGTAGAGTAGAGCTTGTGATTACTAAGATTTAAGAAAATAGAATTGAAAGAAACAAGTAATATAATTTATAAAATCTTTTTTATCATAACACTTCCATTACTAGTCTTTGCTTTTCTTTATGTTAATCATCAAAACAATGATATTAATATTGTAAAAAAAGAATACGAAAGAATACGAAATAAAGAAATTACAGGTCTTGTTATTGAAAAGAAAAAAGATGGGAATTACCCAAGAGCATCTCGATATGTGTTTTTAAAAAATTATTTTAAAGTAATTATATCAAATGAACTATATACAAAAATAACAGTTGGAGATTCTATTTCAAAATCAAAAAATTCTGACTCAATTTATTTTTATTTAAAAAATGGGAATATAGAAATTGAAGATTATAATCAATTCAACAGAGAAAAATATATAGAATTGAAAAATAGAAAAAGATAAAAATAACTACTTGCAACAGAGTTTAGCCTCAATTTATACCCCAAGTTCGCACTTTGTACTCGAGACTCTAAAAACTTAATAAAGAGTTCTAATTACACATCCATTGTCTTGAATTCAAGCCAAAAAACCTTAATTCCTCTTCATTTGAATATGCGGAATATCGTCTTCTAAATACATTTCGCTGGTTTGTACAAAACCATGGCTTTCATAAAACTTCTTTAAATATTCTTGTGCCGAAATGGTGATTGCTGTTTCATTATAGTGTTCTTTAACGGCTTCAATTGAAACACGCATTAAATCGTGTCCAAATTTTAAATCACGGTATTTTCCACTTACTACAACTCTTCCTATAGAAGCTTCGTCAAAATAATAGCCTTTGTTAAAAATACGTGTGTAAGCTGCCAAGTTATCTTGGTAATACCCTAAAACATGTAAAGCTTTCTGATCTTTACCATCAACATCTTGATATACGCAATCTTGCTCTACTACAAACACCTCAGAGCGCAACTGAAGTAATTCATATAGCTCTTGTGTAGAAAGTTTGTTAAATCGCTTTATTTTAAATTGAAGCATATTGAAATTAAATTATTTTAAAAACTTAACCGATTGTATGATTGCTTCCAATTCAAATACTAAATCTCTTTTCGATTTTGAAGGGTGAAAGGTAAAGCCTTCTAGAATTAAATAACGGTTATTCTTTTCGTCTTTTATTGCGTAGTTAACAAATGGTCCGGCCATGAAATCATTTTTCAAATCCCAAGTTCCTTTTGTTAAATATGCTTTTTTTCCTGCAACTGTCGTTTCAAACAAATAGGGTGCATATGCCGGTTCTGTAATCATCCATGTATTTGGCAATACTCCGTGGATGAATTCTTTTCCAATAGAATCGCGCATTTGGACAATGTTATTTACAATGTTATTGTCTTTTTCAATAGTTTCAAATGGAACTTCATAAACCAAAATACTGTTATAACTAGCTCCATTATTGAATTGTTTTCTTATCCAAAGAAAATTTTCTTCAATCATATCGTATTTATAACCATAACCAAGAGTTAGCCCAACACCAAATTTATTACGAACTTTCTTATCGCTAACTATCGATTTCTTTAATCGAATTTGGTTTTCAATAATGTCTCCCGCTTTAATTTTTGAAATTATTTCAGCTGATTTTTGTTCTAAAATTTTTAAAATATCTTCATTGCTTTTCCCAAAAACATAAAATACTTGTTGTGGTTTTGCAAATTGATTTACTTGATGGCTGTATCCTGTTTTATCAGATTTTTGTACAATTACTATGTTTCTGCTCTTTCTTACAAAACCTTCAAAAATTTTAGAAGGATATTGGTTCAATGTGAATAATGGTTCTTCTTGAGGTAAACCATCAACTGGTGCTGCAAATTTTTTACGAATGGTATCGCCTAATTCTCCAGCCCATAAGCTTTCATCTACAATAATAGAAACGTTATTAATTTTTGCGTTTGATTCTGGTAAAATCGCATTTTTATCTGCATCTGATTCTTTACAAGAACCAAAAAACACAACACTTACAATTAATAATAAAATCTTTTTCATATGGAGATATTTATTGTTTTTTAACCTTTAATTTTTAATTTCATTCCTGGTCGAATACTATTACCACTAATATCGTTCCATTCTTTTAAGTTGTCTGCAGAAACACCTGGAAATTTTTTAGCAATTGTATAAAGTGAGTCTCCCGATTTAACTGTATAAGCCCCACTATTACTAGTGTTTCTTGATGAAGAACTTGTAGCTTTTGTTGAAGAATAAATTTTTAAATTTTTTCCTGCTTGAATGTTATTTCCTCTTATGTGGTTCCATTTTCTCAATGAACTAATTGAAACATTGTATTTATCTGCAATAAGTCCAAGGCTTTCACCACGTCTTATTTTATGATATTGAACACTAGTGTTAGAATCATTTGAACTACTAGAAGATGTTCTTGATGCAGTAACATAACTAGGTTGTTCTTTCTTTGCGTCGATATAATCTACATATGCATAAATTTTCTCTTCATTAGAAACAAAAACGCCTAATTTATTTTTTGGAAGCCTTAAAAAACGTGGTTTATCTTCGTTATATGGAATAATATCTAACTTATAAATAGGGTTTAAAAATTTAATTTGTTCTACTGAAATATCTAACAAATCAGAAACTTGTTGGAAATTAAGTTGCTTTTTTACTCTTATTGTATCGGTTTCAAAATAAGTTACAGGTGCTTTTTTAGGTTGTAAACCGTGTTCTTTTTGAAATTCGTAAATGTAAAGTGTTGCTAAAAATGCTGGAACGTAATTGGCTGTTTCACGTGGAAGATTTCTTCTAATGTTCCAATAGTTTTGGCTTCCGCCCGAACGACGAATAGCTTTAGAAACATTTCCTGGTCCTGCATTATAAGACGCTAAAACCAAACTCCAGTCGCCAAAAATTTGATACAAACTTGACAAATATTGACACGCTGCATCTGTAGCTTGTAAAGGATCGAAGCGCTCATCTACATAAGAAGTAACCTCAAGATTAAATTGTTTTCCTGTAGGATACATAAATTGCCATAAACCTGAAGCTCCAACTCTTGATTTTGCTTTTGGGTTCAATGCCGATTCTACAATGGCTAAATATTTAATTTCTAATGGAACATCGTATTTTGACAAATGCTCTTCAAACATTGGAAAATAATATTCTGAAATTGCCATTAAACGTTCAAAACTTCCTTTTCTGTTTTTTAAATACGATTTAATTACATTTTCTAATGCTGGATTATAATCGATAACAAAAGGTGTTTTAGCGTCAAGTTTTTTCAGTCTTTTCTTCAATAAATCTGTTGATAATTCATAATCTACAGCCAAATCAATATCTACATCATTAATGTCAGAAAACATTGTTTCGTATAAATCGTCATTTGAAAGTTCTTCTAACCAACGTTCATCAATACAATTGCTTGTGCTGTGGTTGATAAAAGTTGCTTTTAGAGAATCTATATAAGATACTTTGGGTAATTCTAGAGAAACTTCACTTTGTGCACTTTCTTGGGCAAAACCCATAAAAGTAAGTAAAAGTGTTAGCGTAACTATTTTAATTTTTTTCATTTTATTCTTTTTAGGTTTGGGGCATTAAACATAACAGAATACTTTTTTTAGTATTTAATCATTTAAAATTGCCGCTATTCCAGGCAAAGTTTTTCCTTCTAACATTTCCAACATAGCTCCACCACCAGTTGAAACGTAACTCATTTTTGATTCAAAACCAAATTGTTTAACCGCTGCAACGCTGTCGCCTCCACCTACAAGCGAGAAAGCTCCGTTTTGAGTAGATTCAGCAATATAATCTCCTAAAGAGATTGTTCCGTTTGCAAAAGATTCCATTTCAAAAACACCTAATGGACCGTTCCAAAGAATTGTTTTTGAATCTAAAATGATGCGTTTTATGATTTCTAACGATTTTGGTCCAGAATCTAATCCTTGCCAACCGTCAGGAATTTGTTTTACATCGACAATTTGTGTATTTGCATCGTTTGAAAAAGCATCTGCAGCAACAACATCAACTGGTAAATGAATTTGAACTCCTTTTTCTTTCGCTTTTTTAAGAATTTCAATTGCTAATTCTAATTTATCGTCTTCACAAATAGAATTTCCAATTTTTCCACCTAAAGCTTTGATGAACGTAAACGTCATTCCACCTCCAATAATCATGTGGTTTACTTTGTCTAATATGTTTTCAATTACCGTGATTTTTGAAGATACTTTAGAACCTCCTAGAATTGCTGTTACTGGTTTTTCAGAATCTTTAAGTACTTTTTCAATGCTTAAGATTTCCTTCGCTAATAAATTTCCAAAACATTTTTTGCCTGTAAAAAACTGAGCAATAATGGTTGTTGAAGCATGCGCTCTATGTGCTGTTCCAAATGCATCGTTTACATAAATATCACCTAAATTAGCTAATTTTTGTGCAAATGCTACATCTCCTTTTTCTTCTTCTGCATAGAAACGTAAGTTTTCAAGCAATAAAATTTCACCTGCTTTTAAATTTGCAGCTAATTCAACCGCTTCATTTCCAATACAATCATTTGCAAATTTTACATTTCTTCCTAAAACTTTTTCAGTTTCTGCAAGAATGTGCTTTAACGAATAGTTGCCTTCAACACCTTTTGGTCTTCCCAGGTGACTCATTAAAATAACACTTCCGCCTTCGTTAATAATTTTATCAATAGTTGGCTTAGCCGCTTCAATTCTAGTATTATCTGTTACCTTAAAATTTTCGTCTAAAGGCACATTAAAATCTACTCTAATTATTGCTTTTTTATTATTAAAATTAAAATCGTTTAGTGTTTTCATAATTTGATTTTCGTTTTGAAGTAGACAAATATAAAATTTTGAGTTTTAAATTGGTATAAAATTATGTTATAATTCTTTTTCTGCAGAAGTTACCGAATGTGTTTCTATTTAAATTAATATTTTTTTACTTTTATGAAGTGAAAAATAATTATTTCAATTAGGTTTGTGCTATGCTTTTTAAAGACATTCTAGGACAAGACCATATAAAAAATCATTTGACAAAAAGTGCAACTGCTGGACGAATTCCGCATGCGCAACTCTTTGTAGGTCCGGAAGGTAGCGGAACGTTATCGATGGCAATTGCTTATGCGCAATATATTTTGTGCGGAAACATTGATCTTGAAAACACCAATGGAAACGAAACTTGTAATATAAAGTTCGAACATTTTTCACATCCTGATTTGCATTTTGTTTTTCCAGTTGCAACTAATGAAGATGTAAAAAAACATCCGGTTAGTGCTTATTTCTTAACACCTTGGAGAGAGTTTTTACATGAAAATCCGTACGGAAGTTTATTTGATTGGTACAAGAAAATTGGAGTCGAAAAAAAGCAAGGTCAAATAGGAGTAGATGAAGCAAGTGAAATTAACAAAGCACTTTCTTTAAAAGCATACGAAGGCGGTTACAAAGTAATGATCATTTGGATGGCTGATAAAATGAATACTGCCGCTTCAAACAAGTTGCTGAAATTATTAGAAGAACCGCCAAACAAAACGGTTTTCATTTTAATTACCGAACATTTAGACGATTTATTGCAAACCATTATTTCGCGTTGCCAAGTATTAGATTTTATAGGAATAAGTGAAAGTGTTATTGCTGAAAATTTAGTTTCACGTGAAAACTGCGACCAAAATTTAGCGTTGAAAATCGCACACCAAAGCGAAGGGAATTATAATAAAGCATTGCACATCTTAAAAAAAGATGCCGACGAATACCCGTTTGAAGAATGGTTTATTGAATGGATACGAAGTGCGTTTAAAGCCAAAGGAAATGCAGCTGCTATTTTAGATTTAATAAAATGGAGCGAAAAAATATCAGGTCTAGGTAGAGAAGTGCAAAAACAGTTTTTAAATTATTGCATTTACTTTTTCAGACAAGCTTTAATGGCGAATTACCAAGCGAAAGAGTTGGTGTTTTTTGAACCAACCGTTTCCAATTTTGATTTAGAAAAATTTGCTCCTTTTGTAGATGGAAGCAATATAAATGATATCTTTAAAGAACTTGAAACCGCTATTTACCATATTGAAAGAAATGGAAATAGTAAAATTATTTTAACCGATTTATCGATAAAACTAACCCGATTAATTCACAAAAAACAATAATTATGACACACGCAGCTTCAATTTTAATTTTGTTGTTACTTTCCGTAACTTTTTTACAATCTGGATATGATAAAATAAAAGACTGGAAAGGAAATATTTCTTGGCTTAAAGAACATTTTGCAGGAACTATTTTTGCCAACCAAGTGCCTATGTCGCTATTAATTATTTTAGTTTTAGAAATACTTTCTGGTGTATTGTGTATTTCTGGAATTATAAATTTAGTAACTAAAGACTCTACAGTTATGGCGCTTTATGGTGCTAACTTATCGTGTTTAACACTTATCTTTTTATTATTTGGACAACGTATTGCGAAAGATTACGATGGTGCACGTACTATTGTAATTTACTTTGTACCTGCTGTTTTAGCAGTTTATATGTTGAGTTAATAATGAAGATATTACTTTTAATTCTTTCTTTTTCCTTATTTGGACAAAACAAAACTTGTCACGAACAAATTGTTTTTGACTTTTATAAAGATTCTATTTTAAAATTAGAAAAACATGATGGTAAAGTTTTAATTTTAAAAAAATTAAAAGAAAATAATTACTCTTTATGGAGTAAAAACGCATTAAGCGAACTTAATTTTAAATTAAACGATACAGCTGCTAGTATTCATAATTGTGGTATAAATGAGATTAAAAATATTGATTCTAATACTTTCGATATTTTAAAAAAGTGGAAAAAAAACAAATCATTTGTTTACGTCTCATTTGCTACGTGTTTTTATGATAAAAATATTGTAACAATTATTGATAACAGCAAAAAGGAGAAACGTATTTACTATTTCCTGATAAATGAATTTGGAGTAATTACTAAATGGTTTGATGAATATTTTATTAAACCTTAACTCCCCAAACTCGCTTTAAACAAACGAAGTTCGTCCCAAGAAAATGCATCGCCGTGTTTTTCTTTTAATTCGCCTAAACTTTCGCCATTAAAATCTTTAAAAGCAGCTGCTAGAGCTAGGATTTTATCTTCTGGTAAAATGTCGGATAATTCAACTGTTTCCATTTGAATTAGTTTAGTAAAATGACTAAAAATTGTAGATGGCGTTAATTTTCGTTGTTTCGCAATGTCATAAATAGAATTCCCTTGCATCCAAAGTTCTAACGTAATTTCAATAGTTGCTTTTTTGGGTTCTTTTTTCTTTTTCTTTTTTGGATCTTCATAATACGAAACATCATCGTCGTCATCTTCCATTAAAGTGGCATGTTCGGTTCTAAAGCGTTCGGCAACAGCAACCAATTTATTAATTTTATAGACATTCATTTCATCTGAAACCAGATTCTTCTTCGAAATTTCTTTTCCTTCCGTGATGATTTGTGTCAGTAATCTGGCCTTTTTCAATTGTAAAATGGCTTTGATTTGCATTTCTTCTAAAACCATTAATTCGTCGTAAAACGCTTTTACTTTTTTGGTGCGTTTTATTTCTTCAATCTTTAACAATAATTCTTCGGCAACTTGATCTAAGGTTTTGAAAAAATAGTCATATGCGGCTTCACATCGTTCTTGCAAAAAAGGAGCATTCAATTCTTTTTCATGAAAAATTTTATGCAATTGCGACATAAATTTACTCGAAGGCGCTTCTATTTTTGAAATCGTTTCATATTGCTGTTTGGCCCAATTGAGGTGCTTTGATTTTGGCGATTTTTCGGCTTCCGCCTTAAAACTGAATTGATGGTTGCGCCATTCTTGTATTAACTCTTTGAAATCGAACGTTTTAAGCAAGGTGTGAAGCAAGAACGTATTGGTTTCTTGTACCAATGCATCTTGTAGAATGTCTTCAGAAGCTTTGTTTTCAGCATAACTCAACACATCTTCATCGCTAGAAACACCGTTCATGTTCAACGGAGATAATAAAATAAGCCCTTTTAAGGAACGTAAACGAGAAAGAGCAACATATGCTTGTCCGGGCGCGAAAACCTGCGAAACATCAAGCGCAGCTTTGTCAAAGGTTAAACCTTGACTTTTATGAACCGTAATTGCCCAAGCCAATTTAATAGGGTAGTGCACAAAAGTTCCCACCACTTCTTCTTCAACTTCTTTGGTATTCTCGTTAAGTTTGTATTTGATGTTTTGCCATTCGTAACGTTCAACCTCAATGGTTTTCTTTTCTTCTGGAAAATGAACCCTAATTTCGTTGCTCGAAAGCGATTTAATTACACCCATTTTTCCGTTGTAAAACTGCTTATCAAAATTAAGATCGTTTTTGACAAACATAACCTGAGCGCCGACTTTTAAATGCAATTTTTCATCGAGCGGAAAAATTTTATCGGGGAAATCGCCCACAACTTCTGGTAAATAGGTGAATTTCTTTTCTTTTAAATCTTCTAATGATTGGGCATTTATTGCATCTGCTTTTGCATTGTGAGTGGTTAGCGTAATATACCCTTTGTTCTTTTTTAAATCGAAATTAGGCTGTACAAATTGATTTAGTATTGCAATATCTGAAGTCGTAATTTTATTATGACGTAAATTATTTAATACATCAATAAATTCAGTATCTGTTTGACGAAAAATTTTATCTAATTCAATATACAATGGCGGATATTGCTGAACAATATGCGAATGAAAAAAGAACATTCCGTTGTAATAATTACGCAACATTTGCCATTCTTCATTTTTAACAACAGGTGGTAATTGTAGTAAATCTCCTATAAATAAAACTTGAACGCCGCCAAAAGCACGTTCGTTTCGTCGTACTTTCTTCAACATGAAATCAATTGCATCTAAAACATCTGCTCGAAGCATTGAAACTTCATCAATAATAAGCAGTTCCATGTTTCGAATAATGGATCTTTTGGTAGCGTTCATTTTAAAATGACGACCCAATGTATCTCTATTTTCGAATTTTATAACACCAGAAAACTGTGCAACTTGTTTATTGTCAGGAATAAAAGCAGCAAAAGGAAGCTGAAACATAGAATGAATGGTAACACCACCAGCATTAAGTGCGGCAATACCTGTAGGAGCAACAACTACAGTATTTTTGTGTGTTGTTGCAATAATTTCTTTAAGTAAAGTGGTTTTTCCGGTACCGGCTTTACCTGTTAAAAAGATAGATTTATTGGTTTGATTAATAAATCGTAGTGTATAATTAGCTTCGGCAGATAAAAATTCCATAAGGCGTATAGTTTACTCTGCAAATATAGAGAATTGGTTTCAAAAAAAAATCCAGCAAAAAGCTGGATTTTTATATGTTATAAAAGAAAATTATTTTTTCTCTTCTTCTTCTTTAGTAGCTTCAGCTTTCTTAGACTCATTACCTGATTTAGAAGAATAATCTTTATTTAATTTCTCTAAAACTTCTTTAGTAATGTTATAAGAATCCTTTGAATATAAAACAGTTGCAGCATCACCTGTACCATAAATATAATCGTAACCTTCTTTTTTACCGTAATCTTTAATGTATTCTCTTACTTCTTTAATAATAGAGTCTCTTAATTGAGCACCTTCTAATTGTAATTGTTGGATTAAAGCATTTTGCTCAATGCCTAATTGCTGCTCTCTTTGTTGTAATTCAGCTCCTTTTTGTTGAGCCCAAGCTTGACCTTTAACTCTGGCGTTTGTTTGAAAACCTTTAGCTTCATTTTCAAAAGCTCTGAATTTAGATTCTAAAGGACGACTCATTTCTTCAGATTTTACTTTGAATTTTTCGTCTTCTACTTTAAACTTTTCATACTCTTTCAATAATTCGGCAGTATCAATATATGCTGTTTTAAAGTTTTCTGTTTTTTGTTCGTTCTTGTTACAAGAAATCATTGCAAATGCAATTCCTAAAATCAATAAGGCTCTTTTCATTTTTAATTTAAATTTTGGTAAAAATAGTAATTAGTTATAAAGTTTTCAATAAAATTACACATATAGATAAAATTTATTGATAAAATATTTTTTGATTGTTTTTAACTATTAAAATTGAATTAAATAAAGGTGGTTTTAAAGAACTTTCTAAAAATTGACAATATTTCATAAAGATTGTTTGTAATAAGTTCCAAAAAACGGCCTTAAAATAATTTTTACTCGTTTTTTATGATATAAATGTGCGAAGAAAACTCTTTTTTGAAAATTCCAACAACATTTGAAGCAAAACCGATTAAAAACCCTTTGATAAAATTCATTTTGCCAGTTTTGTATTTTTCAGAAAGTAAGCTCACATAAAAACTATCAAACCACATTGGTTTTGTGTTTTTTAATTCTAAACCATAATTTGATGCTAACTTTTGAATCGCAGTTTTTGAAAAATGCCATAAATGTCTTGGCACATCATAAGCTGCCCAAAATTCTTTATAATGCTTTGCGTCGAAAGATTTATAGTTTGGAACTGCGATAAGAATATATCCATTTGGTTTTAGTATTCGTTTCAATTGCGTAAACTGTTCTTCTAAATTAGGCACATGTTCCAGAACGTGCCACATTGTAATTACGTCAATTGAATCATCAGCAATATTCTCTAAAGCATCTACAAAAACAACTCCTTTTGAAACTGCAATTTGTTTAGCTTTTGGATTTGGTTCTAAACCTTTTATTTCCCAGCCGTTATTTTTAGCTGTGATTAAAAAATCTCCTGTTCCAGAACCAATGTCTAAAACAGTTCCTTTTTGCGGAATCAATTTAGAAATTAAATTTACTTTATTTTTTAAAGCGTTGCTTTTTACGAAATGATATGCTTTTTCAAACAGCGTTCTTTTAGCATCTGTGTGTGAAATATAATCTTCACTTTCGTAATAAGAAGGAAGTTTTTCTAAACTAGGCTGAGGGTTTGTTTTTAACAATTGGTATTCCTCATTAAAAAGCAAATCAAACGGTTCTTTTGAAACCGAATGATCTGAAACTTTTATATATGTATTACTATTTGTAAAATTCACTGTTAACTATTTTTAAAAAGTATAAGTAGAGTAGTGCTTAACGAAATTGTTTCACGTGAAACATTATCTACCCATATAAATTAATAGTACCGAAATGTCACTTGGAGAAACCCCGCTTATTCTTGAAGCTTGTGCAATTGTTTTAGGTCTAATTTTATTTAGCTTTTGCTTTGCTTCAATTGAAATTGATTTAATTTTATCGAAATCGAAATTATCAGGAATAATTGCATCTTCTAAACGATTCAATTTATCTGCGTGGTTTTTTTCTTTTTCAATATAACCAGAATATTTTACTTGTATTTCTGCTTGTTCAATTACTTCTCTGTCCAAATCTCTTTCTGACACATAAGCCGCCACTTTTTTAAACTTTAAGAAATCTTCTAAATCAATTTGTGGACGAGAAAGCACTTTAAACATTTTATCGGGTTGTGCCATTGGAGAAGATCCTTTTTCTTCCAAAACAGGATTCGCTTCTTCTGGTTTTAAACTTGTTTCTCTAAAAAAATTAACCATCTCATTTGATTGAGATAGTTTCTTTTCCATACGAATTAAACGCACGTCAGAAGCAAGACCTAATGCATGACCTTTTGGTGTTAATCTGAAATCAGCATTATCTTGGCGTAATAATGTTCTGTATTCTGCACGAGAAGTAAACATTCGATAAGGCTCTTCTGTTCCTTTCGTAATTAAATCATCTATGAGAACACCTATATAAGCCTCATTACGTTTTAATATAAACGGTTCTTTATCTTGAACTTTTAAAGCCGCATTTATTCCGGCCATTAAACCTTGAGAAGCTGCTTCTTCATATCCTGTTGTTCCATTAATTTGTCCTGCAAAAAACAAACCTTCAACTAACTTAGTCTCTAAAGTATGTTTTAATTGAGTAGGTGGAAAATAATCGTATTCAATTGCATAACCAGGTCTAAAAAATTTTACTTTTTCAAAACCAGCGACTGAACGCATTGCTTTAAACTGAACTTCTTCTGGAAGAGAAGTTGAAAATCCGTTCACATACATTTCACATGTTTTCCAACCTTCTGGCTCAACAAAAAGTTGATGCCTGTCTTTATCTGCAAAACGATTAATCTTATCCTCAATAGACGGACAATATCTTGGGCCGACACTTTTTATTCTTCCGTTAAACATTGGACTACGATCAAAACCTTCACGTAATAAATCATGCACTTCTGGAGAAGTATACGTCATCCAACAAGAACGTTGTTCGGTCAAAGCTTTTGAACTTTCTAAATAAGAAAACTTTTCAGGAATTACATCACCCGGTTGTTCAATCATTTTAGAATAATCTAAAGAGCGACCATCCACACGTGGAGGCGTTCCTGTTTTCATTCTTCCAGATTCAAAACCAAGATTTACTAAATCTTCCGTTATACCGTATGCAGCTCCTTCTCCAGCACGTCCACCACCCAATTGTTTTTCACCAATATGAATTAAGCCGTTCAAAAAAGTTCCGTTTGTAAGAACAACCGTCTTTGCCTTTATAATTTGTCCCAGTGAAGTTTTTACCCCAACTATTTTTCCGTCTTCAGTTAAGAGACCAGAAACCATTTCTTGGTAAAAGTCTAAATTAGGAGTTCCCTCCAACATCAATCTCCATTCTTCCGCAAACATCATTCGATCACTTTGCACTCTTGGAGACCACATTGCAGGTCCTTTTGATTTATTCAGCATCTTGAATTGAATTGCTGAAGCATCTGAAACAATTCCAGAATAACCACCAAGCGCATCAATCTCTCTCACAATTTGTCCTTTTGCAATACCACCCATGGCAGGATTACAAGACATTTGCGCGATATTTTGTATATTCATTGTAACCAATAGAGTAGAGCAGCCTAAATTAGCCGCCGAAGCTGCCGCTTCGGAACCAGCATGACCTCCACCTACTACAATTACATCGTATTTTTCTTGAAATAAACTCATTGTTCCACGTGAAACATTAGATTAATATTTGAGAATTACTGTTCCACGTGGAACAGCTTAATTTTCTCTTCTTCTTTTTGGCGCATTAATTTAGCGTCATCATCTGACTTATCTTTATAACCACAGTAATGTAAAATACCGTGAGCCATAACTCTCTTTAATTCTTCTTCAAAAGAAACATTAAAATCAGCAGCATTATCCTTAACACGTTCTATTGATATGAAAATATCGCCCTGTATTAAATTTCCTACCGTGTAATCGAAGCTAATAATATCGGTTAAAGTATCGTGATTTAGATATTCCATGTTAATTTTATGCAGAAATTCATCATCACAAAAAACATAACTAATTTCACCAACAGCAGATGCTTCAGAATCTACAATATCAATAATCCAACTTTCGAAAGCTTCTTCGTTCTCTAATTCAAAATCGGTTTCGTAATTAAAACTAATCATTTTGCTTAAAATAGTGTTGTACTTTGTTATTAAAACTTGGCTGCAAAGGTATGCTTTGTCTATTTAAAATTTCAATACTATTTAAATATTCTTTTAGCTCCTCAGAAAGTGGAGTAGTGGTTCCGTTAAAATCGTCTTTATTAGAGTTAGATTTTCGTTTTGTATCTTCTCCTTGTTGCTGAATAGCTTTCTCAAGTTTCAATAATTCATGTTTTAAATTCAACATCTTTTGAAGTGTTTCGTTTTTAAAACCTTTATTGATCAATTGCTTTTCAATCTCTTTCATTTTATCTAAAGCACTTTGACCAACACCAGACATTCCTTGCTTGTTTAATTCATTTTGTAATGATTCACGAAGTTGTTGCTGCTCTTTTAAAATTTGAAGCACTTTACCTGCATTACCTTCCGAGCCAGTTTCCCCTTCACCTTCTTCTGAACCTTTTCCAGATTCACCTTCTTTGCCTTTTTCACCCGGTTTTTTTCCCTGACCTTCTTTGTCACCAGGCTTCATTCCGTCTTTCATTTTCTCACCCAAACCATCTTGTTTTTTTATAATATCTGGTAGCTGCATTCCTTGGCCTTTACCTTTTTTAGGCTTCCCTTTTCCTTGACCCGACATTTGCATTTGCATTTGGTTTTGAACATTGCTTAAAAAATCAGCCAACTTATTTGCAGAAGATAAAACATATTGTTGATGAGAAGCGCCTTTTGAAACATTATTATCCGCTAATGTTTCAAGTGTTTTATCTAAATTATAATGGATTTCTCCTATTTCATTTAAAACAATTTCGCTAATCATAGGATTACGTAAAGAGACAGCGAACAAACTATCATCAATGTGTTTGAACTGATTCTTTAATTCTTGTTGTTTTTTTAGGATTCTATTGAACTGTAAAGAACGAGATTGAGTTTCTTTGGTAGTTGTAATTAAGGTTTCTTCATCAAACGAAAAGGTTAATAAATTATCTAAGATTTGACGAAGTGCTTTTGCATCTTCTTCCATTTGCTCCATTTCACCAACTTGCATAGAAGAAGACATTGACTGACTCATTTGCTCCATTTTTTTTGCAGCTGATTTTTGTTTTGGCTTTGCACCTTCTGTATTCTTGTTGTCAAGTTTCTCTTTGGCATTATTCAAATCTTCCTCAATAGATTTTTCTTCAGGTTTTGTATCTGGAATATCTAAAGGACTTTTTAGTTCATCGTTTTGTTTGTTTAATTCTTCAAGTTCTTTATACAATTCTTTAAACTCTTTATTAATTTCTGATTGCTTTTCAGAAGTGTTTTTTTCTTTTTCTTCCGAAAGTTTATCTTCTTTTTTTGCTAAGTCATTTAATTTATCCGCAATTTGTTCTGCTTTCTTTTCTACGTAAAAACGCTTGGTAAGTTCAACCAATTGTTCTAAGTTTTTAGTTTGACTTTTACTGTTCTGTTTTAACTTATCTGCCTTCTCAAATAGTTCGTCTTTTTGTAACTTCTTAGAAAGCTCTTCCAATTCCTTCAGCAATTTTTCATTCTTTTCAGATTGTTTTTGTGTTTCTTCTAAACGACGAATTAACTCTTCTTTTTCTTTATCGGTAGATTTAAATTCTTCCAAATTTTTAGAAAGGTTTTTGGTAAACTCTTTCATCATTTGATCTTGTTGTTTTTGACGTTCCAAAAACTGATCTATTTTCTTTTGGTCTTTAAAATCAAGTTGAGATTTCTCTTTATTTAATTTTTCTAACTTATCTAATTCTGAGAATTGCTTGTCTTGATTTTTGAGTGATTTTTCAAGACTATTAATGTTTTCTTGTTGGTCTTTTAATAATTTATCTTCTTTTTGAGAATTTGTAAGCTCATAATGTAAATAAACACTTGATTTTGAACTCTTTAAACCATTAACTGCGTCATTATCAAACACTTCAAAATAATATTCATACTCTAAACCTTTCTCAAGAGTTAAGCCATTTGGGAAACTATAAATAAATTGGTCAACGGTTCCGTTTTTTAAAGGCAAAACTCCTTTTTTATTTTTAGTTGCATTTCCTTTAGGGTAATAAACAACATACAATTTGGTCAAACCAAAATCATCTGCAACTTGACCCACAATTATTTTACTTTTCAATTTCAAAGAATCGGGAGCGAATTGCGTTGTAATTGTTGGAAATTGATCTTTACTTACTGTAATTTGATATTCAAGTTTTTCGTAATTTTTAATGCTTTCATTTGAAGTAATAATGGCGTAATTTAAATTAGAATTGATTTTTCGTTGTAAAGAAAAAATGTTTTCGTTCTTAGTAAAAGAAGTTACTTCTGGAGAAATAAAATCAATGCGATTTGTAGCAATCGTTTCAATTTGCCAATTTACAACAGTTCCTTCTGGAACAATTGCATTTCCTAAACCACTAACAACTTCTTGCTTGCGATTTAAATACTTTGGGAAATTCAAAAGCATTTTAAACGATTGAATGGTTGGAACATCCACAACATTTAAAATATAAGCTTGAGAATTTACATCGTTAGCTTCCAAAGAAAAAGAAATGTTTTTATTTACATTTTCAAAAGTATATTGAAACAAACCCGGTTTCACTTCTTCTAAAAAAAAAGCGGCATCATTGACTATAACACTAATGTTTTCTGGAACCACATTTCCAACAGTCGTAACTTGTAAAGTATAATTCTGATTTTGTTTTACATTTAACTCTTTATTGACAACCACAAATTTAAATGGAGCAGGAGCTTCATATTGTTTTGTAAAGTGAACAACTCTATCTAAACTGTTCGATAAAATATTTAGATTTCCAGAAAAAAGGAAAAGGAAAACTAAAACTATTGGAGCTATTAAATAAGGTAAGAACTTTTTGTTTTTAGCATAATTAATAGCGTTAGAAAAAGGAACAGGTTGTAATGTATTTGCTTTTTGATCTATAGAAGCCAATAATAATTCTGATGGGTTATCTTGATTAGCTAATTGTAGAAAGTTTAAAAGTTTGTCCTTTACTTCGGTAAAATGTGTTCCAATGATTTGAGAAGCTTCTAAATAATTAAGTCCTTTTTGAAGCTTTATCAATTTAAAGATGGGAAAAAGAATAAATCGGAAAAATAGAAACAATTGAAAGATGATGAAAATTACCAAAAGCAAACTTCTTCCAAAAGTAGAAAGCCAAAGAAAATGTTCCATTAAAAGCGTAGCAATGAAATATAACAAACCTATTCCTAGAAAAAGAATGCTTCCTTTTATAAGTTCGTTATAGTAAAACTTCTTAATAAAGTCTTCTAGCTTGTTGTAAATTTCGTTTTTTGCTTCCAATTGTCGATAACCTGTTAATAACTGATAAAGCTACGATATAAAAAGTAATTAGTCAAAAGTAAATAGTGATTAGCAAAACATTAACTTCAAATTGTATCTTTGCATCAAATTACAAAAAAAATGTCAAAACCGGTTAGAGTACGATTTGCTCCAAGTCCTACAGGAGCTTTACATATAGGTGGAGTAAGAACTGCCTTATTTAATTACTTATTTGCTAAGAAAAATAACGGAACTTTTTATTTACGAATAGAAGATACCGATCAAACGCGCTTTGTTCCTGGAGCTGAAGCTTATATAATGGAAGCTTTAGAATGGTTAGGAATTGCTCCTGATGAAACTATAGGGAAGAATGAAAAATTTGGACCTTACAAACAAAGTGAACGTAAAGAAATATACAAGCAATATGCAGATCAACTAATCAATTCTGGTTGGGCATATTATGCATTTGATACTGCTGAAGCTTTAGACGCTTTACGAAAAGAGAAAGAAGCAAACAAAGAAACGTTTATTTATAATTGGGAGACTAGAACAAAATTATCTAACTCACTTACTTTGTCAAAAGAAGAGGTTGAAAATAAAATAAATAATGGAGAAGATTATGTAATTAGATTTAAAATTCATGATCCTTCAGAAGGTTCACATGGAACAATCTCAACAACTGATTTGATAAGAGGACATGTTTCTTTCAAAAAAGAGTTACTTGACGACAAAGTTTTGTTTAAAAGTGATGGAATGCCAACCTATCATTTAGCGAATATTGTGGATGACCATTTAATGGAAACTTCACATGTTATTCGTGGTGAAGAATGGCTACCATCTTTACCTTTACATATATCAATGTACAGGGCTTTTGGTTGGAATGCACCAGAATTTGCACATTTACCTTTAATATTAAAACCAGTTGGAAACGGAAAACTTTCTAAACGTGATGGTGATAAATTAGGTTTCCCAGTATTTCCGCTAGAATGGAAAACAGAGGAAGGAACTTCAATGGGTTATAGAGAAAACGGATTTTTCCCTGAAGCTGTTGTGAACTTTTTAGCTTTATTAGGTTGGAACGATGGAACAGAGCAAGAATTATTTTCACTAGAAGAATTGGTTGCAAAATTTGACTTGAACAGAGTAAACAAATCAGGAGCGAAGTTTGATCCTGAAAAGAATAAATGGTTCAATCACCAATATTTAATTACAAAAGAAGATACTGAATTGGCAGAATTATTTAAAGTTGAATTGGATAAAAAAGGCATCTCAACTTCATTAGACATCACAAGAATAGTTTCTTTAGTAAAAGAACGTGCTAATTTTGTAACTGAATTATATGACTTAGCCGATTACTTTTTTGTGGCTCCAACAAGCTACGATGAAAAAGCGTCTAAAAACTGGAAAGAAGAAACGCCAGCTTTAATGCAACAAGTAATTACTGAATTCAATAAAATAGAAGATTTCACTTCACTAAACATTGAAACGCTTTTAAAAGAGTGGATGACTACTAATGAAATAGGAATGGGTAAAGTAATGCAACCGCTTCGATTGAGCTTAGTAGGCGCTTTAAAAGGTCCTCATTTATTTGATATCATAGAAATGATAGGAAAAGAAGAAAGTGTTAAGCGAATTGAAAAAGCGATAGCAACATTATAAAAAAGAAAACCCTCAACATTGTTGAGGGTTTTTTTATATAATAAGGCTATTACAAATAAATTGTAAGTTGTCCGCTGATTAAACCTAAGTGTCCTTTAAAATTTTCACCAGAAGCTTTAATATTGTCTTTACTGTTTAAGTTTCCAAACATATTTGTTAAACCATATTGGTAACCAATTCTTGCTCTAAAATTTTTAGCTCCTGCATTAAGACCAACATAAAAGTTAGCATTAAACTTAGAAACGTCTAAAATATCTTTAGCAATTAAGGATGGCTGGTCTAATAATATGTTTGTTTCTTTCTTTTTATCTACTCCAAGTTTCCCGTTTACTTGTAAAACAGGCCCAAATTCTAAATTAACATGGTCTTCAACCAAAACATAACTTGGCACAATATATATTTGAACAGCTGAAAGTTTTAAGTTTAAATCCTCAATTCCAGATGTACCTAAAGTAGGAACAGAAAAATTACTATCGGTAAAAAACATACCAAAACTCATTTGCCAATTGTTATAATAATTTCCTCTAACACTAAATCCACCAATCCAACCGTTTCCAGGTGTAACAGTTAAATTGTCAGTATATATATCCATTTGGGTTAAACCCGCACCAATACCTATTCTATTACTATCTCTATAACCACTTTGAGCATTTACTGAAAAAGCAACTAAAGTCACTAATACTACTAAAACCTTATTCATACTATCCTATTTGGGAGGCAAAAATAAGTTTATTATTTAAAAAATGTAACATTTCTCTTAAAAAAGCGTATAATAAGTATAACCAATTATAAACAAACAATTATGAGTCCATTTTTTATTGTTTTCCTAGTATTAGGATTATTCATTTTATTAAGTTCATTCTTTACTGTTAAACAGCAAACAGCTGCAGTTATAGAGCGTTTTGGTAAATATGCAAGTACAAGAACATCAGGTTTACAATTGAAAATTCCTATTGTAGATAGAATTGCTGGAAGAGTAAACTTACGTATTCAACAATTAGATGTAATGATTGAAACCAAAACGAAGGATAACGTATTCGTGAAGTTGAAAGTTTCTGTTCAATTTAAAGTACTACAAGAAAGTGTTTATGATGCTTTTTACAAATTAGAATATCCGCACGATCAAATTACATCATATGTGTTTGATGTTGTACGTGCTGAAGTTCCAAAATTAAAATTAGATGACGTTTTTGAACGTAAAGATGATGTTGCTATTGCTGTAAAACGTGAGTTAAACGGAGCAATGTCTGGTTATGGATATGATATTATTAATACACTGATTACAGATATTGATCCAGATATTCAAGTTAAAAACGCAATGAACCGTATTAATGCCGCTGACCGTGAAAAAACTGCTGCAGAATATGAAGCGGAAGCTGGAAGAATTAGAATTGTAGCTAAAGCAAAAGCGGAAGCTGAAAGCAAAAGATTACAAGGACAAGGTATTGCTGACCAACGTAGAGAAATTGCTCGTGGTTTAGTAGAGTCGGTAGATGTATTGAATAGAGTTGGAATTAACTCACAAGAAGCTTCAGCTTTAATTGTAGTTACACAACATTATGATACACTTCAGGCAATTGGTGCAGATAGTAACTCGAACTTAATTTTATTGCCAAATTCACCTCAAGCAGGTAGTGAAATGTTAAACAACATGGTAGCTAGTTTTACTGCAAGTAATCAAGTTGGTGAATCAATGAAAAAAGCAAACAGTACTAGAAGAAAGAAACAGGATGAAGAAAATTCTGAAGAATAATATTTAGATACTGACCCGAGCTTGCGAACTGACGAAGTAAACAAGTTCAGTAAGACAAAATGAAAACCATCAATTTTTAATTGGTGGTTTTTTTATGCTTAAATAATTTTACATGAGTTAAGTGTTTTTTAAACCAAACTTAAAATAAAGCTTTTTCTGACACTATTATTCTAGTGGGCTTAAAATCATATTACCAAATTTTAAAAAGCGAAGAAAATTAAAATATGAAAGTTGTTTTTGAAAGGAAAAATTTATTAAAAAAGTAAATTTAATAGATTTAGATAATAATTATAAATTCCGATCAAAAGTCTAAATTCAATAAGATATTCCAATGAAGTTTAGACTTTATAAAAAAACCTGCAAGAAAAATATCTTGCAGGTTTTAAATATCTAGATGCTGACGCTTCGACAAGCTCAGTGTGACAAATTATTTATTTTAAAACTAATTAAAATTATCGAACACTAATTTTTGACCAAGTATCTCTTAATCCAACTGTTTTATTAAAAACTAATTTTTCTGCAGACGAATCTCTATCTACACAAAAATAACCTAAACGTTGAAATTGAAAATGATCTAATTCCTTTGAAGATTGTAAGCTTGGTTCTACAAAACCAGTAATTACTTCCAATGAATTTGGATTAATATATTCTTTAAAATCTACTTCTTTATTTCCATCAGGGTTTTCAATTGTAAATAATCTATCGTAAACTCTTACTTCGGCTTCAACAGCATGTTTTACAGAAACCCAGTGAATGGTTCCTTTTACTTTTCTTTGACTTGCTTCAGTACCACTTCCGGATTTTGTATCTACATCGTATGTACAATGAATTTCCGTAATATTACCATCTGCATCCTTTACAACTGACTCACCTTTAATGAAATAAGCGTTTTTTAAACGTACTTCTGTTCCTAAAGTAAGTCTGAAAAATTTCTTGTGTGCTTCTTCTTGAAAGTCTTCTCTTTCAATATATAATTCTTTAGAAAATGGTAATTGACGATACGTCATTACTTCATCTTCAGGATTATTCTCAGCTTCTAACCATTCTTCTTGACCTTCTGGATAATTAGTAATTACCAATTTCACAGGATTTAAAACAGCCATTACACGAGGTGCAACTTTATTTAAATCTTCACGAATACAGAAATCCAATAAGGAAACATCAATTAAATTATCACGTTTTGCAATACCAATAGTGTTCGCAAAATTACGGATTGCAGTTGCTGTAATTCCTCTTCTACGCATACCAGAAATCGTACTCATACGAGGATCATCCCAGCCTGTAACGTGTTTTTCTTCCACTAATTGTGCTAATTTTCTTTTAGAAACAACAGTATGAGATAAGTTTCTACGAGCAAATTCACGTTGCTTTGGTCTT
Source organism: Flavobacterium sp. (assembly GCF_034111225.1). Classification (GTDB taxonomy): domain Bacteria; phylum Bacteroidota; class Bacteroidia; order Flavobacteriales; family Flavobacteriaceae; genus Flavobacterium. Next base: position 10,462 of record NZ_JAWUXR010000005.1, on the reverse strand, counting down.
ACTTTAGTTTCATCATAAATTTGATTTAAAAACCAATCGTATAATTCTCTATGAGGCAAAAATTCTAGTGTACAAAATGAATGCGAAATTTGTTCTAAATAATCACTTTCACCATGTGCCCAATCGTACATTGGATAAATACACCAATCATTACCAGTTCTATGATGGTGTGCATGCATAATTCTATAAATAATAGGATCGCGCATTAACATATTGGTTGCTCCCATACTTATTTTAGCACGTAAAACATGAGTTCCTTTTTCGAATTCACCTTTTTTCATGCGTTCAAATAAATCTAAATTCTCTTCAATAGAACGATTTCTATAAGGAGAATCTGTTCCTTTTTGAGTAGGAGTTCCTTTTTGAATAGCCATTTCTTCAGAAGAAATACTATCCACATAAGCTTTATCTTTTTTAATTAGCTCTACAGCCCAATCGTATAATTGCTGGAAATAATCAGACGCATAACACTCTTTTTCCCAAGAAAAACCAAGCCATTCAACATCTTTTTTAATTGCATCTACAAATTCTTGTTCTTCTTTTGATGGATTTGTATCGTCAAAACGTAAGTTTACCGGAGCATTATAATCGTTTCCTAATCCAAAATTTAAACAAATAGCACTTGCGTGACCTAAATGTAAATAACCATTTGGTTCTGGTGGAAAACGAAAACGTAATTTATCTTTTGACAAACCATTTTTTAAATCTTCTTCAATGATTTGCTCTATAAAATTCAATGATTTCTCTTCAGTTGACATAAGAATTATTAATTTTGACAAAGATAGAAAATATAATATTTAATAAAACGAAATAAATGGGAACTATAAAATTAAAAAACATTCGTACCTTTTCCTATCATGGTTGTTTGGTTGAAGAAGGAAAAATAGGTAGTGATTATAGAGTTGATTTAGAAATAAAAACAGATTTAAAACTATCTGCAAAAACAGATGATTTAAACGATACTGTTGATTATGTTTTATTAAATAAGATTGTTGTAACAGAAATGGCTGTACGTTCTCATTTACTAGAACATGTAGCAAAACGTATTATTGATAAAGTTTTAAAAGAAAGTAAAACGGTAAGTAATGTAAAAGTTTCGGTTTCAAAAATAAACCCTCCTATAGGTGGCGATGTTGAAATGGTTACTATTGAAATGGAAGAAAATAGATAAAAAAAAGACCTGAATATTCAGGTCTTTTTTTTTAATCTTTTAGCTTATATTTTCTTCCTTTATACAGATTACTCGATGTTATAATATGAGCTAATGCGTCTTTAGCTAATTCTTTATCTAATGTTACTGGCGTTAAAGTTTGATCTTTATTACTTATTTTGAATTGTAATGGTTCAGCATTTGGGTTGATGATTACGACATCATCACCAACTCTAAAAGAGTATGTTTCGTGAAATAACATAATAGTTCTTCCTTTAGTAGATTCTGGTAATTTTAATAAATCTCTTCCCACCATAGTTGTTTGAGAAGTCACTCCAGATAAAGCTAAAACCGTTGAAGGAATATCCATTTGACTTGAAAGCTTACTGTAAACACTTCCTTTTTCAACATTTGGAGCAATAATCAAACCTGGAATATGAAATTTATGAATAGGAACTAAATTTTTTCCATATGTTCTTGTATTGTGATCAGCAATTACAATGAAAATAGTATTCTTAAAGTATGCTTCTTTTTTAGCTAATTCAAAGAATTTACCAATTGAAAAATCGGCATATTTCATTGCATTATTTACCGTATTTTTTGTTTTGTCATACAATTCAATTCTTCCGTCAGGAAACTCAAATGGTTCATGATTAGAAGTCGAAAACATTAAAGAGTAAAATGGCTTATTGCCAAGCGATTTAAAGTAATCATTAGCTTTAACTGCTAAATCTTCATCTGAATAACCCCAAGTTCCCTTAAAAGCGTGTTTTTTACCGTCATTATCAAAGTCTGTCTCATCAATAATATTCTTAAAACCATTTCCGTTAAAGAAAGAAGCCATATTGTCAAAATTGGCCATTCCGCCATAAATAAAACTAGTATCATAGTTTAATCTTCCATAAACATCTGCTAAACTAAAAAAGCCTTGTTGAGCATTACTTAACTTTACAACACTTTCAGAAGGATTAGGAACAAAACCTGTAACAACGGCTTCAATACCTCTTACACTTCGTGTACCTGTACAATATAGATTAGTAAATAATAAACCTTCTTTTGTAAGTTTATCAAACTCAGGAGTTAATGGTAAACCACCTAAGCTTCCTACATACTCAGCTCCTAAACTTTCTTGTAAAAAGAAAACTACATTGTATTGTTTAGTAATTGAATCAGGCTTTTGAATGTGTAAAAATGGAATTTTATCATCAATAAATTCTGTAGCGTCCATGTATTTTTTTACTCTTGTATACGCTTCTATTTCATCCATTCTTCCGTATTTTTTCACATCACCTTCATTTTTTAATGAATATAATGCAAAAGCTACAGTATAAGTTGAGTTTAACCCTAATGAATTTGTCATTTGATCAGAACAAAATATAGCATTACTAGCGTTAATAGGGCGTTTAGATGTTAAACTAGAACGTGCGCCTAAAAAAATTATAAAAGCAACTAATGGTAATAAAATTAACTTAACCTTATATGGTGTTCCTGAAACTGGATAAAATAATTTTTTAGCATATTTAAATGCTACAAAAAGTGCTAATCCTAATAGAATTGTAGAAATAATTAAAGAAGGTAAATAACTTTTAAGTAATGTTCCTACTACTTCTTTAGGGTAAATTAAATAATCTAAAAACAATCTATTAGGTCTGGTATCATATTGATGTATGAAGTCTAAAGTAGATAACTCCATCAATAGAAAAATAAATAAAAATAAAATGAAATATATTTTAAAGAAACCTTTCATTTTTTGAAGAACAGAATCTGGTAATAAAGTTAATAAGACAGCGGGTAAGAGAGATAAATAAGCAATCATTATTAAATCGAAACGTAAACCAATAATAAATATTTGGTAGTAATGTTCAGTTTCAACAACACGTTCTTTAAAACAGAAAAACAGAAATATTCTACTTATTGAGTTGATTATTAAAGCAATTAAGACAAAATTTAATAAAGGTTTTAAATATTGAAGCTTTTTCATGAGGTTGAATATTACTATTTTGTGTCAAAACTACTTAAAAAAAAAAGAGCTAATTCTATTTAATACTTAAAATTTACTAAATATTTCTTGTGTTACTATAAAATATATGTAAATTTGCTTTCGAATTAAGAGGGCGTCGTGGCCGAGCGGCTAGGCACCGGTCTGCAAAACCGTCTACTCCGGTTCGAATCCGGACGATGCCTCAAAATAAAAAGAGCTACAATATGTAGCTCTTTTTTATTTTACTTGTTAAGTAATTCAAATTTCTTCTCAATCATTTTTTTCTCATCAGGGAAAAAGCATTGTATCATTAAAAAGACTCCAAAAATGATAAGAATAACACTTATAACACTTTTAACTTTATAAATAATATAAGGTGTTAATTTGGTTTTTAATTGTTTAGCAATTACAATTTTAATACTGTCTATTATTAAATAAACTAATAAGATAGTAGCTATAAAAACAATAATTCTATCTGAATCCATGTTTAATTTTGGTCCAAATGAAATGATCATCATCATCCAAAATGCTAATACACCAATATTTATAAAATTTAATAAAAAACCCTTAAAAAAAAGATTTAAGTAATTATTAGGTTGGTTTACATCTTCTTTTACATCTTCTTCAACTTGCCCTTTATAAGTTTTCTTTTGTTTTATAAAAGAGATAATACCATAACTTAACATTATGACTCCACCTATAAAAAACAAACTAGGGTCGTCTTTTAATTTTTCTAAAAGCTGATTGGTACTAAAATAAGCAATTAAAATAAAAATTAAATCTGCAAAAATAACACCAACATCAAAAATAATTGCAGCTCTAAATCCTTTTGTAATACTAGTTTCAAGTAAAACAAAAAATACAGGACCAATAGTAAAAGCTAATAAAATTCCTAATGGAATTGCTGTTAAAATATCATGCAGCATTAAAAGTTGTGATTTAAAATGTTTGAAACACGAAGTTAAAAAAAATAATTTATTTAACTTGTTCTATGCTTCCTCCAGCAATTATTTTTTGATTGATTTGTTTTGGTTTACCGTAAATTTTAATTTCTCCACCAGCTCTTGTTTTAGCATCAACTAAGTCTGTTGCAAATACATTTGCAATTCCGCCAGCATTCACTGTAACTACTGTTTGTTGAGTAATACAATCTTGACCATCATATTTTCCTCCTGAATTTGATAAAATCTCTTGATTTTTAACTTTTCCTTGAACAGTTACTATACTTCCTTGAGTAGTTCTTACTTGTAATCTATCGGCTTGTAAGTTTAATAGTTTTACTTCTGAACCTTCTTTACAAATGATATCAAAACTAATTACTGAAATTACATCTTTTGTTGCAATTCTACTACCTTCATTTGCTTCTACAGCATCTAATTTTGTAAAATAAACGGTTGCAGAAATTGCATCGCCACTTAACATTTTAGTTAATGGCATTTTTATTTTTAATTCGCCATTTTTATTTACCACTTCAACTTCATTTGCACTTGAACCATGAAGTATTATTTTATTTTCATTTCCTTGAATTAAAGTAACATCTATTTTATCAAAAGAAGTTACTTTATTGAATTCACCTAAATTTCTTTCTACCTGAGAAAAAGCTATTGTACTGATTAATAATAAAGTAATAAGTATTTTTTTCATTATTTTAAATTTTAAGATTTATAATAGTTTTGAATTTCAAAAACTATTCCTTTTTTCTTAAATAACTAAAATCTAATTGTTTTTTAACTAAATCGGCGTTTTTAACTTTAACATACACTTCGTCTCCTAATTGTAAAATATTTTTAGAAACTTCACCAACTAAAGCATATTGTTTGTCATCAAACGTATAATAATCGTCTCTAATTTCACGAATACGACACATTCCTTCACATTTATTTTCTATGATTTCTACATAAATTCCCCATTCGGTAACTCCAGAAATTACACCTAAAAATTCTTCATCTTTATGATCTTGCATGTATTTAACTTGCATATATTTGATAGAATCTCTTTCAGCATGTGTAGCTAAACCTTCCATGTTTGAAGAATGATTACATTTTACTTCATATACTTCTTCATCAGCGCTTTTTCCACCGTCTAAATAATATTGAAGTAATCGATGTACCATAACATCTGGATAACGTCTAATAGGTGATGTAAAATGACTATAGTAATCGAAAGCTAATCCATAATGACCAATGTTTTCGGTAGAATAAATTGCTTTACTCATGGTTCTAATTGCAAGTGTATCTACTAAATTTTGCTCTTTTTTACCGTTAACATCTTGCATTAATTGGTTTAACGATTTAGAAATATCTTTTTTATTTCGTAAATCTAATTTGTAACCAAATTTTGAAATTAAATTTTGTAAACCAAAAAGTTTATCATCATTAGGTTCATCATGCACTCTATAAATAAAGGTTTTCTTTTGTTTACCAATAAATTCAGCTACTTTTCTATTCGCTAAAAGCATGAATTCTTCAATAAGATGATTAGCATCTTTACTTTGTTTGAAATACACACCGATAGGTTCGGAATTTTCATTTAAATTGAATTTTACTTCTACTTTATCAAAAGAAATAGCACCATTTGCCATTCGTTTTTTACGAAGAATTTTAGATAATTCATCTAATTTTAATGTTGCATCTACAATAACTTGTGGCGCTTTATATTCTTTTCCTGTAATTGAAATTTCAGCTGGAATTACATCACTTTTTGTTTCAATAATAACTTGTGCTTCTTCATACGCAAAACGCTGATCTGAATAAATTACCGTTCTTCCAAACCAAGAATCTAGAATCTCTGCTTTATTATTCAACTGAAAAACAGCTGAAAACGTATATTTTTCTTCATTAGGACGAAGTGAACAAGCAAAGTTTGAAAGTACTTCAGGAAGCATTGGAACCACTCTATCAACTAAATAAACAGATGTTGCTCTATTATATGCTTCATCATCTAAAATTGTTCCTTCTTGTAAATAATGAGAAACATCAGCAATATGAATTCCTATTTCATAATTTCCATTTTCTAAAACTTGAAACGATAAAGCATCATCAAAATCTTTAGCATCTTTTGGATCTATGGTAAATGTTAAAACATCTCTCATATCTCTCCTTTTTGCAATTTCTTCTGCTGTAATTGAAGTATCTATTTTATTTGCATAGGCTTCAACTTCTATAGGAAAATCATAAGGTAAACCGTATTCTGCTAAAATTGCATGAATTTCAGTGTCATGTTCGCCTGGTTTTCCAAGTACTTTTATAACTCTTCCAAAAGGCGAATCGGCTTTTTTAGGCCAATCTTCCATTTCAACTAAAACTACATCACCATTTTGTGCATCTCCTAAATTATTTTTTGGAATAAAAATATCGGTATACATTTTAGCATTTGTAGTGGTTACAAAAGCAAAATTCTTTTGAATATCTATTACCCCAACAAATTCTGTTTTAGCTCTTTCTAATATTTCTAAAACTTCTGCTTCTGGTTTACGAGAACTTCTTCTGTTGTAAATATATACACGAACTTTATCTTTATCTAAAGCGTGGTTTAAATTTTGTTTTGGTACAAAAACATCATCTTCTAACTCATCGCAAACAAAATACCCTGTTTTACGAGAAGTCATGTCTAATTTACCTTCGTAATATTCTGCTTTAGAAACTACTTGGTATTTACCTATTTCTGTTTCGTGAATTTTATCTTGAGCTTTTAAAAGTTTTAAATCGCGAATGATTTCGTTTCTACTTTTAGTATCATTAAGTTCTAATGAAGCTGCAATTTGTTTATAGTTAAAAGACTTTGATGGATCTTTTGAAAGGATTTTAAATATTTGTGCGGTAAAATCTTTTGTTTTTTTACCAAATTTTTTTGGTTGTTTACTCATGTATTATTTTATAATTAAAGTTGAAAGTTACGAATAAGAAATTAGAATTCAGAAATTAGAATTCAGAATTAACCTAAATATAACGAAAATGAAAAATGAAAGTTTTCAACATATATTAAATACAACAAAAAAAGATTTAATTAAATTTAAAAAAAATGATGGTTATTATGGCTTGTTAATAGCTGTTAAAACTTTTCCTTTTTTAGTATAATTTTTAACTTTAACTTAGTTATACAAAACTATTAACAACACATTTTTAGGTTAAATAGCTGATTTTTATCTTCTAAACTTTTCTATTTTTTTAGTTATTAACAACTGTTAATTTTAGTTTTCTATTCCTTTTGTAGAAAAGTTTAGAATTCAATTCTTGTTGATAAACTATTAAAAAGAACTCATAACTTTAAAATAAATTTCAAGAACTTTTAGTGATTTATTCATTCCTTTTTTTGCTTATAAAAAATTATATAACAATCTAAAAATACTTCTTATTTTCTATATTTAGTTATCAACATATTTAGTCAGTTTAAGGTGAACTGAATATCAAGTAATTAGCTTTTTTAATTAACAATGTTAAATAACCTGTATTTAAAACTATATAAAGTATTGATAAATAGAAATCTAACTCTTAAAAATTCTATTATCAAAATATTTTTGCAAGTACTTTATATAAAACAATAGTTCTTTTTATAATTTTTTATAAATGTAAAATATATTAATAAAATACTTATCTTTAAAATACTTATTTTAACACTTATATAATGAAAAATAAATCATTTTCATTTTTATATTTCATTTTATATTTAGGTGTTTTCTTAACTTCTAATGAACTTTTTTCGCAAAAAAATAATTTAGAAAATGAGTTAAAAAAAATCTCTTTTTATTTAGATTGTTATGAGCCAGATATTGTAATTTATAAAGTTGATTCAATATTTAATAAAAATAAAATTTCTCCTAATAGTAACTATTTTTTTATTTTACAAGAGTCAAAATCTCTAGCTTTAATTCAAGCAGAATTATACGATGAATCTTTTTTTATTATTAAAAAATCACTTAGAGAGAAAAACATTCCTATAGATAATAAAGTAAGACTATTAAACCAACTTGCATTAATTTATGAGTTATTGTCTGATTTTAAAAATTGTGAATTAACCTTAAATGAATGCGCTCGTCTTTTTGAAAATAAAAAAATCAAAAACAATGAAGAATATGGTGTTTTTCTCTATCGAAAATCATCGTATTATAGAGTTCAAAACCAAGATAGCTTAGCATTAATTTATGCTAAAAGGTCGAATTTATTTGCTCAGGCTAATAACTATAAAAGTGTTGAAGCAGTTTCTAATATGTTGTTAGGTTTTTTATGTAAACCAAATGAGAAAGAAAAAAAAATAAGTTATTTAAAAAAAGCACTTAAATACTGGAAAAAAACAAACGATAGGCACGGAGTTACAAACGCTTATATTTCAATAGGAAGTACTTATATAGAAAAAAACAACCTTCAACTGAATTTTATTTATTGCGATTCAGCCTTAAATGTTGCTAAAAAAACAAATTTTTTAAACACAATTTCACACGCCTATTTAAGTAAAAGCAATGCTTTTGAGTTATTAAAAAATAGTGATTCTGCTCTTTTTTATTATAAAAAATTCAATGAGCATAGTGAATTAAAAAGTGGTTTTATAAGCCAACTAAAAATTAATGAACAAGAAATTAACTTTCAAATAGAGCAAGAAAAACATAAAAAGAAACATGTTTTAGAAGAAAATGAGAGAATTAAAAAAAACTATAGAATACTTCTTTTTTTAATAGTTCTACTTCTCATATTAATTTCAATTTTAGTTTTCCAATTCCAAAAAATAAAGAAACAAAACAGACTTGTAAATAGTCAAAAAATAATAATATTAGACTCTATTAATGAGTTGACAAAAAGCGTTAATGAAAAACAAATATTATTTAAAGAATTACACCACAGGGTTAAAAACAATCTGTCATTAATTTCAAGTTTAGTTACTTTTCAATCTAACTCAATTGAAGATGAAAAAATGAAAACAAAATTTAATGATTTACAAAACAGAATTTATGCAATTTCATTAGCTCACGAACGCTTACTTATAACTGAAAACAACAAACTTTTAAAAGAATATAATCTTAATGAATTTATCAATGCTGTTTCAAAAGCTCAATTAAACTTAGACACTAGAGAAATTCAATTTAATTCAAAAATTCAAAATATTTTCATGAATGTTAATTCTGCAGTTCCATTAGGAATTTTAATAAATGAATTACTTTCAAACTCAATTAAACACGCAAAATACAAAGGTAATTTTTTGATAATAAATGTTTTAATAAATAAAGTTAATGACAACTTAATTATTGAATATGAAGACAACGGAAACAGCTTTTTAATAGATAAAAAAGCAAGTACATTAGGGCTTTTTATTATAGAAAATATGATAAAACAAATAAATGGTACTTTTGAAAGAATCAATTCTAAATACACTATTCATATAAAACTATAGCAAATGAGTAAGTATAAAATTCTTATAGTTGAAGATGAGCTTTTAATAGCACATCATATTAAACAAATTATAGAAAAAGAAAATTTTGAGTGTGTAGGAATTGCTATTGGCTATAATGAAGCATTTAAAATTATAAAAGAAAAAGAAATAGATTTAATTTTATTAGACGTGAACCTTTTTGGAAACGAAACAGGAATTGATATTGCAAAAGAGCTAAACAAAAGCTACAAAATTCCTTTTGTGTATTTAACATCTTATTCAGATGACGCAACATTAAAGCTTTTAAAAGAGACTTTACCCATGGCTTATTTATCCAAACCAATTAATTCCATTAACCTTATAACAACTATTGAAATAGTATGTAATAATATAAAATTCAACAATAAGACACCTTTTATTTTTATACTTAATAACAAACAATTCAATATTAATTTATCTGATTTAAAATATGTGAAGTATAAAAATGAAGAAAATGTAGTTTTAGTTTTTAAAAATGATGCTTTGTTATTAGAAACTTCATTAAATAATTTATTGACATTATTACCAAGTGGCAGCGTGAAAAAAATTAATAAAAACACCGCAGTTAACCCAATGTATATTTCAGAAATAATAAATGATAAAGTACACATTCAAGATGATATTTTTGAGTTGGAATCGAACTTTAAAAACAATTTACATTAATTAAATCATTAACTTTTATCTCGAATTTTTATTCCTTTTTTTGTAAAAAACCAACATACAACTACATTATGAAAATTTCAATTGGAAACGATCACGCAGGTCCAGATTATAAAAAAGCAATTGTTCAATTTTTAAAAGAAAAAGGTTATACCATTCTTAATCACGGAACAGATACTTTTGACAGTGTTGATTATCCCGATTTTGGGCATGCAGTAGCATATGATGTTCAAATGAAAAATGCCGATTTAGGAATTGTAATTTGCGGTTCT
>NZ_JAWUXR010000004.1:0-125233 GCF_034111225.1 Flavobacterium sp. | reverse complement strand
GCTAACAGCTAACAGCTAACAGCTAACAGCTAACAGCTAACAGCTAACAGCTAACAGCTAACAGCTAACAGCTAACAGCTAACAGCTAACAGCTAACAGCTAACAGTTAACACTTACTTTTTACTTTTCTTGAATTTCGCAGCACGTTTTGCTTCAACACCACGATTACGAGGAGCTGTTTTTTTTGTTTTTGTTTTAGAAGGTCCACCAAGGTTTACTTTCTTGTTTTTGTCTTTCTTTTCATGGAAAGCAGCACCACGCTCGTCAGCTATAGGTTTTTTAGAGGTTCCTTTTAGCTTACGTTTGTCTTTCTCAAACTCAAGTTTCTTTTCTTCAATAATAATGTCGGCAGGAAATTCAATAACATCAATTTCTTGATTCATTAACTCTTCTACAGCCAATAATTTTTCTTCTTCATAAGGCGCTACAAAACTAACAGCAATACCATCTTTATCAGCACGACCAGTACGACCAATTCTATGAATGTATTGTTCTGGTACTTCCGAAAATTGTAAGTTGAAAACGTGTGTAATATCAGAAATATCTAATCCACGCGCCATAACATCGGTAGTAATTAAACCACGCAATTCGCCACTTTGAAACCTCGCCATCGATTGTAAACGATAGTTTTGTGTTTTATTAGAGTGAATTACACCAAATTGTTCTGGGAAATCTTCATTTATCAATTCGAAAGCAACATCCACTAATTTTTTGTTGTTTACGAATATTAAAACACGTTCAGTACTTTCATCTGTCGTTAATAAATGCTTAATCACATTTACTTTCGTTAGGAAATTAGGAACATGATATAGTTTTTGAGTAATTTGTTCTAATGGCGTTCCACTTGGAGCCAAAGAAACTTCTTCTGGAAAATCGAAAAATTCATCTAAAATAGCATCAACATCTTCGGTCATAGTTGCCGAAAATAAAATGTTTTGTCTTTTTCCACTCATCATAGAAAGAATAGAAGTCAATTGCACTCGGAAACCCAAGTTCAAAATTTCGTCAAATTCATCAATGATTAATTTTTGTAACACATCAAAACGCAAAACGTTGTCTAAAGCTAAATCCATCATTCTACCAGGAGTTCCTACTAAAACATCGACACCTTGAGCCAAGTCTTTACGTTGGGTATTAATGTTAACACCACCGTAAATTCCTAATGTTCTAACCGACATAAATTCGGTTAATTTTTGTACTTCTTCAACCACCTGTACTACTAATTCACGAGTAGGAACAAGAATAACGACTCTTGGAGAATCGGTTTTTTGAAACTTCCATTGCTTTAAAATAGGCAACAAATAAGCAAACGTTTTACCTGTTCCTGTTTGAGCAATTCCCATCATGTCTCTTCCTGATAATATCACTGAGAATGATTTTGCTTGAATAGGAGTAGGAGCAACAAAGCCTAATTGGTCTAAAGCTTTTTGTAATGATTTTGGTAAATCAAAATCCTGAAATGTTTTCATGTATAAATGCGTTTGCTGCAAAGGTAGTACTTTAAAATCAGAAGTTAGAATTTAGATTTCAGAAAGCATACTTTAGAAAGCAATCTAAATAGTCATGGAGAACAATTGTGTTTGTGGTGCGTTTCGTTTTAAACGCAAGTCAAAAGCCATACAAATATTACGAATGAACGCTTTTCCTTTTTCGGTTACAACCAATTGATTATTATTTATATGCAATAATTTGTCTTTTTCCATTTCTTTTAAAGACGTTAAAACTTCTTCTAATTCTGGAAATTTCTCTGCTTCTAGGCTCCAAGAAGTTTGAAACTGACACATGATGTTTAAAATGTGTTTTCGAATTAATAAATCTTCTTCGTTTAAAATATGCCCACGATATACCGGGATTTCATTATTATCTAAACGAGCATAATACGTATCGATATCTTTTTCATTTTGAGCAAAACCGGTCCAACTATCGCTAATAGATGAAGTACCAAGACCAATCATTAATTTGGTATTGGTTGTAGTATAACCCATGAAGTTTCTATGCAGTTTTCCTTCTTTAAAAGCAGTAAACATAGAATCGTTTTCCAAAGCAAAATGATCCATTCCTATTTCATAAAAACCATGTTTTGCCAATTTAATTTTTCCTTGTTCATACAATTGTCGCTTTGCATCATCTTTAGGAACATCTTCATCATTAAAACCACGTTGCCCGTTTCCTTTTATCCAAGGCACATGCGCGTAGCTGTAAAATGCTAATCTGTCTGGATGTAATGAATTTGTTTTATCAATAGTATCTAAAACGTCTTCAAGAGTTTGGAATGGTAGTCCAAAAACCAAATCGTGACTAATAGATGTATATCCAATTTCCTTTGCCCATAGCGTTACTTTGGCAACATTATGAAACGGTTGTATTCTATGAATAGCTTTTTGCACTTTCTCAGAATAATCTTGTACACCAAAACTAACTCGGCGAAAGCCTAAATTGAATAGGGTTTCTAAATGTTCGCGAGATGTATTATTTGGATGACCTTCAAAACTAAATTCATGTTCTTCGGCAATAACACTTTCTTTAGTAAGTCCTTCAATTAGTATTTTTAAATTTTCAGGAGAGAAGAAGGTTGGTGTTCCACCGCCTAAATGTATTTCTTTAAGAATTGGTTTTTCATCAAATAAATCACAATACAACTCCCATTCTTTTAAAACTGCTTTTATATAAGGATTTTCTACTTCATGTCTTTTAGTAATGCGTTTATGGCAACCACAAAACGTGCATAAACTTTCACAAAAAGGTAAATGAATGTATAAACTAATTCCGTCAGTAGAATTAGATTTTTTAAATGTCTCTAGAAAAGAGTTTTTCCAATTAGAATACGAAAATGTATTTTCTTCCCAATAAGGTACAGTAGGATAACTGGTGTACCTTGGCCCAGGAACATTATACTTTTGTACTAATGAATTTTGCATGCTTAATGAATTTAGTTCAAAAGTAGAGTAGTCTGAATGTTTAAAAAATGATAATTGTCATATTGACAGAAATGTAACATATATTACATGTTTGGATTAATTCTTGTTGTAAATTTGTTTTAAAATTTAAAATTATGAACGCAAAATTTAACGAAATAATAGGTCAAGAACAATTAACATTGGTTGATTTTTATGCTGACTGGTGTGGACCGTGTAAAACTTTAGCGCCAATTTTGAAAGAAGTTAAATCAGTTTTAAATGATGATGTAAAAATCATAAAAATAAACGTAGATCAACACCAAGATTTAGCTGCTGAGTTTATGGTAAGAGGTGTTCCTACGATGCTTTTGTTTAAAAAAGGAAAATTATTATGGCGTCAATCAGGCGTTTTAGGTAGAAATGAGTTAGTTGGAATAATTCGAGAGCATTTGAATTAATTTTTTTGTATATTGGTTTCAAATTATTTAGCATACGAAATCGCTATTTACAAAATGGTTGTAAAAACAATCATAAATAAAGCGATACCATTCGCAAATAAAAAACAATAATTATATACTTATGAAATTTAGAATAGCAATTTTAGCTTTATTAGCATTCTCTTTAACTTCTTGTTTAAAAACGAAAACAGATGGAGTAGAGGTTTTAAATGCAGTAAAATTTGAACAAAAAATGCAAGCTGCAGATGTTCAATTAGTAGATGTTAGAACCCCAGAAGAGTTTGCTGAAGGCCATTTGCCAAACGCAATAAACATTAACGTTACTGGAGACAGTTTTGATGCTGAAACAGCAAAACTTGACAAAGAAAAACCTGTAATGGTTTACTGTAAAATGGGAGGGAGAAGCGCAAAAGCTGCGTCGAACTTAAAAGAACAGGGTTTTAAAAACATTTCTGACTTAGACGGCGGAATTACAAGTTGGAATGATGCTGGGAAATTAATTGAACAATAACTAATAATCAATAAATTTATAGATATGAAAAAAAATGTAGGTAACGGAGATCGTTTTTTGCGAATTATTCTTGGAATTATAGGTGTTATTTTAGCTCTTTCAGGTTCATTTGAAGGTGGGTTAAAATGGGGGTTATTGGCTGTAGGGTTAGTGCTTATTGTTACTTCTTCAATGCAATTTTGCCCATTGTATGCAATTTTCGGAATGAATACTTGTAAAGTGAAAAGAAAGAAATAGAAAATAGTTTTTTATAAAATTTAAAAGCCCTTTAAACAATGTTTAAAGGGCTTTTTGTTTTCTTTATGCTATTGTTTTTTTTGAGGTTTATGATTTCCAGATTTATGAATTGATTTTTTCATATTTCCTTTATTTATATTAATGTGTTTGTCGCTTTTCTTTGAATGACTTGGATGATTTTTTATCACTTTATACTTCGAGTGTTTACTATCTCTAATACTACTTTGTTTTGAACGATAATTTTTATACCCTTTATACTTTTTTGAATAAAAATTATGTTTTAAGTATGGCTTAGGGTCATTAATAACCACTTTGTAAGTTGAATATAAATTTGCATTTTTATATTGATATGGTAAAGCATTTGAATAGATCCACTTATTTCCCTTTCTATGAATAAATTGAGCTTTAGGAGAGTTATAGTACATATCGTATTCTGGCATATAATAATACTCTACACGATCATATGAAACAGGACCCCATAATGGTTGTGAACTGATATTTGCATTTACACTAAGTTTGGCATTAGTGTCGGTAATATTCATTAAAAAAAATGCTGTAAAAAGCATTAATATTTTTAAATTTTTCATACTGATTAAATTTAAGTTGTAATGGAATTATTACTATACAAAGTTGAATAATTTTGAGAGTAAAAGTGTTACATATATTTTTGTAAAACTTACAACTTTCACATCTTTTTAATTGACGTATATCTCTTTAAAAATACTAATTGTGAGCATCTTGATTTTGCACAGGTTTTGATTTAAATATGTGAATAATGTAACTCTTATATGGAATTATGTAATGCAAATTTACCGTCTTAAATGAATATTTGCACTCATTAATTATTTAATATTTAAAAACAAAAAATGAAATCTACAAATGTAATATTAGTAGCGTTAGCTAGTGCAGCTGCTGGTGCAGCTTTAGGAGTTTTGTTTGCTCCTGAAAAAGGCTCAACTACAAGAAAGAAAATTTCCAATAAGACTAAAGATTTTACTGAAGAATTAGAAGGGAAATTCAACAAATTCATCGAAACTGTTTCAAGTAAAATTGAAAATATAAAAGATGAAACTACTAAAATAGAAGATTAGTAAAATGCTTAAAAAAGCATAGGTACTATAAATATTAATTGGAGACCAGGAACAATTAAAAAACGGGGCAATTCCTAAAGCCATATAATAGGAGAAAAAACAAAAAACAAAAACAAATCAGATGAAAAAATTATTTTTTACAGCAATTATCGCATTATTTTTATCCTCAGGGTCAGCTTTCAGTCAAAGTTATTTGCCAGAAGGTAACACACAACTTAATGTTGGAGTTGGTTTATCTGAATGGGGAGTTCCTTTTTATATAGGATTAGATAATAGTATTTCAAGAGATTTCACAATAGGTGGAGAATTCTCTTACCGTTCATACAATGAAAAATGGAAGGACTATGAATATCATCATAATGTAATGGGTTTTTCTGGAAATGTAAATTATCATTTTAATTCAATACTTAAAATACCACAAAAATTTGATTTTTACGCAGGTGCAAATGTAGGTTTCTATACTTGGTCATCTCCAGATGGTTATGACGGAAGACATAGTAATGGTTTAGGTTTAGGAGCCCAAGTAGGAGGAAGAGTTAAGTTGTCAAATAGTATTGGATTAAACCTTGAACTTGGTGGAGGTAATGCTTTCGCTGGAGGGAAATTAGGTTTAACGTTCAAATTATAATTAGCTAATTTTTAGCAGAGTGTTTCTTCAGTGACCATTTTAGTAAAGTTTAATACTTCCGTATTAATTTAAACAAATTTACAAATTGGTCACTGAATACTACACACTCAAACATATTATCGCATTTTTTTACAAACAAGTCAGTATTAATATAATTTTATATGGAAACTACTTCAGATACATTTGAATCATTATTTGAGAAAGCTGAAAATTTTGGAAAAACCACATACCAACTTTCAAAACTCAAGGCTTTAGAAACAACAACTGTTGTAACTACTTCATTAGTATCTCGGTTAACTGTTATCCTTATGTTTTCTATGTTTACCCTTGTTTTTAATATTGGAATTGCACTTTTTCTAGGAGAATTACTTGGTAAATCCTATTATGGATTTTTTATTGTTGCAGGGTTTTATTTGCTTGTTGGAATAGTATTGTATTTCTTTCTGCATAATTGGATTAAAAAGCCTTTGAGCGATTTAATCATTACAAAAGCACTTCAATAATTCTATCTATGAAAAAAATAACTTCACTAATAGATCTAAGGACTGCCATTCAGCAATTAGAACAGCAGCAACTTATTGAAGAAAAATTACTAAAAGAACAATTAAATTTGGCATACAATAGTATAAAGCCAGTAAATATTCTGCTTAATACTATAAAAGATTTTAGAGGTTCAAGCGAATTAAAAAATACTCTTTTAAACGCATCAGTTGGATTAGGTGCAGTTTATGCTTCAAAAAAAATATTTCAAAGTAAAAGCTTTCATCCTTTAAAAAATATGATTGGTTCTGCATTAATTGCAGGAATTACAAATGTAGTATCTAAAAACTCCGATACCATTATATCATTAGGAAATAAATTTTTTGATATGCTTAAGGGCGCTTCAAATGATGAGAGGAAAGCAGATAACGAAACTGAAAAATAAATTATGAATATGACTCCGTTTTCAAAGGTTGATAAAAATACTTCCTACGTATTACCGTTATACATAAAAATTACTATTATTTTAATAGGTTTTTACGTGCTTATTAATATGTTGTCAATTGCTCAGGACATAATCGTACCGCTAATTTTTTCAGTAATGATTGCAGTTTTACTTCATCCTATTGTAAACTTTTTTGTTCGAATAAAGATAAATAGGGTAGTTGCTATTATTTTTACGTTATTACTTACATTTTTAATTACTGCTACTATTGCTGTTATTATATTTAGACAACTTGGAGAGTTTGGTAAATCTTGGCCTCTTCTTGTAGATAAACTTACTTTGATGCTCAACGAAGCTACAAACTGGGCTTCCAGGTATTTTGACTTAAGTCCTTGGAAAGTTCGTCAATGGATTACAAAAGCCCAAGAAGATGCTCTTAGTTTCAGCAATGATGAAGTTGGTCAAACACTTTTTGCAGTAGGCAACTGGATAATGATAATGTTATTGGTTCCCGTTTATGTTTTTATTCTTTTATTTTATAACAAACTACTAATTGAATTTATTCATAGACTATTTGCTTCTAGAGATCAAAAAAGAATAAGTAGAATTATTTCTGAGACCAAAACGGTTATTCATAGTTATCTGGCTGGATTAATAATTGAAGCTGTTATTGTAGCTGTACTAAATATTACAGTCCTTTTATTTCTTGACATTGAATATGCCATTTTGCTTGGTATTCTCGGCGCATTGCTCAACGTAATTCCTTATATAGGAGGTATCGTTGCAGTAGCGTTACCAATGATGGTTGCTTTAGCAACAAAAACAACAAGCCTATTTGCCTTTTATGTTTTGTTGTTCTATACAATTATTCAAATAATAGATAATAACTTAATTGTCCCATTAATTGTTTCTTCTAAAGTAAAAATAAATGCACTTTTTGCTATTATTGTAGTAATTGCAGGAAATTCATTATGGGGAGTGTCAGGGATGTTTTTATCAATTCCACTCCTTGCCGTTGTGAAAGTTGTATTTGACCATTTTGGGTCCTTAAAACCTTGGGGATTTCTATTGGGCGATACCTTACCTACTATGCCTTTAAAAACGCAATCTATTATTAAAAACGGAAAGCAAAATTTATATTGTAAAATAGAAGCTTTTACTTTTAATATTAAAAAATTCAAGTAAATACAACTACTATTTAAACTTGTGTTTTTTCATAGAATACTATAACTTTTAATCATGCTTTAGTTGTATCTTTAAAAAAAAATGAAACCATTTGAAACTATATATTAAGTACATGGTAAGTAATCGCTGTAAAATGGCGGTGAAAGAAGATTTAAAAAAACTTGGTCTACATTTTATTTTGGTAGATTTAGGTGAAGTTGAAATAATGGAAAATATTTCTGACGAACAACGGAATAATGTAAAAATTGCGTTGCTTAAATCTGGGTTTGAATTAATGGATGATAAACGTGCTGTTTTGATTGAGAAAATTAAAAACACTATCATTGAAATGGTCCATCATTCAGATGAAGTTATCAAAACAAATTTTTCAAATTATTTAAGTGAAAAATTAAACTATGATTACACTTATATGGCAAACTTGTTTTCTGAAATTCAAGGATCCACCATTGAACAATTTATTATTTCGCACAAAATTGAAAGAATCAAAGAGTTAATTATTTATGGTGAATTAAATATCACTGAAATTGCATGGAAAATGAACTACAGTAGTGTTGCACATTTATCCAATCAATTTAAAAAAGTTACTGGTCTTTCACCTTCTCATTTTAAAAAATTAAAAGAAAAAAGGCGTAGCCCATTAGAAGATATTGGACTTAGAGAACAATCTAAATCTAATGAAAACTAGAAAATGAAAAAGACACTAGCCCAAGAATTTAATTACACACGAAGTTTAATTGAAGCCAGTTTAGATCCATTAGTTACAATAAGTGCAGAAGGTAAGATTACAGATGTTAACGAAGCCTCTATAAAAGTTACTGGTGTTTCGAGAGATGAGTTAATTAATACTAATTTTTCTAATTATTTTACAGATCCTAAAAAAGCACAAGAAGGCTACCTTCAAGTATTTGAAAAAGGTTTTGTAGCAGATTATCCGTTAACGATAAAACATAAAAATGGAAATTTAACCGATGTACTTTATAATGCCTCTGTTTATAAAGATGATAATGGAAATGTACTTGGGGTTTTTGCAGCAGCTCGTGATGTAACCTTTCAAAAATGGGCAATAGATTTAAGAAATGCTAATGAGGAGCTAGCATCTCAAAATAAGGAAATTGAAAAACGAGCTGCCGAATTAGTCATTGCCAACAAAGAACTTTTATTTCAAAACGAAGAGAAAGAAAAACGTGCAGCTGAGTTAATTATTGCAAATGAAAAAGCGAGAAGAGTAGAACATGAACTAAAAAACGCTCGAAAAATTGCTCAACTGGGAAGTTGGTATTTAGATCTTAAAACCAATCAAGCATCTTGGTCAGAAGAATTATTCAATATTTATGGGTATGACCCATTATTGCCTGCACCACCATATAACGAACAAGAAAAGCTATTTAGTACTGCTAGTTGGAATGTTTTAACTACAGCTATTAAAAACACCATTGAAACAGGAATTCCTTACGAATTGGAATTAGAAATTATAAGAAAAGACGGAAGTAAAGGTTGGCTTTGGGTGCTTGGAGAAACGGTGCTTAATAAAGATAATGAAACGGATGGTCTTTGGGGAGCTGCCCAAGATATTACATCACGCAAAGAATCTGAAATAGAGCTTTTATTTCAAAATGAAGAAAAAGAAAAACGTGCAGCGGAATTAGTTATTGCCAACAAAGAATTGGCGTATCAAAATAAAGTAATAGAAAAACGAGAAGCTGAATTAGTCATTGCTAATAAAGAACTTGCTTTTCAAAATACCGAAAAAGAAAAACGTGCCGCTGAATTAGTTATTGCTAATGAAGAACTTGCTTTTCAAAATATTCAGAAAGTAAAACAAGAACTAGCTAATAAAGAACTTGAAGCGTCTAATATTGATATAAAATCAGACTCTTTGTATTCTTTGAGTCTAATTGAAGCTAGTCTAGATCCTTTGGTTACCGTTAGTTCTAAAGGTAAAATAACCGACATGAATGAGGCTTTGGCAAATGTAACAGGATTAACAAGGGAAGAACTTACAGATTCAGATTTTCTAGATTATTTTACAGAGCCTAAAAAAGCGCGAGACGTTTATAAGGAAGTATTTGCAAAAGGATCCGTTACCGATTTCCCACTTACACTTCGTCACAAAAGTGGAAAATTGACCGATGTTTTATTCAATGGATCTACTTATAAAGATGAAAAAGGAAATGTAGAAGGAGTGGTTATTGTTGCTCGAGACGTTACAGAACAAAAAAAGGCTGCTAGAGAACTTACAGAAGCAATGCTTTTTGCAGAAATGGCAACAATGCTTGCAGAAGAAGCAAAAATAAAAGCTGAAAAATCTACATTAATTGCTGAAGATGCTGTGAAAGCAAAACAGCAGTTTTTATCAAACATGAGTCATGAAATACGTACTCCAATGAATGCAATCATTGGGTTTACAAAAGTGGTTTTAAAAACAGACTTAACAGCAAAGCAAAAAGAATATTTAAGAGCCATAAAAGTAAGTGGTGATGCACTTATTGTTCTTATTAACGACATACTCGATTTAGCAAAAGTAGATGCTGGAAAAATGGCGTTTGAACAAACACCTTTTAAAATGTCTTCATCTATTTCTGCGATGTTGCATTTATTTGAACCAAAAATTCAAGAAAAGAATTTAAAACTGGTAAAAATATATGATGAGAAAATACCGGATGTATTGGTAGGTGATCCTGTGCGTTTGCATCAAGTTATTTTAAATTTAGTGAGTAATGCCGTTAAATTTACATCAAAGGGAAAAATTACAGTAGATGTTAAATTAGTAGATGAAGATGAAAACAAAGTAACCATCGAATTCTCAGTTACAGATACCGGAATTGGAATTCCAGATTCAAAAATTGAAACGATATTTGATAATTTTCAGCAAGCATCAAGTGGAACCTCACGCTTATACGGAGGAACAGGTTTAGGGCTTGCTATTGTAAAACAATTGATAGAACCACAAGGCGGAAGTATACAGGTAACAAGTAAAATTGATGAAGGTTCTACTTTTAGTTTTAAATTAAGTTTTCTAAAAACAAATGCTGAAGTAGAAATGGAAATAGAAATGGAAGATTACGATAAGGATGTATCTGAAATAAAAATTTTGGTTGTGGAAGATATTCCACTAAATCAGCTTTTAATGAGAACATTATTGGATGATTTTGGATTTGAATGCGATATTGCTGACAACGGAAGAATGGCAATTGATAAAATGCAAGATAAATCGTACGATCTTATATTAATGGACTTACAGATGCCCGAAATGAATGGCTTTGAAGCAACTGATTACATACGGAACAGTATGAATAGTAATATTCCTATTATTGCCCTAACAGCAGATGTTACCACTGTAGATTTAGCTAAATGCAAAGCAGTTGGGATGAATGATTACATTGCAAAACCTGTTGATGAGCGCTTATTGTACAGTAAAATGTTAAGCTTAATAAAAAAAGCTAGCATAGTAGAAGAACCAGATGTAGCTGTACTTGAAGAGAGTGTTAAGATAAAGTGTACGGATTTACACTATTTAAGCACTCGTACTAAATCCAATAGGGTATTAATGATGGAAATGATTTCTCTTTATCTAGAGCAAACACCAGTACTCATTAGTGCTATGAAACAAAGCTTATTAGAAAATGATTGGAAAGGATTAAACGCAGCAGTTCACAAAATGATTCCCTCTTTTTCAATTGTAGGAATTCATACAGATTATGAAAACATGGCAAAAAAAATTCAGGAATTTGCTAACACTATGGAAAAGACAGAGGAACTTTCAGATTTAGTTCTTCAACTTGAAAATATTTGCAACCAGGCTTGTTCAGAATTATTAGAAGACCTTAATACTTATAAAAACGCAAAAGATGAATAATAATAAAATAAAACTTTTTTTAGTTGATGATGACGCATTTTACCTAAAATCATTGCAAATTGATTTTATGGAAAGTGCAGATTTTGATATTGAAACATTTTCTACCGGTGAACTTTGTATTGCAAATTTATCAAATAATCCAGATGTAATTGTTTTAGACTATCATTTAGATGGGATAGAAAAAGAGGCTATGAATGGTATGGAAACATTAGATAAAATAAAAGCTTTTAATCCTAATATTCCAGTCATTATGCTTTCTTCTCAAGATAAAATTGCAGTAGCCGTTGAATGTATGCATCATAAAGCTGCTGACTATATTGTAAAAAGTGAAACTGCTTTTATACGTCTAAAAAAAGTTGTTACTGAAGTTTTACGTTTTAATAAAATGGAAAAACAATTGAAATGGTATATGGATCGAATGTAATAGACATTTGTTAAAAGCTATTTAATCTTTTTACATGAAGAGAAAAGTGCAATGCTCATCTATAGATGTACATCGCACTTTTTTATATTAAAACAAACCAATAAATATTAAAGTGTGAATATTATAACTTTTCATCTTAATTGTGTAATGCTATTCTACTTAAAGATAATGATATTTGTTAAGTGGAAATTACTTCACAAGTAAAACGTTTAATTATGGGAAATTTACTTTATTTAATCGCAGTTGTTTTAGTTATCGGTTGGTTGATAGGATTTGTAGGCTATAGTGCCGGAGGACTTATTCATATCTTACTTGTTATTGCTGTTATTGTAATCTTGTTAAGAATTATTTCAGGAAAAAAAATATTATAAAATAACTCATTTTAATTACCGAGATTATGAATACTAAAACTTTAGGGATTTTACTTGTTGTAATAGGAATAATAATGATTTTGTACACAGGTTTTAATTATATAACTACAGAAGAAGTAGTTGACTTAGGACCAATTCAATTGAATGTGAAAAAGAGTCATCCAGTACAATGGTCACCAATTGTTGGGGCAATTCTATTGGTTGGAGGTGTTTTTGTAATGATTTCCAATAAAAAAAATCGCAGTTAATTTTAGTATTAAAAACTTTGTTCAATTAATCGTTGACAAGTATTAAATTTACAAAACAATAAAAAAATATAATTATGAATCTTAAAAGAATTTTTGGAGCTATTCTTACTGTACTTGGAATTATCGGTCTAATTTATAGTGCTATATTATTTGTTAATGGATCTCTTGGTGTAGATAACATTAAATTGCTTGCTACATACGGCTTGCTAAGTCTTTTATTCTTCATTTCTGGAATCAGTCTAGTACGTACAACAAAGGACGAAGCATAACTATGTCTTTTCGGCTCTGTTTATTTTTCTTAGACAGTCATTTGATTTGGTTGATTTATTCAAAAAAAAATATCAATATTGCATGTTTAATAAGTTCAAAATTACTTATTAAACATGCAATTTCTTTTTTCAATATTTTTTCTTGAAATAGTACAACATCATTATTCTTCTTCAAATGCAAAACGGATGTGTTTCATTTAATGATGTGTGAATGATGTAACTTATTTATATAGTTATACAACAGTTTCCAAGTCTTATAAAACAACCTTTGTATAGTGAAATCACATAATCTCTACAACATGAACAAAACTGGAAATAACGATACATGGAGTATTCAAAAAAATAAGCTTAAATTAAAATTCGCTGCATTAACAGATTCTGATTTATTGTTTGAAAAAGGAAAGAGGGATGTGATGGTAGCAAAACTTCAAATAGTACTTAACAAGACCAAAGAAGAAGTAGAAGAAATAATAAAAAACCTATAAGCTGTATTTTAAAAAAAAGGCGACAATAAATCTTTAAAAAAAAGTCAAACAAGATGAAGCAAATAAATTTAATTTTAGGGATTGTCATAGTTGCTGTAGGATTTACATCATGTAAAAATGTTGAAGAAAAAATGGCAGAGAAATCAATAGAAACTTATGTGATTTATGTTGATTCAGTTGGAAATGTTGCTGCTGATGATGCTAAATTAAATTGGGATGAAATAGATTACACTTATCAAATGAAGGTTACTGAAGCCGATTTTGCTTTAGAAAATTTAAAAGAAAAAGAAGAAGCACAAGGTAAAATAGTTAGCAGTAAAGCTAAGTTTGAACTATTAAAAGCTAAGTATTTAGCAGAAATGAATGCGACAGAAGATGCAAGTGCAAAACAACAGATGAGAAGCACATTGTTTGGAGAAGATAAAATAGGTGATGACTTAAATTTTGATTGGGTAAGCAAAAACAATATACTAGGTGTTTATGAACAATTTGTAAGTACTGTAAGTTTTAATAAGGATAATTATTCTCGTGAAGATTGGGACGGAATAAAAATATTATATGAAGCATTAGACATTAGAAAAAACACCGTTGAAAAAGAAGGTCTTTCTTCTAATGATAATGTTAAAATTGCTAATTTAAAATTAAAATTTGCGACAATGTTTACGCTACACAGATTGGGTGCAAAGTCAGAAGAAATGTAAAAAGTTAAACAATTAAGTTAAAGGTTCAATTGATTACTTTTCAACCCTGTGTAATGTTAAAACCCTTCGATTGTTAATAGCTCATTATCTTACTTCTCGTAGCTTAATTTTATTACCTTTAATATTCTGTACTTTGTCTATAACTCTTGTCTGTGATGTGTTCTAAAGTATTTGTAAGGTCATAATAATTAATTTTTTAGTGTGATTTGTGTAATTATTTAATAAAATTATGTAACACTTTTTTTGATTTCTATGCGTAATTTTATGATTGTAATGATTACACTAAAGTAGTTACTACCATAAAGATGAAAAAAGCAAAAATTTATTTATTGATGTTGATAGTCTCAACTAGTTTAGTGCCTAATACTATGTTAGGAGCTACAGAAAATTATTCAAATTTGGTTGCAAATGATCCAAAAGAAATTCCTGCTGAAGTTAAGGTTCAACTTGCACGCTTAGATGAAATTAAAACAATTGACAAATCAACATTAACTTCTCCGGAAAAAAAAGAGCTTCGTAAAGAGGTTCGAGCAATTAAAGCTTCTTTAAAAAGTACAGGTAATGGTGTCTATTTATCTGTAGGTGCAATTATTATTATTGTTCTTTTACTTATCTTGTTATTATAAAACTATTGACAATTTATTATTTTAAAAATCAATGGCATAATATTTCTCCAAGTGAGCTAAAGTATTAAATGATTTGGAAGTTTTGTTTAGGTATAATACTCTAGCATAGAGTAATAATAAGTATTACTATGTTAATAAGAAAACCCTTTAAATCTTAAGATTTAAAGGGTTTTTTTGTTTGAGCCGTGCTCTGCGGAGAAAGAGGGATTCGAACCCCCGGACCTGTTACAGTCAACAGTTTTCAAGACTGCCGCATTCGACCGCTCTGCCATTTCTCCAGTAAATATCACAATACTTCCGTATTGCGAGTGCAAATATAGAACGATTTTTTTATTTACAAAATAAAAAGAACAAAAAAACAGCACTTTTTTTAATTAAACTTTATAACAATTTGAATTTCAGGTACAACTCTATTTTCTATTTTAAAAATATTTTTATTTTATAGATTTAAATACCTTTGTATGCATATAATTATTTAAAAAATGGATTTTCCTTTAGAATACCTTTTACTTATTCCTGTTGGTTTTATTGCTGGATTTTTAAATACTATTGCAGGTGGGGGTACTTTATTAACTTTACCAGTGCTAATATTTTTAGGCCTACCAGCTTCAGTTGCAAATGGAACAAATAGAATAGC
Source organism: Flavobacterium sp. (assembly GCF_034111225.1). Classification (GTDB taxonomy): domain Bacteria; phylum Bacteroidota; class Bacteroidia; order Flavobacteriales; family Flavobacteriaceae; genus Flavobacterium. Next base: position 109,684 of record NZ_JAWUXR010000004.1, on the reverse strand, counting down.
AATTTTAGTTCAAACATTTACAGCCGTAAAAGGATTTAAAAGTAAAGGAGAGACAATGTATCCATTTAGTTTATATCTTGGAATATCAGCCTTTATAGGGTCATTTATAGGTGCTAAATTAGCAATTGATATTAATGGTGAATTATTTAATAAAATTTTAGCATTAATAATGCTTATGGTTTTGACTATAATTATTTTTAAACCAAAAGTAAATTTAGCTACTCTAACTGAAAAAACTACAGGTAAAACATTACGTATTTCAATTGTAGTTTTCTTTTTTTTAGGAATTTATGGAGGATTTATTAATGCGGGAATTGGTTTTTTAATGTTATTGATTTTGCCTTACGTCAATGGACTAACTCTTTTGAAATCAAATGTTACAAAGGTTTTTGTTGTTTGCATGTACACAGTTGGAGCAGTTATTGTTTTTGCCTATGAAAATAAAATTAATTATCCATTAGCTTTAATTTTAACTGTTGGAAATGCTTCTGGTGCTTGGGTAGCGAGTAGGTGGTCTGTAAAAAAAGACGATAAAATAATTAAGTTATTCTTAATAATTACTGTATCGTCTTTAGCAATAAAATTATGGTTTTTTTAATTGATTTAGTAATTTACATAATCAACAATTTCTAGTCCGTATCCAATCATTCCTACACGTTTTGTATGCTCAGTTTGATTTGAAAGTAATTTAATTTTAGAGATATCAATATCATGCAAAATTTGAGCGCCAATACCAAAATCCTTATTGTCCATTTTAATACTTGGAGCTTTTATAATTCCTTTTTCTTGAAGTGTTTTTAATTCTGTTAACCTAGAAAGTAATTGTAATGATTTCACTTCTTGATTGATGAATATTACAGCACCTTGCCCTTCTTCATTTATTTTTTTGAACATACCGTCAAGTTTTTTATCAGCATTGTTGGTTAATGTTCCTAAAATATCATTATTTACTTGAGTTGAATTAATTCTTGTTAAAACACTATCCCCATTACTCCAAGTTCCTTTTGTAAGTGCTAAATGAACTTGTTTATTTGTAGTTTGTAAGTATGCTCTTAAACGGAAAGTACCAAATCGTGTTTCAATTTCAAAATCTTCCTTTTTTTGAATTAAACTATCATGTTGCATTCTGTAAGCAACTAGGTCTTCAATTGAAACTAATTTTAAATCGAATTTTTTTGCGACTTTAACGAGTTCTGGTAAACGAGCCATAGTTCCGTCTTCATTCATGATTTCAACGATAACTCCAGCTGATTTAAAACCTGCTAAACGAGCGAAATCAATTGCAGCTTCTGTGTGTCCAGTTCTTCTTAAAACGCCACCTTGTTTAGCGATAAGCGGAAATATGTGCCCAGGACGAGCTAAGTCAAAAGGCTTTGTGTCTGGATCAACTAATGACAAAACGGTTTTAGCTCTATCTGCTGCAGAAATACCTGTTGTTACACCATTTCCTCTTAAGTCAACAGAAACAGTAAAAGCAGTTTCCATATGGTCTGTATTGTTTCTAACCATTGTATGCAAATCAAGTTCTTTACAACGTGATTCGGTTAGTGGTGTACAAATAAGACCTCTTCCATGTGTTGCCATGAAATTAATCATTTCAGGTGTTGCCATTTCAGCAGCAGCTAAGAAATCACCTTCATTTTCTCTATCTTCATCATCAACGACTATAATCACTTTTCCTTGACGAATATCTTCGATCGCTTCTTCAATAGTGTTGAGTTGTATGTTGTTAGACATTGTAGTTAGTTATTTTGTTTATTAAATTTTAAAATCAATTTTTTGAAAGGTTCTGTTAACCAGTCAAAATTAATCATTATTCCTATGTCATTAGTTGCTCTATATGTAAATAAAATTGCTAAGGGTGTAAAAACAATTGAAGATAGCCAAACACCAACAAAAACTGGCAGCGCGTCTTCTTCTGCAAGCTTTCTTCCAAAAAGATTTAAGAAATGGTATAGTATAAAAATTACAATTGCGAGAACCATTGGTAACCCTAAACCTCCTTTTCTAATAATGGCTCCTAGTGGAGCACCAATGAAAAACATAAGTAAACAAGAGTATGCCATTATGAATTTTTCATGTATAACAATCCAATGTGAATTTATATTTTTCTTTTTGTACTCTAAGTCTGTTTTACCATTACTAATACTAAATTCTGTACTTATAGTGTTGTTTTTTGCTAATTCTAATATTTTTTTTGCCTCTTGATTTGACATTACTTTTAAAATATCAATAACTTCTTTGTTTTCAATATTTATGTTTTGAATTTTTTTAGAGGTGAAAACATTATCATTTCTATTTACAATATTTTCTGAAAAAGAAATTACTTCCTTATTATAATAGCTTTGTAATGAGTCTACAGTGAATTTTAATTCACTAATATTAAGCATTTTTTCGGTTGTGTAGTTTTCTTCATTTTCAACTTTATTGATTATTGATAAATCAATATTGATAATATATTTTTTAAAACTACTTTTTGCAAAGGGTTGCTTTTTACGGTCATTAAAATCACTTGGTTGTATGTTTTCATAATAGTTTCCATCAAGCAATGTAAGCTGAAGTAAATTAGTACCTTCAGAACTTCCTAAAACACCTTTTTTAGCTTTAATAACTGTGTTAGCACCAAATCCATAATTAGTATTTTTTACATGCATAATTACCCCTTCAAGTAACTCTCCTTGATCACCAGATTTTTTATCAACTTTAATACTAATATTTCCAATCGTATTAAATTGCCCTTCAGCAATAGCCATTGCAGGTTTTTGTTGAATAATGTTTTTTCTTAAGTTTAAAAAACGATATTGTGCATCTGGAATTACATTATTAGCAAAAACAAAAGTTATTAAACTTAAGGCTATAATTCCGAAAGAAAGCATGCGCATAGCCCTGTTCAATGAGATTCCAGCTGACTTCATTGCGGCAAATTCATAGTTTTCAGAAAAACTTCCAAAAGTCATAATCCCTGCTAGTAATACCGAAAGAGGCAGAACGAGTGGAACAATTGTAGGTGCATAAAATGAAAGAAATTTTATGATTGTAAAAAAGTCTAAGTCTTTTCCAGCTAAATCAGAAATAAAAAGCCAAATTCCTTGTAATATGAATATAAAAAAAAGGATTACAAATACCGTAGTAAATGTAATCATGTAAGATTTTAAAATGTACTTATCTAAAATTTTCACCTTTTAATCTAATCTGTTGATGTAGTAATTAGGATACTTTGATTGTGTAAAGGTAAAATGATTTTTTGACAAAGGTTGATTTGTTTTAAAAGAATTAACAGTTAATGTTGTTTTAGTTCCATTTTTTCCTGTTTCAATTAGATTGTAGATGTTTTTAGTTTGAACATCTATACCAATAAGGATTTCTTTTCTTTGATCTTTTGAGCTGATAGGGATTAATTTTACATATTGTATTTTTCTTCCTTTTACATTTTGTAAAATATCCCATGAATATTTATATCCAGATGTAAAAAAAGTTAACATCTTAGAAGGTGTTACAGCATTATCATCACTGTCATCAAATTTAGAAATTGTTATTTCTTCATCTTCGGGTACAATCGTATATACTTTTTTACCGTCAAATATTTTTGTAACTCCCATGAAATTTAAATTGTATAAATTTCCTTTAAGAGCAACATTCCCTTTACTTTCTTGGTTAATGTTTTCTTTAGGGTTGTTTAAAGAATATTTAAAATCTATTACAATATTATCGTATGTTTTTATTTGAGCAGAAACATCATCTAATAGGCTTTTTGCCTTAGCTGAGTTTTGTGCTTGTGCTGAAAAACTGATTGCTAACAGAAAAAATACTTTGAAAAAATTATTCATTTCGTTTAATTATTATTTTGTTCGTTATTTAAAAATTGTTCAAGAGCAACTAAATCAGGTACTAATACTGAACGAGCTTTACTTCCTTCAAACCCACCTACAATTCCGGCAGCTTCTAATTGGTCTATAATACGACCAGCTCTGTTGTAACCTAATTTTAATTTTCTTTGAATTAAAGAAGCACTTCCTTGTTGAGCTGTTACAATGACTTCTGCAGCGTCTCTAAATAGAGCATCTCTTTCTGAAATATTAATATCAAGAGTCGTGCCACTTTCCTCACCAACATACTCAGGTAAAAGATAAGCATCTGGATATGCTTTTTGTCCACCAATGAAATCACAAACCTTTTCAACTTCAGGTGTATCAATGAAAGCACATTGTACACGAACCATATCGTTTCCATTAGTATACAACATATCACCACGACCAATTAATTGATCAGCTCCACCTGCATCTAATATGGTTCTTGAATCTATTTTAGACATTACTCTAAAAGCAATTCTAGCTGGGAAATTCGCTTTGATCATACCTGTAATTACATTTACAGATGGTCTTTGTGTTGCAATAATTAAATGAATACCAATAGCACGAGCTAATTGAGCTAAACGCGCAATAGGTGTTTCCACTTCTTTACCGGCTGTCATAATTAAATCGGCAAATTCATCAACTACAAGAACAATATAAGGTAAGTAGCGGTGTCCGTTTTCTGGATTTAGTTTTCTTGTTTTAAACTTTTCATTGTATTCCTTTATGTTTCTAACCATCGCATCTTTTAATAAAGAATAACGGTTGTCCATTTCAATACATAATGAGTTTAAAGTATTAATTACTTTAGTGTTATCTGTAATAATTGCCTCTTCATTATCTGGTAATTTAGCTAAATAATGACGTTCAATTTTATTAAAAAGAGTAAGCTCTACTTTCTTTGGATCAACCAAAACAAACTTCACTTCTGCTGGATGTTTTTTGTATAAAAGAGAAGCTAATATAGCATTTAACCCTACTGATTTTCCTTGCCCAGTTGCTCCAGCCATTAAAAGGTGAGGCATTTTAGCTAAATCGACTACAAATGTCTCATTTGAAATGGTTTTTCCAATAGCAATAGGTAGTTCCATTTCTGCTTGTTGGAATTTAGGTGAAGAAATTACACTCTTCATAGAAACCATAGTAGGATTACTGTTTGGAACTTCAATACCTATTGTTCCTTTTCCTGGAATTGGCGCAATGATACGAATTCCTAATGCTGCAAGGGATAATGCAATATCGTCTTCAAGGTTTTTAATTTTTGATATACGAATTCCAGCATCGGGTACAATTTCATATAAAGTTACTGTTGGTCCAACAGTTGCTTTAATTTGTGAGATACCAATGTTGTAGTTTTTTAAAGTACTTACAATTCGGTTTTTATTATCTTCTAACTCTTCTTGATTTATGGTAATGCCACCTTTAGAGTAATCTTTCAATAATTCAATAGGTGGAAATTTGTAATTAGAAAGCTCTAAAGTTGGATCAAACTCTCCAAAATCCTGAACTAATCGATCAGAAATGTTCTCAGTTAATGATTCTTCTTCTTCAATTTTCTCAATTACAAGATCATCACTTGAATTAACTTCTGGTTCTGTTATTTCTTCTTCTTTAATTTTTGGTTCTAAGCTTAATTCAGAAGAGTGAGCAATCGTAGGTTTTAAATCTTCTTTGTTTATTTCAAATGAAGCGGGTGGCTTCATTTCAATTTTTGAAATAGCTTCTTCATCTTCTCTAATGATGAAATCGTCATCGTCATTATTTATATCTGATGAAGGAGATGAATTGTCTTCAAAACTTACATCTTGTAGTATGTCTTTTTGGTCAATTTCTTCTTTTAATTCTTTACTAGGTCTTTCAAAAGCCTCTTTAATTTTATCTGGAGAAATTTTTATTTTGAAAATTAGAAAAATTATAACTCCAAAAATAAGAATTAAGGCAGTTCCTGTCTTTCCAATATAGTCCTGAATAAATAAATTCATTTCAAAACCTATTGTTCCAGCTAATTCTGGTAAATAGTCCCAAAAAAATCCAAATCCAATTGAAATTATAATGATTAAGTATAAATCCCAAAAAAGAGTTTTCTTTAGTTTAGATAATGAAAGATCTAAAATTAAATAGACACCTGCTAAAAATAAAATACGAACAAATAAAAATGAGCCTACACCAAAACCTTTATAAATAAATAACTCTGATAAATAAGCACCAATTTTTCCTAACCAGTTGTCAACCTTTCGATCTCTGTTGAAAACTTCAAGTACTTGACTTTGGTCATTATGTCCTGTTAAAAAATATGAAATGAATGACAAAAGTAGAGCCAAAGCAATAAGAGACAATAAAATTCCTATACTGAATTTTTGTTGTCTTGTTAGTTTTTTTGGCAAACGATTAACTTTAGTTGTTGTGTCGCTATTCTGAGATTCTTTTTTACTTTTTTTGGTCATGTAATAGGCGCTATTTTACAAAAATAGGGATTTTAGGATAAATAAGGAATATAAATTATTGCGGCTATAATTATTGCTGTCATTGCTGCGAAGAAAACTGCTCCAGCTGCTATGTCTTTTATAAAACCTATTCTTTCATGGTATTCAGGATGAATAAAATCAGCTATCTTTTCAACAGCTGTATTTAATCCTTCAACGCTTAAAACTAAACCAATAGCAAGAGTTTGAAACAACCATTCTGTTTTTGTTATTTCAAAATAAAATCCTGCAATTGTTATAATTACTCCAACTGATATTTGAGAAATCACACTGTGTTCAGTATTTACTAATTTATAAGCTCCAATTACAGCATATTTCATGCTTTTCATCCTTCCAGATAAAAAACGTTCGTCTTTTTCAAATTTCATAATCTATAAAGCTTTTAAAGCAGCTTCATAATTTGGTTCATCTGCAATTTCACCTACTTGTTCAGCGTGTTTTACAATTCCGTTTTCATCTAAAACAATTACTACTCTAGAGTGTAAACCTGCTAAAGGTCCGTCTGTAATTTCTAAGCCAAAATCTTTACCAAATTTACCTGTATTAAAATCAGAAAGATTAACAACATTTTCTAATCCTTCAGCACCACAAAAACGTTTTTGAGCAAAAGGTAAATCACGTGAAATACATAAAACTTTAGTGTTTTCTAATGCACTTGCTTTCTGATTAAAGGTTCTCACAGAAGTTGCACAAGTACCAGTATCAATACTTGGAAAAATATTTAAAACTAATTTACTACCTGAAAAATCAGATAGTGAAGTAGTAGATAAGTCATTTTGAACTAAAGAAAAATTAGGAGATTTAGAACCAACTGTTGGTAATTCTCCTGATGTATGTATTGGATTTCCTCCTAATGTGATATTTGCCATAATAAATAGTGTTTTGAATTTCAAAAGTAATAAATATAAATTGAAAGACCTTAATATATAGTTGATATAAATATTTTTTTAATTTTTTAAAACCAAAAGAAAAGGTATCTCGTAAATGACAATATAACTTAAAAATAATATTATGAAATCAAACAAATTTTTAACCGCTTCATTTTTAGCTTTTTCTTTATTTTTCGGAATCATCGCTACAGCTCAAAACATGGAAAAAACTGTAGAAGTAGGTGGAGCACCTATGTACCCAAGTAAGAATATAGTTGAAAATGCAGTAAATTCAAAAGATCATACTACTCTTGTAGCAGCTGTTAAAGCAGCAGGATTAGTTGACGTATTAATGTCAGAAGGACCATTCACCGTTTTTGCCCCAACAAATGCAGCGTTTGATAAATTACCAGCCGGTACAGTTGAAACATTATTAAAACCAGAAAATTTAAAGCTTTTACAAACCATTTTAACCTACCATGTTGTTGCAGGAAAAATGAATAAAAGCGACATTTTAATGGCTATTAAAAAAGGAAATGGAAAAGCAATGATGACAACCGTAAGTGGTGGAACTCTTACTGCTTGGATGAAAGGAAAAAACTTATATATAACAGATGAAAACGGTAATAGTTCAATGATAACAATTACTGATGTTAACCAGAAAAACGGAGTTATTCATGTAGTGGATACTGTTGTTTTACCAAAGTCATAATTGGTGTTTAGTTTGTTTAGTTTGAAAATCTCCATTGAAAAATGGAGATTTTTTTATTTAGTACTTTCTAACCAATTTTTAAAATCATAAAAATTCTGAGGAGCAACTCCATGACCAATTGGATATTCTTTATACATAACCTCTAAGCCTAAATTTTGTAAAAAAGGTTGTGCTTTTCTTGCCCAATCTACTGGAATCACTTGATCAACAGTTCCATGAGAAATGAATAACTTTAAATTACTAAGGTCTTTAGATTTAAAATTTTCAGCAATAATTTTTTCATTTAAATAACCACTTAATGCAACAACTCTTGAGATTCTTTCAGGATACGATAGGGCAGTGGCATAACTTAAAATAGCACCTTGACTGAAGCCAATTAAACTTACTTGTGCAGCATCAATAGGATATTTAACAATTAATTCATCAATAAATTGAATGATTAAATCTCTTGATTCAATAGCTTGTGCGTCGTCTGAAAACTTATTTTCATCTGCATCAAAATGAATATCGTACCAAGCATGACCATATGGTTTTAAATCATATGGAGCTCTTACTGATGCTACATAATATTCATCGGGTAATTCGCTTGCGAAAGAAAATAAATCTTCTTCGTTACTCCCATAACCGTGAAGTAATAGTAATAAAGGATTTTTCTCTTGTTTTATTTTTGGTTCTCTTACTAAGTATGTTAAGTTCATTTGTATTTAATTTTTTTCTTGTTGGAGTTTAGTATTTAATTCTAAAAATATTTTTAACTCGTCTTTATCTTTTTTAGAATCTAACAAAATCAGTTTCTTACCATTTAAAGTAAATTTATAAAGTGAATATTCAAAATTAACATCTTTATTTCCCTGACTATAATTAGAATTATACTGAGTTCTTTTAAATTCTGAAATTGAAAAAATATTAGTATTTTCTTTTAGTTTAAAAATGATTAATACTCTTTCATTAAAAAACAGACCTTTATAAAGTTTTCTATTCTTATCAACAAGAAAACCAACTTTCAAAAAGGCTACTGTAATTAATGAAATTGAAATAATTAATGAAATTATGATTACGAAGAAAATACTTTCTTCATCCTTTTCTCTATTGTATAAATTAATTGAAAATATAATGAATAAAGAAGTAGAAATTAAGAAAAAAACAAAAAGAAAGCCTTTTTGTTTTAATTGTAAATAATCTTTAATGATGATTCTTCTTGTAAAATCCATTTACATATTCTTAAAAGCTTTTTGGTATAATTCGCCAACTATTGGAACTATTCTTTTTTCACCTGTTAAAGCTCCTAAAAAACCGTATATCCAAAGTAAGAATATCATAACATATAAAGCTGTAGACATAATCCAACTATCAAAATTTCCAACGAAATAACCAAATAACGCCCAAGTTAAAAAAATTCCTAAGGATTGACGAATGTGAAAACTTGCAAATTCACTTCTGTTTTCTTCTTGATTCATAAAAACAGCTACTATACTTCCAATAATTGTAAAATAGCTAACTATCGCTGTCGTTTTTCCTTTTTCAATATTGTTTTGCATGCTTATAAAATTAAAATATTGTTATTATATATTCCTAATGCTTTTCCTTTCATGGTTTGCCCTAAGAATGCCGAATTTTTAGATTTTGATATAATGTTTTCTTTTGTGAAAGTCCAATTGCTATTTGTGTTGAACAAACTTAAATTAGCCGTTGCACCAATATTTATTTCATTTTCTTCTATTCCAAAAAATAATTTTGCAGCAGTTAACTTTTCAATTACAACCTCCAGTGGAAGAACGGTTTGCAAAGCACCAAAAGCACTTTCTAAACCTATTGTTCCATCTTTTGCTAAATCAAATTCTAACTTTTTATGTTCAATGTCTAACGGATTATGGTCAGATGTAATACAATCTATTGTTCCATCAATTACGGCATTGATCAAGGCATTTCTAGTGGCTTCATCGCGTAATGGGGGCGCTACTTTATAACGAGAATCAAAACCTTCTAATTTGTCATCGGTTAAGGTTAATTGATGAACGGCAACACTACATGTAACTTGTATGCCTTTTGCTTTCGCTTCCTTGATTAATTCAATCGATTTTATAGTTGAAATGGTTGGAATGTGCATTTTTCCATCTGTATATTCTAAAAGAAATAAGTTTCTAGCAATATGTAATTCTTCGGCTAATGTTGGAATTCCTTTTAAGCCTAATTTTGTTGAAACCGGACCTTCATGAACGATTCCTTTTCCTTTAATTGAATTGTCCATGCAATAACTAATGACTAATCCATCAAAATCTTGAACATATTGTAAGGCTATTTTTTGAATATTCGCACTTTGAATAGCTTTGTTATAATCTCCAAAAGCAATTGCGCCCGCATTTTTCATATCAAATAATTCTGCCAAGTCATTTCCTTCGCTACCAGCAGTTAATGCGCCAATAGGATACAAAGTTGTGGCTTGGTTTTTTGCCCTATCTAATACAAATCGTATTTGCGACTGATTGTCTAAAACCGGGAAACTATTGGGTTGTAAAGCTACTGCTGTAAATCCGCTTTTTGCTGCTACTTTTAATCCATTTGCAATTGTTTCTCTGTCTTCAAAACCTGGTTCTCCAAAAGATACCGAACTGTCCATCCAACCTTGTGAAACATGAAGATTGTCTTCCACAATTTCTATGAAATCAGCATTTGAAGCAAGGTTTTTTCCTATTTCAATGATTTTTCCATCTTGAATTTTAATATCGACTGTTTGCTTGTGAAAATCACTTTTTGGGTCAATAATTGTGGCGTTTTTTAAAACAATATTTGTCATTTTACAAATTTTTGGATTAGTAGTTCAATCAATAAAAGTAGTAGTGTTGCTATAATAAACCATTTCCATAAAGCAGTATCTGTTCGTTTTGTGTGTAAGTCATTCAAAACTTCATCGACTGAATTTATTTTGGCAAAATTATCATTATTTAGTGTGCTTTGCAAAGTTACATTGCTTTCGTTTCTTGGAAAATTAAAACTCAACGAAGTTATCAATTTGTCTTTTTGCTTAACGTTATAATTTCCGGCTTGTTCAGGATAATCACCAAAAGTAAGTTTCACTTTATTGCTTAATAGTTGTTGCATTGGAATAAAACTGTTGTTTTCATTTGAAATAGAAACCACTTCATCTTTTTTCAAATTAGCCTCAATAATTTTTGTTTCATTTTCACTTATGGTAAAAGCCAATTTATCTTTTGTATCGTTCCCAATTGCCATATTGAAAAACGTTGGTACAATTAAAGGAGAATTTTGGAAATTACTATTGGTTTTATTTATTGCCGAAGCAAAAAAGTATGTTTTTCCTAATTTATTAGTTATTGAACTTAAGAAGATAGAAGCATCTTCAAATTGTAATATAGGTGAACTATTTTTAGAAATTATAAAGTTCGAATTTACTTTCGGATATTGAAAATTAGTTACATTTTTTTCAAAAACATTCTTGTAAACAGGATGATTAAAACTGATTTTAGTAATCTGTTTTTCTGTTTTTGATGGATTTGAAAAAGTTACGTTTCCAATTTTTTTCGATAATCCATTTAAGTTTTCCAAATTACTTTCAGCCGAAGGAATAACGATTAAGTTTCCGCCTTTTTCATAGAACGAAACCAAGTTGGTTTGTAAGGCTTGCGAAATTTCGATTACTTCGTTTAAAACAATTGTTTGTTGGTCTTTTAAACGGTTAAAGTCCAATTGCTCTAATGTTGTTTCGTACGTTACAAAATCATCATTTGTGTAAATACGGTGCAAGAATTTGTTTTTAGACACCTCGCCAATAATAGCAACATTTGTTTTTTCGGGCGATTGAATGGTAAAGAAAAACTCATTGTCAAAAGGAAGACTGTTGTCTTGAATTACAATTCGTCCAGCCATTTCCTTTTTAGGAATAGATAACTTTATTTTTTGTTCGTTTTTATCAAACGTGACTTGTGTTTTGGCAATTGCTTTGTCGTTATTGTACAAAGTCAGCGGGATTTCATTTTCAATTGTTCCAAATGCACTTAATGTAACTTCTAATTTGTAAAAAACATCGGAAACTTCAGTAATTGTTGCTTTTTCAATACTTATATTAACTGATTTCTCTGCTTTTGGTTGCAACCAATAGACTTCGTTTGTTTCAGAAATAGTTTTGATTTTATCAGAAGTAACCGAAATTCCATCTGAAATAATGATGTAATCTTTTGAAACGTTTGGTTTCTTTAATTCTACTTGATTCAATAGTGCGTCCAATTCAAATGATATAGGAGCGTAGTCCAATTGTTGTAATTCTTTTTGAATCGATTTTATATCGGTATCCCAAAAAACTTCAGTATTTGTAAGTAAAGAAAAGGTTTGATTTTCTGGAAAACTTTCTAAAAGTTCTTGAACACTTCTTTTTAAAAGTTCTCCTTTTTCGCCTTTTGCTTGCATTGAAAACGAATTGTCTAATAGTATAATCAATTCATTTTCTTTGTTTTGAGCATCTTTTGCAGTGAAAAAAGGTTGTGCAAAGGCAATAATTAATGCCGCTAATAATAACAAACGCGTAGCCAGCAGCAACCATTTTTTGATGCTTTTACTTTTACGGGTTTGAATTTGGATTTCTTTAAGCAACTTTACATTGGTAAAGTACTCTTTTTTAAAACGACGGAATTGAAATAAATGCACTAAAATTGGAATCACCAACAGAAAAAGGAAGTATAAAATTTCTGGATGTTTAAATTGCATTTATTTTAATTTTTTCAAAAATACGAAATTTGAATTTATTATAAACTAGCTGTCTTTTTGGTTTGGTTTACCATTTTTAAACTTCACTTTTTCTACAACCTGAATTTTCTTAGGTGCATTTTTAAAGTTTTTCTTCTTTTCAAACGGTTTTTTATCTCCAGAAGTTGGTGCTTTTTTATCCGACTTAAACTCAGGCTTTTTTGCTTTAAAATCTGATGATACTTCTTTGGGTTTATGACTTTTAATAACTTCACTTGGGTTTTTAGGATTTTCCTTCGTTCCTCTTAAGTGAATAACTAAACCGTTCAAGAAATTACGTAACAATTGGTCACCACATTCCATATAGTCTTTGTGATCGTCTTTTCTAAAAACGTTACCTAATTCTCCTTTAGAAATTCTAAAATCTACTAATTCTAAAATCTCTACAATTTGGTCGTCTCTTAATTGTAAAGCAACTCTTAATTTCTTGAAAATATCGTTATTTGTCATTTGTCTAATAAATATGCTTCAAAGATATTCAATTAAATTCAGATTTATTATTTTTACAAAAAAGAATAGCATTTATATGGACAGTTATCAGGAAAAAATTGGCTTATTACAAGAAATGATTGGTTTTGCATTAGTAGATGGAGAATTGCACGACAGAGAATATGATTTTATTGAGATGGTTGCTCATGAACTTGAAGTAGATAAGGGAACACTTAGAAAGCTATTTGATAAAAAGGTTGAAAAAGTAGTTATTAAAGATGAATTCAATAGAATTTGTCAGTTTTATCGTTTGGCTTTATTGATGCATTCTGATGGTGTTTTACATGAAAGAGAAAAAGTTAAGATTAACGAAATAGGTATTAATATGGGATTGAACCCTTATGCCATGAAACGTGTTTTGCAATTAATGAATAACTCTCCAAATCAGATGGTAGATGGTGACATGTTACTTTCGGTATTTAGCGAACAGCATAATTAAAAATAATGAGTAAACTATTCTATTTTAAAGTGACGTTTTTATTTGTTTCTGTTGGTCTTTTTGTTGGGAACTTAGCAGAAGGTTTGTTTAATATTGATTACTCAAATACTGAGCTACTGTTAAAATTGGTACTTAAATCTTTTGTAACTGCTGTTTTAACGGGTTTGCTTTTGGGAGTATTAAATATGTTTTTTAAGATTGGAGATTTCAACAAGAAAGAAAATGATTAATAAAACTTTATTCAAACTTTCACTTTACATTGGACTATTTATTTTATTAATAGGTGTTTTTTTTAAAATAAACTCTAGTTCAAGTTTTGGAACCTTATTCACTAAATCAAGCGGAATTGTTTCTAATAGAATTAATGGAACAGGTTATATAGCATTAAGCTTTATGATATTGTTTTTTTCTTTTTTAATGTATAAAAATTATAAATCAGAAAAAAAAGAAAGAAAAAATAGAATAGATAAAGAACGTCGAGAAGAAAAAAAGCTAAAAAAATAATTATAAACTTTACCACAGTTTTTTTATTACTTGCAATCTGTGGTAAAATTTATGTTATGAAAACTGCTCTTTATTATTTCTAATATATTCTACAATTAACGCTACAACATCTTCTTCTTGTTCGTCTTCAAAGAAAATTTCTTCTAAATCTTCCCAACCAGAAAGAACTAATTCATCTAATTTTAAAATTGCTGCTTTTCTTTTTTCAAATTCATCAGAAAAATTATTAATTCCAAAAGAACCAATTGCTTTTGCAATGATGTTTGCCGTTTTTGGAGCACCAATTTTCTTATACGCTTCTAATACTTCTCTAGCATAATCGCCTAATTCATTGTTGAAAAAATGAAGAAATCCACCTTCGTTTATTGCGCCTTCAAAAATATCAATAAGTATAAAGTTTGTTTCACCTTCAGTTAATTTGTCAGATTCTTGTTTTTTACTCCAAATAATAGTTCCAACGGCTTCAATAATTTCGATTTCGTCAGTAAGCGCCAGTATTTCGTTTATGTTTTTCATATTTATATTTTTTCTTGTAATGCTTTTATTTCATCTCTTAATCTCGCTGCTTGCATAAAGTCAAGTTCCTTTGCTGCTTTTTCCATTGCTTTACGTTTCTCGCGAATTTTCTTTTCTATTTCTGGTTTGGTTAAATATTGACTTTCTGGTTCCGCCGCTTTATATTCTAAATTATCGTAATATTGAGTAGAAACAGAATTTCCGCTTAAAGCGTTCCCCAAACTTTTATTCAAGGCTTTAGGTTCTAATCCGTGTTTGGTATTGTAAGCGGTTTGTTTTTCTCTACGATACGTAGTTTCGTCCATTGTTTTTTGCATGCTTTTAGTAATTTTATCCGCATACATAATTGCTCTTCCGTTTACGTTACGCGCCGCACGACCAACAGTTTGTGTCAACGAACGATGACTTCGAAGGAAACCTTCTTTGTCTGCATCTAAAATAGCGACTAATGAAACTTCGGGTAAGTCTAAACCTTCACGAAGTAAGTTGACACCAATCAAAACATCGAAAACACCTTTTCGTAAATCTTGCATGATTTCAACACGTTCTAGAGTATCAACATCTGAATGAATGTAACGACAACGAATAGCAACTTTGGTAAAATATTTGGTCAATTCTTCCGCCATACGTTTGGTTAAAGTGGTAACTAAAACACGTTCGTCTTTTTCACAGCGTTGGTGAATTTCTTCGATTAAATCGTCAATTTGATTTTCACTTGGGCGAACTTCGATAATAGGATCTAATAAACCTGTAGGGCGAATGACTTGTTCTACGTAAATTCCTTCGCTTTTTTCCAATTCATAATCTGCTGGTGTTGCCGAAACATAAATGACTTGGTTTTGCAGGCTTTCAAATTCTTCAAACTTCAACGGACGATTATCCATTGCAGCGGGTAATCTAAAACCATATTCAACTAAATTTTCTTTACGACTTCTGTCGCCTCCGTACATAGCATGCACTTGCGAAATCGTAACGTGACTTTCATCGACGACCATTAAAAAATCATCTGGAAAATAATCCAATAAACAGAAAGGTCTTGTTCCAGGTTCTCTTCCGTCAAGGTAGCGCGAGTAATTTTCAATTCCAGAACAATAACCCAATTCGCGAATCATTTCTAAATCGAAATTAGTTCGTTCTTCAAGTCGTTTGGCTTCTAAATGTTTTCCAATTTCCCTAAAATATTCCACTTGTTTTACCATATCTTGCTGAATTTGCCAAATGGCATTTTGCAACACATCGGGCGAAGTAACAAACATATTCGCAGGATAAATATTCAATGTTTCGTATTTCTCAATGACTTTTGAATCTCGAGCATCAAAAGATTCAATTTCTTCAATTTCATCTCCAAAGAAATGCACTCTGAATGGATCATCTGCATAACTTGGGAAAATCTCTACTGTATCGCCTTTAATTCTAAAAGTTCCAGGAGTAAATTCTACTTCGGTTCTAGCGTATAAACTTTGAACCAAACGATGTAATAATTGAGTACGCGAAATTTGTTGGTCTTTTTCAACCGTAACCACATTTTTTTGAAATTCAACAGGATTTCCAATACCGTACAAACAAGAAACAGATGCCACCACCAAAATATCTCTACGTCCTGAAAGAAGAGAAGAAGTGGTGCTTAAACGCATTTTTTCTAACTCTTCATTGATAGATAAATCTTTTTCAATATAGGTTCCTGTAACCGGAATAAATGCTTCGGGTTGGTAATAATCGTAGTATGATACAAAGTATTCAACTGCGTTATTTGGAAAAAACTGTTTAAATTCTGAATATAGTTGAGCTGCAAGTGTTTTATTATGTGCTAAAACTAAAGTTGGTTTTTGTACTTCTTGAATCACATTTGCAACAGTAAATGTCTTTCCAGAACCTGTAACACCTAATAAAGTTTGAAATTGGTCACCATCGACAATTCCTTTCGCTAATTTTTCAATCGCTTGGGGTTGATCGCCTGTAGGCTTGTAATCTGATACTACTTGGAATTTCATTTAAATGTGTTACAAAGTTTAAAGCGGCAAAGTTACGAAAAACACGAGAAGAATTTTTATGTATTTGAGACTATAAAATCTTTAACAAAATGTACATTTTATCTGTAACCGAAGTTTGTAAGATTTTTATACGTTTGCGATTATAAAAAAATATAAGGATACTTCAAAACATTCTCAGATTATTACTTACTAAAATTATGTTTTATAATAAGTATATAAGAAATGGTTAGTGCACTAATAATTGAATATTCTTGTAAAGGGGAAAATTAGCCGAACAAATACCCAAAAAATAATAGTAGGCAATAAATTCTAAACTTTATTATTATGAAAACAAAATTTTTAATGTTATTTTTATTAGTAGTTTTATCGTCTTGCTCAAATGATGATAAAACAGTTTACAGTGACGATTCTAGAATAAACAATTGGGTTAAAGAAAATAGAAGTGATTTTTCAAATATAGCACTTGAAGAAATATCAAATTATCATGGAGAGGAGCAAAGAGCAATATTTCGTTTGATAGATTCAAAAAACAGGAAAGAAATTTGGTTAAACAAGGTAAATATCCTGATAAAAAAATATCCAAGTCAATCAATTGTTTTTAATGATTTATTAAAGTTTATTGAGAATTATAATTTTGAAAAGAACTTAACAAAGGATGAAGTGGTTTTTTTTAAAGAACTTATTGAAAAAGGAAGAAAAGAGTTTAATTGGAATGATGAATTTATTGGTATAACTCTGTGTTCATTTGAGTACTATAATTCTAACCATAACTATAATATTTTTTCAAAAGTTGATGGAGGTGGTATTGGAGGTGAAGATGGTGATCTTCCAACTTGCAATTGTAAATGGGGTGGAATGTTTGCTTGTGGTTCATTAGATTGTAAATCTAATTGCGAAGATGATGGTAAAAAAGGATGTGGTTTTTTGCTTATGGAAACTTGTACAGGTATTTGTGATTAAATAAAAAGGGTTAACCAAATAAGCGCTTTATAATTGAATTTTTATATAGTGAAATCATAAAAATATAATATCTATTATTACTTAATTGACTGTCCAATTATTTTGGACAGTCAAATAACATTACAACTATGAAATATATATTCTTTCTATTAATATTGCTTACAATACAACTTTCTATAGGTTTAATTAACTCAGAATACTTATTTTATTTTACATCTTTTCAAGCTATTGTTTTTATCTTCATAAATATTTATTTAAAATATAAAATAAAAATAAATAAATATTTTATGTTCTTCTCATATTCTATCTTCTTACTAATTTTGTCTTTTTTAATTGAATTTTCTTCAATTGTGTATTTTTTTATATTTATAACTCCAATTACAATTTTTATTTCAAATAAATTTTATTTTAAAAAAAGTATATTTTTGAAATTATTAGTTTTTTTAATGATTAATATTTATTCAATTTTATCTGTAATATTGATACATGAAAATATTTTTTATTATAATAATTTCAAAAAACAACATGTTGAAGAATTTAATATAAACTTATATGACAAAGAGAATAAACTGATTGAGCTTGAAAAAAACAAAATATATATTTTTGATTTTTGGACTACTAGTTGTAGTGCTTGCATAGAAAAGTTTCCAGATTTTAGTAGATTATGTAAAAAGTATTCAGATAATAAAAAAATTGAGTTTTATACTGTTAATGTTAAATTAAATAAAAATGAGGGAAATAAATCATTAAAATATATTCTAAATAAAAATTATTGTTTTAATAATTTATTTTTAAAATCTAAAGATGAAGCAGAAAGAATTGATGTTAATGGGTATCCAACAGTTTTAATTATTAAGAATAATAAAATTATCTATAATGGATATCCAAGTTTTAATAAAATTGTTTTTTTTAATAATCTTAGCAATCTTATTGAAGAACAAATAATCAATTAAAACTCTATGTAGTAATAGAGATTATGGGCTGAATTAGTATTTGAAAAATTTGTATTTAATTGAAAAATATCAAATTTTAATCCCCAACCACACAAGCGGCAACACGTTAATCCCAACATTCCATTAATAATAAGTCTCCTTTAGTGTGTTCAACTGTAACTATTCCATCTTCAGATACATGGTTACTGCTGCTGGTTTTGTAGCCAATAGTTAATGTGTCATTTTTTAGTGGATAAAATAAGTTTTTAGATGTTACTCCATTTACTTCTCCTATAGGAACTAATGATATAACACTATCTTTAGTATACCATTTTTCAAATTTTGTAGGCAATAAAAATATTTTTGAATGGTCGTCTAATATTACAATTTTTAGATTTTTTCTATAACGAACAATGTTTGTAATATTTGTTAATGTATGATCTGCTCGTTTACCGGTTGCCCATATAACGTTTGCAGCTTTATGTCCTTCTTCAATAAGGTAATCGAAAGCTTTTTCTAAATCGGTTTTATCTTGATTTGGGGTGTGAACTATTTCAATTGGATATTGACTTTCTTTATAATATTCAGCATCAAAACCTCTGTCAAAATCACCTAAAAGAACATCTACTTTTATTCCCAGCTCTAAAACACGTTCAACAGCTGAATCTAAAACGATTACAAGTGGAGACCATTCTAAAAGTTGCCCTAATAACTCTTCGTTACAAGCAGCTCCATTAGCTATTATCAATGCAGGTTCTTGGTCATCTCGGACAATGTGGTGTGAAGACATTTGTGTTTTTTGTAAATTATGTCTACGAATTTATAAATAATTATTGAACTGTATAAGACATTGTGTCTATTTCTGATAACCTAAAATAGCCAAGGGCATAATTATCAAAATTAGTTTGATTTACAATATTACCTCTTACTGTTGCTGGAGGAGTTTGAAAAGGACTTCCGCCATTATTTCCTGCTACTCCAAGTAATACATTCATGTAATTATAATAGCGTTCTGAAATACCATGAAGCGTAAAAGTTAATTCGTCTGCTTCTTTTAAATCTTCATTAGAATAAAGACCAAACATTTGATTTCCTTGAAAAAATTCATCATCAACGACATCATATTCGGGTAAATTTAAAAACGAGGCATTGAATTGAATAAGATAAAAATTATCAACTAGTCCATTATCCTGAAAAAAGAACTTAACTTCTATATCTGTTCCTGTAAAGCCGCCTTCGTCATTTTGATTTACTGAATCTATTGTTGGAGAAGGAATTAAATTTTCGGTAGCCAAATACGTTTGTCCATCATGAATCACTGTCAAAACATACGTTTCATTTAAAACCGGATTAAAGTTAGTACAAATGTAATTTCCTGTTCCAATATCTTCGTTAAAATCATATTGAACTGAGTTACTATCTGTAATAAACACAATAGCTCCAGAAACAACTGGAATTACGTTGCTAAAATACCCTGTTGTAGTGCTTAATTTAATAGTTTGTTCGTTTCCAATACTTCCTTTTTGCCATTTTATTGAGGCATCAATTACAAGCTTAGGAGCAGTACTGTTTAAATTTACATCAATAACGTCTTCACAAGAGATTAAGCTAAAAGATGAAATTATTATTGTAAATATAACTAACGTAGTTTTTATTATAATCTTAGTCATGATTTTAAAATTTAAAATTATAAGTAACACTAGGAACTATTCCAAAAATAGATAATCTTACCGCTTCATTATTGCCTGAATCTTGGTTTTGTCTAAAACTGATAGAAGCCGCATTTTTTCTGCTGTACACATTATAAATACTAAAAACCCATTCACCATACCATTTTCTGTTTTTGTTTTTTTCTGGAACAAGAGTTGCAGAAATATCAAGTCTATGATAGGTTGGTAATCTGTTTTCATTTCTTAATCCGTAATTAGGTACAGAAATGTCTTGGTATACATATTGACCGTTTGGATACGTTACAGGTTGACCACTTTGCAGAGAGAAGATTGAACCAAAACTCCATTTCTCATTCAATTGATACATTCCAGTAACAGAAATATTATGTAATTTATCCCAACCGGTTTTATACCATTCACCATTATTGATTCCGGTTTCATTTGAATTTCTTCCAGGTGTTTGCTGTTCAGATCTTGAAAGAGTATATGAAACCCAGCCGTTTAATCGGCCTTCATTTTTCTTAGCTAAAATTTCTAAACCATAAGCTCTAGCATTTCCGTTTAAAACCACTTGCTCAATTGCATTGTTTGCGATTAAGTCAGCACCGTCAATATAATCTAATCGGTTTTTAATTTTCTTATAAAACGATTCTACTTCAAGAGTATATTTTCCGTTTTTAAAATTTCTAAAATAACCAATAGCAAATTGATCTAAAAGTTGAGGTTTTAAAAAATCATCACTTGGAGTCCAAACATCTAATGGAGTAGGAGATTGCGTATTCGAAATAAGATGAAGATATTGCGACATCCTGTTGTAACTCGCTTTAATTGCTTCAGATTCATTTATTGCATATGAAATAGCAATTCTAGGTTCAAAATTACCAAAACTAGCTATGGTTTCGTTTCTGCCATATGAAACTGTACCAGTAGGAGTTGCTTTCTCGTAAATTTGTAAATCTTGATTAAAAACTACAGGCTCGTTATTTAAATACGTATTGATTTCTTGTTTTCCTAAACGGTAAAACGAACTGTATCTTAAACCATAATTCACCGAAAATTTTTCACTTAAACTTTGCTCAATATCAATATAAACAGCTGGTTCAAATGCATATTTTTTATCCAATTGGTCTGGGTTTATTCCAGATGAAGAATTTGAGGGTTCTATTTTTCCTGGATTAAAGTCATAATAAACTGTATTTAAACCAAAATTTAACTTGGTTTTATCATCCAAATAATATTTAAAATCATATTTAAAATTATAGTTTTTAATACCACTATCCCAATTGAAACCAATGAAATCTAATTTTAATCCGTAATAATAATCACTATAAATCAATGAAGCATTTGAAAATAACTTGTCAGAGAAAAGGTGATTCCACCTTAAGTTTAAAACGCTATTTCCATAAGTATTGACAAAACTATTATTCAAACTAAAAACATCTCTGCCAAAATATCCAGAAACATATAAGCTGTTATTATCGTTTATGTCATAGCTTAATTTTGTGTTTAAATCATAGAAGTAAGCAGAGTTTTTATTGTCAGTAAGTTTTAGAAATAAGTGAGCATATGAACTTCTACCTGCTACTAAAAAAGAGGCTTTATCCTTCACAATTGGACCTTCTGCTAATAGTCTAGTAGAAATTAAACCAATTCCACCACTAAGATTGAATTTATTACTATTTCCTTCTTTTTGATAGATATCTAAAACGGAAGCTACTCTTCCTCCATATTTAGCAGGAATTCCGCCTTTGTATAATTTTAAATCTTTAATTGCATCTGCATTAAAAACTGAAAAGAAACCAAATAAATGCGACGAATTATAAATAGTAGCTTCGTCTAATAAAATTAAATTCTGGTCAGCTGCACCACCTCTAACATTGAATCCTGACTGACCTTCCCCTGCATTTGTAACGCCTGGTAAAGTTAATATTGATTTTATAATGTCGACTTCGCCAAGTATTGCAGGCATTTTTTTAATAGTTGAAATAGCAAGTTTATTGGTGCTAAGTTCAGCCTTTTTTATATTTATTTTATTGGGTTTATCCGTAACAATTACTTCGTTTAATTGTAAACTTTCTTCAGTTAATTTATAGTTTTTCTTAGTGTTTGAATCAAGAATTATCTCTTCTGTGATTTCAGAAAATCCTAAATAACTAACAGTAATTTGATAAGTTCCTTTTGGTAGAGTTAATGAATAAAAACCATATTCATTTGTATTTGTTCCTGTATTTAGGTCCTTTACATAAATACTAACTCCAAATAGAGTTTCGTTACTTTTTATATCAGATATAGAACCACTTATGGTAAATTTTTCTTGAGAATATGAAAAATTTATAAAAAATAACACGGTAATTATAGAAACTAATTTAATAGTTTTGTTCATGGTATAATATTTGTATTACAAAGTTGACAATTTATTTTTAAATTTAACTTATTACATTTGTTAATGTATGGTTAATATAATTAATGCTTTAAGCCTTTTGTGTAGGTTTGTAAAAATAATGTGATGAAAAAAACAATTTTATTTTCTTTCTTTTTGATTTATTCGATGAGTATTTGTGCTCAATTTGATAAAAAGAGTAAACCTATTAAGTTAGAATTTAAATCAACTGCTCCTGCAGATATTCCAAATGATTTTTCAAGTGATTTACCTTCAATTGACTTTCAAAGTAGTTTAGATAATAAGGATGATAATTACCTAAAGAAATATTCAATTTTAAATAAAAAACAACCTACTAAAAGTATTTTAGAGCAAAAAAACGATTTTAAAAACCCTGGTGACGAAATAAAAGATAAATTGAATAAGAAATTGGCTGATAAGCCTATTGATGAAAGTTTTAAAAGCGATCAATTTTTGGGTCAATTTGATGTAAAAAGTAAATATTTAAAAATTGTTTGTAGAGATCATGAGTATCCTGATGGCGATAGAGTGAAAATCTTATTAAACGACAAGGCTGTAGTTTCTGATATTCTCTTAGAGTCCGCTTCTAAAGAGTATTATATTGATTTGTCTGATGGTTTTAATAAAATTGAATTTGAAGCATTGAATCAAGGAACATCTGGGCCAAATACTGCAGCTTTTAGAGTCTATGATGACAAAGGTAACTTAGTAACTTTTAACGAATGGAATTTAACGACAGGTGTAAAAGCTAAAATAATAGTCGTAAAACAGGATGAAAAAAAATAAACACAAAAATCAAAAATGCAAAAGGTTTATAAAATAAAAAAAGCTCCGAAGATTCGGAGCTTTTTTTATTTGAGAATATTTCTCTATTTCAATTTTGCCAAAATACCATTTAGAGTAGCACTTGGTCGCATTGCTTTATCTGTTAACTCAAAGTTTGGATGATAATAACCTCCAATTTTTTGAGGTTTCCCTTGAGCTGCAATTAATTCTTCATTAATTTTAGTTTCGTTTGCATTTAAGTCATTTGCAATAGGAGAGAAGATAGCTTTTAATTCAGCATCTTTATCTTGGTTTGCCAAAGCGTTTGCCCAGTATAAAGCTAAATAAAAGTGAGAACCTCTATTGTCAATACTTCCTAGTCTTCTTGCTGGAGATTTGTCATTTTGTAAGAATAATTCAGTAGCTGCATCTAAAGTATCCGAAAGAACTAATGCTTTTGGATTATTAAATGTGTTTCCTAAATGTTCGTAAGAAACACCTAAAGCTAAGAATTCACCTAGTGAATCCCAACGTAAATAGCCTTCTTCGATAAATTGTTCAATATGTTTTGGAGCTGATCCACCTGCACCAGTTTCAAATAATCCACCACCGTTCATTAATGGAACGATAGATAACATTTTAGCAGAAGTTCCAACTTCTAAAATTGGAAATAAATCGGTTAAATAATCACGTAATACGTTTCCTGTAACTGAAACAGTATCTAAACCTTTAACGATTCTTTCTAAAGAGAATTTAGTAGCATCAACAGGGTTCATGATACGAATGTCTAAACCATTTGTATCGTGATCTTTTAAGTATAAATTTACTTTTTCAATAATTTGTCTGTCGTGTGCTCTATTTTCGTCTAACCAAAAAACAGTAGGAACTCCAGTTGCTCTTGCTCTGTTAACGGCTAATTTAACCCAGTCTTGAATAGGTGCGTCTTTTACTTGACACATTCTAAAAATATCTCCAGATTCTACAGCTTGTTCCATTAAAACAGTTCCGTTAGCATCTTTTACTTTAACTGTTCCATTTGCAGACATTTGGAACGTTTTATCATGTGAACCATATTCTTCAGCTTTTTGCGCCATTAAACCTACGTTAGGAACACTTCCCATTGTTTTTGGGTCTAATGCGCCGTTTGCTTTACAAAAATCGATTGTAGCTTGGTATATACCTGCATAACATCTGTCTGGAATAATTGCTTTTGTATCTTGCGATTTTCCAGCAGTATTCCACATTTGTCCTGAGTTACGAATCATTGCTGGCATAGAAGCGTCAATAATTACATCAGAAGGAACGTGTAAATTAGTAATTCCTTTATCAGAATTAACCATTGCTAGTGCTGGTCCGTTTTCCATTGCAGCATTTAAAGCAGCTTCTACTTCAGCTTGTTTAGCGTGACCTGCAATTTTTGCATAAA
Organism: Flavobacterium sp.; assembly: GCF_034111225.1. Lineage (GTDB taxonomy): Bacteria > Bacteroidota > Bacteroidia > Flavobacteriales > Flavobacteriaceae > Flavobacterium. The sequence goes on along the minus strand of NZ_JAWUXR010000004.1, from coordinate 84,918 downwards.
CATCCCCTAAACCGTTTTTAGTATTTACACCTAATTCGTTAAATAAATCAGCATATTTTGCAAAAACAGCTGAAAAATATACTTCTACAAAAGCACTAAATAGAATTGGATCTGAAATCTTCATCATAGTTGCTTTTAAGTGAACAGAGAATAAAACTCCTTTCGCCTTAGCATCTTCTACTTGAGTAGCAATAAAACTTCTCAATTTGTTCATGTTCATTACTGAACTATCAATAATTTCTCCTGCTTTTAAAGGAGAATTATCTTTCAATGTTTTAGTTGTACCGTTTGCATCTAAAAATTCAATAGTAAAGCTTCCAGCGTCTTTTATACAAACTGATTGTTCAGTTCCATAAAAATCACCTTCATTCATATGCGAAACATGCGTTTTTGAATCTGAAGACCAAGCTCCCATAGAATGTGGATGAGCTTTTGCGTAATTTTTAACTGCTTTTGGGGCTCTTCTGTCTGAATTTCCTTCACGTAACACAGGGTTTACAGCTGAACCTAGTACTTTTGCATATTTGGCTCTAATTGTTTTTTCTTCTTCTGTATTTGTTTCTTCAGGGAAATTAGGAATTGCATAACCTTGCGATTGTAATTCAGCAATTGCTTCTTTTAATTGTGGTACAGAAGCAGAAATATTTGGTAATTTTATAATATTAGCTTCTGGTTGCGTTGCTAATACTCCCAATTCTGAAAGTGCATCTGCTATTTTTTGGTCTTCTTTTAAATATTCGGGGAAGTTAGATAATATTCTTCCTGCTAAAGAAATATCTCTTGTTTCTAAATCAATATTAGCGGGCTTTGAAAAAGCTTGTACTATTGGTAAAAAAGAATGTGTTGCCAACATTGGCGCCTCATCTGTAATGGTGTAAATAATTTTAGATTTGTTAGACATGAAATATATGTTTAATTAATGTAAATTTTTTAGAGTCACGCAAATATAAGAAATATTGACCACAATTTTATGTTAGTTTATTGTTTAAGGCGTGGAATTTAGAATTTGATAATTGAAGAGCGTTTAATTATTAAATTCATTTTTTAAAGGCTACTTATTATCAATAAAAAAGCCCTAACGATGTTAGGGCTTTTAAATTTTTTAAGAAAGAATTAGTTTTTATATCTTCTTTCTTTAATTTTTGCTTTTTTACCTGTAAGTTCTCTGAAGTAGTAGATACGAGCTCTACGAACTTTACCTCTTTGGTTAACTTCAATTTTTTGAATAGCTGGTAAGTTGATAGGGAAGATACGTTCTACACCTATTGCACCAGACATTTTACGAATTGTAAAAGTTTCAGTTGCACTAGTACCTCTTCTTTGGATTACAACTCCTTTGAAGAACTGAGTTCTAGTTTTTTCACCCTCTTTAATTTCATAGTACACAGTGATTGTATCACCAGCTGCGAAAACAGGTAAATCTTTTTTCTCTACGAATTCGCTATTTACGAAATCTACTAAATTTGCCATAATATAAATATAACTATTTGATTTAGAGTAACATTCACGGATATCGTCAGAGGTTAGTCCAAAACTGGTTGCAAAATTACATTATTTTATTTGAAACACAAAAACTATACAGCCAAAAATTAACTATATAATATATTTTTTCTGAATGAATTTAAAAATGCATCAATAAAGGTATTGGTGATTAGGTCTATATTTCTGGATTTTTTCAATAGGAATGGATTGATTTCTGGGTGTTTTTTTAAAAAAACGGGTTCAATGATGCTAAATCCCATTTTCCAGTCAGAAAAAGTTCTATTTACTATTGGTCCTTTAATTACTGTGATAATGTTTCTATGACGAGAATCATGTTTTATTTTTTCAAATATTTTCAGAACATTTTCTTTACTTCCTTCTAGAATTTGAATAAAATTCCCTTCAGAATACAAAAGAAGTCCAGTGATGTCGTACTTAAGATTATTCTCTCTTGAGATTGTCAAAAGGTCATTGATTTCATCATCTGAAAGAATTTTAATTGCCGAACTTAAATATATGATTCTGTACATTTAGAATAAAATTAGACAGATAAAGTTATAGTTTTTATTAAAATAAATCAAATAAATGAGATTAATCTTCCAATAAATCGGGTCTTCTGTTTTTTGTGTGTTCGTATGCTTTTTGTTCGCGCCATTCTTCAATTTTAGGAAAATTTCCACTTAAAAGAATTTCGGGAATTTTCCAACCTTTATATTCTGATGGACGAGTATATATTGGTGGAGAAAGTAAATTGTCTTGAAAACTATCCGTCAAAGCAGAAGTTTCATTGCTTAAAACACCAGGGATAAGTCTTATAATACTATCACAAAGAACAGCAGCGCCAAGTTCTCCACCAGAAAGTACATAGTCGCCAATTGAAATTTCACGCGTAATAAATTGGTCACGCACTCTTTGATCAACGCCTTTATAATGTCCACAAAGAATAATAATATTCTTTAACATCGACATTCCGTTAGCCATACTTTGATTTAAAGTTTCACCATCTGGAGTCATGTAAATTACTTCATCGTATTCGCGCTCGCTTTTTAATTTAGCAATACAATCATCGATAGGTTGTATGCTCATAACCATTCCTGCGCCACCTCCAAATTGATAATCGTCTACACTTTTTTGTTTATTCGTTGTGTAGTCTCTTAAATTATGAAAATGCACTTCTACAAGTCCTTTTTCAATAGCTCTTTTCAAAATAGAAGCTTCAAACGGACTTCTTATAAGTTCTGGTAAAACGGTAATAATGTCAATACGCATTTTATAGGGATTGCAATGTTAAAGAGGCAAAGTTACGAAGTTTTAAGTCTAGGTTTCTAAAAATCTAAAAATCCTTTTTTCTTCCAACCAAACTATACATCATTGGAATTTTGTTTTCTAAATGCTTGATTCTATATTTTCCTGGTTCAAATTCTTCGCATTGATTAAAACAATTATAATTAGAATAATCGAATTCTTCAAAAGACTCTATTTGTAAACCATTTTTTAATAAGGCTTGAAAAACTTCAGATAAGGAATGATTCCAGCCAATATAATCTGTTTTTATATCAGCTTCTTTATTGGCGTACGTTCCAGTATATTCTTCAATAATCGGTTTTTCGTTATGGTAATGGTATTGAATTTTGGTAAAATCATCATCAAACATCCAAACAACTGGGTGAAATTCTACAAAAACTAATTTTCCCTTTGGTTTTAGAGCTTTTGCAATAATATTTGCCCATTTATCTAAATCGGGCAACCAACCAATAGTTCCATAACTTGTGTATACAATATCAAATTTTTCATTGATATGTTCCAAAGTATCATAAACATCACAACTTATAAATTTTGCATTTAAGTTTAATTGTTTATTTAATTCTTGTGCTTTTTCAATTGCTTTGTCTGATAAATCTATACCTGTAACTTTTGCGCCCATACGAGCCATAGAAAGAGAATCTTGCCCAAAGTGACATTGTAAATGCAAGACGTTTTTTCTTTTTATATTTCCTAATAGCTCAACATCTATTTGTGGTAAAGTGTTTTTACCTTTTAAGAAATTCTTCATGTTGTAAAAGTCGGAATCTAAATGAATAGGGACTTTGTTGTTCCAAGTTTGTTTATTGATTTCTATGTAGTTTTCTGAGTTCATTTGAAAAATAAATTTTGAATTATAGCCCTGATGGAAGCGGCATCCCCTGCTTGCAGGGATATAGCGGACAGCAGGACAATAAGTGACAGAAAGATGATTTTCTGCTTCTAAATATCCAAAAATAGTCAAAAATTATTAGTAATTTTGCACTTTAATTTAAAAAGACAAGACATGCAAGACGGAATTTACGCAAAATTTAATACTCCAAAAGGAAGTATTTTAGTAAAATTAACACACGATAAAACTCCAGGAACTGTTGGGAACTTTGTTGGTTTAGCTGAAGGTCAGTTAGAAAACTCAGTAAAATCAATGGGAACTCCATATTATAACGGATTGAAATTTCACCGTGTTATTCCAGATTTTATGATTCAAGGTGGTTGTCCACAAGGAACAGGAACAGGAGATGCAGGTTATAAATTTGACGATGAGTTTCATCCTGAATTGAAACACGACAGACCAGGTGTATTGTCTATGGCAAACGCTGGACCTGGAACAAATGGATCTCAATTTTTTATTACACATATCCCTACTGAGTGGCTAGACGGTAAGCATACTGTTTTTGGTCACGTTGTAGAAGGACAAGAGATTGTTGATGCTGTTGCTCAAGGTGATTCTCTTGATGCTATTGAAATTATTAGAGTAGGAGCAGAAGCTGAAAAATGGAATGCTATTGAAGCGTTTAGAACTTTTGAAGGTTCTCGTGAGAAAAGATTAGCAGACCAAAAAAAGGAAGGTGCTGATGCTTTAGAAAAACTAGCAGCTGGTTTTGATACTACTGAAAGTGGTTTACGTTATAAAATGATTCAAAAAGGTGAAGGGAAACAAGCAGAAAAAGGTAAAACGGTTTCTGTTCATTATCAAGGAGCTTTAGAAAACGGACAAGTTTTTGATTCTTCTTACAAAAGAAAACAGCCTATTGATTTTAAATTAGGTGCAGGACAAGTAATTGAAGGTTGGGATGAAGGTATTGCTTTGTTACAAGTAGGAGATAAAGCTCGTTTTGTGATTCCTTCTTATTTAGGATATGGTTCGAGTGGTGCTGGAGGAGTTATTCCGCCAGATGCAACTTTAGTTTTTGACGTTGAGTTAATGGATGTGAAATAGTTTTTAGTAACTAGTTTTATTAATACAATATAAAATCCCGAAAGTTTCTTTTGGGATTTTACTTTTTTAGTATATTTACTTCAAATACTTTACAATATGAAAAAATACATTTTAATAGTAATTATAGCAATTGGTTTAGTGGCTTGTACTGCTAAAAAAGCTGTTGTGACTGAAACTGTAAATAGTAACATTTCGTCTGAACAACTTGAAGCGCCAGTAATTATGTTAACTGCTGAATTGGCGCATGGAAAAACTATTTTTGAAGCAAAATGTGGTAAATGCCATGACTTAGTTAAACCAGAAAGCTATTCTAAAGAAAAATGGATGCCAATTATGATAAGTATGCAAGAAAAAGCTAAAATTTCTGATGATGAAAGACAGATGGTTTACAACTATGTAACGATGAATTTATAATATTTACTATGAGTGGAATTGATTTAAAGCAAATAGAGAAAAATTATTCATTGAAAGAAGATTATGAAATTGAAAGAATAGCAACTTCAAAATCCCACGGATTAAGACCTGAGGTTTATCAAATTATTGAAAACGAAATAAAAAAACGAAGTTTAAATCCAAATTTATTACAAGGTGTAATTGCACAAAATAGAGAATATTCTATTGATGAGATAATTGAATTTTCAAGAGTATTAAGATGTTTACCTTGTCCATATTGTGGTTCAAAAGCAAAAAAATTGAATGGAGTTTTTATCTATAAAATAAAAAGTTTTATTTTATTTACTTATACTGAAGTTAAAAAATATGTAGCATGTTCAGAATGTTTAGATTCTAAATGTACTAAAGCAATTGTTTCTAATTTATTTCTAGGATGGTGGGGTTTTCCGATGGGATTAATTAAAACTCCATTTTATATTTATAAAAATTTCAACTCGAAAAGTAATCACAGAATTAGCAATTCAAATGATGCGTTAATCAGTTTTGTAGAAAGTAATATTGGTTATATAGAATCTTACAAGGATGATGAAGTTAAATTGAAAACACTTATAAATCAATAACCTTAAAAATGAAAAATAAACTTTCTGTATTCTTTCTTCTTTTTTCGCTTTTCGGTTACAGTCAAGTGCCTCATTGTGGTTTTGATTTCACTTCTTATTTGGTAGTAATCCCACATGAAAAGAGTAACACTGCAGTTATAAACGATTTGCAAATTACTATTGTTGATGAAGATGGAAAAGAAGTTTTAAATACAGATAATAGTTTAAGTTGGGTAAATAAAGACAAAGCACTTTTATTTGACAGAAACTATTTGATAAGCAAGCCCACTGATAAGGAACGTTGGTTTTTTCCTTACGCAACGGAAAGTTATTTTCTTTCGGTTACGAATACGTTTCCTGCGGATAATTATAATGTAAAAATTACAGATTTAAAAGGAGTTTATAAAACCCAAACAATTCCTTTGCAAAACTTTAATATGTATATTTTGTGTTCAAGTGAAAATGAAAAACAATCGCGTCAATTTGGACCAAGAACGAACCGTCCTATTGAGGTTGTGATGGAGAAGAATTAGTTTATTAATTCACTTTTGTTGTATTCTAAAATTTCAATTATTTTTTCATAAGATAAATTATCATAATTGTTTAGAATTATTTTTACGTTTGTATGATTCATTCGAAAAATTTCTAGAATATACAAATCTCCACCCTTTTGTATTTTTCTAATAATTCCATAATCTAAAATTTCTCTCCAATATATTTTAGATTTACCATATTGTAAATAATCTTCTGTAGTCTTAATAGTATTTATTTCTTTTTTAGATTCTACTATATAGGAAACGCCTCCGATAAAAAGAGTAGCTATAAATAAGAAAATAAAGTCGGAATTAAATTTTTGATTAAAATAAATAAATAAAAATATTAAACTAATAGTACCAGAGATTGTGAGTATTATTAAACGAGAGTCTATTTGATTATAAGTCTTATTTTGTGTGAATACTTTTGTTCTAAAGAAATTAGTCTTTTTTATTTTTTCTTTTTCGATAAAATAATAGGTGCCTAAAATAAAACTTACATTTTTGTTTGTATTGTAATTATCCTTTATGTTTTTTATATTGACTTTAATTTTATCTAACTCTAATTTATCAGTTAAATAATCGGCGCATTCTTTTTCAAAGTTTGCAATATCATTTGTTAGTGAACAAATGATTCCTTTATTAATATTTAAGTCTCTTAATTTGCAAATTTTGCAAAATGTTAATTGATAATTACGATAGTCTTTATTCATGTTTAAAATTATATAAAAAACTACTTCCACTTAATATTACAACCAATACTTGGTTTTTGTACTTCGTTTAAGTGTCTGTTGTAAATAACACTATCAATAGCATTACGCAAATCGCTACCGCTAATTGAAATCTCATTTCCTGGTCGTGAATCATCCATTTGTCCGCGATACACTAATTTGTCTTGGCTGTCAAATAAATAAAAATCGGGAGTACAAGCAGCATCATACGCTTTTGCAACATTTTGAGTTTCATCAAATAAATAAGGGAAATCTACTTTATTTTCTAAAGCAAAGTCGGTCATTTTATTGGGTGCATCTTGCGGATAGTTAACAATGTCGTTACTAGATATTGCTACAACTCCTATTCCTTGAACTCTGTAGTCGTTAGCAATCATTACAATTTCTTCAATTACATGAAGCACAAACGGACAATGGTTGCAAATAAACATAACCAAAGTTCCTTTATGACCTTTACATTCGCTAAAATTAAAACTTAGGTTATAATTTGATGCAGGCAATAAAAAATCAGGTGCTTTTGTGCCAAGTGGCAACATGTTTGAAGGAGTTTGAGCCATTTTGAAAAGAGTTTAGAAATTAAATTTCAGAAGTTATTAGCTTCTTGTTATTATACGTTAGTAAATGAATAATGTTACAAAATGATTGAAAATTCTTAAATTTACAAAAAGAATAAGCATGAAAACAGAAATTAATTGGCAAGATTTTGAAAAGGTAGAAATGCGAGTAGGAACTATTATTCAAGTCAATGATTTTCCAGAAGCAAGAAAGCCTGCCTATCAATTAAAAATTGATTTTGGTGCTGAAATTGGAGTTTTGAAAACATCTGCACAAATAACAAAGCGTTATTTAAAAGAAGATTTACTCAACAAGCAAATTGTAGCGGTTGTAAATTTTCCTAAAAAACAAATAGGAACATTTATGAGTGAATGTTTGGTTTTAGGTTCAGTAGGAGAATCAAATGATATTGTGTTGCTTTCTCCAGATTTTAAAGTTGAAAACGGATTAAGAATAGGATAAAAAAAAGCCCCGAGAACATCAGGGCTTTTTATTTTTAAGTTTTAATGCGATTAAATATCATCAAAACTTATATCTGTAAAACTGCTTGTAGAAACGGTTTCAGTAGTTTCATTTTCATAAACTTCTTTTTTGAAGTCTTTTTGATGTCTTTCAGAAATTACTTCTTCACCTTTATGATCTACAACAAATGATGTCATTTCTTCTAAGATTTCTTGGAAAGCCGCAAAATCTTCTTTGTATAAATAAATTTTATGCTTTTTAAAATGATAAGAACCATCTTCTTCAGTAAACTTTTTGCTTTCAGTGATGGTTATGTAATAATCATCAGCTTTTGTAGCTCTAACATCAAAAAAATAAGTTCTTCTTCCTGCTCTTAATACTTTAGAAAAGATATCTTCTTTATCTAACATTTCTTTTTCATTCATAATCCTTCGATCTATTAATGGTTTTTATAGAACTCAAAAATCTAAAAAAAAATGGTATAAAACAATTAATTAACAATTTCTTTTTCTAAAAGTTGTTTGTTGTATAAATCTTTATAATAACCTTCTTGTTCGAATAATTGATTATGAGTACCTTGTTGTATAATTTGACCTTCGTCTAGTATAATAATTTTAGTTGCATTTTTAGCCGAAGATACTCTGTGGCTTACAAGAATAGTGGTTTTGTCTTTACAATATTCGGTTAAGCTATTTAAGATTGCTTCTTCTGTTTCTGTGTCAACAGCACTTAAACAATCGTCTAATAATAATATAGGAGCGTTTTTAATTAACGCCCTTGCAATTGAGACTCTTTGCTTTTGGCCACCCGATAATGTGATACCTCTTTCTCCTAAAATAGTATCGTATTTGTTGGTGAAATTGATGATATTATCATGCACAACTGCTTTTTTAGCAGCTTCAATAACTTCATCATCGGTTGCTTTTTCGTTACCAAACTTAATGTTGTTTTTGATAGTGTCTGAAAACAAAAAGGCGTCTTGCGGAACAACACTAACGTTGTTTCTTAAATCATTTAGATTAACATTTTGAATTAGCTTGTTGTCAATTAAAACATCTCCTTTTGTAGTGTCATACATTCTGCTTACTAACGAAAGAATTGATGATTTTCCAGAACCTGTTTTTCCAAGAATAGCAAGAGTTTCACCCGGATTTACTTCAAACGAAATATCTTTTAAAGCAGTTATATTAGTGTCATCATAGGTAAAAGTTACATTTTTAAATTGGATTTTTCCAATGATGTTATCATTATGAGATGAAGTATTATAAATTGTAGGAGTAATTTTTAAAAATTCGTTCAATCTTTTTTGTGATGCTTCAGCTTCTTGTACTAATGATGAAACCCAACCTAAAGAAGCAACAGGCCATGTTAGCATATTAATATACAGTATAAATTGAGCAATAGTTCCTATGCTTTCAATCTTACCGTCAATATACATGTTTCCACCAACATAAATGACAACTAAATTACTTAATCCGATAAGTAATATCATTAAGGGGCCAAACAATGAATTTACCTTTACTAAGGACATTGATTTGTTTTTACTTTCGTGTGTAAGGCTTTCAAATTCTTTTTCTTTTTCCTTCTCAATTGCATAAGCTTTAATAACTCTAATTCCAGAGAATATTTCTTGTGCAAATGAAGATAAAGTGGAAAGGTTTTTTTGAAATTCACTACTTCTTTTATGTATTTCAGAACTTATTTTGAATACACCATATGATAATAGTGGTAAAGGTAATAAAGAGTATAAAGTTAATTCAGGTGAGATATTATACATGTAAATAATAACAACCGTAAAACGAATGAAAGTATTTAACGAATACATTACAGCTGGTCCAACATACATTCTTACTTTTCCAACATCTTCACTAATTCTATTCATTAAATCTCCGGTCCTATTTTGCTTGTAGAAATCTTGAGATAACTTTTGATAGTGATTGTATACTTCGTTTTTTAAATCAAATTCAACATAACGAGACATTACAATTAAAGTTTGGCGCATTAAAAAGGTTAAAAAACCAGCAATAATTGTGGTTACTAAAATAAGTATAACATTGTTTAGTAGCTCTTTTTTTACTACTGCTAAAGAAACGTTTTCTTGTTTGGTAAACTCTTCAATTGTTTTAATTGAGTTACCTATTAATTCTGGAGTGAATAAAGAAAATATTTGTGCAGCAATTGTAATGATAATACCAAGAAAAAAGCGGTATTTATATTTGACAAAATATTTGTTTAAATATTGTAATTCTTTCATGTAAAAAATTAAAAAAGTAATTATATGTTATTAAATAATAAAAATACTTGTTTTTTTGTTGTTTATGAATTCTTTAAAAATCAACTATTTAATTATCAGATTACTAAAAAAAAGATAAAATTTTGAATCATTTTAATTTTATCCGTAATATTGCGTATAATTTATTGAAAATAATTCAACACAATCAAACTCAATATGACATCAGAATTAGTAAAAGCAAACGAATTACATAAAGTTGATCCTGTTTTTGGTCAAGTTTCTTTTGACGGACATGAACAAGTTGTTTTTTGTAATGACAAAGATACAGGATTAAAAGCAATTATTGGTATTCATAATACAGTTTTAGGACCAGCACTTGGTGGAACTAGAATGTGGAATTACACTAACGAATGGGAAGCCTTAAACGACGTATTGCGTTTATCAAGAGGAATGTCATTTAAATCTTCTATTTCAGGTTTGAATTTAGGTGGTGGTAAAGCAGTTATCATTGGTGATGCTAAAACACAAAAAACACCTGAATTAATGAGAAAATTTGGTCAATTCGTTGACTCATTATCAGGTAAGTATTATACTGCTGAAGATATGGGGATGGAAACTAAAGATATGGACACTGTTAGAGAAGTTACTAAATATGTTACAGGTATTTCAGAAGAAAAAGGTGGTTCAGGTAATCCTTCTCCTATAACTGCATATGGTGTTTATATGGGAATGAAAGCTGCTGCTAAATATCAATTTGGTACAGATAATTTAGAAGGTAAAAAAATATTGGTTCAAGGAATTGGTCACGTAGGAGAAGTGTTGGTTCAACATTTAACTGAAAGCGGAGCAATTGTAACTATTGCTGATATAAATGAAGATAGATTAAATGAAGTTGGCTCTAAATATGGCGCAAAGATTTATACAGGGTCAGATTTATATACTTTGGATGTTGATATTTATGCTCCATGTGCTTTAGGCGCAACAATTAATGACAATACGATTAACAAAATTCAAGCTAAAATTATTGCAGGAGCTGCAAATAATCAATTGGCAAATGAAGTTGTTCATGGTAAGCTTTTAAAAGAAAAAGGTATTTTATATGCACCCGACTTTTTAATTAACGCTGGTGGAGTAATTAATGTTTATTCTGAATTAGCTAAACTTACGAAGGCGCAAGTAATGGAGAAAACAGAAAATATTTATAATACTTCTCTTGAAATATTTCAATTCGCTGAAGAAAAGAATATTACTACACATGAAGCGGCTTTGTCTATTGCTCAAAAACGAATTGATGATAGAAAAAACGAAATTCAGAATAAATAATAGTAAATAATATTGTATTTTTGCAAAGCGAAAGAATTCTTCTTTCGCTTTGTTAATTTTAAAAGTTCTTTAAGCAGTATGTTAAATAGAAGACATATAAGGATAAAGGTGATGCAAACGATTTATGCAATGCACCAACATCAATCTGATAATCTAGAAAAAGAGGAGAAATTCTTGTTTGGAAGCATTGAAAGTATGCAAGATTTGTATTTATTAATGCTATCAGCATTAATTGAAATACAAAGCAAAGAAGAAGAGTACTTGGAGTTAGTTTCCAAAAAACATTTAGCTACTAAAGAAGAAAGAAATCCATCTTCTAAATTTACTCAAAATAAATTTTTACATCTTTTAAAGAATAGTGAATCATTATTGGATAAAATTGATGCTCGAAAAGTAAACAATTGGAAACAAAATGACGACGTTATTTTATTCTTGATTGACGCTATTAAAGAAAGTCAATTGTATGTTGATTACATGAGTAAATCAGATTCTACTTTTGATGAAGATAAATATTTCATTGCAAATTTATACACTGAAGTTATCGCGCCAAATGATAAACTTTATGAATATTTGGAAGATTATAAATTAACTTGGTTAGATGATGTTCCATTGGTAAATACAATGATTTTAAAGCAAATCAAACAAGTTAAAGAAACTCAAGAAGAATTCAAAATCACAAAGCTTTATAAAGATGAAGACGATAAAGAGTATGCAAAAAATCTTTTCCGTAAAACAGTCTTAAATGAAGTTGAATTGTCTAAACAATACATTGATAAAACACCAAACTGGGATACAGATAGAATTGCTGAAATTGATACTATTATTTTAAAAATGGCTATTTGCGAATTTTTAAAATTTCCATCAATTCCTGTTAAAGTAACAATCAATGAGTATTTAGAAGTTGCTAAAGAATATTCTACACCAAAAAGTAGTATTTTTATCAACGGAATTTTAGATAATTTAGTAAAAGATTTAAAAACAGAAGATAAACTTGTGAAAACAGGTAGAGGATTATTATAAATATTAAAATTTAAGTTATGTTAAAAAAGACATTTAGTTTAGCCTTATTAGTTATAACATTAGTATCATGTAATTTAAAAGGAACATCTAAAATCACGGATCAAGACATGAAAAGTGTTGAAGCAGAAAAAGCTTTAATAGGTAAATTTCCAAAAATTGAATTGGATAAAATAGAGCATGATTTTGGAACAATAAATGAAGGAGATATTGTTGAGACAGTATTTATTGTAAAAAATACAGGAGATTCTGATTTAATTATTGCTGATGCAAAAGGAAGTTGCGGATGTACAGTTCCAGAACCACCAAAAGAACCTATTGCTCCAGGACAATCTGCTCCAATTAAAGTGTCATTTAATTCTAGTGGAAAACCAGGTCAACAAAACAAAACAGTTACTTTAACTACCAATACAGAAAGTGGTAATGAAACTTTTAATATAAAAGCAGATGTTACTCCTAAAACTGGTAAAGAAGTTCCTGTAACTCAATAATTAATTATTTAAAATAAAGAAAAATGTCTATAGAATTAGGTTTACAATTATTGTTGATGGTAGCAATATTTTACTTTTTAATGATTCGTCCTCAACAACAAAGAGTAAAAAAAGAAAAAGCTTTTGAATCAGATTTAAAAGCTGGAGATAAAGTAATTACAAAATCAGGAATTCACGGAAAAATTGCTGAGTTATCTGAAGGGACTGTAGTTGTTGAAACTATGGCAGGAAAAATCAAGATGGAGCGCTCTGCAATTTCTTTAGAGTTAACAGCTAAACAAGTAGAAAAGAAATAATTTATTTTTTATACTTATCATTTAAACCGGTGTTCGAAAGAATCATCGGTTTTATTTTTTCTATTCGTGACAACTTTGTTTTTTCTTGCTTTGCACTTTCTATGAACTCAATAAATTCCCTTTTTTTGTAAGGTGTAAAATTATTAAAAGCTAATTCTAATTCTTTATTTTGGGATAAAATATCATTTAAAAAATGAGAAGAAACAGGTTCCTTTTTTGTTGGTTTTATTGCTAAACCCTTTTCTTCAATTAAAATCGCTTCTTTAATATATTGCAAAACTACCTTCTCATTAATTTCATTTATTGAATTAAAACGCATTTGACGTAGTGACTTTGTAGTTCCTTCTTGTGCATTAATTAAAATATTTTTCTTGTCTTTTAGAAAGACACCGTTAAAAAACCAAATTCCAAAATAAGATTTAAACCCACCAATACCGATAACATTCTTATTTAAATGAGTGTAAACAGGACCGCCCCACTTTATTTTTTCTACAAGATTCGTTTTATTAACAATTTCTTTTAAAACTTCTAACTCGTTATTCCATTGATTCGTTTTATTCCAAGGATTATTTTCCATTTTTAAGTTTTAATACTTGTAAAAATATAAAATTTTAAATATCTATTAAACAATTTAAAATAAATAGTATTTGTTTCTTTTTTAATTATAATTTTGCTAACTTATCAAAAATCATAAGACTTAATAATTAACACCTAGAATAACAAATGAAGATTGCAATTTTATCGAGAAACCCAAATTTATACTCTACAAAAAGACTTGTTGAAGCAGGTGAAAAATTAGGTCACGAAATGCATGTTATTGATCACTTAAAATGTGATTTAGTAATTGAGAAAAAAAACCCATCTATAGTATATAAAAGTAAAAAACTTGAAGGCTTTGACGCTGTTATTCCGCGTATTGGTGCTTCTGTTACTTTTTATGGTACTGCTGTTGTTCGTCAATTTGAAATGATGAAAACATTTACTGCAGTAGAATCTCAAGCATTAGTTCGTTCAAGAGATAAATTAAGAAGTTTACAAGTTCTTTCTAGAGCTGGTTTAGGCTTGCCAAAAACAGTTTTCACTAACGATACAAAGAATGTTGAAGCGGTTATCAGTGAAGTTGGTGGTGCACCATTAATTATTAAATTATTAGAAGGAACACAAGGACTTGGTGTTGTTTTAGCAGAAAATGATAAAGCAGCTGAGTCTGTTTTAGAAGCATTTCACGGTTTGCAAGCAAGAGTAATTGTTCAAGAGTTTATAAAAGAAGCTGGAGGAGCAGATATTCGTGTGTTTATTGTTGATGGTCAAGTTGTTGGTTCAATGAAGCGTCAGGGTAAAGAAGGAGAATTCCGTTCAAATTTACATAGAGGTGGTACTGCAGAGTTAATCGAATTAACTGATGAAGAAGAAACTGCTGCATTAAAGGCTGCTAAAGCTATGGGATTAGGGGTTGCTGGTGTAGATTTGTTGCAATCTGCAAGGGGACCGCTTATTCTAGAAGTAAATTCTTCTCCAGGTTTAGAAGGTATTGAAAAAGCAACAGGTCAAGATATTGCTAAGAAAATTATTAAGTATATTTCTAGAAATGTATAAAGAGATAAAGATTCTAGGGCAAGAAATTTTACCTGGAGACTCTTTAACTCTTAAAATGGATATTGCTCGTTTGTATACACAATCCAAACTAGAAATTCCAATTATTATTAATAGAGCAAAAATTGATGGACCTTGTCTATTAATTCTTGCTGGAATACATGGTGATGAAGTAAATGGTGTTGAAATTGTACGTCAAATTGTTTCAAAAGGATTTCATATTCCCCAAAAAGGGACTATTATATGTGTACCAGTTTTAAATGTTTTTGGTTTTATTAATAAAACTAGAGAGTTTCCAGACGGTAGAGATTTAAATAGAATGTTTCCTGGCTCAAAAACAGGTTCTTTAGCTAGTAGGTTTGCTAATGATTTTATTAAACAAGTCGCATTTAATGCAGATTATTGTTTGGATTTTCATACAGGAGGAAACATGAGGTTTAATTACGCTCATGTTAGACTACAGAAATCTGATAAAGAGTTACAAGAATTAGCCCAAGTTTTTGGAACTAAATTTATGATGTATGCTAAACAAAGAGAAAGCTCATTTAGACACGCAATGGCTAAAATTGGCAAAAAAGTACTTTTGTTTGAAGGAGGTAAATCATTAAGTTTAGATAGAAGTGTAACCTTAGATGGTCTTCAGGGAGCTTTAAAAGTTATGAAGCATTTGGGTCTAAATGATTTTTCAAATGAAATTGTAAATGAGAATAGAGTTCCAATAATCATTGAAAATTCTAAATGGATTAGAGCTGACCAATCTGGGATGTATCGCTCTTTTGTAAAAGTGGGTGAAAAAATTCAAATAGGAGATATACTGGGGAGTGTATCAGATCCTTTTGGGTTTTCAGAAAGAAAAATTAAAAGTAAATATTCAGGTTATATTATAAACAATAATCATTTACCTATGGTTAATCAAGGAGATGCATTAATGAATATAGGATTAGAAGAATAAAAAAAGGTCTGCAATTGCAGACCTTTTTTATTATTACTTTTTAGCAGTTAACTCAGCAATTTTCACAATTACTTCAGTTGCTTTTACCATACTTTCAACTGGTACATATTCATATTTTCCATGAAAATTATGTCCACCTGCAAATATATTTGGACAAGGTAATCCTTTATATGATAATTGAGAACCATCTGTTCCACCTCTAATTGGTTTAATTAATGGCGTAATTCCTAGTTCTTTCATTGCTGCTTCTGCAATATCAACAATATGGAATACAGGTTCTACTTTTTCACGCATATTGTAATATTGGTCTTTTACTTCCGCAATACAAATATTTTCTCCAAACTGTTTTGCATAGTTAGCATTGAACTCATCAGAAATAGCGTAAATAAGTTTTTTACGAGCTTCAAATTTATCTTTATCGTGATCACGAATAATTAATTGTAAAACTGTTTCTTCTATACTTCCATCTAAATGATGTACGTGGAAAAAACCTTCGTAACCAGTTGTTAATTCTGGAACTTCATTAGCAGGTAATTTTGAAATAAATTGGTTCGCCAAAAGCATAGAATTAATCATTTTCCCTTTTGCGTATCCTGGGTGAACACTTTTTCCTTTGAATGTAATTTTAGCTCCAGCTGCATTAAAATTTTCGTATTCTAATTCACCAATCTGACTTCCGTCCATTGTATAAGCATATTCACAACCAAATTTATCTACATCAAATTTATGTGCTCCACGACCAATTTCTTCATCGGGTGTAAACCCAACTCTAATTTTTCCGTGCTTAATTTCAGGGTGTTGGATTAAATATTCCATTGCTGTCATAATTTCTGTCAATCCAGCTTTATCATCAGCACCTAAAAGTGTTGTTCCGTCAGTAGTGATTAATGTTTGTCCTTTATATAAAAGTAAATCTTCAAAATAACTTGGAGATAAAACAATATTTTTTTCAGCATTTAAAACAATGTCTTTTCCGTTATAATTTTTTATAATTTGAGGGTTTACATTAGCTCCGGTAAAATCGGGTGTAGTATCAAAATGGGCTACAAAACCAATTGTAGGTACTTTATGATCAACATTACTAGGTAAAGTAGCCATAATGTAGGCGTTTTCATCAATAGTAACGTCTTGCATCCCCATTGCATTTAACTCTTCAACTAATTTATTAGCTAAATCCCATTGTTTAGTAGTACTTGGTGTAGTATCTGAATTTGGATCTGATTCTGTATCTATAGTAACGTAGCTTATAAAGCGATCAATAATGTGTTGCATGATAGTGATTTAAATTTGATTGCAAATATACTATTTCTAAAGAAAACCTTTCCTAGTAAAATCTTAAAACTTAATGTGTATTAATGAAGTTGAATTCTTATTTTTGCAGCACACAACTATTTTTAACTTATGTACAAAATAATTATACGTCCATTACTTTTTCTATTTGACCCTGAAAAAGTACATTATTTTACTTTTTCTGCCATTCGTTTTTTAAATAAAATTGGCTTTGCATCTGTTTTTAAAAGTCTTTACGAAGTAAAAGATGTTCGATTAGAACGTGAAATTTTTGGATTGAAATTTAAAAACCCTGTTGGTTTAGCAGCTGGTTTTGATAAAGATGCCAAGTTATACCAAGAATTATCAAATTTAGGTTTCGGATTTATAGAAATTGGTACTTTAACTCCAAAAGGACAAGAAGGAAACCCTAAAAAACGTTTATTTCGTTTAAAAGAAGATTCTGCAATCATAAACCGAATGGGTTTTAATAATGGTGGAGTTATAGAGGCAGTAGAACGTTTGAAAAAAAATAATGGGGTTTTAATAGGTGGAAACATTGGTAAAAATAAGTTAACTTCAAATGAAGAGGCAGTTAAAGATTACGAAATTTGTTTTGAGGCACTTTTTCCTCATGTAGATTATTTTGTGGTAAATGTAAGTTCGCCAAATACACCAAATTTAAGAGAACTTCAGGAAAAAGAGCCTTTAAAAGCCTTATTAAATACTTTACAAAATATGAATTTGGCTAAGTCAAAACAAAAGCCAATTTTACTTAAAATAGCACCAGATTTAACAAATGAACAATTATTAGATATTATTGAGATTGTTGATGCAACCAAAATTGCAGGAGTAATTGCTACCAATACAACTATTTCTCGAGAAGGTTTACAATCTGTAAACAAATCAGAAATGGGTGGATTGTCAGGTAAACCATTGACTAAGCGTTCTACTGAAGTGATTCGATTTTTATCTGATAAAAGTAATAAATCCTTTCCTATTATTGGAGTAGGAGGTATTCATACTGCTGAAGATGCTTTAGAAAAATTAGATGCAGGTGCAAGCTTAGTTCAGTTGTATACAGGTTTTATTTATGAAGGCCCTGCTTTAATAAAAGCAATTAATAAAAAGATATTAGAAAATAGCTAAAAATGCTATCTTTGAAAACTATGAGCCAAGTCAAAATTATAGAATGCCCTAGAGATGCCATGCAAGGTATCAAGGACTTTATTCCTACCGAGAAAAAAGTACAATACATACAAGCTCTTTTGCGTGTAGGTTTTGATACAATTGATTTTGGGAGTTTTGTTTCTCCAAAAGCAATACCACAAATGACTGATACTGCAGAAGTATTAGCTCAATTAGACTTGTCTCAAACACAAAGTAAGTTATTGGCTATAATTGCCAATACAAGAGGAGCTGAATTGGCTTCAGTGCATAAAGAAATTCAATATTTAGGTTTTCCTTTTTCTATTTCAGAGAATTTCCAAATGCGTAACACGCATAAAACAATTGCTGAATCGATAGTTACTTTAAATGAAATATTAGAAATTGCCGATAAATCTAACAAAGAAGTAGTTACTTATATTTCAATGGGCTTTGGTAATCCTTATGGAGACCCATGGAATGTTGAAATAGTAGGTGAGTGGACTGAAAAACTTTCTAAGATGGGAGTTAAGATATTGTCATTATCTGACACTGTTGGAAGTTCAACTCCAGAGGTTATTGATTATCTTTTCTCAAATTTGATTCCAAAATACCCTAATATAGAATTTGGAGCTCATTTGCATACAACTCCAAACTCATGGTTTGAAAAGATAGATGCTGCTTACAAAGCAGGTTGTTTTCGTTTTGATGGAGCAATAAAAGGTTACGGCGGTTGCCCAATGGCAAAAGACGATTTAACGGGTAATATGCCAACAGAAAAGATGTTATCGTATTTTACGGCAAATAAAATTGATACTAACTGTCATGCAATTAGTTTTGAAAGTGCTTATAATGAAGCATTAAAAATATTTGACAACTTTCATTAAAAACTAAAAATTTTAAAGGCTTCTCTCAAATTCTCAGGCCTTGTTACTCTTTCTTTTTTATAAATTAAACTCAAGTATATATAAATAATTATTGAGAAGAAGATTACAGTTATTTGTTTACCAATTATATTTCCCAGTAGTAAATCATAAAAATTTTCATTGGTAAAGAAGTTTAAGGAGTAAAAAACTACCGAGTCAAATAAATTTACAATAGAGGTTACTAGTATTATTTTTATAAATAGATATCCTTTTATTTTATAATTTAAAAGTTCATAAAATATTATCAATAACATAGAGTCAATATATAAAAGACTTGTACCTGTTAGAAATAGACTAATATCAAAATTAAATATATTTTGAAGAAAAATTAAATTACCAGAATTTCTATCAGCAATAGCTTGTTCTAATGAAATGTATGATAAAACAGTTATTATGATATTTGAGAAAACCAATCCATAGATTAAACTTCTAGTTTTTTTTAAACTTTCTGTATGAAAAATTAAAAAGATGGAATATAGGGTTGATGTAAATAATACAGTTGAACCTGGTGAAAAAGTAAAGGATTCAAAAAAGACATTATATACACTAGAAGCTAATATAGTCTGAAAAAACTGTATAGCACCCAAGAAAATAAAAAGTGGACCAATACCATATTGCCTTATTACTGCATGCATTATGATTATCATTAATGCGACAACAAAAGTCTCAGCGATTAAAAGAAAAAAGGGGTCTAAATACATAACTTATTATAAATCACAAATTTATATTTTTTCTTTAATATTTCCTTTCTTAATCGTATAAATATTATTTTAATTTATTCTAAATAAACTTGCATAGTATGTTTTACCTTGTTATTTTTGCACCATAATTTTTATACAATCTAAATAACAATAACAATTTAAAAAATGAAGAAATTATTATTTTCATTAGCTATTATGGCAACAGCATTAGTAAATGCTCAAACAGTAGGTGATTCTATTCAATTAGATCCACAGAAACAAGTAAATGCGGCTCAACGTATTTTATCTGGAAATTATGGTAAAGCTGTAACGGTAGGAGGTTATGGAGAAATGTTATACAATCAGCCAGAAGGAGATAACGGTACTTTAGATGTACAGCGCTTAGTTATGCTTTTTGGATATAAGTTTGATGATAAAATTCAGTTTGTAACTGAAATTGAATTTGAGCACGTGCAAGAAGTATATGTTGAACAAGCTTTTGTGAATTATAATGTTGCTAATAACGTTAATTTACGAGGTGGTTTAATGTTAGTGCCAATGGGAATTATAAATGAATATCACGAGCCAACAACTTTTAATGGTACAAATCGTCCAGGAATGGATAAGTCAATCATTCCTACAACTTGGAGAGAACTTGGAGTTGGAGTTTCTGGTAAGCTTAACAATTTATCGTTAGGATACCAAGCTTATATTTTTAACGGATTTAAATCGGTTACTTCAGATAAAAATGGTTTAGTAACAGGTGGCTTATTAGGAGGTTCAAATGGATTAAGAGGTGGAAGACAAAAAGGAATTGAATCTACTGTAAACTCACCAAACTTATCTTTAAAATTTGATTACTACGGTTTACCAGGTTTACGTTTAGGATTGTCAGGTTATTTTGGAAAAACACAAGCCCCAGACGATGTTGATATGGTTGACGGAGCAGATGTTGGAATGTCAATGATTGGTTTAGATGTTCGATATGCGCACAAAAAATTTATGGCTAGAGGTCAGTATATTATGGCTGATATTTCTGGAACTAATGAATACAATGCACTTACAGGTCAAAATTTAGGAAGCCAATTATCTGGTTATTATGTAGAAGGAGCGTATAATTTATTGCCTTCACAAAAAAATCAAAAATTATTTGCATTTGCTCGTTATGAAAATTACGATACGCATGCAAAAGTTGATGCAATTACTGAAAATTTAGGTTATGATAGAACTGATGTTACTTTAGGTTTAACATATCACTTAACTTCGGGAGTTGTGGCTAAAGCAGATTATCAATTTAAAGATAATGCAGCTTTATCTAGTAGAGATGTACCAAACCAATTGAACTTTGGTTTAGGGGTTTGGTTCTAACTTTTAATGTTAGTTTAATTATATAGTTATCAAACAGCTAAAGAATAATGTTATTAATTGTTCTTTAGTTGTTTGTTTTTAATAAATCAAGTATTTTTGCATTATGAAAATTAATAGTCTTTTTACAATTACCTTATTCGTTTTAACTTTGTTTTTATGTTCTTTTGAAATACCTAAAAACCTTCAAAAGAAAGTAGCCAAAGAAATTAAAGCTACTTATGCAATTGAAAATTATACTTTGACAAATGTTTCAGTAAATTCAACTTTAAATAATACGTTACCTATTAAAGTTAATAATGATAACTTTTATAAAGTTATGGCTTCAAATAAAGTTTTAGGATATGTGTTTTTAGATAAAGCTCCTAGTAAAACTGCTGAGTTTGATTATTTAGTTTTATTAGATGCTACTGGAACTATAAAAAAATCAAACGTATTAATTTATAGAGAAGAATACGGTGGAGAGATAGGAAGTACACGTTGGTTACGTCAGTTTATAGGTAAGAGCACAAATGATAATCTAGAATATAAAAATAATATAGATGCTATTTCGGGTGCTACAATTTCTGTACGTTCAATGATTAATGCTACAAATGACGTTCTTAAAACAGTGAAAATACTAAAAGAAAATAAAGTTATATAATGCAACTAGACGGACTTCTATTCACTTTGCCAAAACAAGCAAAAATATTTTGCGCAGCATTTATTATTGTTTTAAGCGTAGGTTACTATACTGGTTTAACCTTTGTTTCTCAAACTACTCAAAATTCAGCAAATGGTATTGAGGAAAATTACTTAGGAAATGAAGAAGATTTAGAAGCCGATACTATGAAATTCAAAAAAGGTGAAAGAGAAATGATTACCATTATTCACACTCATATTTTGTCTCTTTCATTTATATTTTTTCTTCAAGGAATTTTTGTTTTAATGACCAGTTTACCAAAAAAGTTAAAAGGATTTTTATTAGTAGAACCGTTTGTCTCTATACTTGTAACTTTTGGTGGAATTTATGTTCTTTGGTTAGGTTTTACTTGGGCAAAATACTTTGTAATCATTTCAGGTATAATAATGACACTATGTTTTACAATTAGTTCAATTGTTATTTTAAAGCAATTACTGACATTTAAGTCAAACGAATAGACACTTTATTTATTAAATTAAAAATTCTGAAGGCTAAATTCTGTATTTTGTCTTATTTTAATTAACTTTGCATGCAATTAACTACTAATTGCAACATGAAAGCACACACTACAAAAATCATCGGAGAAGGTCTTACTTATGATGATGTTCTTTTAATTCCAAATTACTCTGAAATACTTCCTCGAGAAGTAAGCATTCAATCAAAATTTTCTAGAAACATTACGTTAAACGTACCTATTATTTCGGCAGCTATGGATACTGTTACCGAAAGCGATATGGCTATTGCTATGGCGCAAGAAGGCGGAATAGGCGTTTTACATAAAAACATGTCTATAGAACGTCAAGCAGCTGAGGTTCGTAAAGTAAAACGTGCAGAATCGGGAATGATTATCGATCCTGTTACTTTAACATTAACTGCAACTGTAGGTGATGCTAAAAGAGCCATGAAAGAGCACGGTATTGGAGGAATTCCAGTGGTAGACGATACAATGACTTTAAAAGGTATTGTTACCAATAGAGATTTACGTTTTGAAAAAAGTAGCGATCGTTCTATTGTTGAGGTTATGACTTCTGAAAATTTGGTTACAGCCAAAGTAGGTACTACTTTAGGTCAAGCAGAAGAAATTTTACAAGAGCATAAAATTGAAAAATTATTAGTAGTTTCTGAAGGCAACAAATTAGCCGGATTAATTACTTTTAGAGATATCACTAAATTGACTCAAAAGCCTAATGCAAATAAAGACCAATACGGTCGTTTGCGTGTTGCAGCAGCATTAGGAGTTACTGCCGATGCGGTTGAAAGAGCTACTGCTTTAGTAAATGCAGGGGTAGATGCTGTAATTATTGATACAGCTCACGGACATACAAAAGGTGTGGTAGATGTATTAAAAGCAGTAAAGGCAGCATTTCCAAATTTAGATGTAGTTGTTGGTAATATTGCAACGCCAGAAGCTGCTCAATATTTAGTAGACAACGGTGCCGATGGTGTAAAAGTTGGTATTGGTCCAGGTTCTATTTGTACAACTCGTGTTGTTGCAGGAGTTGGGTTTCCACAATTTTCAGCTGTTTTAGAGGTTGCTGCGGCAATTAAAGGCAGTGGAGTCCCTGTTATTGCAGATGGAGGAATTCGTTACACAGGAGATATCCCTAAAGCTATGGCTGCAGGTGCCGATTGTGTTATGCTAGGTTCATTATTAGCAGGTACAAAAGAATCTCCAGGTGAAACTATTATTTTTGAAGGAAGAAAATTCAAATCATATAGAGGAATGGGTTCTGTCGAAGCCATGAAAGAAGGTTCAAAAGACCGTTATTTTCAAGATGTGGAAGACGATGTAAAAAAACTAGTTCCAGAAGGAATTGTAGGTCGTGTTCCTTACAAAGGAGAATTAAACGAAAGTATGTTACAATTTGTTGGAGGTTTACGTGCTGGAATGGGTTATTGTGGTTCTAAAGACATTGCAACCTTACAAGAAACAGGGAGGTTCATTAGAATTACAACAAGTGGAATAGGGGAGAGCCATCCACATAATGTTACGATTACTAAAGAAGCACCAAACTATTCAAGATAGTATTTATTTTATATTTTACAAAAAGCCTCATTTTTTAAAATGAGGCTTTTTTTATTAAACTCTAAAAAATGTGCGAGTAGCACATAAATATCTTTTTAACGTGTTCGAGTATGTTTAGTTGTCTGATTAAGCAACTAATTTAGCAAAAATGGAACGAACTAGAGGGAATTCCAAGTAGGTTATAATTAGCAATTAATTAAACACGTTATTGTAGCACATTTTTTTTGATGTTAATAGATTGGTATTTGTTTAAATTATTGATTATTAGATTGTTTAAAATATTTTTATTCGTAACTTTAATTAGTTGATATTGTTTTTATTTAAAACTTTAAATAGTAATCAAAATATTGATTAATCTAAACATAATTTAAATAAGTAAATCTTATGAAAACAGCAAAAAAACTATTAATACTAATTTTTTATTTAGGTTTTGTAAATAGTACTTTAGGGCAAGTTTTAGTAGATGAAAAAAATCAAACTCCTCAGGAATTATACGATTTTCATATAAGTAAAAAGAAATCAAATAATACATCAGCTTGGATAACTTTAGGCGGAGGAGTAGCTATGATTATTGGAGGAATCGGAATTAATTTGAGTGGAGGAATTATTGATAATGACACTACGAATAATAATAAGGGTCTTTGGTTGTCTTATCTTGGAGGAGCTACAACTTTAGTTAGTATTCCTTTGTTTGTTTCTGCAGGTAAACACAAAAAAAAGGCTAAAATTCAATTGAAAAATGGAGCAGTTGGATTTGAAAACGAAATTAACTATTTAGGTGTTGCTATAGCCTTTTCTTTTTAGACTATTTATATATCTGGCAACGGTCTTGTGTATCAAGCGTAGCGTATAAATAAACACTAATTTTTCGGATTTAGCACGAGCCGAATTTTTATGCTTAATTCTTTTAAAAAACCTATAATATCTATGTTTTATAAACGTTGTTGGCAACTAGCTTTTGTAAGTTACTACAATTATTGATTCAACTTTTAATCATTTGGTCTTTCTGGAATGTAAACAGCATCAATTTCTATTTCATTCCCATATTTTACTATAATTGAACATAATACAGAAACACTTTTCCCATTGTGAATAGCAGGTTTCATCACAGGCATTTTTCTAAGCACTCTCAAGATTTCTGCTTGAATGGTTACCTCTGAATCTCTGACCTTCATACCAGTTAGATTTCCGTTTTCGTTGATTATAAAAAAAGTTTCTACCTGCTTTGGTTCTGAAAGATTTAAATCTTTAGATACACTCAAGTTAAACTCCCGCTTTATAAATGTAGATACTTTATCATTAAAACATTTCTTTGTTTCTTCTACAGAAAGTTCCTCACAACCATTATAGACAGGCGTGATTTCTACATCTTTTAGTATCATCCTATTATCTGGGCTATAATTTGCTAAACCGTCATCATGTGACATTATACTGCATAAACTTAACATTGCCTGTTCCTCTTCTTTAGTAATATTTCCTTGTGCCATCACCTGTTGTTGAACAGCATTGATTTTCATTATCAATTCACTTTCTGTTTTTTTTGAAGAGTCAGGTGTTGCCTTACAAGAAACACATAAGAGACCAATAGAGATGATTGAAATAGCTACTAAATTTCGCAACCTTTTTTTTCTTTTCAAATTGAATTTCATAAGTATTTATTTTTTAGCTGGTACGGTCTCGGCTATGAGTAGTTACGTGGTTTAGCACTTAACTTTTCAAGTACACACCAAACTGAAAATCTGCGAGGATTTTCAAAAGTAGGCGAGAACAAGCAATTACTTATAACCATTGTTATGCATCCGTCTTTTTGTTTACTTATTGATGGAATAAGCATTCCTTTTTTAATACATTGAGGTCAGGTTTAAATACCATAGCAAGTTCCGCTCTATGGTATGCATCCTTTGAATATTTAATTGCCAATTTTTTAATATCCTCATGATTTATAGTTTCTATTGATTTGAATGCCTTTTGTAATCTTAACATGACTTCTATATTTCCAGCACCATCTCGAGCAATTGGTCTGAATGCATCATCAAAAAAATCATTCATTGAGATTTCGGGAACTTCTATACGATTATAAACCACTTCTATTTCATTACTATTTTCAATCTCTTTATGCCATAAAAAAAATAATCTTTCATGACTACCAATAATTTGGATGGCTGTACCTGGGTCATTGATGCCTGGTGACAATGCTCTGCTAGCAATTTCAGTCAATGAAATCAATCCAAACCTAGGATCTTCGTCAAATAACCTTGTTTGGCCCACAAGAATTGCATTATTGATTCTTTCTTGAATCTTATCAATATCTAGGTCCTTATCCGTAATAAAATGAGCAACGGCAAAATTGTTATTTACAAACTTACCAGGAATACAATTAAGTCGAATCTTTAGCTCCAATTCTTCGGCTAATGATTGTAAGTTTTCTAAATTTATGTGTTGAATGTAACCAATAGAATTCGCCAATACTTTATTTTCCTTACTAAATTTACCATTTATAGGACGTGCCTTAAGATAAGGATTTTTTATATATGCGGATAATGACTTGGCCACAACGGTTTCTACTTGATATATTGTATGCTCTAAACGACCTAATCTTGAAATTCTGTTTACCCATCTTAAAAAGGTAAGTATGACAACTGCAAATAACAATAATGTGAATAAAAATAGGATGAATCTGCCTGCCTTGTCATAATATCCATTATCAAGAGCTATTGTAGCTACTATACTAAAAATAAATGCCCCAATAAAAATGGAAAGTGCATTTTGTGAGACATCATCTGTTACCACAATTTTAAACGACCGAGGGGTTGCCGTGCTACTTGCAGAAGAAAATGCTGAAAGCATTGATGCTACTGCAAATATGGAAATCACCAACATACTCGCAGATATTGTATCTAAAAGACTTCCAATAGATTCATTATCAATATTAGGAACCAGGTCATTTAAACCAATGCCATCTGCTTGGTGAGCGACTAAAGCACCAGCAACTGAGAACAAACAAAATAGCAGAGGTCTAAACCATAGCTGTTCGCGAAGCCTGTTATAATAGATTAGTATCTTTTTTTTCATTTACTCAATTTTTTTATTGATGGTGCACGTTTTACAGCTAAAAGAAGTGGCGACGAGCCAATACCAAGCCAAAACAAATATAACGCAAACTTTTGAATTTTCGGAGAAAATTCGGAAGTATGCCCTTGTCTAAGCCATTACTTTTAACTGCTGTTAGCATTAGTTATTTCTTGTTGAGAAAATAGTAAAAACAACCTTTATTTGATTTAGTCTATCTTGCGAGAATATTAACCTAGACTAGTTAATTTTCCTCCCTCTTTATTTGGGTCGAAAAAAAGCAACATCTTTTTAGAAAACCCTTATGCGAAACACTACACTTGTAGCCTGTTTATTATTTGCTACGCAATTATTTTATGCACAACAAACTATTGACGCTTCAGGCGGTGATGCCACAGGAAGTGGAGGTTCGGCAAGTTATTCTGTTGGACAAATGGTTTATACAACCCATACTGGTTCTAATGGTGCTATTTCTCAAGGTGTGCAACAAAGTTATGAGATTTTTACTTTAAGTAATGCATCTCTTTCTTCAGTGAACCTTACTGCTGCTACTTATCCTAATCCTACTTCAGATTATGTAGTACTAGCAATAAGTGATATCAATCTTACCGATTTAAGTTACGCACTTTATGATATTCAAGGAAAACCAATTGTAAGCGCAACTATATCTTCAAAAGATACGCAAATAGACATGCATAGTTTGTCTTCAGGAACATATTTACTTAATGTTAACCAAAACAACCAAAAATTAAAATCTTTTAAAATCATTAAAAAATAATAGTATGAATAAATTTTACACATTTTTAGCAGCAATATTGCTTACTACAAGCATATTTGCCCAAGCACCAGAAAAAATGAGTTACCAAGCTGTTATAAGAAACAGTAGCGATGCTTTAGTAGCCAACCAAGCAGTAGGTATGCGAATTAGTATTTTACAAGGTAGCGCTTCAGGAACAGCTGTTTATGTTGAAACGCAAACCCCTACAACTAATATAAACGGATTGGTAAGTTTAGAAATTGGTACAGGAACACCTGTAACTGGAACCTTTGCAGGAATAGACTGGGCAGCAGGACCTTATTTTATAAAAACAGAAACGGACCCAACAGGAAGTACAACTTATACTATTACAGGTACAAGCCAGTTAATGAGTGTGCCATATGCTTTGTATGCTAAAACAGCAGAAAATGTATTAAACTCTTCTTGGTCTACAAGCGGTTCGGATATTTATAATTCGAATACTGGTAATGTTGCAATTGGAACAAGTACGCCAAATCCAAGTGCTGCTCTAGAAGTAAATTCAACAACTGGTGCACTTTTACTTCCAAGAATGACAGAAGCTCAAAGAGACGCACTAACTCCTGAAGCTGGAATGATGCTATATAACACCACAAGCGGAAAGATACAAGGATATTCATCTATTGGATTGGCTGCGGGAACAGTGGTTGAAGAACATACACCTTCAGTTAATACAGTTTTTAGTTCTTCCGGACCTGGAAGTCCTATTGGACAGAGTTTTCAAGTGAGTTCAAATGTTAATATTGGGGCTTTGTCACTAAAAGTTGATGCAAATGGTACCGTACCTTTTATATTGACAATACGCGATGGAAATGGAGTTTCTGGAACAATACTTTATTCGGAAAACTTTACAACTTCAGGTGCAGCATCAGGACAAGTTGATACTTACGTGTTTACAACTAATGTTCCTTTGGTAGCAGGTAATATCTATACTTTTGTTATTCAAGGGTCGGGTGGAAATGTGAATTATGCAGTTCAAGGTTTGGGTTTGGGAACATACGCTAATGGACATGCTTGGAATGGGGTATCACCTGCAACAGGAGCAGATTTCTATTTTCAATTACATGGTCCTTCGATTACAACTTTTGGTTGGTTTGATTTTTAATAATATAACAAACTATATATCCTTAATAATAAGTAAAAGCCCTCCAAAAAGAGGGCTTTTGTATATACTTTTTAGTCATAATTAATGGTAACGTGTTGCCGCTTGTGGCAGTTGCGTAAATTTAAGACAAAAGTTTACAAGTACAAAACTCCTCGTAGAATTTTCGGAGAAAATTCCGAACACAAGCCAAGCCTAGCAATTGCAACAAACGGCTGTTAACAACAGTTATTTTATCGGCTTTAAGTACTTTTCATATTCACCAGTTTCACCTGCTTCTTTGATGCTTCCATACAACAAACTTGGAAGTGAATTATATAAAACCTGTAAATCACTTTTAGTCCACCAATATCCGATTTCTAGGTTTTTTAATTTTTTAAGTTTCGTAATAGGTGTAATGTCTTTTATTTTGACTTCTGTTCCGCTCAATGAAAAATATTCTAATTCCGTTAGATTTTCTAAACCATTAACTGAATCAATATATTGTTTTTTCCACATATCGCCTTTAATGTGTAAACCTTTTAGCGACTTTATTTTTGTAATTGGCGAAATATCAGAGATTAATTTAAAACCTTCAACCTGAAGTGTTATAAGATTATTTAAATTAGAAATGCTGTCAATATTTTCAAGTTTACTTGATCTTCCAATTTTTAAATGAAGTAGTTTTTGTAATGAATTAATATTATTCAGATTTTTAAATGACGTCAATCCTTGAATATTCAACGCCTCTAACCAATTCATTTTACATATTGTATCGAAAAAATCTTGATTAATTGAACCTTTTACCCAAAGGAATTTTATGTTTTTAAGTGTTGGAAGTATTTTAATCCATTCCTTTTTATGAACACTAAATTCTTTTTCAGGCAAACCTGTCCAAGCACCTATATTAATCCACAATCTGTCTAATTGGTCTACGTTTTCGGGAATTTCGCTATATGAAATAGACGGAACATTTTTCTCAGTATTAACTTCACCATAAGTCCAAACACCGATTTTTATATCTTTTTCGGTCAATGAAGTTCTGTTCATGTCATTTTCAATCATGGTAAGTTTCGTCTGGTTATAATTGCTGTTAACGTGTTGCCGCTTGTGGCAGTTGCGTAAATTTAAGACAAAAGATTACAAGTACAAAACTCCTCGTGGAATTTTCGGAGAAAATTCCGAACACAAACCAAGCCTAGCAATTGCTACAAACGGCTGTTACCAGCTGTATTAATAAATTAAATCACGTAAAAGCACTTGGTCAATAATCCAGTTTTCATTTCTTTTTTTTGCGTAAATGTAGAATTCTTTCGAAGTCCAAACGCTTCCATTTCCATAAGTAACTCCCAACATAGCAACCTTAAATTCTATATCGAAATGCATTTTTGTAAATGTCAATACACCGGGAAGAGAATAATTCTGCCAATTAATTCTATCTAACGAATGTGGAAGTGTTGAACTATATATAAAAGTATAATGACTTTTGGGAAGAGTTTTAAAATTGATTTTGTATTCAGCATTTTCAAAGATAGTGTCTAAATAGACTTGATTAACACCTTTAAAATGCCTAAATATTTTTGCAGAATTTGGCATACCTAATTTATTAACGGAATCGTTAACTACAATAAATTTTGATTGATTTCTAGTAATTATTTTTGCAGAATCTAACTTAAAATAAATTGAATCAATAACATCTACAAATATTGAATTAAGCACTTTTTTTTCTATTACTATTGCATCTTTCTTTTTTTCGCAACTGCAAAGTAAAAGCATCGAGATAAAAAATATGAATGTTAGTTGTTTCATTAAAATATAGCTGGTAACGTTTTGCAGCTAAATTTCTGTGGCGATAATTAAGCTACGGCTGACACAAATATAGAAAAAACCTTTCAATAAGCGCATTATTTTCGGCTGATTAAACCCAAGCCAAAGCCATTACTTTTAACTGCTGTTACCAGCAGTATTAATTTATATTTTACGTATATAGCTTTCGTTCGGCTTTCTAACATTCGTTTTCATTTCAAGTTCGCAAACTCCAAATTCTTCAAAATTTTTTCTTGCTTCAATTAAAGAAACTCGATTTGGACTTCCTTTTTCATTTGGATTTTCTGTTTGGTAGAGGTCGTCTTCCCAAAAACAAATTTCACAAATTTCATAAGTTCCATTTGGAAATTCTGATAAAGTATTGTAACCGCAACATTTGCAAAAATATTTTCCATTCGCGCCATGTTTATAATCTTCGTTAAGTTTTCTTAAGCTCATTTTACAGGATTAAAAAATTACAAAAAAATCATCAATTATTTTTCCAGTTTGTTCAAAGACAACAGAATAAAAACCTATTGTTTTGTCTTGATTAATAATTATACATTTAAAAGTAATAAATGGAATTTTTAAATCACTTTGGATATGATTCAAGTCAATTGAAACATTTTTATTACTCAAATTTAAATCCTCACAAGTATTATTTTCAACAATTAATTTGAAGGAATTGGATAATATTTCCTTTACATTATTAGAATCGATAAAGCCTTTTGTCTGGATTTCGTTCATAAAATATTGCTGGTAACTAGTTTATACCCGCTATAAAGTAGCGACTATACAACCATAATTAGGTGTTTTGTCGCTATTGCGTAGCGCATTATTTACAAATGTAAATAAAAAGATATAATTATAAATCATCAAATGGGCTTTTTATTTGTTGGATGCTTTTTGTACTTACATGGGTGTAAATTTCAGTTGTTTTACTGCTATTATGACCTAGTAATTCTTGTATGTAGCGCAAATCGGTTCCGCTTTCTAGTAAATGTGTTGCATAACTGTGTCGTAACCAATGCAAGGTTACTGGTTTTGTTATTCCTGCTTTTTTAAGTGCTTGTTTTAGCACTTGCTGTAAGCTTCTGCTATCATATGGATTTCCTGCAGTTTGTCCTTCAAAAAGGTAGTTTTTTGGTTTAAATGCTAAATAGTATTCTCGTAGCATTTCTAAAATTTTAGGACTCAAGGGCACAATTCTATCTTTTTTTCCTTTGGAATTTTTCAGCATAATTATATTCCTTTTGGAATCTATATGTACTGGTTTTAAAGCTATTAATTCGCCACATCTTAATCCGCAGCTATATATTAACGAAAGCATCATTTTGTGTTTTACATTTGAATGTGCGTTTAAAATAGCTTTTACTTCTTCTTTGCTCAATACATTGGGTAACAGTTTCTCTCGTTTTGGACGGTGAATTTTGTCTAGCTCTAAACTGGTGTTTTGAATGGTTTTAAAATATAATTTTATTGCATTTACTACCTGGTTTTGATAGGAATGAGAAAAGTTGTTTTTTAAAATATGTTCGTTATTAAAGTAAACAACATCTTCATTTGTAATCGCCGAAATTTCTTTGGTATTATAAAAAATCAAAAAGGACTTTAAAGCATCGGTATAGGTTTTTATGGTGTTTTCACTATATCTTTTTGACTTTAACCAATAGGTGAATTTTTGTAAATGCTTTATTCCATCTTCTGAAGGTTGTGAGTAGGCTAGTGGCTCAAGTTTAAAAAGTGCACGATGGTAATCAGTATCTAAAACATACCACACTTTTTTTGAGGAACTCCAAGTGCTTCCGGGTATCTTTTTTACCCTTTGAATTAATTCATAATCCTTTTCAAAAAGTATAAAAAGTACTTTTTCATTATTGTGTTTTCCCGGTTTTATAGTAAAAGGGTTTGGCATATACTTGATATTTTGGCGTTTATAATATCAAAATTACAAAATAGAACAATATGTTTTGTAATTGTTATGCTTCTTTTTTCTTTATTATATGCCCTCTCGTTTCATCACCTTCTTGAAGTATAATTTCAGAATGTAGAAACTGGGCTGCCTCAGCTGAATCTTTTACTTTTGTAGCACTGCGCTCTAACATTTCTAATTCAAATTCAGTCAACACACTTTTTCTTATTCCGTCTTCTCTCCATTGAGATAAAGGTCTACATCCTTTAGTAATTCCTCTGGCAAGTGCCAATGAATCTAATAATGCTTGATTTGCACCTTGCCCTTTAAACGGACTCATTGGGTGAGCCGCATCTCCAATAAGTGTAACTTGACCCGCTTTTTCCAATAATTCGGGTTGAAGTAGTGCTCGGTCATACACAGGATAGCCAGAAATTTGAGTTTCTAGTGTCGCTGCTAAAATTTGTGGAATAGGATTGTGCCACTTTATTCTACTACATGCTTCTTCTTTAAGTGCTTTAGTTCCTTTCGCACTCAAAGCTTTAGCTTCTTTTTCTGTCATAGGAAAGCTAAGTTGCCACATTACCGAGTTTGAATCATAAGGCATTATGTAAATGCGTTCATTTCCATTTGCAGTTTGAAATACCGTTTCTGAATCCAATAATGGACTTTTAACACCTTCGAGAGCACTCAAAGGACAAATGCCTAATATCACAATACAACCTAGGTAACGTAAAGGGCTATTGTCTTCACCAATCAATAACTTTCGCACTGCACTACGAATACCATCGGCTCCAACCAAAAGATCGGCCTTTGCGCTTTTCATCTCACCGTTCACTTGAAAGTTCAATTCAATGTCTTTACCTTCAACTTGATTAAAATCTACTAATTGGTGTCCCCATTGAATTTTATCATGTCCGCCGAGTTGCTCAAGCAGCTCTAAACGTAAAGATTGTCGTGCTATATGTATATTTCTACGCTTCGAAGATTTTTGCGCAGCTGATTGTGTTCTATTTCTGAATCCCCATTCGCCAATCACTTTTCCATCTGTAGTATGAACCACATGTCTTGTTGAAATTATCCCTTCTTTTAAAGAGAAAATACCTAATCCTTCAATTGCTTTACTCGCTTGTTGTAAAGTAAGTCCGTAACCTTGAGATCGATCATTAAAGCTATTATCGCGTTCATAAAGGGTAAAAGGAATTCCTCGGTGCAAACAGCCTACTGCTAATGCAACGCCGCCTATACCACCGCCAATAATGGCAACATGTGGATAGTTTTTTGTATCTGCTTCAGCAGGATTAACAGAAGGAACTAAACCTGATCCAGAACAGTTTAAGCAGGAGTATAGGCTTCCATTAGGACGAACTGGAGCTGTAACTTCACTATTAGATTTTTCAAATTGTTCTAATGCTATCTTGTAGCGGAGCAGCGTTTTCTTGCTTGACCTCTTGCTTTTTTTGCCTTGTCCCTTACATTGCTGACAAATAGTCCAGCTAGCTTCTTCATTTTCCACCTTTTTTTCCTTCTTTTTTATTTCATCTGATTTTGATTCCCTCTATGAAAAAAGTAACCGAGACCATACAGAACTAAACTTTGTATATAACTGCTGTTAGTAGTACTTATTTTCTTTTTACTAATGGATGATTTAAAGCGCCTACTTCATTTCTAATAACTTCATATTCATCTAAATTTTCAAATAATTTTGATAGTGACGCAAAATTATATGTTCTAGTGTCAAAACTTGGATCAATTTTCCTAATATTTCCTCCAACTTTAGAAATATATGCAATTTCATTTTCATCAGTTGAAATGTCGAAAGCTTTAGAAATTGTTTTACTATCCTTTTCTGATAAGATGCTTATTTTTTTGCCCACTTTTTTACTAGTGTTTTTAACTTTTATTTGAGAAGCCTTTTTCTTATCGGTTTTAGGCTTCGTTTCGCTTACTTCGATATTTTTTGGAGTAATATTTTCTGTATAGGTAAAAATATCACAAGATTGAACAAAAGATTCTGGTGTTTTTTTCTCACCAATTCCCATTACAAACAGTCCTTCTTCTCGAATTCGCTTTGCTAAACCTGTATAATCGCTATCACTTGAAACGATACAAAAGCCTTCAGTATTTTTACTATGTAAAATATCCATAGCATCAATAATTAGGGCTCCATCTGTTGAGTTTTTTCCAGTAGTGTATGAAAACTTTTGAATTGGATTTATTGAATATTGATTAATTAAAGCTTTCCAAGAATTCATTGCTTGAGATGTCCAATCTCCGTAAATTCTTCTAATTGTTGCTTTACCATATTTTGAAACTTCTTCGATTGTTTCTTTTAGTAATTTTGGTTGTGCATTATCTCCATCTATTAAAATGGCTATATTAAATTTTTTTTCACTCATAATTTGTTAGTGCTTTTTATAATTATAGCTAACGTGCTTAGATGTATGAAAACGTCATGCTTTTTTGTTATTCAAATATATTAAAAAATCCATTAGTGTTTGCTAATGGACTTTGTTTATCGTTTAGATATTTTATTGTTGGTAATTTGTCTTTGCAGTTTGCATTTAAAACGTCCTTCAGAAAAGGTACGTAGTTTTTCATGTTTGGTTTTCCTGTTGGTTACTCGTTTGCGCCATAATTCATAACTTTTGCGTTTTAATTGATTTCGCATTAGCGCTTTTACGTCCATTTCTTTTAAACCAAATTGAAATTCAATAGCTTCAAAAGGCGTTCGGTCTTCCCAAGCCATTTCAATAACTCTGTCTATTTGAATTTCATTTAAATTTTCAATAACAAGCATCTGAAGTTTTTTTTGATTTTAAATCGATTAATTTTGATATGAATGCACTGTTTTTTCTTGTAAATTGATTGTCTTTAAATTTAATAAACTTACCGTCTGCATGAATGCTTAATGTGATTGATTTAAAAATAACCAATTTGTAGTAAGGTATTAACCAAGCAAAACGCTGCAAACCTTTTGAAACATGAAAAATAATTCCATTTGGGCGTATTTCTATTGAGCCATAATTAATGTCTGAAACAGTGTTAACTATATTTTTAAAATGAGCACTTACTTCATCAATCATCATTCTATGAGAACCAGTTCCGCCCATTTGTATTGCTTTTAAAAAAGAATAGGGATTACCAATGAAATCATTTATTTCTTTAGTCACTTTATCATTTCTATAAGTAATATCGTAAAGCATTAATACTGTTTAAAATTATTGATAATTACGTTGTTTGCCTTTATGTCGTGCATTAAATTATACAAACCAAAGAAAGTTCTGTTGATGTAAATAAAATGCTTAGAACCTCTATTTCCATTCATATTACGAATTTCGGTGCTTTTTGAATAACGTTCTCCTAATTCAGCCATTTTATTAAAAAAAACATCATCTGAAAAATCAAATGTTTCTTCATGAAAAGGTTGTGTAAATAAACTCAATAATTCATGAAACAATTTAGAGAAAAATACTTTTTCTTCTGTTGTATCCTCTGGCTTTAGTATTTCTAATTCGTATAATTTTTCTTCAAAAAGTATTGGATTGTTGATGATTTCTTTCTTTGCTAATTCAAAATAAGGAACATAAAAATCTTCTGGAACTTCTTTCATACAACCAAAATCAAGGACAATTAGCTTTCCTTCTTCCGAAACTAAAAAGTTACCTGGATGCGGATCGGCATGTACTTTTTTAATTACGTGCATTTGATACATGTAAAAATCCCATAAAGCTTGTCCAATTGTATTTGAAACTTCTTGACTAGTGTTTATTGCAGTAAATTCGGAAAGATGTTTACCTGTCATCCAATCCATTGTAATGATTCTGTCAGAAGACCATTTTTCATAGTATTCTGGAAATTCTAAATTTGGTAAATGCTTACAAGCTTTAGCAATTTCTTTACTTTGTTTTACTTCGTTAATATAATCGGTTTCTTCAATTAACTTACTTTCAACTTCTTGGAAATATTTATCAGAATCTTTCCCTTTTATATTAAACATTTTAATAGCAATAGGTTTTACCAAAGCCAAATCAGACGAAATACTTTGTGCTACACCAGGATATTGAATTTTTATAGCTAATTTTTTGCCTTCTAATTCAGCCTGATGAACCTGACCAATACTTGCTGCGTTAATAGAATTTGGGTTAAACGTATCAAAAATTTCATTTGGACTTTTTCCAAAATAACTTTTGAAGGTTTTCATAACTAATGGCGCAGACAATGGCGGAACTGAAAATTGTGAAAGTGAAAATTTCTCTACATAAGCACGAGGTAAAATACTTTTTTCCATACTTAGCATTTGAGCTACTTTTAAAGCACTTCCTTTCATTTGCTTCAACCCGTCGTAAATATCTTCTGCATTAGATTGATTAAGACTTTCTTTGGCTTCTTCTTCGGTTTTAACCAATTTGTCGCCATAATATTTTAAATAATTCACACCTACTTTAGCACCTGTTTGAATAAGTTTTGAAGCACGTTGAATTTTTGACGTAGGAATACTGTCTAATGTTTTCATAATTAATTGTTCATTTTCTCTTTCCAAAGAAATTTACCAAAATCGATAATATTTTTAAAAGGCGTAACGTCTAACATGTCAAAGCTAGCATGTACAGCTTTCTCAATAAAAATATCAGTTTTTTCAAAAGACGGCGATTTGTCATCCATCCAGAATTTTAAAGTCATTAACATTTGAATCCAAGCCATTTCAGAAATGCTTTTTTGTTGTATTTTTTGAATTTGTTCTTGGGGAATGTTAATTGTTTCAATGCCTAAACCATCAATATAATTCTTGAAATGTTTTCTAAGACTTTCAAGTTTTTTTAGATTTTCTAACTTACTTTTTTCTTGAGTTAGAAGGTAGAGAACTAAACTTCTGTTAGCTGTTAACTGTTCAAAAAAAGTAAAATAAAAACTCAACACTTTTGTTTTAGCGTCATAGCTTTTATAATCTTTACTTTTAGTTAATAATTGTAGGGTGCTTTCAAATAAATTTTCAAATACATTTTCCTCAATATGTTCAAAACTAGAGAAAAACTGATAAAATTGAGTTTCTTCAATTTTTAAAGCTTGACAGAAATGGTAAATTGAATTTGGTTTTTTACCATCTTCTAAAACCATTTTAGCATAAGCGCTTGTAATTTTTTCTTTACTTATTTTTATTTCTTTCGCCATGACATTTTTATTTACATCAAAGATAAAGATTTTTTGTTTAAATAATACTATAAAAAGTTAAACAAAACATAAATATTGTGTTTTTAATTATTTGGAACAAACTATTTGAACGTGATAAATTTAAATTTTTTAAAAAAATATTTTTATTACTAAATAAAATAATAGTTGAAAGTTCAACTATTATTTTTAAATTGCGCTCGAATTAAAATTTCAGAACCAAAAAATCAACAAACAATAAAAAAATCAAGTGCAACATGAAAAAATTAAATTATTTTTTTGTCTTAATCCTATTTTCAATTTCAACTAGTTATGCACAAGTTGGTATTGGAACAACTTCTCCTAATGCATCTTCAATGCTTGATATTACATCAACAAATTCTGGTGTATTAATTCCGAGAATGACTTTAGCACAAAAAACTGCAATTGCATCTCCAGCAACAGGACTTTTAATATATCAAACAAATGGTGTTTCTGGTTTTTGGTATTTTGATGGAACTATTTGGACTACTTTTGGAGGAGCTGATAACGATTGGACTATTAACGGTACAAATATGTATAACGCTAACGGTGGAAACGTGGGTGTTGGTAATACCGCACCTTCTACACAATTTCATGTTACGGGAACTACAGTGCCCGGAAGTGCTGGAGGTATGACAATATTGTACTCTAATAATTTTTCAACTGGTGCGTTAAGTAATACACTTAATGCCGGTAATACATGTACAACATCTCCTAACATATGGCATGTTACTACAGTTAATTCCACTCAAGCTTCTTGTACAACTTGTACAGCTGAAAGAGCCTATATAAAATGGGGTGCTTGTGTACAAGATCAAACACTTAAAGTTGGAAATTTTACTCCAACAACAACGTCTATAAATGTATCTTTCAACTATGGGTACAAACATTATAATAATGGAGATAGTTTTGTAGTAACATTGTACAATGAAACTACAGGAACTACAACTTCTACACCTTTATCATTAACATCTACATCAATAAATGCAACATATTCTGGTGCGCTAACTGTTGTTGCAGGAAATAATTATTCTTTAAGATTTAGATACAAAGGATCTAATTCTTATGATGCTTCTTTAGATGATATTTTGGTTACAGAAAACCAAGTGGCTGTAGCAGGTTCTTATGTGTTAAGATTAGAAGATGGCCAACAACAAAATGGTTATGTATTAACTTCTGATGCAAACGGAAATGCAACTTGGAAAAATCCTTCTAGTGGAAGTGGTGGTGGAAGTGATGTTTTTATAAATGGATTAACAAAAAGTGGTGTTGTAAAATTAGGTGGTGCACTTACTGAAAATACTGCCATAGGTCTTGGTACTTATAACTTAGCATTTAATGGTAGCTCGACAGGGTATTTCGAATTACAAGGGAACAATAGACGAATATTGAGAACAAATGCTCCAGCCGATTATATTAGTTTTGGTGGCGGAGCTCCTACAATCTTACCACAAGATAATACAACATTTCGTGATACCGGAAATAATTTATATACAATGGATTTTGTTGCAGGTTTTTGGACTGGAAATGCTGGTGGAACTGCTATAGAAATGGGTTCAATTGAATATATTGTGGATGGAAATTCTGAATTCTTTTTTAGTAACAGTGTAAGTCCTATCACTACAAACATACTAAATTTAGGTAATGCTGGTTTTGCTGGGCCTAATAGATATTGGAATAATGTTTTTGCAAATAATTTGGTTACAAGTGGCGGAACTACATACAGTAGAACAAGTGGTAAATCTGCAAAAAAAATGAAAGGTTTAGCCGAAATTATGCAATTAAAACCATTTGAATTTAGAGAAGAATCCAAAAACATTGGAAGTAGAATGACTACTACTGAAGAAAATGATTTAGCTATTGGTTTTAATGCAACAGAATTACTAGAAGTAATACCAGAAGCTGTTAAAACTTCTGATTGGTACACTGTAAAAGAAGGTGAAGATTTGGTTAAAATGCAAATTGAAAACCCTAACGGAATTATGTACAATCAAATAATTCCTGTAGCGGTTAAAGCTATTCAAGAGCAACAAGATCAAATTGAACTTCTAAAAACTGCCGTAGAAGAATTAAAAGAGCAGAATAAAATATTAATGCAATTATTAAATAAAGAATAAACCTTTTATAAGGTATTAATTAAAAAACACTCATTTATTTGGGTGTTTTTTCGTTTAATTAAGTATATTTAGCCTTATAAAACACAAGGCTTAGATGCTTTAGTCGTTATAAAAAAGTTCCCTAGTACAATAGAAATGGATAAAGAAATTTTAAGAGAAATTGGGCAAATTTATAGATCGGTAAACTCGTTTAGTGATTATGTAATGAAATCTATTAATTTAGAGAAAGGGCAATACCAATTTTTAGTTCGAATAAAAGAAAATCCTGGAATCAATCAAAAAACGCTATCCTCATTACTTTTAGTAGATAAAACTACTACTGCAAAAGCGGTAAATAAATTAGTAATTAAAGGTTATATAGATAAAGAAGTTGATGTAATTGACAAACGTAATTTTAACTTATATCTTACTGAAAAAGGTAAAAAAACATGTGTGTTTTTAGATAAAGAAGAAAAATTTGGTATCGGCATATTTCTTAAAAAACTAACCGAAGAGCAAAAAGCAGTTCTTATGGAACAACTTTTAGCAATTAGCGATTCTTCAATGGCAATGTATGCTGAATTGAATCAAAATAATAAAGAACACTATATTGATTTAATAAACAAAGTAGAATTATAAAATTACGGGTTTAAGATACCAATTGTTCAAAAAAGCCACCAATTTCTAGCTCTTTGTTTACAAAGTGAATTTCATAAATCCAAAATCGTTCTTCTCCATTAATATCTTTTGCAGACATTAATACATCGTTATTTGGATGAATATAATTAATTTCATCCTCGCCTAGAAGTTTTTCATGCGGAAAATTACCAACTAAATGTCCGCAATGATGGTTTCCATATTCCCAACCGTATTTCTCAGCCAATTCTTTAGTATAATTAAAAAAATCCGAACCAGTAAGCTTGTCTTTATTTAGATCGAAATAGGCTTTTCCTTCTTTCCAAGCAAGCTCTACATCTTGTTTTAACTTTAGTTTTTGGGAATTGTTCCCAAGCACATAGGTTTTACCAATATCTGCTTCCCAATCTTCAAATACAGGACCAAAATCAAAAAACATAATGTCATCTTCTTGAATGGTTAAGTTAGGCGGATTCTCTTTATAAGGCAATAAAGTATTCTTGCCAGAACGAACAATGCGTTTGTGCCAAAACTTACGAATGCCAAACAATTCAAATGCCAAGTTAAAAACTTCCTTATTTAATTGACTTTCTGTTTTTCTAGCGATTACAAGATTTCTGTTTTCAATTTCTTGAAATAGAATTTCTGCTTTTTTCTCGGCTTCAATTAAGTGGGTAAGGGCTGATGTCATGTGTTTAGTAACTATAAATTTTTAATTTAATTAGAAATTTAAATAAAATTATGGTGTAATTAAAATAGTTTTTAATTTTTCTAGTGTAGTTTCTTTTAGATTAATTTCAAAATTTGTTTTAGAATTTTTATCTAAATAAAAAGTATCATAAAATAGTTTATCATTATGATATGAATATATAATAATTTTCATTTCTCCTTTTATTTTTACTTTTTGGTTTAGAATTTTAAATTCATTTGGATAATATGCTAATATTGAATTATTATTTAAATAAACTAAATTTACACAATAGAAATCATGATTTACTTTATTTTTAAATTGAATATTTTTCTCTATTTCATATTCCAACAACTTATCAATATTTATCCAACCTAATGTATCTGAAGAAAATGAATATACTTCATTTTCGATACTATATAAGTTATTTAACTTTTTTCTTTTTTTAGTTTTTTCATCATTTGATAATTTTCCATTATTGATTTCACTATCCCATCCTAGTTCATTTAAAAAAACTTCATTTTGTTCTATAACATCTTGATTATATTTATCTTGAATCTTTACAAAATCGAGTGAGTCTTTTCTTTTTACAATATCTACACTATCTAAATGTACTTCTTTAAAAAAACCACCAATACCTTCAGCTTTGGTATAAATTAAAAACTTTAAATTTCTTGGATAATCTGGAATTTCAGTATAAATCTTATTATTACTTGACTTCCATTTAAAAATAGAATCATTATCATTTGTATAGATATTACTTTTATCAAGAATCTTGTTTGGTAGTTGAGCTCTGTATTTTTTACCTTCTGCAATGATTAATTGTTTACCATTTTCAGTAAAATTGATATACAACATTCCAGATGATTCTAACAATTCATCTTTATCTGTAATAGTAGATAAACCATTTAGAATGATGTCTTCTTTGCTATAAAATTCTTTTAATTCGAAGGTTATTTTACCATTGGTATAATTGTCAAATAAATCTTTTGGAATGAAAATTTCGGTTCCTAATTTTCCTTTTAAAATTGTATCATTTTTTAGAATAAACTCACTTGTAGAAGAATTGTCTGTTTTAAGATTGGCTTCAATTTGTTTTAGATTTGAAGTTGTTTCTTTTTCACATGATGTAAGTAATACTAAACTAAGAATAAGAAAGATATAATTTTTCATAAAGATGTTTTTTGTATGGAATCAAATTTTGTGCCAGTTGTTAATGAGATGTTAAAAAAAAATCCATTATTAATTAATGGATTTTCAAATATATTAAAAAAACTTATTTTCTATATTTTAACCAATTTTAAAGACTCCGTTTTTCCATTAGAACTAACTTTAGCAATATAAGTTCCTGAAGGTTTGTTGGTAATATCTAAAATGAATTCATTAGAATTGATTTCTTTAGATAATACTACTTGTCCTAATAAATTGTAAACAGTTATATTTTCGATAGTATTAGTTGAAGAAAAATTTACAATATCGTTTGTAGGATTTGGATAAAAAGTAGTCAAATTATTGGTATCAAAATTTGTTGTACTCAAAATAGTTGTATTTCTATAAAGTTTAGGTACTCTAACACCACCTTCAAAATGAGTTCCTGATAAAAATAAATCTAAATCTCCATCATTATCTATATCTGCAATTCCTACTCTTGCTTGATAGGTTGCAATTAAAGAATTGGATAGAACAAACGTATTGTTACCCTGATTTTGATAAATGCCAGCCATCGCAGAAGGATTTCCAATTCTTGCTCCAGCAATAAAAATATCTTTGTCACCATCATTATCAAAATCGGCAAAATTAGCAGTACTAATGAAAACACCTTCAAAAGGAGTTCCTGATAGAACTGAAAACATTCCTGCGCCATTATTTAGATACAGTTTTGAAATATAACCACTATCAGATTGACCAGTTATCAGTATATCTATATCACCATCGTTGTCAGAATCTCCAGCAGAAAT
Organism: Flavobacterium sp.; assembly: GCF_034111225.1. Lineage (GTDB taxonomy): Bacteria > Bacteroidota > Bacteroidia > Flavobacteriales > Flavobacteriaceae > Flavobacterium. The sequence continues at coordinate 41,691 of NZ_JAWUXR010000004.1, read as the reverse complement.
ACCACTTAATGAAACTGCATCAAAAGTTGTGTTTGCAACCAAAGTAAATAATCCACTACCATTGTTAGAGTATAATTTGGTTAAGCGGGCATTACTGTTGTTTTTTCCAGAAATGATAACATCTTTATCTCCATCATTATCCATGTCAAAAAAAGCAATTGAACTTTCTCTTACGGGTTCAAAAGTTGTTCCAGAAACTAGAGAAAATATTCCTAATCCATTGTTAGTATATAATTTTGTAAAAGATAAATCACTTGTGTTTGTGCCTGTCATTAAAAGGTCTTTATCTCCATCATTATCGATATCTGCAAATTCAAAATCTCCGGTACTGTTTGGTTCAAATGGAGTTCCGGTTGCTTCAGTAAAACCACCTATTCCATTATTAAAGTATAGTTTTGCAGTTCTAGTTGGCGAACTGGTACTGCCCGTTATAAATAAGTCTTTGAAGCCATCATTATTTACATCTTCAAAAGCGACTTTTCCATAAAATACATTGGTAAAAGGCATTCCTAATACTTCTGTAAAAACACCCGAACCATTATTGGAGTATAAAACTGTTTTAACTGGTCCACCTTTTCCAATGGTAATCAAATCTTGGTCGCCATCGTTGTCATAATCTCCAAAGGCAACAGAACCTAAATCTGCTTCATAAAATGGAACTGTAGGTGATACTAATTCCATGTTTATAGTTTGTGCATTACTGCTTGCCAATGTAAATATTACTAGAAGTAAAAAGTATAATTTTTTCATAGCTAAAATTTTAAGTAATTAAATTTAATTTTCTAGAACAAATTTCACAAATTACATTATTATATGCTTCACGTACAAACGTGAAATTGATATTAAATATGATTAAAAGTCTAAAAATAAATTATTTAGAAAGTTTTATAGCTTCCATTAGAAGCGAAATTTTTTTGTATTTAGATTCTTTAATATCAAAGTATTGATACATTCTTCTTAGGCTTGAACCAATTCCGTCTATACTCATAAAAGCTTTTTCGGCAATATCTTTGTTAGAAATTACTGGATCAGCTAATAAAATAGTTAAAACATTCCAATCTGTTTCATTAAGTTTTTGAGAAATAGCACTTTCAATCTTCGATTTATTTAATTCGAATGGATTTGAATTTGAAACTATTGAAGAAGTTTCAATAGTTTTTAGACGATTGATTTCATGAAGTAATTCTTCTCTTTTTAGTCGGTCTTTTTTGATCTTTCTTCTAAAATAGAATATTGTACAAAAAATTAAAATAACTGAACCAAAAATAATATAAAAGGTATTTTTTAATTGTTTTAGTTTTAGATTAGCTTGTGCCTTTTCATTATTTAATTTATTTTCATAAAGTTTTACATCATATTCATTTTTAACTGCTGCTCTAATAACAGCAAAGTTATTTTTTTCTAATTGAATACTATCTCTATAAATAGTGAATTGCTCAAACATTTCCAAGGATTTTTTGGAATTTTTATTTTCTTTGTAGCATTTATAAAGTAAATCGTAAAGTTCCTTTTTTAGTTCAACACTTGCATTTGAATCTAAATTTTCTAATATTTTTTCAGCTTTTTCAGTAGCTTCTTTAAATTCATTCTTTTTAAAAGCTAATTTTGCTAATATAATTTCACCATTAATAACATAACTGTCCATATTAAGTTCTTTACTTAAAGTCAAGTTTTTTAAAGCATATTTATTTGCTTTTTCTAATTCGTTTAGTTCAAGGTTAATATTTGCTAAAGTAGCATAACAATTAACTAGGAAAAATTTATCATTGGTTACTTCAAGTATTTTTAATGCCTTTTCATAATATAACTTAGCTTGTTCAAATTGTTTTTTTTCGAAATTTGTCCAACCAATATTTACATAAATAACAGCAATTCTTCTTTCTTCAACATTAGTGTTTTTTACAATAGAAAGTGCCTTTTTATAATAATCTAATGCTACATCATAATTTTGAATAATTAGGAAAACACTTCCTAAACTCGTTAACATATGAGATTCTCCCTTTTTATTATTAGTTTTTTGATAAATTTTCAAGGATTTTGAGAAATATTCTGTGGCTTGTTGATAATCTTTTTTATTGATATAAACATTACCTATGTTACCTAAAATAGTAGCTTTTAAATCAAAATCGTTTAGTTTAATTGTAAGTTTTTCAGCCTCTTTATAAAATTTCATAGCTAAATCAGATTCACCTTTGAATCTATAAATTCCACCTCGATCATTAGCAACATTAAATAATTCTTTGATAGAATTTTTATCTTTAGCTAATTTGTAATAATAATCAAGCACAACCAAAGTAGAGTCTGGTTGTGCTTGGTTATTTATTTTATAATATTGTGCGAGCGCATTAAATCGTATTGAATCAGCATTTTTAGTATTTTCCCAAATGGTCTTTAATTCTTTTGTATTAGTCTGTGCAACAAAATTTGTTGTAAATAAAATAAAAAGAATTAGGCACTTGAAAAAACTATTTGAATTCATAAGACTTAATTATATCCCTAAATAATTGCTAGGAGTAATTTGTTTTAATTCATTTTTAATTTCGTCAGAAACATCTAAAGTACCAATAAAAGCATGAATAGATTCTTTGTTGATAACCGTGTTGGTTCTCGTTAAATCCTTCAATGCTTCGTAAGGGTTTGGATAACCTTCACGACGTAAAATTGTTTGAATAGCTTCGGCAACAACCGCCCAGTTTTTCTCTAAATCTTCCGCAAATTTTGGTTCGTTTAATACTAATTTATTCAAACCTTTAAGCGTTGCTTCAAAAGCAATAATAGTATGTCCGAAAGGAACTCCAATATTACGTAAAACCGTACTATCCGTTAAATCACGCTGTAAACGAGAAATAGGCAATTTAGCAGAAAGGTGCTCGAAAATAGCATTCGCAATTCCTAAATTTCCTTCACTATTTTCAAAATCAATTGGGTTTACTTTATGTGGCATTGCCGAAGAACCAATTTCTCCTGCTTTAATTTTTTGCTTGAAATATTCCATTGAAACATACGTCCAAACATCTCTATCTAAATCAATTAAAATGGTATTAATGCGTTTTAAAGCATCAAAAAATGCTGCAAAATGATCGTAATGTTCAATTTGTGTCGTTGGAAACGAATGGTGTAATCCTAAAATATCTTCAACAAATTTAGAACCAAATGCTTTCCAATCGTTATTTGGATACGCTACTTTGTGTGCGTTGTAATTTCCGGTTGCACCACCAAATTTAGCTGCAAACGGAACATTGAATAACAAACGCATTTGCTCTTCTAAACGTTCTACAAAAACTAAAATTTCTTTTCCTAAACGAGTAGGAGAGGCCGGTTGTCCATGCGTTCTTGCTAATAATGGAATATCTTTCCATTCTACGCTTAATTCTTTTAATTTCTGAATAACCGAAATTAAAGAAGGCATGTATACATTTTCAAACGCTTCTTTTGTAGAAAGCGGAATTGCTGTATTGTTAATATCTTGAGAAGTTAATCCAAAATGGATAAATTCTTTATATGGTTCTAATCCTAATGCGTCAAATTTACTCTTAATGAAGTATTCCACCGCTTTAACATCGTGATTAGTCGTTTTTTCTGTTTCTTTAATCCAAAGTGCATCTTCTGTAGAAAAGTTCTCGTACATCGCTCTTAAAGCAGGAAATACAGCTTTATCTACACCAGAAAGTTGTGGTAAAGGCAATTCGCATAAAGCAATAAAGTATTCTACTTCAATTAAAACTCTATATTTTATAAGAGCTTCTTCTGAAAAATAAGGCGCTAAATTTTGAGTTTTGTTTCTGTATCGACCGTCAATAGGCGAAATGGCATTTAATTCGGATAAGTGTTGCATTTTGTTGTGTTGTTGTTTTTTAACGAAGTGCAAATATACACAGAAGTTAGAATTTAGAAGTTAGAATTTAGAAGTTTTTCCTTTAAAATTTTCATTCCTTCCGTTGCAGAAAATGGCATAATTTCAAGCGGATTTGGTAAATCGTAAATTGTTGCAGGTTTTGGGTCAATATAAAAAACAGGAATATTTTGGTTTACATAATTGATTAATCCTGCAGCAGGATATACTTGTAAAGAAGTTCCAATTACGATTAAAATATCAGTCTGCTCTACTATTTCTAATGCTTTGTCCATAGCCGGAACTTCTTCGCCAAACCAAACAATATGAGGTCGTAATTGATTACCAAATTTATCAACATCGCCTAAAAACAAATCTTTTTTCCAATCTAAAATAATTTGTTCGTTATAAACGCTTTTTACTTTTAATAATTCGCCATGCAAGTGAATAACATTTGTACTGCCAGCTCTTTCGTGTAAATCATCTACATTTTGCGTGATAATATGTACTTCAAAATTTTGTTCCAATTCGGCTAAAATTTCATGTGCTAAATTAGGTTGCACTTCTAAAAGTTGTGCTCTTCGTTTGTTATAGAAATCTAAAACCAGTTCAGGATTTTTAACGAAACCAATAGGAGAGGCTACTTCCATGATATCATGACCTTCCCAAAGTCCGTCGGCATCTCTAAATGTTTTAATGCCACTTTCGGCACTTATTCCTGCACCGCTTAAAACTGTAATTTTTTTCATACTTATTAAAACCAAAGGTTACTCTTTTTCGTAGATATTAAATATAACTAAAAATTAAACTTATGAAAAAGCTATTACCTGTTTTATTTACTCTTTTCTTTTCTATTGCACTTTTTGCTCAAGTAGGAATTGGAACTACTAATATTCAAAACGGAGTAGAATTACAAATTGAAAGTAATTCGAGAGGGTTATTAATTCCTCGTATTGCATTAACTTCAACAATTATTCAAGCTCCTGTAGGTCCAGCACCTATTGCTACAGGTGTATTGGTGTATAATACAAATACGAATGGGGCTGGTGCAACAGCTGTTACTCCGGGGTTTTATTATTGGTCAGGAACTGAATGGACTGCTTTAAAGTCTGCTGGTGGAACACCAAGTTTACAAAATTGGTCTTTAATTGGTAACGGAGGAACAACCCCTGGAACTAATTATTTGGGGACATCAGATAATAGAGACTTACAGATTAAGACCAACAATCAGTTAAGAATGACTACTAAAAATACAGGTGAAGTTATTATTGGAAATACAACTAACCCTTTAGGAAATACACTAACTACAATTATTCCAAGTGGAACTCAGATTGGATTATTTGCTTACAGTGATAATTCACCAAGAACGATTAGAGCATTAAATGTAGATAATACTCAATTTGTTATTGATGGTGGAAATCTTGATCCAGATGGAGGTAGAGGTGTTATTGGAATTAGTGCTAATTTGGCTTCAAGTTCTACAAATACTGTTATGGGAGTTTTAGGAGTTGCTGGTAGAACAACATTTACTGAACTTCCAGGAGAATCGGTAGGACTTTCAGGACAAGGAACAACAGGTTTACATGTAAGAGGTGTTGGAAAATCAGGAAGTAACGATTATTTTTCTGCGTATTTTGAATACGACCAAGATGATAACCTAACAACTAGTAATGGTCCACAAGCAAGAATAGCAGGGAAAGATTTTGATTATTTTACAGGTGCAGCTGCAAGAAGAGATGTAACTTATGGAGGGTATTTTGATGCAAATACTTCTACTTCTGATTATGTTTTTGTTGGAGCGCGTAATAATGGTACTTCTTATAAAGTTTTAGGAGGTGGAAGTGTATCTACAATGGTAAAAGATGATGAAGGAAATAACAGAATTCTTCATGCTACAGAAACGCCAGAAATTTTGTTTGAAGATTTTGGAACTGGAAAACTTATAAACGGAGTTGCTTATATTGAATTAGATGCTGTTTTATCAAAAAACATTTTTGTCAGTGAAAAACATCCAATGAAAGTTTTTATTCAATTAGAAGGCGATTGTAAAGGTGTATATGTAACTGAAAAAACAGCAAAAGGGTTTTTAGTAAAAGAATTACAAAGTGGAACTTCTAACGTTTCTTTTTCATGGAATGTTGTTGCAAATAGAAAAGATACTTTAAAAGAAGACGGAACTATAGATTCTAAACACGTAGGTGTTCGTTTTCCTATTGGTCCTAATAGATTAAAGCCTATTTCAGGAAGAGAAGTGAAATATGAAGTAAAACAAGAAGTTAACGAATAATGGTTAGTTATTTATATTTAAAAAGCCCAAATGATTAATGTCATTTGGGCTTTTTTTTGTTTTTAAATTTTGCAGTTGTATTATTTATTATTGTAACAATTAAAACTTTACTTTAGAGACAGGTATAACTTACTAAATGAATTATAGTTAAATAACCTTCTTATTGTGTTAAATAACCAATTAAAGGTCTTTTAAATCGTTTTATATTATTCTTTTAGGTTTCTGTATTTAAAACTCTTAAAACTTTAAAAAAAAACTAATATACTTATACCGTTTTGTCAATTTTTGAAAACGTGAAGAAGTAAATAATAGAATATTTAATTTTCCTGTTTTCCTTTAAAAGTTACATGACCATTATAAAACAAAAAAAACCGCTTCATAAGCGGTTTTTTTTGTTTTAATGTTTATAAGTGTTTTTATACTTTTCCTAATGTATAAAGTTGTTCTAATGTTGGAGAAATACTTCCACCTGCTGGCTCCAAAGTAATTCCAAAAGCTTCAGCATCTTCAGCCTTATCAACTTTAAATAGTTTTGAGTTACTTGCGGTAAAATTATTAAGTAAACCAATGCTTTTTGGTGTTAATGGGTCTAGTTTTAAACCCCAAACTTGGTATACTTTTCCTTCAGGTGGAGCAGGTAAACCAGATGCATCTATATAAACTTCTTTCGTTTCTTTATTATAATATGCTTTTGCAAAAGCATTTGGAGCTACTTCTTGTCCGCCAAGAGCTACTTGAATGTTGTTATTATCTCTTACAATTGCTAAAACAGATTCAGCGTCCTGTTTTTTCAACTCTAAATCAACAATAGACTCTTGCATTATTGTTTTTTCAGTAGCTAGTTTATTTATTGTTTCATTAGATTGATTCAGTTTATAAAACTGCATTCCAAAGCCTAATACAAATACTGCTGCTGCTGCCCATCCCATGTATTGTGAATAGTTTTTACGCGGTTGTAATTGTATTACTTTATTTTTTTCTAAAAGCTTAGCTCTAATTTTTTCATAATTTGTTGCAGATAAATGTGGCGCAACACTTTGTGAAAGGTTCATAATTGCACTTTCAATAGCATTAATTTCTTCCTGAACTTCAGGATTATGCTTAGCCATTTCAAGCACTTCATTATTTTCTGCTTTGGTAAGTTTACCAAAAACAAACAGTTCTAGTATCCCAGACTCTATGTATTCTCTACTATTCATTGATCATCAGTCTTAATTCATTCATACAATTTCTATTGTTTGTTTTCACGGTTCCTAAAGGGATTTCTAATTCCTCAGAAGTCTCTTGTTGTGTGTAACCTTGAAAAAACAACAATTCAATAATTTGAATACATTTTGGTTTCAATTTATTAATGAATCTTTTAATACCAATAGCATCAATTCGATTCATAGTTTTTGAATTGTCTTCTAACATATATACGAAATTATCTACCGTAAGGTTTTTTTGACTGTTATTATAGCCTTTAGACCGTAACTTATCAATAGTTGTATTACGAGCGATGTTAAGCATCCAAGTATATAAACGTCCTTTTGATTCATTATATGAATCGATATTGCTCCAAATTTTCACGAATACTTCTTGTAGTACATCTTCTGCTTCTTCCTTATTTCTTATAAGATTATAAATGACACCATATAAACTTTTTGAATAGTTGTCATATAATAAGGTAAACGAGTTATTGTCTTTCTTAAGTAATTCTTTTACTAATAGTTCTTGTTCCATATGATTGTAAAGTTAGGACTAAAATAATAAAAAAAAACTTTTTTTACTTTTTTTAAAACCAAACAATAAAAATTCTCGTAACTGTAGTTATAAATCATTTAAAAACTAACAAAATGAAAAAATCAAAATTACTTTTAGGGTTATCATTCTTTGGAGTGTTAGGTCTAGTTTTAGTCGCTGCAGATCATATTGATGCTCCAGCAGTTCAAGGTGGAACTTCTGATATTACAGATTTCTATTCTTTTCAAGGTTCAAATACTAACAATTTAGTTTTTGTAGCTAATGTTAAAGGTTTACTTTCTCCAACAGCAACAGCTGATGCAGCATTTGACGAAAATGTTATGGTTGAATTTAATATTGATAACAATGGAGACAACATTGAAGATTTAGTAATTCAAGCAATACCAAGAAACGGTAAAATGTATTTCTTTGGACCAGTTGCTCCAAGTGCTTCAGGAACTTCGAGTGCAGTGATGACTTCAAATCCTTTAGGAAGCGTTACTATTAGTCAATATGGAACTCCAGCTGTAATTTCAGTTGAAAACGGCGCAAACTTATTTGCAGGACCAAGAGATGATCCATTCTTTTTTGACTTTGGTCAATATTCAGAAATTATTGCAGGAAATGCTGGAAGTTTTAACAATCCAGGTACTGATACTTTTGCAGGTTCAAATGTAATGTCGGTTGTTGTAGAGTTACCAAAATCGATGCTTGGTGGTTCAGGAACATTGAATACATGGGTAGAAACAAAAAGAAAATAATTTAATTTTTAAAAAGAAATATTATGAAATCAACTCAATATAAAAATTTATTTGCATCATTAGTTATTGCCTTGTTTGCAGTAGGATGTAATAATGACGACACCAATACCGTACAAGAAGAAATGGTAGATTTTAGTGGAACTTATACTCAACAAGATCAAATGGGTAGGCCAGCTATTAATACTGTGTTTGTAAGTTCAGGAAATAAAGATAGTTTTAATACTACAACACCTTCAACAATGGGAGCTAATTTTCAATCGGCTTTCGAAACAAAATTATTAGCATTAAACCCAGGATATACAACAAATGCATTAGGTTTAGATGCAACAACTTTTACTACAGTTTTAGCTACTGATGTTTTAAATGTTTCAACAAGCGGAACTACAACATTTTTTGACGGAACAAATGTATTAACAGGTAGAGCTCTTGCTGATGATGTAATTGACGTGGAGTTACTTTTAATCTTTGGTGGACCAAGTGGAACTTCAAATCCAGGTTTAACTTCAGATAATGTAAGCTCAAATGACAAACCATTCTTATCATTTTTCCCATATTTAGCTTCTCCTTGGTAGGATGTTAGCTTTAAAAATAATGAGCATCAAAATGATGCTCATTATTTTAATTTCTTTTAACTAAACAAACAAATCATGAAAAACTATTTTATAAAACCGATTTTACTTTTGTTGATTTCCTTTGTTGTGATTAGTTGTTCTTCAAAATCTGAAAAACAAGTAACGAACAAAGAAGATTATCAATCGTATCTTATTGAAAAAGATAATCAATCTTTAAAAAATATAAATAATGAAATTGATTTTTGGCAAAAGAAATACGATGCAGCCCCTAATCAATATACATACTTAATTTCATTGGCATCATTATATAGTCAGAAATTTGAAATTACTGGAAATATTCAGGAATTGTATTTAACAGAAAAACTATTAGTCGATTGTAATCAAAGAGTAAAAGGTGAGAAGGTTGGAATTCATAGAGCAATAGCTAAAAATTATATTTCTCAGCATCGTTTTAAAGAAGCATTAATGCACTTAAATAAAGCTTATGATTTAGGCGAAAACAAAATAGCTACTGAAAAAATGCTATTTGATGTACAAATGGAATTAGGTAATTATGAAGAAGCTAAAACGAAACTAACAGCTATTTTTGATTTTAAAGACTTTGATTATTTAATTAGAGCTGCAAAATGGAATGATCATATTGGCGACTTAGACAAAGCAATTCAATTAATGGAAGTTGCTAAAACAATTGCTGAACAATCAAACAGTAAAGTTTTAAAAGTTTGGGTTTATTCAAACATTGCTGATTTTTACGGTCATGCCGGAAGAATTGAAGATTCATATAATTACTATTTAAAAACATTAGAAATTGATGGAAGTAATATGTATGCATTAAAAGGTATTGCATGGATTGTTTTTTCACATGAAAGAAATGCTGAAGAAGCATTACAAATTGTAGATTATATTTCAACACAACATTCAGTTCCCGATTTATATCTTCTTAAAGCTGATATTTATGATTTTTCAGGAAATTTATCTAAAAAAAGAAACGCTGTTAATGAATATCATGCTTCATTAGAAAAAAATAATTACGGTGATATGTACAATAAGTACAACGCTTTACTTTATGCTGAAATAGTTGGTGAAACAAATAAAGCAATCATTATTGCTAATAAAGAAATTGAAAACAGACCAACACCAGAATCATATGATTTATTAGCTTGGGCCTACTATAATAATGGTGATTTTGACAAAGCCTTAGGTATTATTGAAAAACATACTATTGGAAAATCGCACGAGCCGTTAATTGTTTTTCATAATGAAACCATTTTAAAAGCAAATAATAAGTTGACCAAAGAAAATTCTAATAAAGCCGATTTATTGGCAAGTATTTATGAATTAGGTCCAAATTTGGAAACTTCAATTAAAAGACTATAATACAATGAAACTTTATTATTTTTTGATGGTTTTATTACTGTCTGTTACTTCCTATGCCCAAAATTTAAATGGAAAAGTAGAAGATGTTTTTGGTAATCCAATTGTCGATGCATACATCTACAATGAAAATAGCGATGTACACACGCATACTAATGAGTTTGGAAATTTTGTACTTTCAAAGGTTGCATTAAATGAAAATTTGAAAATTTCAAAATTAGGTTATAAACCTACCCAATTTAAGTTTGAAGAATTGAATGGAAAAGTGAAAATTATTTTAGAAGAAGAAGTATTCAAACTTTCTGAAATTACGATTTCATCAAATGTAAATATAAACTCAACTTTAATGAAGATGGATTTGGTTACAAATCCAGTAAATTCTTCTCAAGAAATTCTTCGAAAAGTCCCAGGTTTGTTTATTGGCCAACATGCTGGTGGAGGTAAAGCAGAGCAACTTTTTTTAAGGGGTTTTGATATCGATCACGGAACAGATGTTGCTATAACTGCCGATGGAATTCCAGTAAATATGGTTTCTCATGCACATGGTCAAGGTTATGCCGATTTACATTTTATTATACCAGAAACTGTAGATAACATCGATTTTGGAAAAGGTCCATATAATGCAGCAAAAGGAAATTTTGCGACTGCAGGTTATGTAGATTTTAAAACAAAAGATAAGTTAGAAGAAAGTAAATTAAGTGTTGAGGTTGGCCAATTCAATACGGTGCGAACAGTTGGCCTTTTTGATTTATTGGGAAATAAAACAAAATCAAATGCTTATATAGCAACCGAATACATAGAAACTGATGGTCCTTTTGATTCTCCTCAAAACTTTAATAGATTTAATCTTTTTGGAAAATTTTCTACCATTTTGGAAAATCAAACCAAGTTAAGTTTCGTAGGATCGCATTTTACAAGTAAATGGGATGCTTCTGGACAAATTCCAATGCGATTGGTTAATAATGGAAGTATTTCTCGTTTTGGCGCTGTAGACGACACCGAAGGCGGTTTTACCTCTAGAACAAACCTTGCTGTTGCAATCGATAAAATAATTGACGAAAACAGTTATTTGAAAACAAACGTGTATTTCTCAAAATACGATTTTACGTTGTTTTCAAACTTTACATTTTTCTTAGAAGATCCAATAAATGGAGATCAGATTAAGCAATTTGAAAACAGAACGTTGTATGGTTTTAATTCAGAATATACTACAAAAAGAATTTACGATTCTTTTAAATTAAAATGGCAAACAGGAATTGGTTTAAAAGTCAATGCTACTAAAGATTCTGAACTTTCTCATACTTTAAATAGAAATACGGTTTTAAATTATATTCAACTTGGCGATATTGATGAATCTAACTTTTCAGGTTATACAAATGTTGAATTTCAGTTCAATAAATTAACTATAAATCCTTCTTTACGAATGGATTATTTTAAATTCAATTACCAAGATAAATTGGCAATGAGTTATGAAACACTTTCAAATACCAAATTTACAGTATTACCCAAATTAAATTTTAGTTACGTTCAAAACGATAAAGTGGTGTATTTCTTAAAGTCTGGTTTTGGATTTCATTCAAACGATACTAGAGTTGTTTTACAAGAAGATAAAGAAATTTTACCAACTGTTTTTGGAGCTGATTTAGGAACAGTTTGGAAACCAAATACTAATTTAATTGTAAACGCTGCACTTTGGAGTTTGTTTTCAGACCAAGAGTTTGTGTATGTTGGAGATGCGGGAATTGTTGAGCCTTCTGGAAAATCAAGACGATTAGGAATCGATTTAGGAATGAGATATCAACTTAATGAGTATTTATTTTTAGATTTTGATGCTAATTATGCTTTTGCAAGAAGTGTTGATGAGCCAAGCGGACAAGGTTATATTCCTTTAGCGCCAGAATTTACTTCGACAGGTGGAATTAGTTTTAAAAATTTCAAACGTTTTTCAGGTAATTTAAATTACCGCTTTATAGGTGATCGCGCTGCAAATGAAGATAATTCGGTTATTGCAGAAGGTTATTTAGTATCTGATTTATCGTTGAATTATAAATTAAGTAAAGATTTTGAAGTTGGAGTAGTAGTAAACAATCTTTTCAATACAGAATGGAATGAAACACAATTTTTAACCGAATCTCAATTGCAAAATGAATCACAAAGTGTTGAAGAAATTCATTTTACGCCAGGAACACCATTTTTTGCTAAAATAAAAGTAACCTATAGTTTTTAACTTCAAAAAGGTTTTATACTTTTGAAACCTATGAAAAATGAAGCTTTATTAGAATATTTAGAAGGGTTTATTTCAGACAACCGCAAACAACGCTTTTTAGACGTTTTAAAAAATAGAACCAAACATTTTACCATTGCAATGGAAGATGTGTTTCAAATGCACAATACAAGCGCTGTAATGCGCAGTTGTGAGGTTTTTGGGATTCAAGAATTAAATGTTATTGAACAAAAGTATGGCAAATCTATTGATAAGCAAATTGCCATGGGCGCTCAAAAATGGGTAGATATTAAAGAACATGAAAACGCTGCTTCTTGTGTGAAAAACTTACGTGCTCAAGGGTACCAAATTATTGCAACAACGCCACATAACGAATCGTGTCTTATTCACGAATTTGATATTACAAAACCATCTGCATTGTTTTTTGGAACCGAAAACGAAGGACTTTCAGAAGAAATAATGAATAATGCCGACGGTTATTTAAAAATTCCAATGGTTGGTTTTACCGAAAGTTTAAATATTTCTGTTTCTGCAGCAATCATTATACAGGACATTACAAACAGACTTCGTAATTCTACTATTGATTGGCAATTATCTGAAGAGGAAATACTCGAAAAACGTTTAGATTGGACACGAAAAACAATAAAAGACGCTGCTTTTGTGGAAAGTAAGTTTTATGAGAAGAAAGTGTGATTTTGTTTATTTGGGGATTTAGTAATTTGTTAAATCGTTGATTTGTTTTTAAGCTTAAATTTAATAAGGCAATGTTCTTTTGTAATGTAGTTTCTTATTAAATGCATTGTTCTCCAATTTTTTTAATTCTGGAAATTCGGTAATTCTTAGATTTACAACATCTATTATTTTATCGAGTTGTTCGTTTAAAAGATATTTATTCCAAATTAATTTATCTCCATTTTCGGTAATTCCTTTTATATCATTCAATGATTCAGAATTTAAGAATTTTTGCCAATCTTTTTTTAAATTATTTTTATCTCGAAACCTATCTTTCCAAACGAAATTATAAATTACTGTCAAAATCAGAAAAATAAAGCCTAAAGAATAAAATAATATCATATTTAGATTATTTATAAGTTTTAAGTAATATAAGTTTCAAATCTACTTATTCTTATTCAAAATTTTAAACTCTTCGTAACAAGCACTTATGGCATCCATAATTTGAAGGTCATTTGCGGTTTTGATAAAATATTCAGAATAATTACAGTTTTGAAGAATTAAAGGGATATCGTCTTTATCAATTTCTAATAAAGCAGCAAGCGTTTCTCTATCGTATTTTGAAGCAAGAAGATTACGAATAGTATCGTCTTTCTTCATTTCCTTCAATTTTTTCATTTCTTTTGGACGTTTTCCAAAAGCACTATATAAAAAATCAGCCGGATTAAAAATCGCACCTAATACTCTTGACACTGCTCCAGGAGATTTATCTCCTACTTCATAGCCTTCATTAAGTCCAGAAATGCTATATCTATAGTTGTTTTCATTAACGTATATTAATTCAGTATCTACTTGTACGTAGCCCGTTAAATTATATTGTCTAACAACAACCTCTTCAAGAGCGTATGCTTTTTCGGTAAGATAAATTTTTGAAGTTTTATTTTTTACCCAGTCATTTGAAACTTTAATTTTAATAGTTTCAAAACCTAAATAAGAAATAAGTAAAGTGTCGTTTACTGTTGCATTAAGTTCAAAAGCACCATCACCATCAGTCGTGGTTCCTTTGACTCTTGTAGTATTAATTACGTGAACATTAGACATGGGAAGTCTTGTTTCACTGTGGTAAACAGTACCAGAAAGTTTACTTACTATTGTGTCCTTTTGACTAAAGGCACTAACTGTAAATAAGGAAAATAAAAAAACTATAAAATATCTCATCTTTTAATTATTGATTCAAAAATACAAATCAATTAGAGATATTTTATAGTTTCTTAAATATTTATCAGAAAATTAACGAAAATGTATTAATCTCTTCTTGATCTTTTTGCTTTGTCAAAGAATCCACCGTTAGATTCGCTTGAAGAACTTGAAGAACTTCTTCTTGCAGGTCTTTCACTGCTAGAGCTTCCTTCTCTTCTTGCTGGTCTTTCGCTTCTTGAAGATGAACCTCCTCTATCGTCTCTAGAGCTAGAACTTCTTTCTCTTGGAGCAAAATTTCTGTCGCTACCACTTCTAGGGCTAGAACTTCTTTCTCCTCTGTCGCTTCTTTCACCTCTAGGGCTAGAACTACGTTCTCTAAAACCACCAGAACTTCTTCCACCTCCAGAGCTTCTTCCTCCACCAGAATTTCTTCCGCCAGAGCTTCTTCCGCCATGATCTCTTCTTCCGCTATTTCCACCACCGTCGTTATTAGAAATTTCTACATTAATTTTTCTACCGTCAATATTAACAGCATTTAATGTTTCCATTACTTTAGGTGCAAATTCTGCATCAGTATTAAAGAAAGAGAATCCTTCTTTAACGTCTACTTTAAATAAGTCGTCTTGACCTAAACCAAGAGTATCTCTTAAATAATCTTTTAAAGTCATCCAATCAAAATTATCTCTTGATCCAATGTTTATAAAGAAACGTACCGCTCCGTTAGAAGGAATAACTCCAGGCTCACGACGTTCGTTAGAACCTTGAGAACTTAAATCTTTAGACTTCTTGTAGTAAGCGATAAATCTGTTAAATTCAACAGATACCATTCTTTTAATCAATTCATCTTTTGGAAGATCTTTTAAAACTTCTTCAATAGCAGGTAAATAAGCGTCGATTTCGTGATCGATTTCAACATCTTTAATTCTATTTGCTAAATGGAATAATTGAATTTGACAAATTTCCATTCCAGAAGGAATTGGTTTTTCTTCAAATTTCATTTTAATGATTCTCTCAATAGTAGAAATTTTACGTAATTCACTTTTTGTAATAATTACTAATGAAGTACCCGATTTTCCAGCACGACCAGTTCTACCAGAACGGTGTGTGTAAATTTCAACTTCATCAGGTAATTGATAGTTAATTACGTGTGTAATATCGTCAACATCAATTCCACGAGCAGCAACATCAGTTGCAACAAGCATTTGAATTTGTCTTCCTCTAAAAGATTTCATAACTCCATCACGTTGCGATTGAGATAAATCTCCATGCAATGCAGCTGCGTTATAACCATCCTCAACTAATTTTTCAGCAACAGCTTGTGTATCACGTTTAGTTCTACAAAAGATTACTGAGAAAATGTCTGGGTTTGCATCAGCTAACCTTTTAAGAGCAGGATATCTATCACGAGCACTAACTAAATAGTATTCATGTGATACATTTTGATTTCCTGCGTTTTTATGACCAACCGTAATTTCTTGCGGATTGTTCATAAACTCTTTAGCAATTCTTGCTACCTCTTGAGGCATTGTTGCAGAGAATAACCAAGTGTTCTTTTCTTTAGGTGTGTCAGATAAAATTGCTGTAATGTCTTCATAGAAGCCCATGTTCAACATTTCATCAGCCTCATCTAAGATACAATAGTTGATGTTTTTAATGTTAACCATCCCACGGTTAATCATATCTTGCATTCTTCCAGGTGTAGCAACGATAATTTGTGCTCCTCTACGTATGTCTTTTGCTTGATCAGTAATACTTGCTCCACCGTAAACAGCAACTACATTTAGTCCCTTTACGTATTTTGAGTACAACTTAATTTCGTTAGTTATTTGAAGACATAACTCTCTTGTAGGCGATAAAATTAATGCTTGTGTGTCTCTGTTTTCTGCATCAACTAACTGGATAACTGGAAAACCAAACGCTGCTGTCTTACCTGTTCCGGTCTGTGCTAACGCTACAATGTCTGTGTCTTTTTCCAATAATAGGGGAATCGCTTTTTCCTGTACTTCCGACGGACTTTCAAATCCTAGATCCTTAATCGCCAGCAGTAGCGATTCGTTTAATCCTAATTGTTCAAATTTATTCATGTGTAATTTTAAATTGGGTGCAAATGTACTGATTATTAGTTAGATATACTAATTATTTGTAAAATGTTCACTTTCAGACTCTTTAATACTAAAAAGTATCTTAAAAATCGGTTTTATATTTTGTAATTATGGCTATTTTTGTCTTTGAATTTAAATTTTATTAAAAAATGTTTCAATTTTTAGACATTATTGGTACGCTAGCTTTTGCAATTTCTGGAGCACTAACTGGTTGGAATAAAAAGTTAGATTCATTTGGGGTTTTTATAATTGCTTTTGTAACAGCTCTTGGCGGTGGAACCTTGCGAGATATGCTAATAGGTAAGACTCCTGTAGGCTGGATGCTAGATTTGACTTATGTTTATGTAATAATTTTTGGCTTTATCGCTACGATTATTTTCAAGGCTCGATTAGAAAAATTACGAATTTCATTATTTTTATTCGATACAATAGGATTGGGAATTTTTACAATTATAGGAATTGAGAAAGGCGTAGACGTTGGGCTACATCCAATTATATGTATTGCTTTAGGAACAATTACGGCAAGTTTTGGAGGTGTTATTCGTGATATTTTGTGTAATGAAATACCAGTTATCTTTCGAAAATAAATCTACGCAACTATAAGTATAAGTGGTGGCGTTTTATTCTTTATACTGAATGAGTTTCGTTTAAATACGGATGTTTTATATATTGTAACCTCATTATTTATGATTGCTTTTAGGTTATTAGCAGTGAAGAATAAATGGTATTTGCCTTCACCATATAAAGAGTGATTATTTTTTTATTAAAAAATCAATTAAGGCTCTTGTGGCAATTCCTCTATGGCTTATTCTTGCTTTTTCTTCCATTGATATTTCGGCGAATGTTGAAGTGTAGCCGATAGCTTGAAAAATAGGATCATACCCAAATCCTTTAACTCCTTTTTTTTCTAAAGTTATGGTTCCTTTTGCTATACCCTCAAATAATTGTTGTTTTCCGTTTAAATTTAAAGCAATTACAGTTTTAAAATGTGCATTTCTATTTGATTTGTCTTTAAGTTCAAATAAAAGTTTTGTCATGTTGTCTTCTGAACTCTTTTGTTCTCCAGCATATCGTGCAGAATATACTCCAGGTTCTCCATTTAAAGCTTCAACTTCTAGCCCTGTATCATCAGCAAAACAATTATAGCCATATTTTTCGGTAATATAATTTGCTTTTAATATTGCATTTCCTTCAATAGTATTTGAAGTTTCTGGAATGTCTTCAAGGCAGCCAATTTCCTCCAGACTTAATATTTCTATCGAGTTGGGCAGTAATTGCTGAATTTCTTGAATTTTATTTTTATTGTTTGAAGCGAAAACGAGTTGCATTTTATGTTTTTTAGAAATAAAACTCAAAAGTACACCGTTTTATTTAGAAATAGAAATGCTATAAAAGTACAAAAGCCGACCTGGAGCGGTCGACTTTCATGATGAACGTGTAACCACATTTCTGTGTCGTTCGGTGCAAATGTAATTAAACTATTTAAATTCAGGCTGTTTTTCCTTTTTTATTTACTCAGTTTTTAAAAGTTTTATAAAAAAGAGGAGCTTAATTCTTAAAGTTCAATTAATTAGACTATTTCATGTAAAAATAAATTATTAAAAATGCTTTTTTATTCTTATTTTTGCCCTGTTTTTTAAAACATATTTTATATTATGGTAAAAGATTTATTTGAAAGAATTCAACAAAATAAGGGCCCTTTAGGTAAATGGGCTTCACAAGCTGAAGGATATTTTGTTTTTCCAAAACTAGAAGGTGAGTTAGGACCTAGAATGAAATTTCAAGGAAAAGACGTTTTGAACTGGAGTTTGAATGACTATTTAGGTTTGGCAAATCATCCTGAAGTAAGAAAAGCAGATGCAGATGCAGCGTTAAAATATGGTGCAGCAGCCCCAATGGGAGCTCGTATGATGAGTGGTCACACAAAATATCATGAACAATTAGAGAATGAATTAGCTGCTTTTGTAATGAAAGAATCAGCTTATTTATTGAATTTTGGTTACCAAGGAATGGTGTCTATTATTGACGCTTTGGTTACTAGAAACGATGTAATTGTATATGACGTTGATGGTCATGCTTGTATTATTGACGGAGTTCGTTTACATAGTGGAAAACGTTATACATATAAGCATAACGATATTGAGAGTATGGAGAAAAACCTGCAACGTGCAACTAAAATGGCTGAAGTTACTGGAGGAGGAATCCTTTTTATTACTGAAGGTGTTTTTGGAATGCGTGGGCAACAAGGTAAATTGAAAGAGATTGTTGCTATGAAGCAAAAATATAATTTCCGTTTATTAGTTGATGATGCACATGGTTTTGGTACTCTTGGTAAAACAGGTGCTGGAGCAGGTGAGGAGCAAGACTGTCAAGATGGTATTGATGTTTATTTTTCTACTTTTGCAAAATCAATGGCTAACATTGGAGCATTTGTAGCAGCTGATAAAGATATTATTGATTATTTAAAATATAATTTACGTTCTCAAATGTTTGCAAAATCATTGCCTATGATTCAAACTGTAGGTTCATTGAAACGTTTAGAGTTATTGCGTAATCACCCAGAATTGAAAGACAAACTTTGGGAAAACGTTAATGCTTTACAAAGTGGTTTAAGAAGTAAAGGATTTAATATTGGTGATACAAATACTTGTGTTACTCCAGTATATCTTGAAGGAAGTGTACCTGAAGCAATGGTAATGGTAAACGAATTGAGAGAAGATTACGGAATTTTCTTGTCTATTGTAATTTACCCAGTTATTCCAAAAGGAATGATTTTATTGCGTGTGATTCCTACTGCTTCTCATACATTGTCTGATATTGACGAGACTCTAGTAGCTTTTGAAACAATTAGAGAAAGATTAGTAAATGGAACTTATAAGAAAATTGCAGATGAAACTAAAGTTGACTTAGACGTTTCTTAAATGCACAAATTTATATAAATACAAAAAGCCTTCTTTAAAAAGAAGGCTTTTTTTGTTTTAGAAAGTTTGAGTATGTAAAGGCTATAATAGTTATAACTTTTTACTATATGTTCGCCTTCTTTTATTAATTGTTGGATTAAAATTTTTCCATAGTTTTTGTACTGCAATGTTTTCTTCAAGCTCAGGTGTTCTAATACACATTTCAATTCCTTTAGCTTTGCAAGTAGTATAACACTCTTCAAAAATTAGAGCCGTAACTCCTTTACTTTGATATTCTGGGGTAACTCCAATTAAATAAAAAACAACTTCTTTAGAATTATTTCTTGCTTTTAATAAATGATAAAACCCCAATGGAAATAGTTTTCCTTTTGCTTTTTGTAACGCCTCTGCATAGCCTGGCATCATAATGGCAAAAGCGACCATTTTATCATCTTTATCGAGAACAAACTTAATGTATTCTGGATTTATAAAACTGATGTATTTTTTCTTAAAATATTCTTTTTGAATTGTATTTATAGGTACAAATGATTGTAAAACAGAATAAGTATCATTAAATAAATCAAACATTTTATCTACATAAGGCATTACGTCTTTTGTTTTGGTAAAACTCAAAGACTTTATTCCATAACGTTGTTTGATTAATCCACTTGCTTTTTGAAAAAAATCAGGGTTTATATTTGAAAAAGGGAAAGTACTTTCTATATATTCTTTTTCTTTAGTTAGTCCTAATTTTTCAAAATGTTCAACATAATAAGGCATGCTGTACCAAGTAATCATGTTGCCTATCTGGTCAAAACCTTCAGTAAGTATTCCAACTTTATCTAAATTTGAAAATCCTATTGGACCTTCTACCATTTCAAGTTGATGTTTGTTTCCTAATTCATATACTTTTTCTAATAGCGCTTTAGTAACTTCAATATCGTCGATAACATCAAACCAACCAAAACGCACTTTACTCTTCTTAAGTATGTTTATTTCGTCCCAATTAACAATTGCCGCTAATTTACCAACTATCTTGTTTTCTTTATAAGCTAAATAAAAATGAACTTCCGCACTGTTGAATGCTGGGTTTTTATCTTTGTCAAAAGTGTCTAATTCTTCTGAAATTATAGGTGGAACCCAATATGGATTTCCTTTGTACAAATCAAAAGAAAACATTATGAATTCTTTTAATTCTTTTTTTGTTTTTGCTTCTTTAATTGTGATCATCTTATTCTAGGTCTACCCCGTCTTTTCTTTTCTTAGATTCTTTTTCTCCTTTTTTCTTCATTTTCTTGTCCATTTTGCTGCCATTGTCTTTTTCTAATTTAACCTCTTCATAAGTAGCTGAAAACCTCCATGAAAAGCCAACACCAACAGTTAAAAGTTCTGGAGTGTTTTTGAAGTTCTTACCTAATGAAGCGTCAACTTGCATGTCTTTACCAATTAAGTAAGCAGCTCCAACTCTCATAATTCCATCTGAATAATAATCTCCACTATAGCCTTGATTTTCAATAAATCCAGACCATTCTGCATTAAACCCTCTAGTTAAAGTTAGTACATAGTTTAAACTTTTAAAGTCTGAAGTAATTTTATCATAAGTTATATTTGTCACCAAAACCCATCTGCTTCCAAAATGATTTTGAGCTATAACACTTACTTTAGGGCTAAATGGCGATTCTTCAATATTTGAAGGTGCGTAATTAAAAGGATTATCACCTAAGCTAAAGTTAGCTCCAGCATAAACTGCAACTGCAGGATATAATTGTCTCCATTTAAAACTATGGTTTGCTTTCCAACTGTATAAATTTGGTTTTTCTTCATAATTTTTAAAAGGATCATAAACTAAATATTTTGCTCCAAGAGTTAATTGCTTAATTCCACTTCTCCCTTCATTTAAATAAGATGATTTGAAATTATCTCTTTGGTACTGAACTTCTAAAATAGCTTCTAACTCTTCTTTCCAAACACCATATCTAAGTCCTAATTCTCCTATAAATCCTTTTGCCGTATAATTTAAATTATTATGATTTTCAGAAACATAAGTTAAACCTGATTCAACTTGAATAATTTTTTTACCAACAGCAAAGGCCATCATCGATTTTCCGGGTCTGTTTGAATTAATTTCATCGGTAAATTGAGCAAATTGCACTTGGTAGCTTAATAAAAATAGTAAAGCTATTAATTTAGAATATTTCATAAGTGTTTAATTTATCTTCCAAAAATACATTTTTATAATAATTTTAAGAAACAATACTATGTAAATCTCGACATATATCTATAAATTTGAATTTTAAAATATATTAATAATGGAAATGGCTTCATGGACTGGTTTTTTTAGAACCTTAGGTTACATAGTATTGTTTTATTATCTGTTTAAATTCTTAGCTCGAATTTTTGCACCCATTTTAATGCGAAAAGCTATGAGTAAAGTACAACAGAAAATGCAAGAGCAAACTCAGCAGCAGCAAAATAATAATACTCAACAGCAAACTTCAAAAGCAGAAATGCCTAGAGAAAAGAAAAAAGTTGGAGAGTATGTAGATTATGTAGAAGTAGAGTAAAAAGGTTAATTATCATAAAAAAAGGATATTGTTTCAATATCCTTTTTTTATTTACCTTAGCGCTTTAATAAAAACACCTTTTTTAAATGAAAAAATTCCAAGCGTTATTGCCGCATTTAGCAGCAATTATAGGATTTGTTTTAGTTTCAATTATTTATTTCCATCCTGTTTTGAAAGGAGATAAAATCTATCAATCTGATATTGCTCAATATACAGGAATGGCAAAAGAGCAAAATGATTTTAGAAAAGAAACCAATTCAGAGCCATATTGGACCAATAGTGCGTTTGGTGGAATGCCAACTTATCAATTAGGAGCAAACTATCCTCATAATTACATTAAAAAATTAGATTCGGTTTTGCGTTTTTTACCTAGACCAGCTGATTATTTGTTTTTATACTTTTTAGGGTTTTACATTTTATTAATGGTTTTGAAAATCGATCCGCTGAAAGCCTTTTTTGGCGCTGTAGCTTTTGGTTTTTCAACCTATTTAATTATTATTCTTGGTGTAGGACATAATGCAAAAGCACATGCTATTGCTTATATGCCAATGGTTTTAGCAGGTGTCTTCTTAGTGTTTCAAAGAAGGTATATCGTTGGTGGAATTCTAACCATGATTGCTGCTGCTTTAGAAATTCAGGCGAATCACTTTCAAATGACGTATTACTTATTACTTTTATTACTAATTGTAGGAGGTTTTTATACCTTCCAGTTTATTAAAGAAAAATCATATAAAGAGTTAGGGAAATCTGTTTTAGTATTTATAATCGCAGGTGTTCTTGCTATAGGCGCAAATGCTACAAATTTATTAGCAACTTCCGAATATGCTAAAATTTCAACTCGAAGCAGTAGTGAATTGAGCTTTGAGGCTGACGGGAAAAAGAAAGAATCTGATAATGCAATGAGTTATGAATACATAACTGAATACAGTTATGGTAAAGCAGAAAGTTTAAATCTTTTAGCTCCAAGAATTTTTGGAGGTTCTAATCATGAAGACTTAGGTGTAGATTCTGAAATGTACAAATACATTACCGCTCAAGGTGTTCCGCCTTATGAAGCTGTAAATTTAGTAAAGCAGATGCCAACTTATTGGGGTGATCAGCCTATTGTTGCAGCTCCAGCTTATATTGGAATTGTTGTTTTCTTCTTTGCAGTGCTTTCTTTCTTTGATGAAAAAAAGAAAATCAATTATATATTATTATCAGGCGTTCTTTTTTCTCTGTTTTTATCTTGGGGTAAAAACTTCAGTATTATGACTGACTTTTTTATTGATTTTATACCAATGTATAATAAGTTTAGAGCAGTTTCTTCGATTCAAGTTTTATTGGAATTGTGCTTGCCTGTCTTAGCTGTTTTAGGTTTTTATAACTTCTTTAAAATGGACGATGATAAGAAGTGGAATGCGCTTTGGAAAACAGGAACTGTTACTTTAGGAGTTTTAGTTTTAATGTTATTTTGCAAAGCTTTATTTAATTTTTCAGGAGCTAACGATGATTATTACCTTCAATCATATGGACCAGAGTTCATGCAAGCGCTTAAGGAAGACAGGTCTTCATTATATTCTTCTGATGTATTTCGTTCAATAATACTTGTTTTAGCAACATTTGGAATTTTATATTTATACATAAAAAAAACTTTAAAACCAGTTGTTTCTGTCGTTTTAGTTGGAGTTTTAATGTGTGGAGATTTGTTTTTCATTGCGAAAAATTACGTAAATAAAGAAAGTTTTGTGAGTGCAAACGAAATGGAAGTTCCTTTTCAGCCAACTGCTGCCGATATGCAAATTCTACAAGACACAACACATTATAGGGTTTTTGAAGTTGCAGGAAATATGAGTAATGCAAGAACTTCTTACTTTCATAATTCTATAGGTGGTTATCATGCGGCAAAGCCAAGAAGAATGCAGCAACTATTTGATTATCAAATTGCTAATAACAATGTTGGTATTTTAAATATGTTGAATGTAAAATATATTATTCAAAGTAACGAGCAAGGACAGCAATTTGCTATGAACAATGCTTTCGCTAATGGAAACGCTTGGTTTATTGAAAATGTAAAAGTGGTAAATTCAGCTGATGAAGAAATGAAAGCTTTGGATAGTTTAGATACTAAGAAAGTAGCTGTTGTAAACAATACTGAACTTAAAATAAAGAAGACTTCTTTTATAAAAGATTCTTTAGTAACTATAAAATTAGATTTATATAAACCAAATCACTTAAAATATACTTCAAATAACTCAAATGAAGGTTTAGCGGTTTTTTCAGAAATGTATTATAAAAATGGTTGGGTAGCTACTGTTGATGGCGATAAAACTGAAATTCTAAATGTAAATTACGTTTTAAGAGCTTTAAATGTTCCTGCAGGTAAGCATACTATTGAATTTAAGTTTGAACCTCAAGTGGTAAAAACTGGAAGTACAATTGCTTTGATGAGTTCAATAGGAATGATTTTATTGGTAATTGGTGGATTGTATTTTGAAAATAAGAAAAGCAAGTAGTTATTAATACTCAAAAAAAAATACTCATTATTTCTTATTATTGGCCGCCAGCAGGTGGTCCAGGAGTGCAACGTTGGTTGAAATTCGTAAAATATTTACCTGACTTTGGATATGAACCTCATGTTTATATTCCGGAAAATCCAATGTATCCGTTAATAGATGAAAAATTATTGAGTGAAGTTTCTAAAAATGTAATTATTTTAAAGAACAAAATCTTCGAACCTTATGGTTTTGCTTCATTTTTTTCGAAAAAGAAAACAAAAGATATCAGTTCAGGAA
Source organism: Flavobacterium sp. (assembly GCF_034111225.1). Lineage (GTDB taxonomy): Bacteria > Bacteroidota > Bacteroidia > Flavobacteriales > Flavobacteriaceae > Flavobacterium. The sequence continues at coordinate 16,707 of NZ_JAWUXR010000004.1, read as the reverse complement.
TTATTCCAAATAAAAAGAAACAGTCGTTTGTTGAAAAAGCAATGATTTGGATTCGTGGAAATATTTTTATTCCAGATGCAAGAATATTTTGGGTAAAACCTTCAATTCTTTTCTTGCGAAAGTATTTAGTAGAAAATAATATAGATACAATAATTACAACTGGTCCGCCACACAGTTTGCATTTGATAGGTTTGCAGCTGAAAAAAGAAATGCAAATCAATTGGATAACCGATTTTAGAGATCCTTGGACAACTATTGGTTATCATAAAGAATTAAAGTTAAGTAATTGGGCAGCTAAAACACATAAAGATTTAGAAAAAGAAGTCTTAAACTCATGTGATTCAATCATTGTGACTTCTCCAACTACAAAAAAAGAGTTTGAGGAGATTACATCAAAACCTATTTCAGTTATTACAAATGGTTATGATGTTGAGAAAATAATTCCAAAAGCTAAAGACGAGAAATTTACATTAGCTCATATTGGCTCATTGCTTTCAGAAAGAAATCCAATGGTGTTATGGGAGGTTTTAAGTGAGTTAGTCTCTGAAGACGCTTTATTCGCTTCTCATTTTGAACTTAAATTGATTGGAGCAGTTAGTAATGAAGTTGTTTTGACAATAAAAGACAATGGTTTGGAGCAATACATGAATCTATTAGGTTATGTTTCTCATGAAAAAGCCTTGCAAGAGCAAAAAGCATCACAGGTTTTATTGCTTATTGAAATAAATGCTCCAGAGACTAAATGTATTATTCCTGGTAAGTTGTTTGAATATATGGTTTCAGACCGACCAATTTTAGCTTTAGGTCCTCATGGCGCCGATTTTGAGCAAATTATTAAATCTACAAATACGGGTTTTTTCTTTACTTATGATCAAAAAGAAGCCTTAAAAAGTCAAATTTTGATTTATTTTGATTCTTTTTTAAAGAAAAACCTAAGTGTTCATGCTGTAGGTTTGCAAAAATACAGCAGAAAATCTCTTACTGGCGATTTGGCTTATTTACTTAATTCTATTTCATAAAAAATCCTGCTTTACCATTCGGCTCCACAGGATTTTTAAACCAACCAACTTTACTAACATTATGTGTTAATTTTTATTTCTTTTTAATCTCTACTATATCGTCTTTAGACATTTTAGCTTTTGTACCGTCTTTTTTATAGTAGTAGTAATCATCATCATTGTCGTTATTATCTCCGTAGTCATCATCTCCATAGTTGTTTCCATTTCCATGTCCTCCGTTTTCTCTGGGGTTATGGTTATAGTGAGTACTACTATAGTTCACATGTCCAATAATATCAATGATATGGCCTCTTCTGTTGTAAATGATTCTTAATCCACCTACTTGAGTTAAGGCAAAACTGTTATATCTCATATAAACATTTCCAATTCTTTTAACTCTTCCGTAAGCGTCATAGTTGACAAATGCATTTCCAACTCTTCTTACTCTGCCCATGTGATCGTGTTCAATTCTAATTCCTCTATCTCTAGGGCCGTAGTTAGAACGAACTCCAGGTGCACCATGTGTAGTGTTTATTCCGCCGCTTCTTGGTCTAGGGTTTGCGCTGTAATGATTTGAAACCGTATTAAAATCAAACTCACCGTTTGGAAAAACATAAAACTCAACTCCTCTTTCTAAGAACACAATTGGTTCTGCATCTCTGTAGTCTACATGGTATCTACTTCTTCTTTCGTCATCAGTTAAAACCTTTCTATCTGATGCTTTTGCAATATTGATTCCTAAGAATAATATTCCTGCAACTAAAAATGTAATTTTTTTCATGATACAATAATTTAAAGGTTAAACATCAACTCTATTTTTAAGAGTTCTTTGGTTATGGATATTCAATATGCGTGCCAAAAATTATATTCGTGAAAAAACATATTTTTCAATTGATTAAAAAAATGAGTTGTAAGATTAATAAAATAGGCAAGAGTAGAACAGGTGATTTAAAACTGTATTTTTAAAATAAACAGGTAAATAGGATGTTCTTATTTTAACTTTTTTATCTTTGAGAAAGATATCTTAAATGAGAATTTGAGTAATAATTTGAAGTATGCAAAATTTAGAAATAGGAGATAAGGTTTCGGTATTAGATGATGATTTTGACGGTGTAGTTGTAAAGATTGAAAATACATCGGTTATCATTGAAACAAGCGACGGATTTACGATGACATATTTTGTCAACGAATTAGTTAAAACAAACAATATCAATGAATTAGGTAACGTTTTCTCTTCTAAAAGTTTAACATCTGTTTTACAAGATAAAGCCGAAGAAAAAAAGCGATCATTTGTCAAAGAGAAGAAAAGCAAGAAGGAAGAATTTGTTTTAGAAGTAGATTTACATATTGAAAAGTTAGTGAAAAATTTTCGCGGTTTGTCTAATTTTGAAATATTAAATATCCAAATGGATAATGCAAAAGGACAGTTAGATTTTGCAATTAGAAAGCGAATGCCTAAACTTGTTTTTATACACGGAGTTGGTGAAGGAGTTTTAAAATCAGAGTTGGAATTTTTGCTTTCTAAGTACGATGGAATAACTTTTAAAGAAGCCAATTATCAAAAATATGGAGTTGGCGCAACTGAAGTGTATATCAAACAAAATGTAGATAGATAAAAAAAAGCTCCGAGATAATCGGAGCTTTTTTTTATCTATCTTATGTGAATTATAGGTCAGTTTCGTAATCGCCGAAAATATAAGTTGTAAAACTAAAAGTGTTATCAGGACCTGAAAAACTTACATTTTCAAAAGTGATATTATGTGTATATCCAATTATAGTTATTCCATCAGTATCAAAAACTTCATCTGTTTCAATTAATATTTTTCCTCCAGTAGCATTCCATTCTTTATTCACAACAGGACTTGCAGGAGGAAGTATAGAACAAATAGTAGTTGAGCTAAGATTTCCAGAGTATTTTCTATAAATAATCCTATTTGTAGAGTTTATAAGCACTTCTCGTGGTGTACCATCTGGAGTAACTGTGTTTGTAAAATTACTTTCTGGAATATCTACCAATAATAACTCGTCATTTTTAATTTTAAAAATTAAATTGTTATCTGAACACTTCTGGATACTTTGAGATTCGAAAGCAAAAGATTGTAAAGTAACGTCTCCATCATCGCACGAAAACATGAAAACTGTTAGTAATAAAGCGAAAGCCTTTTTCATATATTTATTCTAAATTTATTACAAATTTAAACGAATAATTTTATTTAAACTAAAATGTTTGTTAAATGCGAAAAATACTATCTTTAGGCTTTTAAAAAATAAACATATGAATTCAATTAATACTAATTCAACACAAACCAATTACCCAGCATTATATACTCTTGTTACGGTTTTCTTTTTCTGGGGTTTTATTGCTGCAGGTAACAGTATTTTTATTCCATTTTGTAAGCATTACTTTAGCTTAGACCAGTTTCAGTCACAATTAATTGATTTTGCTTTTTATACGGCTTATTACTTAGGTGCTTTGATTTTATTTATTTTGGGAACTGCCAAAAATAGTGATATTGTTAGTTCATGGGGTTACAAAAAAAGTATTGTGTATGGATTGTTATTTTCTGCACTTGGTGCAGGAGCAATGATTATTGCTGTTGAAGCCAATTTATATGTTGGAATGTTGGCTGGTTTATTTATAGTTGCTTTAGGTTTTTCATTGCAACAAACAGCGGCAAATCCTTTTGCGATTTTACTAGGTAGTCCCAAAACTGGTGCAAGTAGAGTAAACCTTGGAGGAGGAATTAATTCTTTTGGTACAATGATTGGACCTATTTTAGTTGGTTTTGCTTTATTTGGTTCTGCGGTTTCAGTAACTGATGATCAAATAGCAAGTTTAGAATTAAATAAAGTTATCTATTTATACGTTGGTGTAGGATTATTGTTTTTAGCTTCGGCAGCATTGTTTTATTTCTCTAAAAAAGTACCTGCTGGAATCTCTAAAGAACCAATGGAAAAAGCAGATAAAGCTTTAAAAACATTAGTTGTAATGACTGTTTTACTTGGCGTTATGTTTGTTCCTGTTTTCCAAAGTTACAAAAGTGATGAAGCAAAAGTTATTCAAACTATTGAATATGATTTAAAGATTGCAAAAACACCTATAAAGCATGAAAAAATAAAAGATCTGTCAGGCGATCAACTTTCAGTCTATTTAAGCGATTTAAAATCTAAAGAAGCAAAGCTAGCTGATTTGAAGCCAAAAATGGAAAGCGAGAGAATGTATTGGCTTTCTGGGGCGCTTTTAGTTGTTCTTGGAGGAATATTCTTTTCATATTTCGCAGCAAGTAAAAAATCAGAAGGTTGGGGGGCAATGCAATACCCTCAATTGGTTTTAGGAATGTTAGCAATATTCACTTATGTAGGTGTAGAAGTTGCTATAGGAAGTAACTTAGGAGAATTATTAAAACTAGAAAGTTTTGGAGGACTTCAGTCTTCTGAAATTGCTCCATATATATCAATGTATTGGGGAAGTTTAATGATTGGTCGTTGGGCAGGAGCAATTAGTGCTTTCAACTTAACAGGAATGAAAAAAACTTTAGCTTTAATTGTTGTTCCGCTTATAGCTTTCGCAGTAATTTTACTAGTAAATATTATTTCAGGTAAAGACATGAAACCATTGTATTACTATGTTGTTTGTGTTATTTTACAAATATTGGCTTTCTTTTTAACGAAAGATAAACCAGCTCGTACATTAATCATTTTTGGATTATTTGGTATTGCTGCTATGACAATAGGTTTGTTCTCAACAGGAACAGTTGCAATTTATGCGTTCTTAGCTGGTGGGTTAGCGTGTAGCATTATGTGGCCATCTATTTTTAGTTTATCTATTTTAGGATTAGGAAAATATACTTCGCAAGGCTCTGCGTTTTTAATCATGATGATTTTAGGAGGAGGAATTATTCCACCAATACAAGGAAAATTAGCTGATATTATTGGAATACACCAATCGTATGTTATTACAGTAATTTGTTTTGGATACCTTACTTTATTTGCCTTTTTAGTTAAAGGAATCCTTAAAAAACAAGGTATTGATGTAGATACTATTGAATTGGAAGCTTCTCACTAATAGAATTAAAAAAAAAGAAAAAAGCGAGAAATTTAGTTTCTCGCTTTTTTTAATTAGATGCACTATGGATTGAAGTTATAATATTCTTTTCATTAAAGTTAATTATTATAAACATATCAGTTTCATTACCATTATTGAGTTTTAGTTCAATTCTGATGAATCCAATTCCGCCTTTAAATTCTTTGTTATTGAATGAATTTAAAAATAACTCTTTTACTTTTTTTATATGTTCTCCGACACGAATGCTTTTGTTTTGAAAGTAAAATAAATTGTCTTTAAGACTAAATTCTATTAAAATATTTTTATCAAAATAAAATGAGTTTTCTGAATACTTATATTCTTTCCAATTCTCATTATTCAGTTCGTTATAATAGTTTTTAATCATAGTTGGACTTCCAAAGTTTTCTTTAATTGAAGTTTCAGTTTGATTAAATAAAAAACCATTAATATTTAAACTTGATACTGTAATCGAGCTGTTTTCTTGACTAAAAGTATTAACACAAAACCCAATATTTAATAGTATTAAGTATCTTTTTACTTTTGTTAAATTCAAAATTAATTTATTTTTTGTTCTCTGCTAATTTATATAAAATTATTACAAAACATCGGCATTGTATTTAGTTTTGTTGACCAAATCCTTAAGTTTTAAGTGTTGATACTGAAAATCTATACTTTTTGTTAAATTTAGGTTTTAGTTATAATAACCTACACTTCCTTATCTTTGCTTTTCGAAAATGAAAATATGAAAAAAATATATTTAGACAATGCAGCAACTACACCTTTATATCCTGAGGTTATTGATGCTATGGTAGCTGTTTTACAAAACAACTTTGGTAACCCTTCATCAACACACAGTTTTGGTCGTAGTGCTAAAAACTTACTTGAAACTGCTCGCAAAAGCATTGCTAAAAGACTACATATACAAGCAGCAGAACTTATTTTTACAGCTCACGCTACTGAAGCTACCAATTTAATTCTACAAAGTGCAGTTCATGATTTAGGTGTTCAACGTATTATTACTTCAAAAATTGAACATCATGCTACTTTACACACGATACAACACTTAGAAAAAACGAATGGTATTGAAGTCGTATACATAGATATACTTCCTACAGGGCTGATTGATTATTTGCATTTGGCAAAATTGCTTCATGAGGTTAAACCAACTTTAGTGACTTTAATGCATGTAAATAATGAAATAGGAACAATTTTAGATGTTGAAAGAGTAGGGAAGTTATGTGTTGCTGCTAAGGCTCTGTTTCATTGTGATACTGTTCAGTCTATTGGGAAAATAGAGTTGAACCTACATGAATTACCTGTCGATTTTGCAGTTGCAACGGCGCATAAGTTCCACGGACCAAAAGGAATTGGTTTTGCATATATTAAAAAAGGTCTGGCTATTCAACCAATGCTTTTTGGAGGAGAGCAAGAAAAAGGTCTTCGCGCTGGAACAGAAGCTGTTCATCAAGTTGTTGGAATGGCAAAGGCTTTGGAACTTTCTATAGATAATTTAGAAGCTAATAAGAAGGAAATAAGAGGTTTACAATCGTATTGTCTTTCAGGTTTATTGTCTGTTTTTCCAAATTTAAAAGTAAATGGAACTAATACCTTATACAATATTTTAAATATAATGTTACCAATTGATGCATCTAAAGCCACAATGTTGCTTTTTGCTTTAGATATGAAAGGAATAGCAGTTTCTAGAGGAAGTGCTTGTCAAAGTGGAAGTATAAAACCTTCTCATGTATTAGCAGAGTTTTTAAGTGAAGAAGAACAAAAGTATCCAAATTTACGTATTTCATTCAGTCAATTTAATACTAAAGAAGAGATTGATTATTTGGTCGAAGTTTTAAAAGAAATTTAAATATAGATAACAAAAAAGAGGCTGTACAGCCTCTTTTTTTATTTTATAAAGTTTGTATTAATACAAACTTGGAAATTTCTCAGGATTTGCTTCATTCATAATAGCATAAACCTTCTCGTAAATATCTTCTACACTTGGTTTAGAGAAATAATCACCATCCGTTCCATAAGCAGGTCTGTGTGCTTGAGAAGCTAATGTTTGTGGTTCGCTATCTAAATGTTTGTATGCTTTTTGGTTTTCAATAATTTCTTGTAAAATGTAAGCACTTGCTCCACCGGGAACATCTTCGTCAATTACTAATAAACGATTCGTTTTAGCTACACTTTTTACAATATCATGATTAATGTCAAAAGGTAATAATGTTTGAATATCAATGATTTCAGCGCTTATTCCAGCAGCTTCTAATTCATTTGCAGCTTGTTCAACTAAACGAAGAGTTGAACCATAAGAGACTAAAGTAATATCTGCTCCTTCTTTAATTGTTTCTACAATTCCAATTGGTGTTTTGAATGTACCAAGATTAGTTGGCATTTTTTCTTTTAAACGATAACCATTTAAACATTCAATAACTAAAGCAGGTTCATCTGTTTCCAATAATGTATTATAAAAACCTGCAGCTTTCGTCATATTTCTTGGAACTAAAACATGAATTCCGCGAATTGCATTTATTATCATTCCCATTGGAGAACCAGAATGCCAAACACCTTCTAAACGGTGTCCACGTGTTCTAATTATTAATGGTGCTTTTTGTCTTCCGTTTGTTCTATATTGTAATGTAGCTAAATCATCACTCATGATTTGAATAGCGTACAATAAGTAATCTAAATATTGAATTTCAGCAATTGGACGCAAACCTCTCATTGCCATTCCTATTCCTTGTCCTAAAATTGTAGCTTCACGAATTCCTGCATCAGAAACACGAAATTCTCCGTATTTTTCTTGCATTCCTTCTAAACCTTGGTTAACATCACCAATAGTTCCTGCATCTTCTCCAAAAATTAAAGTTTCAGGATGTTTTGCAAAAATAGCATCAAAATTATCACGTAAAACTAAACGAGCATCAACATCTTCTGCAGTTTCGTCATAAGTTGGTTTTACTTCTTTTACAGAAGCAATATTTTTATCAGATTGAGAAAATAAATGCGAACTGAATTTTGGTTGAATTTTATTAGTATACGCCGTAATCCAAGCAGCTAATTGAACTTTTTCACTTTCTTTTACAATTAAACGCAATACTTTACGTGCAGTTGTAATAATGTCTTTTCTAATAGGTTCTTTGATAGCCGCTAAATCATTTGCAAATTTTTCAACAAACACTTTATTTGGACTTGATGCTGCAATTGTGTTTAAAAGACTAACTAGTTCTAGTTGTTCTGCTTTAAAAGGTGCTGTAAAAGCTAACCAAGCAGCTTTTTTACCTTCTAAAACTTCTTTTTTAGAAGCATTGTCGATTTCACTTAATTCTTCTTCATTAGCCATATTGTTTGCAAGCATCCATAAACGCATTTGAGCCAAACAATCGTATTCTGCTTCCCATGCTAAACGGTCAGCGTCTTTATATCTTTCATGACTTCCAGAAGTTGAATGCCCTTGGGGTTGTGTTAATTCGTTAACATGAATTAATACCGGAACATGTTCTGTACGTGCAATTTTAGAAGCTTTTTGATATGTTTCTACTAAAGCTGGATAATCCCAACCTTTAACACGTAAAATTTCATAACCATTTGTACCTTCTTCACGTTGAAAGCCTTTTAATACTTCAGAAATATTTTCTTTTGTAGTTTGATAACGAGCATGAACCGAAATTCCATATTCGTCATCCCAAACACTCATTACCATAGGGACTTGTAAAACTCCAGCGGCATTAATGGTTTCAAAAAACAAACCTTCAGATGTAGAAGCATTACCAATAGTTCCCCAAGCCACTTCATTTCCTTCATTTGAAAAATGGGTATGCTTTTCTAAACCTTTTACATTTCTAAATATTTTTGAAGCTTGTGCTAAGCCTAATAATCGAGGCATTTGTCCTGCAGTAGGAGAAATATCTGCACTTGAATTTTTTTGCGCTGTTAAGTTGTTCCAATTTCCTTTTTCATCTAAACTATGGGTTGCAAAATGTCCTCCCATTTGTCTCCCAGCACTCATTGGATCAAAATTAATATCAGTATGACCATACAATCCTGCGAAAAATTGCTCTATATTCATGGCTCCAATAGCCATCATAAATGTTTGGTCACGATAATATCCAGAACGGAAATCTCCGTTTTGGAAAGCTTTAGCTAAAGCAAGTTGAGGAACTTCTTTTCCGTCACCAAAGATTCCAAATTTTGCCTTTCCTGTTAAAACTTCTCTACGTCCTAAAAGACTACACTCCCTACTTATAGTAGCAATTTTGTAATCGTTCAGTACTTCTTTTTTGAAATCTTCAAAAGATAAAACTTCTTTAGTCGCAGTTTTGCTCATAGTTTGCAATATTTGATATTTTACAAATGTAATTAATTAGAAGATATTATGCAATATGAAACGGAAGACTATATTGAAAATTATTAATTGTTTATTAAAAACATTAAGAATATGACAATTAAATCATTTGATTTGACTGTTTTGTTGAGAAAAATACAATTATTTAAGTGTTTAGTTGTTTAAAACCAGCGTCTTGTGAATAAAGAAACTAATGTTTTTGGAGTTAGAGTTACTATAAATCTAACTTTTTCACCATAATTATTACTATCTAATTCATATCCATTTGAAGAATAAACAGGTAAAAATAATTCAAAATAATCAGGTACTAAATTAAGGTGAATTCCAGAATCATAAACAAACTTTGTAGGAGCGAAATTGTTTTTTAATAAACCTACATCTCCATAAACTTGTACCCAATTCCAAAGATTAAAAGAAGCATTGAAAGTAGTTAACCATTTATTAGCATATCGACTATCTAGTTTAGATTTGAATCCACCTTCGGCATAAACATATTCTTGACTGAAAATCCCTGTAGATTCACTTCTTCCTAGATAACTATGTTCAAACATATAGTCAGTAGGTCTGTCTAATCCAAAGCTAAAGAATTCTGAAGTTGTACTTCTGTATAAAAAAGTTCCTACATAAAACCTTAAACTTAATCTTCTGTTATTATCAAATAATTTTCGGTAATGTATTTCTGTTGAAATTTTACCAAATGAATTTGCAACCTGAACATTAGTAGTTAGGCTATAATGTTTAGTTATCTCAGATTGATAATTACCATACTTAAAGTCAAAAACATTATAGTTTTCAGTATTGTTATCTAGTAAAAAATCTGTTTTTTCCCTGTTAATGTATAATTGCTTTAACTGAACAAACTCATTTTTGTTTTCCCTAAAGTTTTTATCTCTAAAAAGCAACTGAACTGTTGGGCTTAAATTAGTATAAGCTGCATTTTCAGCATAATGAAATTGACTTCCTGATAAAATGTATCTAATTCTATAAAGCTTTCCTTCGTCTCTAATGTTTTGTTCAACTACACCGTTAAATTTTCCAACTAATGAACCTGTTTTTGGAGAATAAAAAGGTGCCACGCTAAAAGTAAAAGGCTTGTTTAGCATTGACTTATTATTCAATCTCATACCAAATGCTAAGCCATCATAGATGTTGAACTCAAATTCAGGAACATAAAAAAGTTGATTGTAATAAGGTTCTTCTAAATCTTTATAAAAATTAAACTTTATAGGTCTGTTGTTGTAAAAAAAACCTTTTAAAGACTTCCAATTGTTTCTTAAATTATATTCTGGAACTTCATTTAAGTAATTTAAAACAATCTTATCTGCTCCATGCCTATCAAAAACAAAAGTAGAGTCGGTCTTTATATCATCTAACCAAACTTTATTTACAATGCTATCGTTTTTTAATTGATATAATGAAATAGGGACATTTGTTTTGGTTTTGTTGATAATGTTTACAGTTAGCTTCTCGTCAGTTTTTGAAACTTTCCCAAAGGTATAATCCACAAGTTCTCTTGAATTAATTAAACTTTCAAAAAACCAATCTATTTTTTTTGGTGAATTTTGATTTAAAATATATTCTAAATCATATTTATTTGTTTGAACTTCTTTGTTTAAGGCAACAAATTCCTTTAAAGAATTTAAAACAATATCATTTTCTAAATAACTATCTAAATACTTAAAAGATAAACCTGCTTTATATTTACTTGAAATTTGTTCATTAAATTTAATTAATCGATCTTTTTTTTCTGTTAAAGGTTGGTCTAAATTTTTTCTTGCCATTAACATGTATAAATAGTTATACTGCTGATTAAAATCTAAGTTTATTAAATTATATGATTTCAAAAGTTTAAATCTAGATAAACTTCCCATCATTTTTAAATCTGGGTTGTTCTCTTCAATATATTGCATCATTATAAACATTTGGATTCCATCGTAAATCCAGTTTTCTTTTCTATGATTTAAATTTAAATTTTCATCTAAATATGCATTAATATAGGTTTTAAGGAACATTAATTCAAATAATGTTTCATCTGAAAAAGGACTTAAAAAAGCGGGCAGCTGACTTAAACCATAAAATGGCTGTTTGTTATAATCCTCCTGAGAAACTAATATTTTAGATGAGTTTGTAGGCCCTATTTTTTCATGAATAAATCGAGTAATTTTATCAATTATTAAAGTTTTTTGAATATCGTTTAATCTAGTTTTATTTATGCTTGAACTCACTTCTACAAATTCATTTTTATAAATGGTAAATTCTTTTTTTGAAGTAATAATAAGAACTAGATCTTTCTTATGGTTACCAAATAAATTATAAGTTGTGAATTTATCTGTGTTTGATTCATCTAGTGAGTTTAAATTTGAAGCTAGAGAATAATTTAAAGGAATGTCTACAACTGCTTTTATACTTGTAGGAGCATTAAATAAGTCATCTAAATTAACATTACTTTGCTTAATGAACTTCCCATTTTCATAAATTGCAGGAAATAAGAGGCAATTTTTAAAATATAACTTACCGTCGTTATTAAATCCGTATCTTGAAAACTTGTCATTAGGTAATTTTATACTATAAAGTAAATTTAATTTTTGACTAGAATTAGGTAGAATAGGGGTTTCTAATTCGATTTCAATAATATCAATTTGACTTTCATTTCTTTTCCAATTAAGAGTTTGAAAATTATAATCAATTATATTTTTAATTTCGGTAAATCCTCTGTCTTCATCTTTCGCTAAATGAAATGAACGTATAAATTCATCCGAAAACCTATCTGCTAAATGCGTATTTTTAGAAGAAAACGAGTGGTTCCAGTCATTTATGACAATAGTATATAGAGTGTCTTTAGAAGAATTGAAGTAAATTAAATTTTGTTGAACATCAATTTTAGTTTCTTCAATATCTACTCTTATTTTAAATTCAGAAGTATGTTGTGCCATACAAAATGCGGGCAAAAATATAAGTAATAAAGTGTATAGATTTAGTTTCAAAAAGGGTATTTTAAATAAGAGTACAATTTTATGAAAAAGTTGCGTCAATCCATTCATAATTGTAAGTTAAATTTTAAAGATTCCAATAATAGTATTGCTTTCGACCTAAAAAACGTTAATTATTAAGGTTTTGTATAGGTTTTATGTACATTTGATTAAAATAGATTGTTATGCCCCAAAAATTACTTTCAATATTAACGTTTCTTTTATTCAACATTTCATTTTCACAAGTTTTTATAAATGAAATAGATTGCGACACGCCAGGTTTTGATACTGCGGAATTTGTAGAATTAAAATCTTCTGCGGCAAATTTTTCTTTAGATGGATATGTTCTGGTTTTTTTCAATGCTGGTAGTACTTCACCATATTCGGGTACTTTAAGTTATTATGCTATAGATTTAGATGGTTTTACTACAGATGTTAATGGAATTATCCATTTTGGTAATTCTCTAGTTTCACCTCCTCCATCAGCTTCAGCCATATTTCCTAATAGTACAATTCAAAATGGACCAGATGTAATTGCATTATATTTAGGAAACGCTACTGATTTTCCTACGAATACTTCAGCTACAAGCTCAAATTTAATTGATGCGGTTGCTTACTCTACAACATCGGGACAACCTTCTAATATGATGTCAATTCTTGGAATAACACAGTTTATTAATGAAAATATAAACTCTGCAAAAGAAACACAATCATGTCAACGTAAGAACGATGGTACTTGGGAAGTAAAATCACCAACTCCTAGAGCTAATAATGACGGTTCTGGTGTGATTTTTAATTACATAACAACAACGGTTCCTCAAACTTCTTATGTCGAAGGGCAAAGTTTTTATATAACTTTTTCAACAAGTCAACCCGTAGCTACTTCAAATTTGGTAATTAATTTTAGTATAGTTAATGGGAACTTTATGGTTAGTGATTATACATCAGCAACTGATTTAACTGCTGTTATACCAGTAGGGCAATCTTCGGCTCAGGCTTTAATTGTTCTTGCAGACGATAGTTCAGATGAAGGTGACGAGGAAATGTTAATTGATTTACAGTCAGTTCCTTCTGGTTATGTTATTAATAATGATAATATTATCATTAGAATTTACGATAACGATTTTGGATTTCAAAATTTCGGAAAACCTACTACACCTACTTATGGTGTTGTTTCTAGTACTGCTCCTGTAGGTTATTATTCTTCTTTAAATGGATTATCTGGAAATAGTTTAAAGCAAGCTGTTCAGGATATTATTGCTGAATTTGGTGTTGTTAGACTACATAGTTATGCTGACATATGGGAAATATTAAGTACAGCTGACCGTAATCCTGAAAACAATAACCAAGTTTGGGCTTTGTATAGAGAAGAGCCTATGGCGAAGCTGGATCAACAAGTTTCGAGTAGTATTGTAGGTAAATGGAATCGCGAACATATTTTCGCTCAATCTCGTGGAGGTTTTGAAACAGCAAATGGAGATACAGCCGATGGAATTAGTGTTTACACAAATACTAGTGCTGCAACTGTAGTTGATGGTGTTTCAGATGCTCATCATATTCGTGTTGCAAATGGTCAAGAAAATTCATCTCGTAACAATAAAAATTTCGGGAACGTTGCATCTAGTACTGTTTATAATGGACCTTCTGGTACACAAGGTTCTTGGAAAGGTGATGTTGCAAGAGCTTTGTTTTATATGGCTGTTCGATTTAATGGTTTAAATGTATTAAACGGCGATCCAAGTGAATATTTACCAAGCACAACGACTTCTTCTGGGAATATTGGTGATTTGGCAACTTTATTATTATGGCACCAACAAGATCCACCAGATGATTTTGAAATGAATAGAAATAATTATATTTACACATGGCAAAATAATAGAAATCCTTTTATAGATAATCCATGTCTAGTCGATGTTGTTTTTGGTGCAAACTTCGGACAAACTTTTCCTTGTAGTACTTTATCAAATCAAGATTATTTTGAAGCATCTGTTCTGGTTTATCCAAACCCAACAGTAGATTATGTTATTCTATCAGGTATTGACGGAAATGCTAAAGCAGAAATTTATACAATTACAGGTCAAAAAATAAAGGAAGTTATCTTTGAAAACGAAATAAGAATTCCATTAGACCTTCAGTCAGGAATCTATCTAATTGAAATTTCAAATGATATAAGTAGAACAACTAAGAAAATTATAGTACGATAATTTAAATAGTATTGAATCAAAAAAGCCGAGAATTAAATTTCTCGGCTTTTTTTTATTTTTATTTAAAATAAGTAAATGTTTCGTTATTTTTTATTTTCAATAAAGATTCATATATCAATTTAATTACATTTTCAACATCTTCTCTATGAACCATCTCAACAGTTGTGTGCATGTAGCGAAGCGGTAAAGAAATTAATGCTGAAGCAACACCACCATTACTATAAGCAAAAGCATCAGTGTCAGTTCCAGTAGCTCTTGAAGAAGCATTACGTTGAAAAGGAATTTTATTTTCTTCGGCAGTACTTACAATCATTTCACGAAGATTGTTCTGAGTTGCAGGTGCGTAAGCAATAACGGGTCCACGTCCCATTTTCAAATCGCCTTCAATCTTTTTCTCAATCATTGGAGTAGAGGTGTCATGGCAAACATCTGTAACTATTGCAACATTAGGTTTAATAGTATGAGTAATCATTTCTGCTCCTCTTAAACCAATTTCTTCTTGTACTGAATTTACAATATACAGCCCAAAAGGAAGTTCTTTTTTGTTCTCCTTTAACATACGCGCAACTTCAGCAATCATAAATCCACCCATTCTATTATCGATAGCACGGCAAACAAATTTATTTTCGTTTAATATCTCAAAAGTATCAGGGTAAGTAATTACACAACCCACATGAATACCCATTTTTTCAACTTCTTCTTTTGTGTCACAACCACAATCAATAAAAATATTATCAATTCTTGCAGGCTCTTCTTTAGATTTATTTCTTGTATGAATGGCTGGCCAGCCAAAAACTCCTTTTACAATTCCTTTTTTGGTATGTATATGCACTCTTTTAGATGGAGCAATCATATGATCGCTTCCTCCATTTCTAATGACATATATAAAGCCCTCATCAGAAATATAGTTTACATACCAAGCAATTTCATCAGCATGACCTTCAATAACTACTTTAAAAGGAGCGTCAGGATTAATAATACCAACAGCAGTTCCATAAGTATCTGTTATAAATGTGTCAACATATGGTTTTAAATAATCCATCCATAGCTTTTGTCCTTCAGCTTCATATCCAGTTGGAGAAGCATTGTTTAGGTATTTTTCTAAAAAAGTTAATGAACTTTTCTTTAGTATTGATTTTGAACTCATAAAATTTAAATTTTTGCTAAATTATGAAAATGCATTTATACTTATGTAATAATTAAGTATTTTTGAGTAATAATTAATTGAATACAGATTTAAATGAGAAATTACATTTTATATATAGTATTATTTTTTTCATTGACAATAAATGCTCAGGTTCAGGACACTTTAAAAGTTACTGTTCAAGATTCTTCTGTTTTGTATTCAATAGAACTTGAAGAGATAGTTGTTACTAGAAATGGTGTAAAAGGATTAGATGAACAAAGAAAAAAAATATTAATTTTAAAAAGGCGTGTATATAAGGTGTATCCATATGCAAAATTAACTGCAGAAAAATTATTGCAGATTAATGAAACAATGGCTAAGCTTAAAACAAACAAGGAAAAAAAGAAATACTTTAAATTAGTAGAAAAATATCTACAAGAAGAATTTGAGCCTAAGCTGAAGAAATTGTCACGAAAAGATGGACAAATTTTAGTTAAACTAATTTATAGACAAACTGGTTCAACAACATTTGACTTAATTAAAGATTACAAAAGTGGTTGGAAAGCATTTTGGTCAAGTAATACTGCAAAACTGTTCAGTATTGATTTAAAAACAAAATACGAACCTTTCGATGTTTTAGAAGATTTTCATATAGAATCTATATTGGTAACCGCTTTCAAAGAGAGGTATCTTGTTCAACAACCTTCGGCAAAAGATATCGACTTAAAAAAATTAGCTGCCAATTGGAGAGAGAAAATCCAAAAAATGAAAGAAGCACGTCTTGAAAAAGAAGAATTAGAAGAAGTGAAAAATAACAACTAGCAGCTTATTCCCACTTTCCGCTATATCTTTTATTGTTTTTTTTTATAAAAAACAATAAAAGGATGCCGCTTCACTCCGGGCTATGAGTCCTGTATTTGAAGAGTAAGTGGTTAAATTCACAAATACTCGATACAAGGTTTAAACAAATGAGTATTTTTTTTCACGTGTAAGTTACTT
>NZ_JAWUXR010000003.1:0-11843 GCF_034111225.1 Flavobacterium sp. | reverse complement strand
CTAATGTTTCATATTGTCAAAATGCAACAGCTAGTGCGTTGACTGCTACATTATCTGGCTCAGGTACTACATTGAAATGGTATACTACTGCTCAAGGAGATAGTTATAGTGCAACTGCGCCTACACCTTCAACTACAACAGTAGGTACTACATCGTATTGGGTTGCTCAAGCAAATGCTTCAGGTTGCGAAAGTTTACGTAGCCAAATTGATGTAACAGTTAATGCTACACCTTCTACACCTTCAGCTTTAGCTCAAACATTTTGTAATTCGGCTACTGTAGCAAATTTAGTTGCAACAGGAACAGGAACAGGAACGATACAATGGTATGCTGCATCTACAGGAGGAATGTCTTTAGCTTCTACAACAAATTTAGCAACAGGAACTTATTATGTTTCAGAATCTAATTCTAATGGTTGTGAAAGTGCAAGAACAGCAGTAAGTGTAACTGTAAATGTTACCGCTGCACCAACTGCATTAGCACAAACATTTTGTAATGTTGGAACAGTAGCAGATTTAGTAGCAACAGGAACAGGAACTATGCAATGGTATGCTGCATCTACAGGAGGAATGGCTTTAGCATCTACAACAAATTTAGCAACAGGAACTTATTATGTTTCACAGACATTAAATTCATGTGAGAGTGCAACAAGAACTATGGTAAGTGTAACTTTGAATGTTACCGCTGCACCAACTGCATCAGCACAAACATTTTGTAATACTGCTACAGTTGCAAATTTAGTTGCAACAGGGTCAGGTCTACAATGGTATTCTGCATCAACAGGAGGAACGGCATTAGTTTCTACAGCAAGTTTAGCAACAGGTACATATTATGTTTCTCAAACAATAAGTGGTTGTGAAAGTGCAACAAGAACAGCGGTAAGTGTAACTGTAAATATTCCAGCAGCTCCAACAGCTTCAGCACAAACTTTTTGTAATACAGCTACAGTTGCAGATTTAGTTGCAACAGGTTCAAATTTACAGTGGTATACTGCTTCAACAGGAGGGACGGCATTAGTTTCTACAACAAGTTTAGCAACTGGTACATATTATGTTTCTCAAACAATAAGTGGGTGTGAAAGTGCTACAAGAACAGCAGTAAATGTAACAATAGCAACTATTGGCTTAATACGTCAACATTGGAGTGATGTTATCTTTTTTGATAATTCTTCAAATGAATACGTTTCTTATAAATGGTATAAAGACGGAATGTTAATTTCAGGAGAAAACAGACAATTCTTAAAAGAGAATGGTGGTTTAGATGGTATTTATTTTGTAAAAGCAATGACTGTTTCAGGTATTGAAGTTACAAGTTGTACATTAGAAATTGTTCGAAATACTGAGATTAGATCTATAAAAGTAATCCCTAATCCTAATGCATCAGGCCAAATGACTTTGATTAAAATGTCTTTATCAGCAACAGAATTAATAGGAGCAAAATTATATTTATTCAGTATTACAGGAGAGTTGTTAAATACAATTGATGTTACAAGTAATGAAATGCAAATACAAGTTCCTAATGCACAAGGTATTTTTCCGTTGAGATTACAGTTACAAAACGGAGATGTTTTATCAGTTAATATTGCAGTAAAATAAGAAATAGATTATGAAAAATATATTAAAGAATATAGTGTTTGCAACATTTTTGATTTTTTCAAATATGATTTTTGCTCAAAATGGAAGTTTTTTTGTAAGTGTGCAAGCTGGTACAAATAAAATAGAAGATACGACCCCTTCTATAAACGATTCAGGAGCTTTTTCTGGAAGTATAAAAGCTGGATATGTTTATAATTTGAATTCTGTTTTTGGAATAGGTACTGGTATAGAGTTCATGCAATATAAACAAAATGTAACTCTTGTTAACGATGTCTATACATCAGTTTTAGTAGATGAAACTGGTTCTGCATTTGAATTTAATCAATCAATGTCTGGTTATTCTGAAAGCCAAACTTTAAATGCATTTCAAGTTCCTTTATTTATTCAGTATAAAAAAGAGTTAAATGAAACGAATAGTTTTTATTTTAGAATTGGAGGAAAGTTACTAATTCCTTCTAAATTCAAATTTAATGCTACTGCAAATAATATAACTACCTCAGGTTTTTATCCTGACTTTAATCTTGAAATCACAAACTTGCCTTCTCATGGTTTTGGTACACAAAGAGATTTTCAAACAACAAATACTTATAAAACTAAACTTGCATATATGGCAAGTACAGAATTAGGGTTTGACTTTAAGTTAAAAGGAATGAATTCAATTTATTTTGGTATGTTTATTGATTATGGTTTGTCGAATGTTGTAGATAATTCTGAATCTAATTCAATTGTTACGTATAATCCATCTGGCTTACCAAATAGCTCTAATGGAGTATATTCCTATAATAAAGAAATTGATTCAAAACCATTAAATTTTGGATTGACACTTGGTTATAGTTTTGGTAAATAGTTATTAAAATTAGTTGGGTTATATAAAAATGATTTACAGGAAACTGTAAATCATTTTTTATATTATATACCTCTAATCTGATTAATTTTCATTCCATTTTTTCTGCTGGCTTTCGTCTAAGAAGGTCCAAGCAATAAATCTACTCACTTTGTTTCCCTGTTCCATTTCAATTGTTTTAACATCAAAAGCTTTGACTTTTTTCAAATGATTATAGAATGGTTTTAAGTTTTCCTTTTTAGAAACTAATACGGTAAACCATAGGCATTGTGTTTTAAAATGTGCGCTTTCATAAATCATATTCGTAATGAAAGCTAACTCTCCACCTTCACACCAAAGTTCATTATTTTGTCCGCCAAAATTTAAAACAGGTTTTCCGTCTTTTTGTTTGCCAATGTTTCTTAGCTTTCGCATAGACCCTTTTGTAGCTTCTTCTCTTGAAGAGTGAAAAGGGGGATTGCAAATCACAAAATCAAATTTTTCGCCTTTTTCAACTATTTCTTTAAAAATATGTCTTTTGTTTAATTGTAGCCTTAGTTTAACCGATTCAACTAAATTAGTATTTCCGTCTAATATTTTTTGAGCAATATTAAAACATTCTTTATCTACTTCAGTTCCTACAAATTCCCAACCGTATTCTTGATGTCCAATAATTGGGTAAATGCAATTTGCACCTACACCAATATCTAATCCTCTTACGTCTTCGCCCATTGGAATTAAATTCTTATTAGAAAGACTTAATAAATCAGCGATATAATGAATGTAATCTGCTCTACCAGGTATTGGAGGACAAAGGTTTGTTTTAGGAATATCCCAATATGTAACACCGTAATGATGTAATAATAAACTCTTATTTAGTGTTTTTACAGCTAATGGGTTTGAAAAATCAATACTGTCATTTCCAAACTTATTCTTAGAAACAAATTTCTCTAAAAAGGGTTCGGTTTTAATTAAAGCAGCAAAGTCATATCCATTGATATGTTTATTATTTGGGTGCATTTTTTTTTGTGTAGTTGGACTCAAAATGTTTTTATTTTTTGCAAAGGTATTAATTTAAAACACTACTAATTAAATTAAATGTTCTGTGTCTCGTTTTCTTTATCTAAATATTCCTGAACAATGTCAATAGCATTTGCAACAACATCACTTAAGGCAGTTATAAAAGCACCTTCTTCAACATTATCAATGGCGTGCTTGATAGCTTCTGTTTCAAGTGAAATTATTTCATAAGTTGTATTGCTGTTTGCTTCATTAATTCCTTCTAAAATTAAATCTATGATTTCTTGTTCAGTTCTACCTCTTAAATGTTTTTCTTGTCTTATGATAATATGATCAAACATTCTCCCAGCAATTAATCCACATTCTTTAATGTCTTCATCACGTCTATCACCAACTCCTGCAATAATTCCAACTTTTTTTGTTGCTTCTATATTGTTTAAATAATCTTCAATACCACGATAACCAGCAGGGTTATGAGCAAAATCGATTAAAACTTTGAATTTTCTAAACTCAAAAATATTCATACGACCTGGTGTTTGTGCCACACTTGGTATAAATGTTTTTAATGACAAGCTTATATCTTCGGTTTTAAAACCCCATAAATAACTTGCTAAAGTTGCAGCAAGAACATTGGCAATCATAAAACGTGCTTTTCCATTTAAAGTTAATGGTACATGTGTTGCTCTTTCAACACGAATTTTCCATTCTCCTTTTTTTATGGTGATGAATCCATTCTCATAAACAGCAACTGTCTTCCCTTCTTTGCTTAATTTTTTTATAAAAGGATTTTCTTCATCTAAACTAAAATAAGCTACATTACATTCTAAACTTTCTCCAACTTTTATACATTGTTCATCATCTGCATTTAAAATAGCCCAACCGTCTTTTTTTACACTTCTTACAACTACGCTTTTTACTTTTGCTAAATCTTCTAATGTGTGAATATCTGCTAATCCTAAATGATCTGCAGCAACATTTGTCATTACAGCAATGTCACAACGACCAAAACCTAATCCTGAACGTAAAATTCCTCCACGAGCCGTTTCTAAAACAGCAAATTCAACCGTTGGGTCTTTTAAAATATATTCAGCAGAAAGAGGGCCAGTTGTATCCCCTTTTTCCATCATATGGTTTTGAATGTAAATACCATCTGATGTGGTGAAACCAACTTTGTATCCGTTATTCTTTACTATATGGGCAATTAATCTTGTAGTAGTTGTTTTTCCATTTGTACCAGTAACAGCAATAATTGGAATACGACTTTCTTTTCCAGGTGGATAAAGCATGTCAATAACCGGAGCAGCTACATTTCTTGGCAAACCTTCAGATGGCGCCAAATGCATTCTAAATCCTGGTGCTGCGTTTACTTCTAAAATACAACCACCATTTTCTTTAAGAGGTTGCGTTAAGTTTTCGGCCATAATATCAACACCACAAATATCTAATCCAATTACTCTTGCAATTCTTTCGCAAAGAAAAATGTTTTCAGGATGCATCATGTCTGTTACATCTACTGAAGTTCCTCCTGTACTTAAATTTGCAGTTGATTTTAAATATACAATTTCCTCTTTTTTAGGAATTGTATCAACGGTGTAACCCAGTTTTTCTAATAAATCTTCAGAATCTCTGTCAATTTCTATTTGAGTTAACACATTTTCATGTCCATAACCACGTCTCGGGTCTTGATTAGTAATGTCAATTAATTGTTGAATTGAATTTTTCCCATTACCTACAACATTTGCAGGAACCCTTTTAGCTGCTGCAACTAACTTATTATCAATAATTAGTACTCTAAAATCAAATCCAGTTATGAATTTCTCTACTATAACTCTTCGGCTATATTTTTTTGCATAAGCTAATCCTTCAACAGCATCTTCCCAAGTTCTTACATTAATAGAGGCACCTTTTCCGTGATTTCCGTCTAACGGTTTTAGAACAATTGGATAACCTATTTTTTTAATTGTATTTTCTAAATCCTCTTCATCTACACAAATATCTCCATCTGCAACAGGAATAGAGGCGTTAGATAACATACGTTTTGTTTCTTCTTTATCACAAGCAATGTCAACTGCAATGTTACTTGTTTTACAAGTAATTGTTGCTTGAAAACGCATTTGATTTACACCATAACCTAGTTGTACTAACGAGTTAGTTCCTAAACGAATCCAAGGAATATCTCTTGAAACAGCTTCTTCTACAATACTTCCAGTACTGGGTCCAAGTCGAACACGTTCACGAATTTCTCGCATTTTTTGTAAATCAGCTTCCAAATCATATTCAGTTCCAGCAATAAGTGCTTCTGCAATTCGTACAGATGATTCGGCAGCAAATAAACCAACGTTCTCTTCAGTATAACTAAATACAACATTATAAACTCCTGGAGTTTTAGTTTCTCTTGTTCTACCAAAACCGGTATCCATACCAGCTAAGGTTTGAATTTCTAATGCAATATGTTCAATAACATGTCCCATCCAAGTTCCTTTTTCTACTCGCATAAAAAAACCACCACGACAACCTTCAGAACAACGATGTTCAATTAATGAAGGAAACATGTTTTCAATACGTTCGCGAAAACCATTGATTTTATCTGTTGGAGATTGTTCCATTTCCTCTAAATCTAATCGCATTTGGATTAGTTTTTTTCTATTTACACTCCAAAGGTTTGGTCCACGTAAGGCTTGAATTTTAAGTATTTTCATTAATGGTATTTGTTTTTTATAGTAAAATTTACGAATCCCTTTAAAATTAAGGTTTTTTTATTGTAAAATTTTGTTTTTTTGAGTAGAAATTAATTAATAGTTGTTACTATTTTTTAAACATGTTTAATAGGTGTTGATATTCAGGTGTTTGCGATTGTTTAAATAAATTTTAATTCTTAAATGTTTATAATGAATAACTTCAAAAGATTATAAATCAGCCTAATAATTTACTAATAAATAAAAAAATAAAAATAGAGTTGATGTTTTTGAATTTGTTACTTTTGCCAAATGAATTCATACTAATTGAATTTATACTAATTGGGGGAAATATAATAGTATATGAACTGTAAGGGTAAGTTAATAATTATTGGTGGAGCTGTAGATAAAGGAAGTTTTACAGAAAAAGAATTTGATAAAGACGTAGCAAAAAATATTAATTTCTTTGAAAAAGGAATTTTGAAACGTATTATAGATGAATCGAAGCATAAGGAAAAATCTAGAATCGAAATTATACCAACTGCATCAAGTATTCCTAAAGAAGTTGGTGAAGAATATGTAAAAGCATTACGTTATTTAGAAGCAGAAAACACAGGTGTTTTATATATTGAAACACGTGAGCAAGCAAACAATGAAGAAGTTTTGGCTCGTTTAAAAGCTGCTGATGTAGTTATGTTTACTGGTGGAGATCAATTGCGTTTGACGTCAATTTTAGGTGGAACGAAGTTTCATGATATGTTAATGGATAAATATAAAAACGAAGATTTTGTATATGCAGGAACTTCGGCTGGTGCTGCAGCGGCTTCTAATAATATGATTTACCAAGGAAGTAGCAGTGAAGCTTTATTGAAAGGTGAAGTTAAAATTACAAGTGGACTTTCTTTTATTAACAATGTAGTTATAGATACCCATTTTGTAAAGCGTGGTAGAATAGGTCGTTTGTTTCAAGCAGTAGTTAGTAATCCAATTTTATTAGGAATAGGACTAGGTGAAGATACAGGTCTTTTAATTACGAATAATACCCAAATGGAAGCTATAGGTTCTGGTTTAGTAATAATAGTGGATGGTAGAGAAATTAAGAATACTAATTTAACTGAAATTTCATTAGGCGAGCCTATTTCAATAAACCATTTAGTAACACATGTAATGAGTATGCGTGATACTTTTGATTTGAATACTAACAAAATGAAAATTCATTCTTAAATATTGCAATTAATCATAAAATATGAAAATAATAATTCACGGTGGTTTTTTCTCAGAATCGGGAACAGATAATGCTACCAAAGTTGCAAAACAACAAGCCTTACTTCGGATTGTTAAAGATTCGTATGATTATTTACAATTTCATTCGGCTGTAGAAACTGTTGTTTATGCCGTTTCTTTGTTAGAAGATGATGCTTTGTTTAATGCAGGTATTGGTTCTCAAATTCAGAGTGATGGAAAAATTAGAATGAGTGCTTCATTAATGAATGGTTTGACGCATAAATTTAGTGGTGTTATTA
This sequence comes from Flavobacterium sp., assembly GCF_034111225.1. Taxonomy (GTDB): domain Bacteria; phylum Bacteroidota; class Bacteroidia; order Flavobacteriales; family Flavobacteriaceae; genus Flavobacterium. Next base: position 4,207 of record NZ_JAWUXR010000003.1, on the reverse strand, counting down.
ATTTGCAGGACGTAAAAAATCCTATTCAAGTTGCTGAAGTTTTAATGAATGTTGAAGACCGAGTATTAAGTGGAGAGGGAGCAAACCAATTTGCAAGAGAACATGGTTTTGAAGAATTTTCGACTGAAATTCCACAACGTAAGGCGGAATATGAAGCAAAAGTAAAGTCTAATGGTCAAGGAACAGTTGGTTGTGTAGCTTTAGATAAAAACGGAAATATTGCAGTAGCAACTTCTACTGGAGGAAAAGGTTTTGAAATCGTAGGAAGAGTTTCTGATTCAGCTACTGTGGCAGGAAATTATGCAAATGCTTACTGTGGTGTTAGTTTAACAGGGGTAGGAGAAGATATTACCAGTAATGCAACGGCAACTAAGATTGTAACTCGTGTTACTGATGGATTCACTTTAGAAAAAGCATTTGAAAAAACATTTGAAGAATTAAAACCTTACGATGGTTTTGCGGGTGCAATTGCTATCGATTATAAAGGAAATATGTATCATAAAGATTCACATCCAAGTATGGTTTTTGCTAGTTTTGATGGTGAAAACGAAGAGGTTTTCGGATAAAATACCAGTAGACTAATAGATAATTTTAATATAGAGTATAAATAAAAAATCCCAATCTTTCGATTGGGATTTTCTATATAAGTAAGATAAATTGTTTATAAAACGTTTATTTAATTTTGTTAACGATAGCTTTGAAAGCATCTGAGTGATTCATTGCTAAATCTGCAAGAACTTTACGGTTCAATTCGATATTGTTAGCTTTGATTTTTCCCATAAATTGAGAATAACTCATCCCATACTGTCTTGCACCAGCGTTAATACGCATGATCCATAGAGCACGGAAGTTTCTCTTTTTTTGCTTTCTATCACGGTATGCATAGCACATTGCTTTTTCTACCGCGTTTTTCGCTACTGTCCAAACGTTTTTACGTCTACCAAAGAAACCTTTGGCTTGTTTCATTATTTTTTTTCTTCTAGCTCTTGTAGCTACCGAATTTGTTGCTCTTGGCATAATTTTAATGTTTTTTTGTAGTAAGGCGTTCTAAATTATTTTAGAAACTTAATTAAGCCCACTCCAGGGTTATAAATTGATTTTAACCAACAACGTTTAGATTAATCTTAACTGTTGTTTAATGCTTTTCTCATCTGATTTGTGAACCAAAGTAGAGTGAGTTAAAGCTAACTTACGCTTTTTAGATTTTTTTGTCAAAATGTGACTTTTAAAAGCGTGTTTTCTTTTGATCTTTCCAGTACCAGTAACTTTGAATCGTTTCTTAGCACTAGATTTTGTTTTCATTTTAGGCATTTTCTTCCTGTATTTGAATTATCTTACTTACTGTCTTTACGAGTTTACAATGTAAACTCAATATATTTTATGCCGAAGCATTTTTTATTTTATCTTTTTCTTAGAAGCTAGGTACATAATCATACGCTTTCCTTCTAGAAGAGGCATTTGTTCTACTTTTCCGTATTCTTCTAGCTCAGTAGCTAAACGTAATAATAAAATTTGCCCTTGTTCTTTATAAATAATAGAACGTCCTTTAAAAAACACAAATGCTTTTAATTTTGCTCCATCTTGTAAAAATTTAATAGCATTCTTCTTCTTAAACTCATAATCATGCTCATCAGTTTGAGGTCCAAAACGAATTTCTTTAATTACAACTTGTGAAGACTTTGCCTTAAGCATTTTCTCACGTTTCTTTTGTTCATAAAGAAACTTTCCGTAGTCCATTAATTTACAAACCGGTGGATCAGCATTTGGTGAGATCTCTACTAAATCTACCTCTTGTTCTGTAGCTAAACGTAAAGCATCCTGAATTTTAAAAATTCCAGGTTCAATGTTTTCACCTACTAAACGTACTTCAGGAACACGAATTAAATTATTAATTCTGTGTGCTGCTTTTTTTTCTTCGCGAGGTTTGTAGCCTCTGTTGTTTCTAATTGCTATGGCTTTTGTCTTTTAAGTTAAACTTAGAATGATTTTAATGTTTTCTTTATTTCTTCATCTACTAATGTAGCAAATGCGTCAATTGTAATTGTTTGGTTTGATTTGCCATCATCACCATGTTTTCTTATAGATATTGTTCCGTTTTTCTCCTCTTCTTCACCTACAATAATCATGAATGGAACTTTTTGAACTTCAGCGTCTCTAATTTTTTTACCAATAGTTTCACTTCTGTTATCTAATTGGGCGCGAATTTCGTGATTTTCTAGCGAATTTAAAACTTTTTTCGCATAATTTTCATATTTATCGCTCAATGTTAGTATAATGGCCTGTTCAGGCATTAACCAAAGTGGGAAATTTCCTGCAGTATGCTCTATTAAAATTGCGATAAAGCGTTCCATTGATCCAAAAGGAGCTCTATGAATCATCACTGGACGATGTAACTCATTATCACTTCCTTTATAACTCAGTTCAAAACGTTCTGGTAAATTGTAATCAACCTGTATTGTCCCAAGTTGCCAACTTCTACCTAAAGCATCTTTTACCATGAAGTCTAATTTTGGTCCGTAAAAAGCAGCTTCACCATATTCTACAACAGTAGTTAGATTCTTATCTTTGGATGCATTGATAATAGCATTTTCAGCTTTTTCCCAATTTTCATCACTACCTATATATTTTTCTCTGTTTTCTTTATCTCGTAATGAAATTTGTGCTGTAAAGTTTTCAAACCCTAATGAACCAAATACATATAATACTAAATCAATTACATTTTTAAACTCTTGGTCTAATTGGTCTGGTGTACAGAAAATGTGAGCGTCATCTTGAGTAAATCCTCTTACACGAGTTAAACCGTGTAATTCTCCACTTTGTTCATATCTATATACCGTTCCAAATTCAGCATATCTCTTTGGTAAATCTTTATATGACCATGGTCTTGCATTATAAATCTCACAATGGTGAGGACAATTCATTGGTTTCAATAAAAACTCTTCTCCTTCATTAGGAGTGTTAATGGGTTGAAAACTATCTGCTCCGTATTTTGCATAATGTCCAGATGTTACATAAAGTTCTTTCTGGCCAATATGTGGAGTAATAACTTGTTCATAACCAGCTTTCTTTTGTGCTTTCTTTAAAAAATGTTCTAATCTATCACGTAAAGCAGCACCTTTTGGTAGCCATAAAGGTAGACCTTGACCAACTCTTTGTGAGAAATGAAATAAATCTAATTCTTTACCTAATTTCCTATGATCACGTTTTTTTGCTTCTTCAAGTAAATGAAGATATTCTGTCAAATCTTTTTGCTTTGGAAACGAAATTCCATAAACACGAGTTAACTGTTTGTTTTTTTCATCACCTCTCCAGTATGCGCCAGCAACAGATAATATTTTCATGGCTTTAATTATTCCTGTATTAGGAATATGTCCACCACGACATAAATCAGTAAAAGTAGAGTGGTCGCAAAAAGTAATTGTGCCGTCTTCTAAATTAGTGATTAATTCTGTTTTAAATTCATTGTCCTTATATAGTTCAAGTGCTTCTGCTTTTGTTGCAGCACGCATTTTAAATACATGTTTCTCTCTAGAAATTTCTAAAATTCTATCTTCAACTCTTTTGAAGTCTGTATCGGTCAGTTTCTCAGCTCCAAAATCAACATCGTAATAAAAACCATTATCAATAGCAGGCCCAATAGTTAGTTTACAACCTGGATATAACTCTTCAATTACTTGTGCCATAACGTGAGAAGTAGAATGCCAAAAAGCCTTTTTACCTTCGTCATTATTCCAAGTGTATAAAATTAGAGAACCATCGGTGGTTAAATTTGTCGTTGTTTCAACTGTTGTACCATTAAAAGAAGCCGAAATTACATTTCTAGCTAAACCTTCGCTTATACTTAAAGCAACATCCATTGGAGTTGTACCTTGTGCAAACTCCTTAACCGAACCATCCGGTAAAGTAATCTTTATCATTTTTTATTTTTTAATGAATTGCAAATATACGCTATTGAATAATTACATACAATATATATATAGGTGCATTTTTACATATACCTTATATATATTGGTGCATTTTATTTTTTCTAGTAGCTTATTCCCGCTTTCCGCTATATCTTTTATTGTTTTTTTTATAAAAAACAATAAAAGGATGCCGCTTCACTCCGGGCTATGAGTCCTGTATTTGAAGAGTAAGTGGTTAAATTCACAAATACTCGATACAAGGTTTAAACAAATGAGTATTTTTTTTCACGTGTAAGTTACTT
>NZ_JAWUXR010000002.1:0-107006 GCF_034111225.1 Flavobacterium sp. | reverse complement strand
GAACAGGTGATGCTAACATCGCAGCATTACTAAAACTCGCAGAAGAAACTGATGTACAACTACCATTATTAGCAATAACCGTATAACTTGTTCCAACTGTCATACCTGAGATTAATCGTCCTGTACCTGCTGTAGGTCCTGCTGGTGTAAATGTAGAAGTTAATGAACCATTATAGTTCGATATAGTCGAAGTACCATCTGATGAACAGGTTGGCCCTACTGAAACTAATGTAGGCTGAACTGGTGGTGTCAACATTGCAGCATTACTAAAACTTGCAGAGGCAACTGATGTACAACTACCATTATTCGATACAACTGTATAACTTGTGCCAACTGTCATTCCTGTAATAACTCCACCTGCTCCTACTGTAGGACCAGCCGGTGTAAATGTATACGTTAATGCGCCGTTATAATTAGATATGCTTGAACTTCCATCAGCTAAACACGTTGGCGCTACTGAAGAAGTTGTGGGTTGAACAGGTGATGCCAACATCGCAGCATTACTAAAACTTGCAGAAGCAACTGATGTACAACTTCCATTATTAGCAATAACCGTATAACTTGTTCCAACTGTCATACCTGATATTAATCCTGCTGCACCTGCTGTAGGTCCTGCTGGTGTAAATAGATATGTTAATGCGCCATTATAATTTGATATCGTTGATGCACCATCCGCTGAACAGGTTGGTGCAACTGATGTTATCGTTGGTTGAACTGGTGTAATTAACATTGCTGCATTACTGAAACTTACAGATGCAACTGATGTACAACTACCATTATTCGATACAACTGTATAACTTGTTCCAACTACCATTCCATTTACTAATCCCGTTGCACCAACACTTGGTCCTGCTGGTGTAAATGTATACGTTAATGAACCATTATAATTAGATATAGTTGAAGTACCATCTGATGAACACGTTGGTCCTACTGGAGTAATCGTTGGTTGAACAGGTGATGCTAACATCGCAGCATTACTAAAACTCGCAGAAGAAACTGATGTACAACTACCATTATTAGCAATAACCGTATAACTTGTTCCAACTGTCATACCTGAGATTAATCCTCCTGTTCCTGCTGTAGGTCCTGCTGGTGTAAATGTATAAGTTAATGAACCATTATAGTTCGATATAGTCGAAGTACCATCTGATGAACAGGTTGGCCCTACTGGAGTAATCGTTGGTTGAACTGGTGGTGTCAACATTGCAGCATTACTAAAACTTGCAGAAGTAACTGATGTACAACTACCATTATTCGATACAACCGTATAAGTTGTTCCAACTGTCATACCTGAGATTAATCCTCCTGCTCCTGCCGTTGGACCTGCTGGTGTAAATGTATACGTTAATGCGCCGTTATAATTAGATATGCTTGAACTTCCATCAGCTAAACACGTTGGTCCTACTGAAGACGTTGTGGGTTGAACAGGTGATGCTAACATAGCCATATCAGTAAATGGCGCTGAAGGAAGCGAATTACAACCACTATTATTAGCAACAACTGTATAAGATGTACCAATAATTGCTCCTAAAATCTCTCCTGAAGAACCAACGGTTGGGCCTAAAGGAGAAAATGTATAAGTGTAAGTTGCATTATAATTATTAATTATGTTTGAACCATTTGAAGTACAAGATGAAAATACTGTATTCAAAGTTGGAGGAGGAGGTATACTATTAATTGTAATTGTTCCTGTCAATTGTATATTTGTTGAACAACCAACTGTTTCGACCGTATAATTGAAAACTCCTGATTGAGTTGGAATACCACTAATCGTATATTGACCAGCTGAAAAGATCCCAGTTAAGCCTGTTGGCAAACCTGTAACCGTTACACCAGTAGCATCACCACCAGAATTATAAATAATATCTGTTATTGCTTGATTGATACAAATTGCTTGATTAGAAGTACTCGTAGGTGAATTCAGTACTAATGAACAAGTAGCGGGAACACAATAAACGTTAAAATCAATAAATTCAGAACCCTCACATGTCCCTAAGATAATTTTTATATATACCGTAGTACTTGACGTAGGTGTAAAATTTGAAGGATCAGGGATTAAACTTCCATCTGAAAGATCATAAAACTCATATGTATAGTTTGCAGGATTTAATGGGGCCATTAAAGCAGCCAAATAGCTAGTTAAATCAAAAGTAGGATTACATTCTCCAGGCGGTCCATCAAAAGGCCCAATAGTATTAGAAGAAATTCCTGCAGAAATATCCACAATAATTTCATCGTATTCAGTTGGAGTACAAGCTACTCGATCAACTTCGACTCGCCATAAACCATTTTGAGTTACAGTTAATGTATTTGTTGCAGTTGTCACCTGCAAAACTCCTCCTAAATACCATCTATAAGATAATGAAGTAGCTGTAGTTGGTGGAGAATAAAAACTTGCTGTTAAATTTACTGATGTAACAGATGAATTACATATAAATCGATCTGGTCCCAAAGTAACACCACATATTTCACAGTTTGTAGAACCGTTTGAACCACCTGTATTATTAGTTTGATTAAAAGTAATTGTCCCAGATTGATTTGCGTAATTTGTAATTAAAACTACGTAAAAATTACCTGTTACTGCTCCAGCAATAGAAAAATTTTCAATTGGTGCAGCTGAATAACTACAAGCTACAATATTATTTGCAGAAGCATTACTTCCATCTGGATAATCCTGTAATGAATTAGTACACAATACAGGGTTTAAACGAGGATCTGTTGTGAAAGGTCCCCAACAAATAAAATCTACATCAATTCCGTTTCCGGCCGCATTAGTTTGAGAAATTTGAAAATTCAACAATCCAGGAGTACTTACTTGAAAAGTGTACCAAGCACCATTAGGCGCAGTTCCTAGACATCCAATATTACCTAAATTGGGAGTATTGGTAACATTATTAAAAGGCAATGAAGCATCTCCACAAAAGGAGGCTATAGTAGCACAACTTCCTCCAGGTCCTCCTTGAGAAAAGGATAAAATTGAAAATATCAGACTAATAAATAAGTATATTTTCTTCATAATTACTTAATAAATAAATGATAATTCCACGAAGTCATTTGATTTCCTTGTTTACCAACAAAACGCACACGCCATTTGAAACATTTAGACAGTAAACTTTTATGTGTAATCATGTAATTACTAATACTCTTAGTACTCTCAGTCTTTAAATCAACAAAAAATGTTTTTCTAAGGTCTTTAGCATCAAGATTATTGAAGCAATCCATTATAGGAACTATTTCTAAATAAATTTTACTTAAAGAAGTGTTCTTATTTACTAAATCACTATCCCATTTTACATTTGCAAAAGTATCAATATAAGGAGTTGAAGTAGAAGATTCGATTAAATTAATTTTAAAACTTTCTAATGTAAAATTAGTTTTGGTTTGCGAATAACTAAAATTAAATACTAAAAAAGCAAATAATAACTTAAAGTAAATTTCTTTCATTTTATTTTTTTTATATAGTTGTAGATAAACAAATTTAACCATAATTTAACTTTAATCTTTTATTTTCTTAAAATTTAACAAAATACTTTTATTTAAAGTTTATTATTTATCTTTGCATTTCTAAAAATTGCTATACTAATATTTATTGTTAACAATGACAAATAAAGAGGATTTACAAGAAGAATTAGGAAATAATCATATTGCTACAAGTGCAAACACACCATTAAGAGAAGATGCATTTGATATATCTGATGAAGACAAAATTGAATCAATTAAAAAAGATGTAGAAAGAATCCTTACTACACTAGGGATGGATTTAACTGATGATAGTTTAAAAGGCACTCCAAATAGAGTTGCTAAGATGTTTGTGAAAGAAATTTTCGGAGGACTTAATCCTGCAAAAAAACCAAGCTCTTCAACTTTTGACAATAAGTACAAGTACAACGAAATGCTTGTAGAGAAAAACATTGTGGTTTATTCTACTTGTGAGCATCACTTACTACCTATTGTAGGTCGTGCACATGTTGCTTACATTTCAAATGGAACTGTTGTAGGATTGTCAAAAATGAACAGAATTGTAGATTATTTTGCAAAACGTCCGCAAGTACAAGAACGTTTAACCATTCAAATTGTTGAAGAACTTCAAAAAGTATTAAATACTAAAGATGTTGCCTGTGTTATTGATGCAAAACATTTATGTGTAAATTCTAGAGGTATTCGTGATATTGAAAGCAGTACGGTTACTGCTGAATTTGGCGGGAAATTTAAAGAAGACAAGACAAGAAGAGAATTTCTCGATTATATAAAATTAGACACTACATTTTAATTATATAAATGATGGATTTAGCTTTTAAATTCATCATTTTTATTTAATTTTGAATTTAGCCCTGATAGCAGCGGCATCCTTTAACATTTTATGAAGCTTGCGAAATAAAATGTAAAGATATAGCGAATAGCAGGAATAGCTTCTAAAAAAACATCATACATGCAATTATATAAAAATCAAGACTTAAAGATTTACAACACGCTTACAGGAAACAAAGAAGTTTTTAAACCTATCCATGAAGGAAATATAGGTATGTATGTATGTGGACCTACTGTTTACAGCAATGTTCATTTAGGAAACGTAAGAACTTTTATGAGTTTTGATGTTATATACCGCTATTTAAAACATTTGGAATACAATGTTAGATATGTAAGAAACATTACTGATGCAGGGCATTTAACAGATGATGGTGATGTGGATAATGATCGTTTTGTAAAACAATCACGTTTAGAGAAGTTAGAACCAATGGAAATTGTACAGAAATATACTGTCGATTTTCATAAAGTTTTAGATAACTTCAACTTCTTACCTCCTACTATTGAACCTACTGCAACTGGACATATTATTGAACAAATTGAACTGATTGAAAAACTTATTGAAGTTGGTGTTGCTTATGAAAGTAAAGGTTCGGTTTATTTTGATGTTTTAGCATACAATAAAAAAGGGTTAAATTATGGCGAATTAAGCAATAGAAATATTGATGAATTATTTGCCAATACTAGAGATTTAGACGGACAATCTGAAAAGAAAAACCCACAAGATTTTGCACTTTGGAAAAACGCTTCTCCAGCACATATTATGCGTTGGAATTCTCCTTGGGGAGCTGGTTTCCCTGGGTGGCATTTAGAATGCACTGCTATGAGTACTAAGTATTTAGGCGAAACATTTGATATTCACGGAGGTGGAATGGATTTAAAATTCCCGCATCATGAATGTGAAGTAGCTCAAGGAAAAGCTTGTAATGGTGTTTCTCCCGTTAATTACTGGATGCATACCAATATGCTAACTATGAATGGTTTACGAATGAGTAAATCGACAGGGAATTATATTTTACCAATGGAACTTGTTAATGGAGAAAATGATTTTTTTGAAAAAGCTTTTCATCCAAACATTGTTCGTTTTTGCTTCTTACAAGCACATTATAGAAGCGTTTTAGACATTTCTAACGATGCAATGATAGCTAGTGAAAAAGGGTTTAACAGATTAGCTGATGCTTATAAACTGGGTAAAAACCTTGAAGCGAGTTCAACTTCTACTTTAGACATTAACAGCTGGAAAAAAGCATGTTATGATGCTATGAATGACGATTTTAATTCTCCAATTTTAATTGCACAATTATTTGAAGGTGTTCGCTTCATTAATCTAGTAAATGATAAAAAAAATACCCTTACAAGTGAAGATATTACATTACTAAATAAAACTTTACATAGCTTTTTACATGATGTTTTAGGTCTTAATTTAGAAAACATATCTAGTACTGCGAGTTCTGATAATAATAAATTAGAAGGAGTTGTAAATATGCTAATTGAAATGCGTGATGAAGCTAGAGCTAATAAAAATTGGGCTTTATCTGATGAAATTAGAGACAAACTATTAGCGCTTGGTATTCAACTTAAAGACGGAAAAGACGGAACTGGATTTAGTGTAAACTAAGTATAGATGATTAAAAAAATAGTTAAAATATTAGCTTATCCTTTTATCTTCTTGTTTCGATTTTATCAAGTTGCAATTTCTCCTTACACACCTGCTGCATGTAGGTTTGAACCAACTTGCTCGCACTACTCTATTGAAGCCTTAAAAAAATACGGTTTATTTAAAGGTGGTTTTTTAGCTGCTAAAAGAATAATAAGTTGTCATCCATGGGGAAAAAGTGGTTATGACCCTGTGCCGTAAGTTTTTTATAATCTTAAAACATTATTAACAACTTTACCAATTATAATATTTATTTTTAACCTCAAATAAAAAACACATCAATATGATTTACGCTTTAAATATGATTTGGAATCCTTCAGGAGGAATTGATTTAGGATTTTTTAATTTGCGTTTTTATAGTTTAATGTTTGTAATTGCTTTTGGATTAGGTTGGTACCTTATGAAAGCTATTTACGAAAGAGAAGGTGAAACATTAGAAAAACTAGACAACTTATTTGTTTCAACAGTTTTAGCTACTTTAGTTGGTGCTCGTTTAGGTCATGTTTTCTTTTATGATTGGGATTATTTTAAAGATCATAAACTAGAAATATTATTACCAATAAGAGAAAATGCAAACGAATCGATACTAGGAATAATACAAGGTTGGGAATTTACAGGTTTTGCAGGTTTAGCAAGTCATGGTGCAGCAATTGCAATTATCATTGTAATGCTTTATTATAGTAAAAAAGTTATTCAAAGACCTATTCTATGGGTTTTAGATAGAATTGTAATTCCTGTTGCAAGTGGAGCGATATTTGTCCGTTTAGGTAATTTTATGAATTCTGAAATTGTAGGAACAGAAACAACTTCTTCTTTTGGAATTAAATTCATAAGAGATTGGTATACGCCAAGACAAGCTTTTGAAGCAACACAAATAGGAAATTCAAATGAAGCTTATAAAGCTATAGAAACTAACCCTCAATTCGCTCAACTATTAGCAGATGTTGTGCCAAAACATCCTGCACAACTATATGAAGCATTTGGTTATGTTTTTGTTTTCGCGATTCTTTACTATATGTATTGGAAAACAGATGCAAGAAACAAACTAGGGTTACTTTTTGGAACTTTTCTAGTATTACTTTGGACAGTTCGTTTCTTTGTTGAGTATGTAAAAGGAAGTCAAGGTGGATTTGAAAACAACCCAATATTCTCGGCACTATCAACCGGACAATGGTTGAGTATTCCATTTGTCATTGCTGGAATATATTTTATCGTTAAAAGTAAAAAAGCAGAATAATACAAATAAAAAAGGCTCTGAAATTCAGAGCCTTTTTTATTTCATGTTTATTTTTCAATTAAAATTCCCACACCTAATATATTAGGCAAAAACGGACTTGAAAATTTGTTTTTAACTACAAACTTATACTTTCCTTTTTTTAGCTTTATATTGCTCGCTATAGAAACATACAAATCACAAATATCACCTGAACATTCAGCCAAATCTTTTCCACTTTCATCTTTGAACTTAACATCTATTTCAATTGTTTCAGTAGATCCATCTGGAGAAATAATATTTACTCCTATTGGTACATTAGAAAATTGGAAATCATAAATGTGACCAATATGCAATTTAATAGAACTCGCCTCTATGTCTTCGGTATTTTCAAATTCAAATGCAACTTCTTCATTTGAATTCCACCTGTTAGAATCAAAATTTGAATTAAATTCATTATATAAATAATTTGAATCACATGAGACAAAAAGTACTGTTGTAAAAAGCAATAAAAACTTTAATTTAATCATACGTATTTATTAATTAATTAGTTGAAATTCTTCCCATTTATAAGTCTTATTTGGATCTGAAGTATCTAGAGTGCCTTTAAATATTTTATACCCTGATTTAGCATCAATAATATAAAAATAAGTATCAAGACCTTTCCACGAAGAACCACATGCTGATACAGCTTCATTAGGTATATTCATTTTACTAAATTCATTGTTTTTTATAATTGTAGCTTTTCCTGTAATAGAGGCAACAAAATCAAGTGCTAAATCTGTAGAAACGTAAATTTTAGAAGCTGGGTTACCATTGATATCACTTTCAATAGGCATAATTTTGAATTTTAAGAGACTATTAGACTTAACAACTGAGTCATTAAGTGATTCAGAAATGAAAGCTTCAGTGACTCTCAAAGTGTCTTCTGAATAAACCTCTTCTTCATTCATTGCTTCATTATCTTTTTTACAAGATAAAACAAGAATTACTGTAATAATCATAACTCCAAATAAAGTAATTAATTTTTTCATAGTAATAGAATTTAGTTAGGAATAGATTTACATTCGCATTTATAACATTCTAATTTTCACATAAATATATAAAAAAAGTCCTGACTTTCATCAGGACTTTTAAATTCTATGTATATAAATTTAGTCTTCTTTTTTAAACATTGCCATTTTCTTAGCTTCTTTGTTACTCATTACATCTTTCATTAATGGTGTTGCAACGAAAATAGATGAGTAAGTACCTACTAAGATACCCACTAAAATAGCAAATACAAATCCTCTAATAGTTTCACCTCCAAAAATGAAGATAGCAACTAATACAACTAAAGTTGTTGCAGAAGTATTTACTGTTCTACTTAAAGTAGAGTTTAATGCTTTATTTACTAATCCATCAAAATCTGACGATGAATTATAATCTAAATATTCACGAACTCTATCAAATACAATTACAGTATCATTTAACGAATAACCAATAACCGTTAAGATTGCAGCAATAAATGCTTGATCTAACTCCATGTTAAATGGTAGAATATTATAGAAGAATGAGAAAATACCTAATACAATGATAACATCATGCGCTACCGCAGCAACTGCTCCAAAACTAAACTGCCATTTTCTAAATGAAAACATTAAGTAAATAAACACAACTAATAACGAACCTAATACTGCCCAAATAGAGTTTGTTTTAATGTCTTTAGAAATAGTTCCTGAAACTTTAGAAGCTTGCATTATACCATATTGCTTACCTTCATAAGATTTTACAAATTGCTCATATGTTAAATCAGCAGGTAAGTGCTTTTTCAAACCAGCAAATAACATTTCATTTACTTCTTTGTCAATTCCATCACCCTCTTCGTCAACTTTATATTTTGTTGTAATTTTTAACTGACTATCATTCCCATAAACTTTAGCTTCAGCACTTCCAAAAACAGCAACTAAATCAGCAGCTACATCTGGTGCAGAAACTGGCTTATCAAAACGTACTTGGTAAGTTCTACCTCCTACGAAGTCGACCCCTTGATTTAATCCTTTAGTAAATAAAGAAACTAAACTAAGTACTATTAATATACTTGAAACAACATAAGCAATTTTTCTTTTTGACAAGAAATCATAGTTTAAGTTTTTAAACCAGTTTTTAGTCAATGAAGTTGAAAAAGTAATATTTTCTTTTCTTGATAAACTCCAGTCTAAGAACATTCTTGTAATAAATACAGCCGTAAATAATGAAGTTATAATACCTATTAACAAAGTAGTAGCAAAACCTTTGATTGGTCCTGTTCCAAAGACTAATAAGATAATTGCAGTAATTGCAGTAGTAATATTTGCATCAAAGATAGATGACATTGCACCTTTCCATGTATAAGCATAGTTTACAGCTTCCTCAACTGATTTACCTTCGTCTAATTCTTCTTTTGCTCTTTCGTAGATAATTACGTTAGCATCAACTGCCATACCAATTGTCAATACGATACCCGCAATACCAGGCAATGTTAATACAGCACCAAAACTTGCTAAAGCACCAAAGATAAATAAGATATTTACTAATAAAGCTAAGTTTGCATAGAAACCTGTTTTACCATAGTAAATAACCATCCATAACAATACTAATGAGAAACCAATGATAAATGACATTAAACCACTATCAATTGCTTCTTTACCTAAAGATGGCCCTACAACATCAGATTGTACAATTTCTGCTCTAGCTGGTAATTTACCTGCTTTTAAGATGTTCGCTAAATCTTTAGTTTCATTGATAGAAAAATCTCCCGAAATTTCTGAACGTCCTCCAGAAATAGCTCCTCTACTTACACCTGGTGCAGAATAAACTGTATTATCTAACACAATTGCAATTGCATTTCCTTGTTGAGAAACAGTTCCTGTTAATTTTTCCCATTGTTTAGCACCAGTACCGTCCATTTGCATAGAAACAGCTGGTTTACCCATTTGGTCAAAAGTATCAGTAGCATCAACAATAACTCCTCCACTAATTGGCGCTTTACCAGAATAACTTCCTTTAAGAGCATATAATTGAATCCCTTCTGGGCTTTTCTCGTCAATTTTACCCCAAACAAATTTAATATTTGCTAATTCTGCAGGTAATAAAGATTTAATATCACTTCTGTTTAAATATGCTTTTACTTGAGCAGTATCTTTAGTTAAAAAGATTCCAACATAAGGCGAACCTTGTTGACCACCAGCTAACATTTTATCAAATAAAGGTCCGTTTGATTTATTAATCGTATCGGCAGATTTATCCGTTAATAATGAGTCAATTCCTGTTGCAGCAGTTTCAACAACTTCAGACTTTGCAGTAACTTCAGTTTTCTTTAAAGCTTCATTTACAGCAACTATATAACCACTAACTTCTTCTACTTTATAAGTTTCCCAAAATTCTAACTGGGCAGTACTTTGTAATAATTTTTTAATACGATCTACATCTTTAGCACCTGGTAATTCAACTAAAATTCTACCAGATTTTCCTAACATTTGAATATTAGGCTGTGTAACACCAAATTTATCGATACGCTCTCTTAATACTTTAAAAGCACTTTCAACAGATTCGATAATTTTTAACTTAATAATTGGTTCAACTTGAGCATTTGTCATGTCAAATTTAATTACCTCATCTAAGTTTCTATTACCAAAAATATCTGCGCTAGCTAATTTTAAATTAGCCTTATTTGCTTCAACAAAAAATGCGTCAATATAATCTTGGTTTCCTGATTGGTTTGTTTTAGCATCAGCTAACGCTTTCTTAAACCCAGGGTTTTTAGAATCGTTTGCTAATCCGTTTAAAACATCTTTAACAGAGATTTGAAGTATTACGTTAATACCTCCCTCTAAGTCAAGACCTTTTTGTAATTGATTATCTCTAACCTCATTGTATGTGTTACCTAAGAAAACAGTTTCTTTTCCAATAGAATCTAAATATCTTAATTCTTTTGTGAAATCTCCTTTTGCAAATGCTTTTGCATCACTACTTATGCTATTAGCTACAAAAGTGAATGAAAGTTGGTAAACACATACCAACGCGAAAATAATTGCGAAAAATTTAATCAGTCCTTTATTCTGCATTATTACTATAAATTAATTATTCTTTTTTTATCTAAAAACGGACAAATATATATATTACAATAGGATTAACCAATTTTATTTGGCAATAAAATTGGTTTTTTATTAATAAATCACACACTTTCCTAATACTTTATTAAAATAAAAAAACTGCCAATAAAATTTGACAGTTTTTAATCTTATATTTTTAAGAATTACAAGACAGCTTTTAAGTCTGCATTCATATTTCTAACAGCTTCAGCTGATTTTGCGAATAATGCTTTTTCAGCATCATTTAACTTCACATCTACAATTTGCTCAACTCCATCTTTACCTATGATACATGGAACACCGATACATATGTCGTTTTGACCGTATTCTCCATCTAACATTACTGAACAAGGAATCATACGTTTTTGATCGTTTAAGATGCTATCTACTAAGAATGCAACAGAAGCTCCTGGAGCATACCAAGCTGAAGTTCCTAAAAGTCCAGTTAAAGTTGCACCCCCAACCATAGTTGAAGCAGCTACTTTATCCATATCTTCTTGAGACATAAAGTTTGCTATTGGAGAACCGTTATAAGAAGCTAAACGAGTTAATGGGATCATAGTTGTATCTCCATGACCACCTATTACCATTCCTTGGATATCATTTCCTGGTTTTTGTAGTGCTTGAGATAAGAAATATTTAAAACGAGAACTATCTAAAGCTCCACCCATTCCTATTACTCTATTTTTTGGCAATCCTGTAGCTTTTAATGTTAAGTATGTCATTGTATCCATAGGATTAGACACCACTACAATAATAGCATTTGGAGAATGTTTTAAAATATTTTCTGCAACCGATTTTACAATTCCTGCATTAATACCAATTAATTCTTCACGAGTCATTCCTGGTTTTCTAGGAATTCCAGAAGTAATTACAACTACATTTGAATTAGCTGTTTTTGAATAATCACCTGTAGTACCTACTACTTTTGTATTAAAACCTGTTGTTGTAGTACATTGCATGATATCCATAGCTTTACCTTCAGCAAAACCTTCTTTGATATCTAATAACACTACCTCGCTTGCAATTCCTCTGTACGAAATAACGTCTGCACATGTTGCGCCTACATTTCCCGCACCTACTATTGTTACTTTCATTTTGTTGTGTTTAAAAAATTATATATTAAAATTGATATTGAACTCCTAAATTTAGATTTGCAAATTTACCAAATGCAAATGAACTTTGTAAAAATATTTTTTCAATTTGATACCTCGCCGAAATTTCACCTAAAACATTTACATTATCTTTTGCTATTCTTTCCAATAAAGTATTTACTGTTTGTTGTAAAGGAAAAGCATCTTCTATTTCTCCTTTTTTACCACCTACTACATATTCAAAACTACTTGTATTCGCAATAAGAGAAGTGATTACTTCTAACTTATTAAATTCTTTTGAAGCACTTAATTGAAAATGAAATGTATCAACCAAACCTGACAATTGATTGATTCCTAAATTACCATAGGCAGTATTAATATCTAAAAAATCGAATGTAATTTCTTCTTTTGAATATATTAATGCTGTTGAAACATTGATTTTTTTTGCTTCTAAACTTTTAAAATACTGACTGATATTATGATTTAATCCAAAACCATATACTTGATAGTCACCTTTTTTAAGTTTTGTTTTTGTAGAATACCTTGCAATTAATTCTGTTCCAAATGGTAAACCGAGACTCACTTGTAAATAAGGATAAAAAACAATTTCTTGATTAATTCCTTCTGGAGTTTTAAGTCTGACTTGCTCTCCTCCTAAATCTCCAACTAAGTATATTTGATTATCATTCCCTAAAGCCGTAGAGACAGTTGCAGATGTTGCATTTTCAATTTCGAAAAATTGAAAATCGGTATTTTTAATTTTAAAACTTCTGTCGTTCTTAGGAACAAAAAACATATTCCCGTGCAAACTTAAAGTTACATCCCAAAGTTTCTTTTTCTTTGGAGAATTTACCCAACTTGAAGACGAAAGATAAACTGCCGCATCAGTTGCAGGAATAATGTATTGTTCTGAATAGAAAAGGGCATCATTTAAAAGATACCCTATCTGCTCTAATTCAGACTGTGATTGTGCATTACTTTTTAAATTAAAAAATAATGAACATAATAATAGTATTAATAATTGCTTTTTATGCATCAATATTAGCGTAAGCAGCATTTTTTTCAATAAACTCTCTTCTTGGTGGAACTTCATCCCCCATTAGCATAGAGAAAATTCTATCTGCTTCTGCTAAACTATCGATATTTACTTGACGTAATGTTCTAAACTCTGGATTCATGGTTGTGTCCCAAAGTTGTTCCGCATTCATCTCTCCAAGACCTTTATAACGTTGAATAGCAACAGAACCACCCATGTTTTGAGCAATAATATCACGTTGATTATCATTCCAAGCGTACTCCTTTTTATTTCCTTTCTTAACTAAATATAAAGGTGGTGCAGCTATATAAATATGTCCGTTTTCAATTAACTCCTTCATAAATCTAAAGAAGAAAGTTAAAATAAGAGTTGAGATATGTGATCCATCGACATCGGCATCACACATAATAACTACTTTATGGTAACGTAATTTAGAAAGGTTTAAAGCTTTACTATCCTCTTCTGTTCCAATGGTAACACCCAAAGCGGTAAAAATGTTACGAATTTCTTCGTTTTCAAAAACTTTATGTTGCATCGCTTTTTCAACATTCAAAATCTTACCTCTCAAAGGTAAAATAGCTTGAAACATTCTATCACGACCTTGTTTTGCTGTTCCACCTGCCGAATCTCCCTCTACAAGAAAAACTTCACATTTTGCAGGATCTTGCTCTGAACAATCTGAAAGTTTACCAGGTAAACCTCCACCACCCATAACGGTTTTTCTTTGCACCATTTCACGTGCTTTTTTTGCAGCGTGACGTGCTTGTGCAGCTAAAATTACTTTTTGAACAATAATTCTAGCGTCATTAGGGTTTTCTTCTAAATAAGCTTCGATCATATCTCCAACAGCTTGTGAAACTGGTGAAACTACTTCTCTATTTCCTAATTTTGTTTTCGTTTGTCCTTCAAACTGAGGTTCTGCAACTTTTACTGAAATAATAGCTGTTAACCCTTCACGGAAGTCATCTCCCGCAATTTCAAATTTTAGTTTATCTAACATTCCAGAAGCATCTGCATATTTCTTTAAAGAACGTGTTAAACCTGTTCTAAAACCTTGTAAATGCGTACCTCCTTCGTGTGTATTAATATTATTTACGTAAGAAAAAATATTTTCAGAATAAGACGTATTATAAATTAAAGCAACCTCAACTGGAATATCTCCTTTTTCAGAATCCATTGAAATTACATGAGCGATAATTGGCTCACGATTTCCATCTAAATAACGGATGTATTCTTTAAGACCTTCAGTAGAATGAAAAACTTCAGAAACAAAATTACCGTCTTTATCTTTTTCTCTTTTATCTGTAAATGTAATTGTGATTCCTTTATTTAAGAAAGACAATTCACGCATACGGGCTGACAATGTATCGTAAGAAAACTCTATAGTTTGCGTAAAGATTGAATCATCAGGATAAAAAGTAACAATTGTACCTCTTTTATCAGTTGTTCCAATTTGTTTTACTGGATAAAGGGCCTTCCCTTTTTCATATTCTTGTTCGTACACGTTTCCGTTTGCACTATGAACAGTTGCACGTAAATGATTTGATAATGCATTTACTACAGAAACTCCAACTCCGTGTAATCCTCCAGAAACTTTATACGAATCTTTATCAAATTTACCTCCAGCACCAATTTTAGTCATTACAACCTCTAATGCGGAAACACCTTCTTTTTTATGAATATCAACCGGAATACCACGACCATTATCTTCTACAGAAATAGATCCATCTTCATTAATATCCACACGAATGGTATCACAATGCCCACCCATAGCTTCATCTATAGAGTTATCTACAACTTCATATACTAAATGATGAAGTCCTCTAACTCCTACATCTCCAATATACATCGAAGGACGCATTCTTACATGCTCCATTCCTTCTAGTGCCTGAATACTATCGGCTGAATAATTGCTTTTCTTTATTTCTTCACTCATATTATTAAATCTTAAACGATTTTTCTGTTAAAGAAACAAATATAACGTTTTAATAAAGAAAATAGCTAAAAAGCACCTTAAAACAACCGTAAGTTATCAACATTTGTTAATTTCTAAAAAGTCTCTAAAATCGAATAAAAAAAGGCTAAAAATCGAAAATAAAGCAATTTGCCCGTTTGTTAAAATGCCAAAATTAGCAAAGTCGCTTAAAACTTATTTATGAGCTTAATTTTTAGTGCATTTATAAGAAATATTAACCAAATTATTTATTAAAATAGAATTAATAAGCATCTGCATGCACATTTGCTACAGCTCTACCCGATGGATCATTCATGTTTTTAAACGCTTCGTCCCATTCTAAAGCAATTTTTGTACTACACGCCACACTTGCTTCTTGCGGCACACTTAAAGCTGCTGCATCACTTGGAAAATGTTCGGTAAAAATAGAACGATAATAATACTCTTCTTTGGATGTTGGCGTTTGAATTGGAAATTTATATTTTGCATTCGCTAATTGTTCATCTGAAATCTCTTTAGCTACCACTTCTTTCAACGTATCAATCCAACTGTACCCTACTCCATCACTAAATTGTTCTTTTTGTCTCCAAGCGACACTTTCCGGCAACATGTCTTCAAAGGCTTTACGTAAAACCCATTTCTCCATACGTTCGCCATTAATCATTTTATCCTGAGGATTTATTCTCATGGCAACATCCATAAATTCTTTATCCAAAAATGGAACTCGACCTTCAATTCCCCAAGCTGCTAAACTTTTATTAGCACGTAAACAATCGTACATGTGCAACTTACTTAATTTACGAACTGTTTCTTCGTGAAATTCTTGTGCATTTGGCGCTTTATGAAAATATAAATAACCTCCAAATAATTCGTCTGCTCCTTCACCAGATAACACCATTTTAATTCCCATTGATTTTATAACTCTTGCCATTAAATACATAGGCGTTGAAGCACGAATAGTAGTTACATCATAGGTTTCTATATTGTAAATTACATCTCTAATAGCATCTAAACCTTCCTGAATAGTGAATTTTATTTCATGGTGAATGGTTTTTAAATGATCGGCTACTTTTTGGGCCGCAGCCAAGTCTGGAGAACTATCTAAACCAACCGCAAATGAATGCAATTGCGGATACCAAGCTTCTGATGTATCATCTGACTCAATTCTTTTTTGCGCATATTTTTTAGCTATAGCCGAAGTGATTGAAGAATCTAATCCTCCTGAAAGCAAAACTCCATAAGGAACATCGCTCATTAATTGTCTGTGAACCGCTGCTTCTAAAGCTACCTTTATAGCTTGAATACTTGTTGCATTGTCTTTAACTGCATCAAATTCTGTCCATTCTCTTTTATACCATTGTACGAATTCTCCATCTTTTCTTGTCATATAATGCCCTGGTGGAAATAATTCGATTTTTGCACAAACACCTTCTAATGCTTTTAATTCAGAAGCTACATAAAATGTACCGTGTTCGTCCCAACCTATATATAAAGGTATAATTCCCATGTGGTCGCGAGCAATGAAATATTCGTCTTTAGCAACATCATAAATGGCAAATCCGAAAATTCCGTTCATTTCATCAATAAAGCTTACCCCTTTTTCTTGGTATAAAGCTAATATGACTTCACAATCGCTTTCTGTTTGAAAATCGTATTTACCAACAAATTGTTTTCTTAATTCTCTATGGTTGTATATTTCTCCGTTTGCAGCTAAAACCAGACTTTTATCTTTCGAAAATAAAGGTTGTTTTCCAGAAGTTGGATCTACTATTGCCAAACGTTCGTGAGACATAATGGCTTTTTCATTACTGAAAATTCCACTCCAGTCTGGTCCACGATGACGAATTTTTTTAGACATTTCTAAAACCTGAGGTCTTAACGTTTCTGCTTTTTGCTTTAGGTCGAAGGCACATACTATTCCGCACATAACTTTATATTTTTAATTGTTTAACTGAATTACTATTTAATTCCTGAACAAAATTGCACTTAAATTGAGTTTATTTAAACTAAATAGATGTTTTTGATTATAATTTTAAACTTTATTTTTATTATTTGAATAAATCTGAAACTAAATATATGTATTTTAAGTTGATTTAATTATAAGTCATAAAAAAACCACTCAATTGAGTGGTTTTATATTTAAATTAAAAATTAATCATTTACACAAATCGTTTTCTTATGCAGGACCATTTATTGAAAAGTCTTTCTGTGTTTTACTATTTAGATTTATAGTAACCCAGAAATAATTATCTCCTCCACCTGTAGCATATAAAACTTCTTTTTCCCATTGTTCATGAACTCTAGCATTAATTACACAATAAACCCATACTAATTTTTCACCATTTCCATTAATATATGGAATGTATTGCCTTTTGTAGTTATCTAAATTAATTGTTACATTTTCTTCCCAAACCACGATATCAGGGTATTTCTTTTGATAATTTGGAATACGCATTATTTGATTTGAATTATAATTAAAGACTGATAACTTAAGCAACCTTTCTATTTCTATAAAATCTTCATCATTTAGCTTGGCTGATTTGTATTTTTTAAAATCATCTAATTTACCTGCATCAAGTATTGCAATTTTTGTTGTATCGTATTCCAACTGAAATTGTTTATAATTACTTTTTGAACAACTAAATATAAATACAAAAAGTAGAATTAGACAACTTCTTATCATGTAGATTTTGAATTAAATTTTCTTTAAATAACTTATCACTGAAGCAGCTATTTCATTTTGACCTTTTCCGCTACTTAAATATTCTTTCTCTTTAGGATTAGACAAAAAACCAACTCCTAAGTTAACAGCTGGACAGATTGAATTTTTTAAAAGAAAAAGAGAAGCATCTTTTACACCTCTTTTGGCAAGATTATCATTTGAAACCTCATTAATCAATCCTTCTGCGTGTTTATATGATTGATCATAAAACTGATTCTCTTTAGACACAAAGGCTTCAACTCCATTTACAGTTTCATTTTTTGTAATATTAGCATGTAATGAAATTACTAAGCTTGGTTTTAAAGCATTAATTTTCTCAACTCTTTCTTTTAATTCAAGAAAATTATCCTCTTCGCGCAATAAAACAATCTCTACATTTTCATCTTTGTTTAATGCTTTTATTCTATTTGCAATTTTCTCTACAATTTCCTTTTCCATTACTTCACCTGAAGTTGCTCCAAAATCTTTTCCACCGTGACCAGCATCAATAACAATTACTTTTTTTTCTCCTAATGGTTTAAATGCTATTAAAAGGAATATAGATACCATTCCTAAAACCGATAATAATTTGAATTTGTTTTTCATATGTAAATATTTATTGTTTTTTATTTGTCATATGGTATAGCTTTATCTTTATTGGTATTTGCTTGCGCAAACCTATTATTAATAGCTATTTCATAAGTAGATGTTTAGTTAGATAATGATAACGCTATAATTGTAAGAAAATTGTCATTCAATTGATGAAATTTTATATTTCATTCCGTTAAATTCAAATTCTTCGTTTATTTCTTTTCCAAGCATTATATTTCCTAGAGGTGAACTTGGCGACAAAGCCACGATATCTTTACCATCAATTGTGATTTTAGGTAAAGCTGTACTCATATAAAAAAGAAAAGTATTGGTTTGAATTAAACTCCCAATTCCAATTTTTTTATTGACTTTATCAACATCAATACTTTCTAAGATTTGTTTTTGCTCTAAAACTTCTTTCAACTTATAATTGAGTTTTTCTTGCTCAATATGCATCATTGATAAAGCGGTTTCGTGCTTATCTCCCGCTGAACCTTTTGCATCGTTTTGTGCATCTTCAGCTAAATCTAGAATCATAGCGCGATAGTTTTGAATTCTATCGTTTAAGTACTCTAAATATTGATTGTATGCTTTTTGTTTGATTGTCATTTATTATAAAATAAAAACCTACAAAGTTTAAAATCAACTTGTAGGTTTAAAATGATTTATTTACTCTTCTCTTAAAAATCGAACTTATAATTTGCTCCTAACATAATTTGGATTCCTTGCACAGGAAAGTTAGCCCAACGGTTGTATTGTTGGTTTGCTAAGTTATTTCCTTTTAAGAAAGCTGTTAAACGAGCATTGTATTTATAACCCACATGAGCATTTAAATCAAAATAACTATCTAATGTAACTTCTTGTTGTGTAAAAGTTCCTGGATTAATTAATAAATCGTCTTGAACTGTAACAACATCTTTTCTTTCTCCGACGAAGAATACATTTGTTCCTGCATACCATTTTTCTGTCAGGTTAAAATCTAATGTTGTTCCTACTTTTAATTGAGGTAAGTTCCAAGCTTCAGCTTGAACATCTGAAGTGAAATTATTGTATGTTCCGTTGATTCCGAATGTTACATTTTTAGAAAAATCGGCTTTTAACTCTCCAAAGAAAATGATTGTTTTTACATTATCGTACACTACATTAAATGAGTTTCCATGAGCATAACCTTCGGTATTTGTATTTCCTAAAATATACTCATTACTCACAAATAATGCTTTATTGTCTTCATTTTTAAGGCTTCCTCTTAAATTGAAAGCAACTGAACTAGCTAATTTTCCTTTCATACCAACATAAATGTCGTATTTATTATCTGTTGGAGCAATGAATAAAGTTGGTGAAACAAAAGTGTTTTGATCTACAAAATCAGCGTATGAGTTTTGGTCTAAACCTCCTTCTGCTCCGGCATAAGCAACTAAAATATCGCCTACAATTCTATAGGATGCTTTTACATTTGGATACACAAATAACTTACTATCACTTACACCATTATATTTTGCAGTTGTATAGAAAACTCCAGCTCCAATTTGAACTGATAAATCATCTTTTTGATATAAAATACTTGGTTTAGTTCCAAAAAGAACATTGCTATAATCAATAGAACCCGTATCTGTATAATCCTTATCAAAACTTCCGCCTACATAATCTACCACAAAGTCAGCTTTAATTTTTTGACCTAAAGCGTCAATATCTAATGAAGGTTTAATAAAAAACCTATTTTCGCCAGAACCAAATCCGTCTGAGAAACGTTTAAACTGCATTGAAGCATCTTTAAAGAAACTTTTCTTAAACTCTACTTTTCCTCCAAGAACAATTGTATTATAAGACTGTGAAGGATCAATAGCATCGATAGTAGCTTGATCGTAGAAAATATTTTCGGTAGGCAAACCGTACCAATTATAAATTTGGTTTTTAACACCTAAATCGATGTTCCAATTCATGTCTCTTTCTCTAACGCCATAAGTAACATCTAAACTAGTGTTGTAATATTTATCGTCTAAAACAACATCCTTAATTCCGCCTTGAGAAGACAAATGACGAAGCATTCCACCAACGTAACTGTTTCTACTAAGATTTTCGGTAATGAATAACTCTGCATTAATGGTAGGATAATTTCCAAAACCTAATGTTGCGTAATTATTGTATAGTTTTATTTTTTCTGCTTTATCTACATCAGCAGCTTTTCCTTTTGCAGGTGTAAAAGTTGATGCAACTGGAAAAGAAAAGATATTATAGGTAATCGATTCTTTTTGAGTATTATCTTCATCCTCAATAACCGGTGTTTCTTTTACTTTAAAAGCATCTGAAATGGTTGGTGTATAAGGCTTTACAATATTTACCACTTCAGAACCAATATTCTCATCTTTTACTTGACCAAAAGTAAACTGAGTGGCAAATGCAAAAACTCCTATGACTATATATTTTGTATTCTTCATATTTAATTTTATTGGTGAGATTCTTCGACAAGCTCAGAATGACAACTTTATAAATAATTTATTTTGTAATTGATGAGTTCGTTTTAGCTTCTTCTGTTTTGATTTTATCTAATTCAGTTTTTGCTTCATCAACTACATCAGGAAAATCAGTAAAGTTTTTAATTACACTTTCTAAAATGTAAGTCGCTTGAAAACTATCTTTTAAACCGTAGAAGTTTTTAGCCATAACCACTAATCCTTTTGCACCATAATATTTATAACCTGAATAGTCTTTTGCTATTTTTTGAACTACAGCATTTGATGCTTCAAACTGACCTTCTTTGTTTTTAAAATAAGCATCATAAAACATTGCTTCAGCAGCTAATTCTCCTTTTGCAATTTTCAATAACTTGGCGTAAGCTTCTTTCGCTTTAGCTTCGTTATTCGTTTTCATTGCTGCGCGAGCTACGATAATTTGAGCATCACTTTTAACCCTGTCTTCCGTTTTATTATTTGCTAAAACTTTATCAGCGTAAACAACTGCATTTGTATAATCTTCTTTATCGTAATACGCTTTCATTAAATTAGATTGTGCAAATGTTACGTTTTGAGGAAACTCAGCTTCTGTCTCTAATCGTTTTAAAACCGGAATTGCTTTAGAATAGTCTTTTGCTTTTAAAAGAACTTGACTTAAACGCGCCAATGCTTGTTCGGTAAACTCACTTCTTGGTTTATCAACTACAAACTCGTAATGTTTAACAGAATTGCTTTCTAATCCATCAGCAAAATATAATTGTGCTAAATAGAAATTTGCCTTTAATGCGTGTAAACCTTGCGGGAATTTAGAAACATAGTTTGAAAATCCTGTTATTGCTAGTTTAGCATTATTCATTAAGTATTGCTTTTCAGCAGATTCATACGTTGTGTTATCTAAATCGGCATTTGAAACTTCAACAAAACTTAATGTTTTTACCCAATCTGCATATTCATCTACTCTACCGTTATCTATGTAAATTAAACGAGCAGTTGCAACAGCTTCTAATGATTCTGGTGAATTAGGAAATTCCGCAACAACCTTTTTGAATTTGGTTAAAGCTTGTTCATTTTTGTTTCCGTTATAATAAATTAAGCCTTGTTTTAAAATAGATTTTGCAACATAAGAACTTTTTTTATTTGTTTGAATTAACTTATCATAAGTTGCAATTGCTTTATCTGTTTGTCTTTCATTCACGTAGGTGTTTCCTAACTCGTAATACGCATCATCTGCATATTGAGAAGCTGGATAAGTTTTTACAAACTTTTCTAAATCCTCTATTTTCTTATCATTTTTACCAACGAATCCGTAACTGATTCCTTTTTGAAAAGCAGCATAATCAGCATCTACACTCTTTAAATCGATTGCTTTGTTATAAGCATCCATTGCTGGCCAATATTTAGTAGAAATGAAGTTACAATCTCCTAAACGCAAGTAAGCATCTGTTTGTCTTACTTTATCTTCTTTTACAACAGCAATAAAATTTTCGTAATATTTTATAGCATTATCATATTCTTTTAACTTGAAATAGGCATAAGCCAAATTGTAGTTAGCGTTTTTAAATTCTGGTGTAGCTTTAGCATTTGCATCATTTACAAATTGAAGAAAACTGATTTTAGCCTCACTAAAATTATCTAAACTATACTCTGTTTCAGCTTTCCAAAATGTAGCTCTTGCTGTAAATTTAGCATCTTGTCTTTCTGCGATAGATTTTTTAAATAAATCGTAAGCTCCTTTGTAATCTCCATCTGTATATAATTCCAAACCTCTATAAAAAGCTACTTTTTGATACGCCAATTTATTTTCTGGTCCTTTATTTTTTTCTAATAAAACTAAAGCTTCTTTGTAATTTTTAGAAGTAATGTATGAACTGATTAATAAAGTATTAATCTCTTGTTTGTAAGATGTATTTGGATATTTAGCCAAATAACTGTTTAAAACTTGAGGAACAGATTGATATGGATTACCAATTTCGTAACTTAATTTAGCATAGTTTAAAAAAGCATCTTCTTGAATTTTCTTTTCAAAACTCATTTCAGACGCAGTTTTAAAAGCATTTAAAGCCTGTTGCTTTTTATCTGTTTTTAAATAACTTTCTCCTAAATGATAATAAGCGTTTTGAGCTACAAAGTCATTCCCATTAATAATTTTATTGAATTGTGCTATTGCATTTTCAAAATCGTTTTGCTTATAATACACATAACCCAATTGGTAATAATCAGTATTACTCCATTTTCCTTTTTTCCCTCTGTAATCAACTAGATAAGGTAGCGCTTTGTCATATTGCTTTAAATTGAAATAACTTTCTCCAATAATTTTAGACAGTTCGCTTTTCTCAACAGCATTTGATTTTGGCATTTGTTCCAATCCTAAATCGATTGCTTTTTGAAAACTTCCAAGCTTGAAATTCATATCAGCTTGAAAATACCCCATCTTTTCTTTGTACTTATCTTTATCTTGAACTTGATCAAAATATTGATTAGCGCTTGTATAATCATCCGATTCGTATGAAAGATAACCTAAATAATATTTAGCCTGACTTCCAAAAGTTTTAGAATTGATAACCTTATTAAAATACTTAGTTGCTTCTTTAGTATTTTTAGCTACAAAATAAGCATAACCTTTTTGAAAATTATATTTTTCTAAATCAGAATAAGACATCGATTCTGTATTAGCTTTATCAAACCAAGCTAATGACTGCGGATAATTCCCTTGATCGAAATAATAATGTGCAACTTCAATATAAGCTTGATTTTGCTTTGTGCTTGTAGGATAATCTTCTACAAAACTTTCAATTAAAGCGTCAGCACCCATTTGATTTAAGCGAATCGCACAATTTGCAATATAGTAAGCACAGTCTGCTTTTACTTCTTGATTATTAACTTGACTTTTTACTTTGTCAAATAAAATTTGAGCAGATTGATATTGCATATCTTTATACAAAGCAAGTGCGTTATCAAATTCTTTTAATTCATGCGTATAAATAGACGATTGTTGTCCAAATACTGAAAATGAAATTAAAAATAAAAACAGAAATCTTAGTCTAATTATTGGAATCATTTGGCCTTGTTTTATTGCTTTCAAATATAGATTTTATATACCTATTAACGTAAGAGATTAACATATTATTGTAAAATATTATTAACATTTTTTTAAAACCGTTATAATAATTTACATCATATTTAAGTTTATATTTTGAAAGCGAAAATATAGTTATTACATTTACACATTAAATCAGAATTTCATTATGTCACATACCATTCTTTCATTAAAAGACGTTTCTATTTTTCAAGAAAAAAACCCTATATTAACTAATATTAATTTGGAAGTTAACAAAGGAGATTTTATCTATTTAATTGGAAAAACTGGAGCAGGAAAAAGTAGTTTTTTAAAAACACTTTATGCTGATTTAACTTTAACAGAAGGTGAAGGACAAATTGTTGATTATGATTTAAAAACCTTAAAAGAAAATGACATTCCATATCTAAGAAGAAAACTAGGTGTTGTATTTCAAGACTTTAAACTTTTACCAGATAGAAATGTAAAAGAAAATCTACTTTTTGTTTTAAAAGCAACCGGTTGGATTGAAAAGGAAGAAATGAATGTAAAAATTGACGAAGTTTTAGACAAAGTAGGAATGAAAAACTATCAATCTAAAATGCCTCATCAATTATCTGGTGGAGAGCAGCAACGTATTGCAATTGCAAGAGCTTTGTTAAACGATCCAGAATTAATATTAGCTGATGAGCCGACAGGAAACCTTGACCCTCAAACAAGTTCTGAAGTAATGCAAGTCTTAAAAAACATAAATGCAACTGGTAAAACAATAATTATGGCAACGCATGATTACGCTTTATTACTAAAATACCCTTCAAAAACGTTGAAATTTGACGAAGGAAAGGTATTTGAAGTGGTTCAAAGAACAGTTTAATGCTTTCTATTTTAATTCCAATTTACAATTACAATGCTTATAACTTAGCACATGAACTAAATGAACAATGTGTGAATTGTGGAATTGAATATGAAATTATTTGTCAAGACGACGCTTCAAACTCAATATTGAATACATTAAATGAAGAAATAAATCAATTACCCAATTGTTCTTTTATTTCTTTAAAACAAAATGTTGCACATAGACAAAACAGAAATTTACTTGCCGAAAAAGCAAAATACAAGTGGTTACTTTTTATTGATGGTGATTCTAAAATAAATCAACAAAATTACATTCAAAATTACATTGACAATACAAAAGATTTCGAAGTAATTTATGGAGGACGAATTCATTCTGAAGTTTGCCCTTCTGATGAGCAAAAGTTAAGATGGAAATATGGAAAGTTCATTGAAGACAAAACTGCTACAGAACGATTAAAAAATCCATATAAATGTTTGTTATTCAACAATACTTTAATTTTAAAATCAGAATTCAACAAAGTAAAATTCGATCCAGAAATTACCCTTTATGGACATGATGATACTCAGTTTTCGTATGAATTAAGCAAAATTAAGAGTAAAGTAAATCATATTGAAAACCCAATATTACATGATGATATTGATGAAAGCAAAAAGTATTTAAATAAAACTGAAGAAAGTCTGAAAAGTCTTTTAATTCTTTTTGCTTCAAAAAAAATAAGCCCCGAATTTGTTTCTATTTTAAAACTCTATGTCTTTTTAAAAAACACTGGATCAATATATATTGTTAGATTAGGATTTAAACTTTTTAAAAATATTTTCCGAAAACAAATACTAAGTAGTAATCCTTCACTTGGCATCTTTAATGCGTACAGAATTGGATATTTATGTTCTCTAAAAGAATAACAAAAATTAATGTATTTTTGTTTCAAATGCTGCTCATGTATCAATCATTAAAAAAAATAGTTCACTTTATTTTACCTAGAAAAGCACTTTTTCAAATAGAACCTTATTTGAGAAGTATTTATGCGTTAAACAAATCTGGGAATAAACATAAATGTACTGTTTGTGATTTTGAGGCAAAAACATGGACCACAATTTTAAACGATGATAATTTATGTCCTAAATGCGGAAGTTTATCTCGTGATAGAAGATTATGGTGGTTAATTTCTGAAGATTATATGAAAGATCAGATTACGGTTTTAGACTTTTCACCTTCACGAAGTTTATTTCGTAAATGGAAAAAAATAAAAAACATTAACTATACAGCTTCTGATTTATCTGGAGATTTTATTTCAGATGTAAAATTCGATATTACAAAAATTTCTCAGGCCAATGAAACTTATAATTTAATTATTTGTTACCATATTTTAGAACATGTAATTGAAGATTCTAAAGCAATACAGGAATTGTATAGAGTTTTAAAACCAAACGGAACAATTCTTATACAAACTCCTTTCAAAGACGGAGAAATTTATGAAGATTATTCTATAACTTCTGAATCGGAACGATTAATTCATTTCGGACAAGAAGATCATGTTCGTTTTTATTCAATAAATGGATTAAAAGAACGATTAGAAAAAAGTGGTTTTTCTGTTGATGTAAAACATTTTGATGAAAATGTATATTTAGGGTTAGCGGAAAACGAAACCGTATTAATTGCTAAAAAATAATTATGGTACAAATTTCAGTTGTAATTCCGGTTTTTAATAAAGGTTTTATTCTAAATGAAACTCTAAATTCTGTTTTACAACAAATCTTTACCAATTATGAAATTATAATTATTAACGATGGTTCAACTGACAATAGTCTATCAGTCCTTTCAAAGTTTGAAGATTCAAGAATTCAAATTTATTCTCAAGAAAACAAAGGCGCTGCTGCTGCTCGAAATTTAGGAATTGAAAAAAGTAATGGTGAATTTATTGCTTTTTTAGATGCTGATGATTATTGGTTTCCCAATCATTTAGAAGAATTAATTAAACTCTCAGAGCAATATCCTAGTTGCGGTTCTTACTGTTCTAGATACCAAATTAAAAACACAAAAAACTCCGTTATAAATCCGGTTTTTAAAGATATTCCTCAAGACTTCAATGGAATTTTAAATAACTATTTTGCGTCTAATCATCCGTTTAAAATAAACATTACGTTGAACCAAATGATTCCTAAAAAAATTCTAATCGAAATGAATTGTTTCACTGAAGGAATAACTAATGGGCAAGATTTAGAATTATGGACAAAAATTGGAATTAAATACCCAATTGCAGTACACAATAAAATCACGGCAATCTACAACAACTATTTACCAAATACACTTTCTAAAAACAGTTTTAAAACTATGAAATTAATGGACTTTAAACAGTTTGAATTCGAAGAAAAGGAAAACCCACATTTGAAAAATTTTTTGGATTTTCATCGAATATTTTATGCAAAACATTATAAAATAATTGGT
Source organism: Flavobacterium sp. (assembly GCF_034111225.1). Classification (GTDB taxonomy): domain Bacteria; phylum Bacteroidota; class Bacteroidia; order Flavobacteriales; family Flavobacteriaceae; genus Flavobacterium. The sequence continues at coordinate 79,537 of NZ_JAWUXR010000002.1, read as the reverse complement.
AACGAAGAAAAAGTTCGTTTTTATTTAAATGATGTTGCGAACGAAAATCTATCTTTTATGATAAAAGTCCTTTTTAAAACACCTTCAAGTATTTTAAATACTCTTTTCAAATTGAAAAATTGGTTGCTAAAAAAAGGAATTAGTTTTTAGATTTTAAAAAATCTTCAAAACCTCTAATATAATCTTCTTCTTTAAAAACATCAGAAGCAATAACTAAACAAACCGAACCCGAAGAAAAGTTTTTTAATTCGCGCCAAATTCCATTGGTAATTAATAACCCCTCAAATGGTTTGTTTAAAGTAACCGTTTTTTGTTCATTTCCATCGTTAAGGATAACATCAAAACTGCCTGAAAGTGCAATTAAAAACTCTTGTTGCTCAATGTGAGAATGACCACCACGTTCAGCAGCACTAGGCACATCGTATAAATAATAAACCCGGTTTATAGGAAAAGGAATTACATCATTTTCTATAACCGAAAGATTTCCTCTTGGATCTTCAATTTTAGGTATTTGAAGTAATTTACAGTCTGATATGTTTTGCATATTTATTTTTTCCTTTTATAGCTTGATTAAGTAAAGAACCAATATTTGAAAAGGTAATTTTACCGTGTATTAAATCAAAAAACAGTTTTAAAAACACCCAAAATAAGTACTTTTTATTGAAAATACGATAAAAAACAGCTCCTTGATTAAAATAAAGTAAATCTTGCTCTATTTTGCTTGATGTTGTAAAACCATTATGCATCATCAACGTATGAGGAACAAAACCAATTTTGCATTTTTTCCTTTTAGCATCAGCTAAAAAAACTGCCTCCTCTCCCATAGAAAACATACTGCCTAAACCAAAATTTTCATCAAAACAAACTGAATTGTAAATACTTTCTCTTTTAAAAACCAACTCAATTGAAGAGGTCTTTAAGACTTCAAACCAATTTAATTTTCCCTGAAATCTTAACGGGTATTTCTTAACAAATTTCCCTAACTCATTTTTAAATTTAAATCTAAATCCATCAAAATTAATATGTGAATTAAACTCTTTTAAAATTTTATCTTCAAAACCCAACTCAAAAACAACATCGTCATCTGCAAGAAGAAGGATATCTTTACTCGAATTTTGAATGGCAATATTTCTACTTTTAGACAAGCCTTTCTCAAACACATTAATTACTTTTATAGTGTCATAATCTGATTTCAGAATAGTATCATTTGTAGTTTGATTGACAATTATAATGTTGAAATTGTAAAAACCAGAAAACATAAACATAGATTGCAAAAAATCGAGATTAGATCGATTCATTGTCGCAATTAAAATTTCAATATCCGATTTGTGATAGGTTTTTATCAATTGTACTATATTTACACAAAGATAGAAATTTAGATTTCAAATTTTAGAATTTAAAACATTCAATGAAAATTTTATTACTTGGCGAATACAGTCGATTACATAACTCTTTGAAAGAAGGGTTGGTTTCTTTAGACCATGAAGTGATTATAATTGGTTGTGGTGACAAATTCAAACAATTTCCTGTAGACTATTCTATTTATGCAAAAACTTGTAACAAAACTAAGTTAGGAAACATAATATTTAAAGGAATTCGAAAAATAACTTCTATTGATTTTGAAAAAATTGAAAAAGCTATTCGTTTTTACTTTTTAATTCCTAAACTGACCAAATTTGATCATGTACAATTAATTAATTCAGATGCATTAGAAACGTATACTTTTCTGTCTCGCTTTTTATATAAGAGATTGTTTGCAAAAATTAAATCGAGAAGTTTATTAGTTTGTGGGGATGAAACTCCGGTTATTGAATATTTGCTAAAAAACGAAATGAAATATTCTATTTTAACGCCTTACTTTGCAAACAAATCACATAAAAAACAGTTCCATTTTCCGTTGAAATACATTACTTCAGAATATAGAAAAACGTTTAATTGGCTAAATGAGAATTGTCAAAACATCATCACATCGGATTTGGATTATCAAATTCCAATGCAAAAAATGGGTTTCAAGACTACATTTATTCCAAACCCAATAAATACAGACAAAATTGAATATTCTCCTTTAAAAATTGATGATAAAATTATTATCTTCCTAGGAATAAATAGATTGAGTTATTTAAAAAAAGGGATTCCTTATTTTGAAAAAGCTCTTGAGATTATTCAAACAAAATACACAGAGAAAGTTGAAGTAATTATCACTGAAAACATTCCGTATAACGAATACATTTCCATTTACAACAAAACACATATTTTACTAGATCAAATATATGCTTATGACCAAGGTTATAATGCTTTAGAAGCCATGACAAAAGGCAAAGTCGTTTTTACGGGTGCTGAAACCGAATTTTTACAACACTATCATTTAAGCGAAAATGAGGTTTGTGTAAACGCACTTCCTGATGAAAATGATATTGTAGAAAAACTGAGTTTGTTAATTGAAAATCCGGATTTAATTTTAGAAATTTCAAAAAACGCAAAAGCGTTTATTGAAAAAGAACATCATTATAAAACTATTGCAAGTACTTATTTAAAGACTTGGGGAGTTATTTAAAATAATGAATATGAAAAAAAGATATAGTTGGATTTATTTAATTATCATTCTATTAAATTGTAATCAATCTTTTGCTGAAGGCCAAGATGGAATAAGTTCAATAATAAACTTTGGTTATTCATTTATGATTTTAACAAATATATTTTTCTATACAATTATACTTGGTATAATAATTAAATATATTTTTCTGAATAAAAATATAAAACAAAGAAATCTAAAAGCTTTTACTACTTCGGTAATAATAGCAATTCTACTTACAGTTATCTACAACGATAAATTTACTTTTTTAATTTACAATTTGCTTTAACATGGTTCTTCAAAAAAAGTAAAACAACTACAATCATTGCAAATTCAAATGGAAAACTAAACCTACTGTTGTTTCCAAAAGTTACTAAAGCTTGTAAAACAGCACTTGCAAAAACAAGAGTAATAATTATTAGTTCAAATGTGATTTTTCGATTTTTAAAAAACAAATAAAGATAGAAAAACATCAAACCAACAAAAACCAATTTAAAAATTTGAATGATGCTACTTTGAATTTTCCATACCAAACCAACAATAGAATCTACATATGAATTATCAAATTTTACAAAAGGTTTCATGTCAAATACTTTCCAAAAATCTAAAAATGATTTTGAAATAACTTGCTCAAAAAATTCACTTTGATTATTAGCAATTGTCTCTTTTCCAAATTTCCCCAACTCGTTTGATAAATCGGGAAAATTAGTATAATATTTATTAAAAACACTGTCGTTATAAGCATACCAAATAGACATTGCGACATCTTTATTTTCTTTAATTGCTTCATCTCTATATTTAATATATGGCTCTTTAATCCATTTGTATTTTTCAGGTGCTTTCTCTACAAAATAAACACAGTTTTGAGAAATATTTAAACCAAAATAAGTAGTTGAAACAAAATAACCTGTATTCATTTCATTTACATAAGACCAACCAAAATAAGCTATTAAAGGAAAAACCAAAATAATGATTCTTCGATTAATAATATTTTTAAAACGGAATGCTTTTAAAGTATATAATCCGTAAAACAAAAAAGGAAAGTAAGCGTAAAATGGCTTTATTAAAACCAAAAAACCTAACACAAGTCCAATGAATAATAATTGCTTAAAAGTAGGCTGCTCTAAATACTTTTTAGAAAGCATCCAGAAGATAATGCTAAAAATAAAAACAACGAAAGATTCTACTAAAATAGCAGTTTCAAAGAAAAAATAACACAATAAACTGTTCATGAATAGAACAATCCAGAAGCTTTGTTTTTTTGAAAATTGTAATTCTATTAAAGTTGCATACCAAAAACACAATGTAAAAAGTCCAATTAAAAATTGGCACAACATAGTTATTTTCATAGTGCCAAATGCCAAAGCAATTAATATTGGATAACCTGGACTTCTCCAGCCAATATAGCCTGATAAATCTAATCTTAGAATATACTCTGACAATTCCATATAACTCCAACTATCAGGGACTTTTGTAATTTTTAAATACATTAAAAACAATATAGTACGTGTCAAAAATCCAATGAGTAATAATAACTTTACTTCTCTTTGGTTTAGAAACTGAATTATTTTTTTTAGCTTCTTCATTTAAAATATCATTTTTCTAAAATAAAAACCAACTACAACAAAGTATAAAAAATAAGTAACAGCATAAGCCATTACCGCACCTTCAGCTCCAAAATACTGAATCCCAAAATAACTTGAAAAAATTAAAATACTAAACGAAATTATTTCAGTAATAAAATAAGGTTTAACCAACTTTTTAGCAAAAAACTGAATCGCTAATATTAATGCTGCTGCTCTAAAAAAATCGCCTAATAACTGCCAAAAGAACAAATTTGAAACTGCAGAAAAATCTTTGGTAAACAAAATAAGAATTACAATATCTTTCAAAAAATACATTAAAACCAATCCGAAACCAAAAACAGGTAAAATGGTTTTGTAAAACTGACGAATTAATGGTTTATTTTCACTTAAAGAGGAAGTCTTAGAAAGCTCTGGTAAATAATACAAACTCACTAAAGTAGTAATAAACATCATGTAAAAACTAGATATTCTGCTCATAGCCTCATAATAACCTGCAGCTTCAATTGATTGTGAAGCAATTATTAATTTTCGAATATAAATGTAAACAATTGGTGTTAAAATAGATGAAAACAAAGTCATTGAAGCAAAAACTACCACTCTTTTAATTTGTTGAAAATCAAAATACTGAAGGTTTAAAACTTCTTTTAATGAGAATTGTTTCAAGAAATAAAATCCCGAGAAACAGAATAACAAAAATGAAACAATAGATACCGAAATCATAGCACCTAAAACGGTAAATTTCCACATTAAGAAAATCGAAATTATAAGTCCGGCTATATAACTAAAAATAGTTATGTTAATTACTTTTTTATATGCACTAAGACCATTGATAACCGAAACAAAAAACAAATGTAATATTGTAAAAGGTATTGTAAAAGCTAATATTTGTAAGGCTAATAAATAGGTTTCATTTCCGTTTAAAATAGATTTTAAGAAATAAGTTGAACCAATTAAAACGGTAAAAATCAACAATAAAGAAGTAATCAATAAAGTATAAAAAACAGTTGTTAGTAACGAATAGACTTTTTCTTTATCTGCTTGATTTTCTGCAACTGTTTTAACAATTCCATTTTGAAAACCAAGAATTCCAACAGCTTCTAATGTTGAACTAAAATTTCTAAAATTCCCCATTAAAGCCATGCCAGATGGACCAATAAAATAAGCAATCGCTTTCGACGAAAGTAAGCCTGTAAAAATACGCACCAATAGACTTGCGCTATTAAAACTCGCGATTTTAAACAAGGGTGATTTTGCTATACTTTTTATCCAACTCAAATTAATAATTATTTAAAGTTGTGATTATTCTATCGATTTCTATTTGATTCAGCGCTCCATTTAATGGAATACTTAAAACCTCATCGTGAATTTTTTCTGCAATAGGAAAAGACAAACAATTCCAATTTTTTAATGCTTTTTGTTTATGTGGCGGAATGGGATAATGAATCATCGTTTCAATTCCGTTTTTAAGTAAATATTCTTTCAATTCATTTCTGTTTGCTGTCCGAATTACAAACAAATGAAAAACATGATTTTCTGAATTATCCCAAAAAGGAAGAACTATTTTATTATTTTTAATTTCAGATAAATATCGTTTTGCAATTTTTCTTCGAATTTGATTTTCTTTATCTAATTCTGGTATTTTAACATTTAAAAAAGCAGCTTGAAGTTCATCTAAACGCGAATTAACTCCAATTATTTCGTTTTCATATTTCACTTTCGAACCATAATTTCGAAGAGAAAACAAAACCTCAGCTAATGCATCATCATTTGTGGTTATTGCTCCGGCATCGCCTAAAGCACCTAAGTTCTTTCCTGGATAAAAACTATAGGCTCTCATATTTTGATTTCCGATTCCAATTGCTCCATGCGCTTGAGCAGCATCTTCAATTACTAATAAATTATGTTTTTCAGCAATTGATTGAATTTCTTCCATTTCTGCTAATTGACCGTATAAATGTACTGGTAAAATAGCTTTGGTTTTATCCGATATTTTTTCTTCGATTAAATCGGAATTTATATTAAACGTTTCTAATTTTGGTTCAACCAAAACCGGAACTAAATCAGCTCCAAGAACAGCTAAAATTGTTGCGATATATGTATTTGAAGGAACAATGACTTCATCCCCTTTTTGTAACTTTCCTACCTGAATATAGGCTTTAAAAATTAAAACTAAAGCATCTAAACCATTACCAACACCTATACAATGTTTTGCTCCACAATACTGTGCAAAATTTTCTTCAAAAAGTTTTACTTCACTTCCCAAAATGTACCAGCCGCCTTCTAAAAATTGTTCCATTTTTTGTTTGAACGCAGTTTCAAAAGGTTGATTTACCTTCTTTAAATCGAGAAATTTTATCATATTAAAACATTGTCTAATTTAGAAAAAGAATCGGTTTCAATGGAATAGAAATTTTGAACAATTGTTCTCGCTCCAAAACTTTCTTTCCAATAATGTAAACTTTCATTTACTTGTCTTCCTTGATTTTCATTTGAAATTCCAAAATCAAAATACTTCTCATTTTTATATACAGATGAAATTAAATGATGGTATAAAAAATCAAGCCCCCCTAGCTCGTTATTAAAAGCTTTATTACCAGAAATATATTGAGGATGAATTACATTATTTGTTTCAAAAACAGTAACTCCGCCAACAATTTTATCATTCTGATAAACATTATATTGCTTAATTTGTTTTGGAAATTTAGATTTCAAATAAGTTATTTCAGCTAACGAATGAATAGGCTTTGCATTATAACGCTCTTTTAAGTTTGGAATTAATAATACATTCCAAAAAGATGTGAAATCATTTTCTTCTTTAACCACTAAACTGTTTACTTTACCTTTTTCAATTCCTCTTTTACGAACTCTAGAAACTGAAATTTGATTAGTAATATCTAAAACTGCTAATGCATCTCTCCTATCTAATTTGGCATCCAAAAGAAAGCAAATGTATTCCATTTCATCTGATGGAAAAGTATTATAAATTGATGGAATTATTTTTAACTCAACTCTAGAAATGGTGTTTTTATGTAAAAATTCTAAAATATTTTTCACAATTAAAACAACCTCCGATAAAATTATTTTCGAACTTAAAACAAGTCCGCCGTAAGTCAAACCTTGATGTGAATAAAGAGTCTTTCCTAATTTATGAGCAGGTAAAACAGCAACTAGTTTTTCTTTCTCATCAAAAATCATCAGGGAAAAATCATCAAAACTATTTTCATGATATTCCATAAAGTCGCGATGAAATAAAAATGTTGCATTCTTAGCATTTGCAACAAATGTATTCCAATCGTTATATTGGCTTGATTGATATCGCTGAACTTTGTAGTTACCCAATTGAAATTAATTTTCGGAAAATTACTAATTTTTTAATTCTTCGACAGCAGTTTTTACTATTTTCTAATAAAAATTATTATATTGGTACAGAAATATTTATTTATTTTTCATGATAAAAAAAATTACGCTTTCCCTATTCTTATTTTGCCTATTAATTCCTGAATCACTTTTTTCACAGGATATCTCTTTATATACGCAAATTAACGGTCGTTATGATTTCACATTTGTTGGAAACACATTAAACACCAATGAAAATTCGTTTATGTCAACACCAACAATCCTAACTAGCTCATCGGCAAACTTAGCATTAGGACCTAGTGATGTAATTGAAAGAGCGTATTTATATTGGGCAGGGTGTGGAACTGGAGATTTTGATGTTCAACTAAATGGAATTGATATAACACCGGATAGAACTTTTTCAATTGTACAAGCAAGTTCAGGATGGCCACATTTTAGCGCTTTTAAAGATATCACTGCACAAGTTCAAGCAACAGGCAACGGTACTTATACACTTTCCGACTTAGATTTAACCGCTGAAATTCCTCAATATTTTCAAAATAGAACCAATTTTGGAGGTTGGGCAATTATTGTCGTTTACCAAAACAATACACTTCCATTAAACCAATTGAATATTTATGATGGAATGCAAGCTGTTCCAGATAGAATTGACATTACATTAAGCAGCTTAAATGTTATAGATAATTTTGATGCAAAAATTGGTTTCCTTGCTTGGGAAGGTGATGTTGGGATAGCAAATAACGAGTCATTAACTATAAATGGAAATGTTTTAAGCAATCCACCTTTAAACCCAAGTAATAATGCTTTTAACAGTACAAATAGTGTAACAGGATCAAACACTCTTTACAATATGGATTTGGATATTTATAATATTCAAAACAACATCGCTGTTGGTGATACAACTGCAGACATTTCATTAACATCAAGCCAAGATTATGTAATGATTAATGCAATTGTCACTAAACTTAACAGTCAATTACCTGATGCGACAATAGTTCTAAATAGTTACACAACAGAATGTAATACTGGAATGATAGAAGTTGACTATACGGTTTTCAATGTTAACAGTACAGAATTTTTACCTGCAAACACGCCTATCACTTTTTACATTCAAAATACCGTTTTAGGAACTTTCTATACTCAAAATGATATTCCTATTGGAGGAAGTGAAAACGGCTCTGTAGTATTAAATATACCTAGTGCAGTTTCAACTAACTTTACTCTTACAGCTGTTGTTGACGATAATGGAACAGGAACAGGTATTGTTTCAGAACTTTTAGAAACAAACAATACGTTTGAAGCTTTAATAGACCTTAAAATTTCTCCAACTTTTAATTTTTTAACAGATTTACTATCATGTAATTTAGGGTTAACAAGAGCAATATTTGATTTTTCAAACTATGAAGAGCTTGTAAAAAGTGACCCGTCTCATATTGTTACTTTTCATGAAAGTTATAACGATGCCGTTTTGAATATAAATGAAATTTTCAATACAACTAACTACGAATCTCTAACAACACCTAAAGAAATTTTTATTAGAATTGAAAATGAATTTTGTTTTAGTATTACTTCTTTTAAACTAAGAACAAGAAATTGTCCTCCCGAAGTTTTCAATGCTGTTTCTGCAAATAACGATGGATTAAATGACGGTTTTTTCATTGAAGGTTTACGAGATATTTTTGTGAATTTTAAAATAGAAATATACAACCGTTGGGGCAGACATATTTGGACAGGCGACAACAGTCTGCCTGATTGGGATGGAAAAGTTTTAAAATCTGTTGGTCCAGATGATGCTCCTGCAGGAACTTATTATTATATTCTATACCTTAATGACCCTAATTATTCAGAACCATTAACAGGTTATTTGTACTTAACTCGATAGATGTAAAATAAAATGTTTTAACAATTGTTAAATTTTACTCATGAGAGATTTTTTCAACTTCTTTCTTTATATTAATCATTATATTTAGCAAAAATTTTAAGTAAAAAAATATGAAATTTTACAAAATACTACTCTTAATTTGTTTTAGCATTAGTTTGCAAGCACAAGATTATTTTCCAAAAAATGACGGTGTAAAACAAACTTTCAAAAATTATACTGCAATTACAAATGCAACAATTTACATTTCATCAACTAATAAAATTGAGAAGGCAACTTTATTAATAAAGGAAGATAAAATTATTGATGTTGGTACAAATATTAGCATTCCTAAAAACGCAGCAATTATAGATGCAACGGGAAAAACCATCTACCCATCCTTTATTGATTTATTTAGTGAATTTGGCATCCAAAAACCTGCTCAAAGGCCTAATGGAAATTTTACTCCACAATATGATTCTTCAAGAGATGGTTTTTACTGGAACGATCATGTAAAACCAGAATATAATGCTTTTGAAAACACAAATTATGATTCAAAAACTGCTGAATCATTAAGAAATATAGGTTTCGGAACAGTTTTAAGTCACCATAACGATGGAATTATTGCTGGTACTGGATTACTTTGGACGCTTAATGACGATACAAATAATGCAACTCGTATTTTAAATACTAAAATATCACAGCATTTTACTTTTAAGCGTAGTAATTTCACCAAACAATCTTACCCTTCTTCATTAATGGGTGGAATGGCTCTAATAAGACAAGTATATCATGATGCTGAATGGTACAGTAAAGGCTTTTCTACTACAAAAGATTTATCGTTAGAAAGTTTTAATGCTAATAAAAATTTAGTTCAAATTATTGAAGCCAACGATAAACTGAGTAGTCTAAGAGCAGCTAAAATTGGTAAAGAATTTGGAGTTAACTATATAATTAAAGGAAGTGGAAATGAATTTGAGCGTATAGACGAAATTAAAAAAACGGGAGCTACTTATATTATTCCTCTTAATTTCCCAGATGCATATGATGTTTCTGATTCTTATTTAGCGCAACAAGTTAGTGTGAGCGATATGAAATTTTGGAATCAAGCCCCTTTTAACTTAAAGATATTAGCAGAAAACAACATAAATTTTGTTTTAACTGCTTCAGATAACAAAAAACCAGAAGATTTTCTAACCAATTTAAGAAAAGCTGTTTTTTATGGTTTCCCGAAAGAAAAAGCAATTGCTGCATTAACTGAAAATCCAGCAAAAATACTTAAACAGTCAAGTTCAATTGGAAGTTTAGGAAAAGGGAAATTGGCAAATTTTATTATTACTTCGAAAGACATTTTTGAGGACGATGCTAAAATTAATGAAAACTGGGTTCAAGGAAATCGTTCAGTAATCAATAAAATGGACACTGATGATATTAGAGGTAAATATGATTTAGCTTTTAACAATGAAACTTTTGAATTAAACATTAAAGGTGAATTAGAAAAACTGGACGGAAAGGTTTCTAAAGACAGTATTAATTACGGAACGAAATTATCTTTTAATGAGCCTTGGTTATCTTTTGTTATTCGTACAAAAGACACTTTGAAATCGGAGTATTTACGTTTTACAGGAACTAAAATCAACAATCAACTACAAGGAAAAGTAGTTTTAGAAAATGGAAAAGAATCTTCTTGGACAGCAACTAAAAAAGACGTTTTAGAAAAGAAAGATGAAGATAAAAAAGAAGATAAAAAAATAGTTCCAGAAATGGTGGCAGTAACTTATCCAAACTTACCCTTTGGAAACAATGAAAAACCAAAACAACAAACCATTTTAGTTAAAAACACAACCGTTTGGACAGGTGAAAAAGAAGGGAACCTAACAGAAACTGATGTTTTAATTGAAAACGGGAAAATTACTAAAATCGGGAAAAATCTTTCTGCTAAAAGTGCTCTTGAAATTAATGGAACTGGTAAACACTTAACAGCCGGAATTATCGATGAACATTCACATATTGCAATTTCTAATGGAGTTAACGAAGGTGGCCAAAATTCTTCTGCTGAAGTTACCATTGAAGATGTTGTAAATTCAGATGACATCAATATCTACAGAAATTTATCTGGCGGAGTTACTTCTGCAAATTTATTACACGGTTCTGCAAATCCTATTGGAGGTCGTGCTGCTTTTATAAAATTAAAGTGGGGCTATACTCCAGATGAAATGATTATGAAAGAAGCTCCTAAGTACATAAAATTTGCATTAGGTGAAAACGTAAAACAATCAAACTGGGGTGATAATGCTAGAAATCGTTTTCCACAATCTCGTATGGGTGTTGAGCAAGTATACGAAGATTATTTCACAAGAGCTTTAGAATACGAAAAGGAATGGAAAGAATTCAAATCGAAAAAAGGTAAGAATAAAATAATGCCTCGTTTTGATATTGAAATGGAAGTTTTAGGTGAAATTTTGAACAAGAAAAGATTTATTACTTGTCACTCTTATGTTCAATCTGAAATTAATATGTTAATGAAAGTTGCCGATAAATACGGATTCAAAATCCAAACATTCACACACATTTTAGAAGGTTATAAACTAGCCGATAAAATGGCTGAACATGGCGTTGCAGGGTCTACATTTGCAGATTGGTGGGCTTATAAATTTGAAGTAAACGATGCCATTCCTTATAATGCAGCCTTAATGAACAGTCAAGGGGTTTTAGTTTCTATTAATTCTGATGATGCAGAAATGTCAAGAAGATTAAATCAAGAAGCAGCTAAAGCAGTAAAATATGGTGACGTTTCAGAAGAAACAGCTTGGAATTTTGTAACGTTAAACCCTGCTAAAATTTTACAAGTAGATGATAAAATTGGCAGCATTAAAGTAGGAAAACATGCAGATGTTGTTTTATGGACTGATAATCCGCTTTCTATTTATGCAAAAGCTGAAAAAACAATTATTGAAGGAGCAATTTTCTATGATTTAAATAAAGAACAAGAAAATTTAAATACGATTCAAAAAGAAAGAAGTGAACTTATCAATGCTATGTTAGAAGCTAAAAACAAAGGTTTAAAAACACAAGCACCTGTTAAAAAAGAAATCAAACATTACCATTGTGACACAATGGAATTACACAATTAAAAATTGATTTTTTAATAACATAAAAACATTCAAAATGAAAAAATATATTCTTTTATTATTAATGAGTTGTTTGGCTTTTGCACAACAAACTCCTGCTTCAAAACAAACCAAAAGCATTCTTATTATGGGCGGAAAAGCACATTTAGGAAATGGAGAAGTAATTGAAAATAGTTTAATTTCTATCGTTAACGGAAAAATAGGTGCAATTGGCGACGCAAGAGTTATGAAACCAATGAAACATGATGTTACTATTGATGCTTCAGGTAAACAAATTTACCCTGGTTTTATTGCTCCAAACACCACTTTAGGTTTAGTAGAAATTGATGCCGTAAGAGCTTCTGATGACGAAAGCGAAATGGGCGAATTCAATCCGCATATTAGAAGTTTAATCGCTTATAATACAGAATCTGTTTTAGTAGAAACTATGCGTCCAAATGGAGTTTTAGTTGCTCAAATTACTCCTAGAGGCGGAAGGATTTCTGGAACTTCTTCTGTTGTTCAATTAGATGCTTGGAATTGGGAAGATGCTGTTATTAAAGAAAATGGAGGAATTCATCTAAATTGGCCAAGAAGCTATTCTCGTTCTTGGTCTGACGGAGGAGCAATTCAACCAAATAAAAAATACGACGAACAACTTAAAGAAGTGCAAGAATTTTACAATAATGCCTCTGCATATTTAAAATCCACAAATGCAAAGAGAGACATTCCTTATGAAGCTATGAAAGGAATCGAATCTGGAGAAAAAACACTTTTCATTCATGCAAATGGAGAAAAAGAAATTATCGATGCTGTTTTATTCAAGATAAAGAACAACATCAAAAATATGACAATTGTTGGTGGATATTATGCTTATAAAGTTGCTGATTTATTAAAAGAAAATAATATTTCAGTCCTATTAAGACGTGTGCATGACTTACCAGTTTTAGAGGATGAAGATGTAAACCTTCCTTATAAAAACGCCAAATTATTAGTGGACAAAGGAATCTTAGTTGGTTTAGAGAACTCTGGAGATATGGAACGTATGCAAGCTCGTAATTTACCGTTTTATGCTGGTACTTGCGCAGCTTGGGGATTAAGTAAAGAAGAAGCTTTGAAATTAATTACTTTAAATACTGCTAAAATTTTAGGTATCGATGATAATTACGGTTCGTTAGAAAGTGGTAAAAGCGCTACTCTATTTATTTCAAACGGAGATGCTTTAGACATGAGAACGAACACCATTACAAAAGCTTTTATAGACGGTAGAGAAATAAGTTTAGAAAGTCACCAAACTGAACTTTACGAACGTTATAAAGGAAAATACGAAAACGAGAATTCAAACAAATAATTACATAAAGCCTTTTCAAATTGAAAAGGCTTTTTTTTTGTAGTTTTGCAACTAAATAAAACGTTTCATGAAACAAATTACTTCAGTTCAAAATCCTTTTATTAAATCGCTTGTACAACTTCAAGAAAAAGCAAAAAGTCGTAAACAAACGGGTACTTTTTTAATTGAAGGGAAACGTGAAATTGAATTGGCTTTAAAAGGAAACTATGAATTAGAAACTATTTTATTTTTACCTGAAATTATTTCTGAAGAACAAATTAACAAATTAACAAATCAACAGTTAAACGTTATTGAAATTTCAAAAGACGTTTATCAAAAATTAGCCTACAGAGATTCAACAGAAGGAATAATTGCGGTTGCAAAAAGCAAATCGTTACAATTGTCTGATTTAAAATTAAAAAAAAATCCGTTAATTTTAGTTTTAGAAAGCATTGAAAAACCTGGAAATATTGGCGCAATGTTACGTACTGCTGATGCTGCAAATATCGATGCAGTTATTATTGCCAATCCTAAAAGTGACATTTACAATCCAAATAATATTCGCTCTAGCGTTGGTTGTGTGTTTACCAATCAAATTGCTGTTTGTACTACAGAAGAAGCAATTGCGTTTTTAAAAGAAAACAACATTGCTATTTACAGCGCAACACTTCAAAACTCAAACGAATACCATAAAGAAAGTTATATTTCGGCAACTGCATTAGTTGTGGGTACAGAAGCAACTGGTGTTTCTCAAACATTTAGAGATAATACCACACAAAATATTATTATTCCTATGCAAGGTGAAATCGATTCTATGAATGTTTCTGTAGCAGCTGCAATTTTACTATTTGAAGCAAAAAGACAAAGGAATTTTAAATAACTATTTCAATTCAACTTAATTGCTTTAAATCTATTGCACAGTCCATATCTTTGTTATAACTTTAGTGTTTAAAGACCTACTATGACCGAGATAGATATAGAAGTTGAAAACAAGGCAATTGCGCAAGAATACAAAGAACTTCTTCGTATAAGTTACCAAACCCTTAGTGCTGAAGACAAAAAACTAATCCGAAAAGCTTTTGATGTTGCTGTTGATGCACATAAAGATCAAAGAAGAAAATCAGGCGAAGCTTATATATTTCACCCAATTGCTGTTGCAAAAATAGTAGCAAGAGATATTGGTCTTGGAGCAACTTCAATTGCTGCTGCTTTAATGCACGACGTAGTTGAAGACACAGACATTACAGTACAAGACATTGAAAAAATGTTCAACCCAAGTATTGCTAAAATTGTTGAAGGCCTTACCAAAATAGCTAAAGTTAAAACGGACCAAGATGTAAGTATTCAAGCAGAGAATTTTAGAAAAATGCTTCTGACATTACATGATGATGTACGTGTAATTTTAATCAAAATTGCAGATAGATTGCATAATATGCAAACTATGGAAAGTATGGTAGATTATAAGCAAGCTAAAATTGCATCTGAAACGTTATACATTTATGCACCACTCGCCCATCGTTTAGGTTTATACAATATTAAAACTCAATTAGAGGATTTAGGTCTTAAATATACTGAACCCGAAGTTTTCCAAGATATTGTCAGTAAAATAAAAGAAACAAAAGAAGAACAAGACGAATACATTAAAGCAATTTCTGAAGTTATTGGAAATTCACTTAGAGATGAAGGTGTAGAATTTACTTTGAAAGGAAGGCCAAAATCAATCTATTCAATTAGAAGGAAAATGAAGGCTCAAGGCGTTACTTTTGATGAAGTTTACGACAAGTTTGCGCTTCGCATTGTTTACAAATCTGCCCCACATGATGAAAAGTTCTTAGCTTGGAAAATATATTCAGTTGTAACAGATCATTATAGACCGAGTCCAAGTAGATTACGCGATTGGATTTCATCGCCAAAATCTTCTGGGTATGAGGCCTTGCACATTACTGTGATGGGACCAAAAGGCCGCTGGGTTGAAATTCAAGTTCGTAGTGAACGCATGAACGAAATTGCAGAAAAAGGCTATGCAGCACATTATAAATATAAAAACGTAGATAGTGAAGAACATGGTTTAGAGATTTGGTTAAACCAATTAAAAGAAGCTCTAGAAAATCAATCTTCTAATGCAGTAGATTTTGTTGAAGACTTTAAATTAAACTTATACGCTAAAGAAATATATATATTTACTCCAAAAGGAGACATTAAATCATTACCAAAAGGAGCAACGAGTTTAGATTTTGCTTTTAGTATACATTCAGAAATAGGAATTCATACAAGAGGAACAAAAGTTAATGGAAAATTAGTTCCCCTTAATCATATTTTAAACAGTGGAGATCAGGTAGAAATAATTACTTCACCTGTTCAAAAACCAACAATTCATTGGTTAGACTATGTTACCACTTCAAGAGCAAAGACTAAAATTAAAAATGTATTAAACGAGAATATAAAGAAAATTGCCGAAGACGGTAAAGAACTGCTAACTCGTAAACTACGTCACTTAAAAGTTACATTAAACGAAAACACTATAAATGAATTAGTAGCTTTTTTCAAGGTACAAACCAGTTTAGATTTATTTTATCGAATAGGTATTGGAGCAATTGAAAACCAGCAATTGAAAGATTTTGTTGCACAAAAAAACAACACTTTAGTCAATTTCTTCAAAAAACCATTTACAAGATCTCCAACAGTCAAACCAGAACAAATTAATAAAAATGAGATAGACAAAAGGTATGATTTATTAGTATTTGGAGCAGAACAGTCTAAACTTGATTATAAGTTTTCTAGTTGTTGTAATCCAATTCCTGGTGATGAAGTATTTGGATTCCTTACAATTAATGAAGGAATCAAAATTCATAAAAAAGATTGTCCGAATGCCATAAGTCTTCAGTCTAACTATGCGTATAGAATTATGCAAGCTAAGTGGATAGATTCTAGCAAAGAAGAGTTTAGAGCACTTTTAAAAATAACAGGAATGGATACTTTAGGTTTAACCAATGAACTTACAAAAGTAATATCCAATCAAATGCATGTTAACATTCAAAATATTTCTTTAAACGGAGATGCTGGAATTTTTAACGGTGAAATAACAGTTATAGTTCAAAACAACACTATTCTTAAAAAGTTAATTGATAATATTAAAAAAGTAGATGGAATTGACAAGGTAACAAGGGTTTATAATACTTAATTTATGAAGATAATAACTTTAATTATATATTTTTTGAGTTTAAGTTCATTTTCACAAAACAAAGGTGCAAATCATTGGTTAGACCAGAATGGTGATTTTGTTGAGAAAAATAATAGAATGTCGCTCTATAAGTCATTTCCAGATAATTCTGTTGGGTTCCGAAAAACAATAGATAGCGGAATGGTTTATCAATATAATTCTCCAAAATATTCTACATACAAAGTAGACTACGAGATAATAAAAAAAGAGATTGAAAAAATCACTAATAAGACCTTTAATGATTCTACAATTTTTTTATTAAACTTTAATTATTTCAATGATAACTGTTCTGATTGGTTTTCTAATAATATGACCAAATCATTAATTTATAATAGAAAAGAATCCTTGAATTCTATTAAAAAGCAGTTGGAAAAAAAATATATTAATGTAGTTTTTTTAAGCTTTTTTGATGTCAGTATAAAACTGAAAAATAGTGTAAATTCAAAAAGAGAATATTTTTACTCAGATAGTAATTCATTTTTTAGATTAAACTTATTTACACATCCTACCGTTTGCGGTTCTTTCGGTTTAATAAAACCAAATGGAGAAACATTAATACGAAATGGAGAATATAGACCTGATTCAATGGCTGATCATTTAGATAATGAAATTTGGAATAGTATTTTTCAACAATAAGTGTTCATTGTTTGTTTATAATAGAGTAAAGTCAATCAAAAAATAAAACTATCTTTGCGACTTATTAGTTTTAACTAAATGGAAAACAACAAAAATCAAGAAATTGTAAAGAATGTTTTTACGAAGTATTTAGAAGAAAATGCACATCGTAAAACTCCTGAACGATACGCAATTCTTCTAGAAATTTACAATACCAAAGAACATTTTGATATTGAATCTTTGTACATTAAAATGAAGAATAAAAACTATCGTGTTAGTAGAGCAACTCTATACAATACTATTGAACTTCTTTTAGAGTGCGGATTAGTAAGACGTCATCAATTTGGTCAAAATCAAGCACATTATGAAAAATGTTATTTTGACAAACAACATGATCATATTATCATCGCAGATTCTGGTGAAGTAATTGAATTTTGTGATCCAAGAATTCAACAAATAAAACAAACTATGGAAGAAATGTTTGGAATCGATATTCATTCGCATTCTCTATATTTCTATGCCACAAAAAAACAACAATAAACTACTCAATAACAACAACAAACAACTAAAAAAATGACTGTAGACTTACTACTAGGATTACAATGGGGTGATGAAGGAAAAGGAAAGATTGTAGATGTATTAACCTCAAAATATGACATTATCGCACGTTTTCAAGGTGGACCAAATGCTGGTCATACTCTTGAATTTGACGGAATTAAACATGTCTTAAGAACTATTCCTTCTGGAATTTTTCATAAAAATGCAAAAAACGTTATTGGAAACGGTGTAGTTATTGACCCGGTAGTTTTCCAAAAAGAACTGGAAGGTTTAGAAAAATTCAAAATGGATGTAACTTCTAAACTTTTAATTTCTAGAAAAGCTCACTTAATTTTACCAACTCATCGCTTACTTGATGCTGCTTCTGAAGCTTCAAAAGGAAAAGCAAAAATTGGTTCTACTTTAAAAGGTATTGGACCAACTTATATGGACAAAACAGGTAGAAACGGCTTACGTGTTGGAGATACTGAATTAGTAGATTTTAAAGAAAGATATAGAGCTTTAGCTGACAAGCATGAATCTATGATTGCTTTTTACGATGTAGCTTTAGAATATGATTTAAAAGAAATGGAAGAAGAATTTTTTGCTTCTATTGAGGTACTTAAGAAATTAACTTTCATTGATAGTGAAGAATATTTAAACCAAGCCTTAAAAGCAGGTAAATCTATTTTAGCTGAAGGTGCACAAGGTTCACTTTTAGATATTGATTTTGGAACATATCCATTTGTAACTTCATCTACTACTACTGCTGCTGGTGCATGTACAGGTTTAGGAATTGCTCCAAATAAAGTAAAAGAAGTTTATGGAATTTTCAAAGCATACACAACTCGTGTAGGTAGCGGACCTTTTCCTACTGAATTATTTAATGAAGAAGGAATAACTATGGCTAAAGTAGGTAACGAATTTGGAGCCGTAACAGGTCGCCCAAGACGTTGCGGATGGTTAGATTTAGTTGCTCTTAAATATGCCGTTCAAGTAAATGGTGTTACGCAATTATACATGATGAAAGGCGATGTTCTTTCTGGCTTTGATACTTTAGACATTTGCACAGGTTATAAATACAAAGGTGAAGTAATTGCACATTTGCCTTATAATATTGAGCCAGAAAATGTTGAACCTATTTTCACAACTATGAAAGGTTGGAAAGCTGATTTAACAAAAATGACTACTTATGAGGAATTACCTTCTGAATTTAAAGAATACATTGCTTTCATTGAAAAAGAAGTAGAAGTCCCTATTAAAGTAATCTCGGTAGGACCAGATAGAAAACAAACAATTACTAAGTAATATTTTAAAACGTCTCTTTTACAGGAGACGTTTTTTTTATGATAAAAAAATCTTAATAATAAAGTGCCTTTCGACTTTTTACTTAAATTTGAATCAAAATAATTTTACTTTGAAAAAACATCTCTTATATATTTTAAGTTTAACATTATTAAGCTTTATAACTTTTGCTCAAGAATCTAAGAAAATTGTCATTGAACATTCAGATTTCATTGACATGAATCAGAATGAAATTCCTGGAGCAATTGTTTTTACAGGAAACGTAAGTGTTCTTCATAATGGAGTTCAAATAAAATGTAACAAAGCCTATCATTTTAAGGATGAAGATTACATTAAGGCATTTGGAAATGTACAAATCAACCAAGGTGATTCCATTTTTATGAACAGTCGTTATGCGGAATACAATGGTAAAACCGAATTTGCTTTCGCAACAGGAGATGTAAATCTTCGTTCGCCAGAATCTACTTTAGCTACTGATACAGTTTTTTTTGATAAAAAAAGACAAATTGCTTTTTACAACAGTTATGGAACTATTCGAAATAAAGAAAACACTTTAAAAAGTAAATCGGGAAAATATTTTCTTTCAGAAAAAAAATACCAATTTACTTCAGCAGTAACAGTTACAAACCCTAAAAGCACAATAAAAACAAATCATTTAGATTTTTATGAAAACTCTGGTCATGCTTATGTTTTCGGACCATCAACCATTACGAGTAAAGACAATGTCATTTATACCGAAAAAGGGTTTTACGATACTAAAACAGGAATTGGAAAACTTAAAAAAGGTTCAAAAATCAGCTATAGCAATAAAGTTATTGAAGGAGATGACTTATATTATGATAGAGAAAAAAACTATTCTCGAGGAATTAATAATGTAAAAATTACCGACACTACTAATAATTTAGTTGCTAAAGGACATTATGCTGAAATGTATAGAAATCCTATAACGCGAAAAGATTCAATTATACTAACTAAAAGAGCAGTTGTAATTACAAAAGTTGAGAAAGACTCACTTTACATGCACGGTAAAAAAATACAAGTCACTGGTCCGCCAGAAAACAGAATCATCAAAGCATTCAATAATGTGCGTTTTTATAAAACGGATATGAGCGGAAAATGTGACTCTCTGCATTCAAGCAATAAAACAGCATTAACACAGTTAATTGGAAAACCTGTTATTTGGAATTTCGATAATCAAATGACTGGTGATGTTATTCATTTAATTGGCAATAATCAATCTGAAAAATTGGACTCGTTAAAAGTGCTAAACAACGCATTTTTAATTCAAAAAGATACTTTAAGTAAGAACGGATACAACCAAATTAAAGGTCAGAATTTATACGGTAAATTTGTAGAAAACAGCCTTAATGAAGTTGATATTGTTAAAAATGCAGAAGTTATTTATTACTTGTACAATGATGCTAATGAATTAATTGGAATCAATAAAAGTGTTTGTAGTAAAATTAACTTGATGCTTAATAAAAATAAAATTGAAACAATTACGTTTTTTAAAAATACTGAAGGAGAGATTTATCCAGAATCAGAGTTTCCAGAAAACGCAAGAAAGCTTCGAGGATTTACTTGGCGTGGAGACGAAAGAATAAAATCTAAAGATGATATTTTTCCTGAAGAAGAAAACATTATTCACGACAAAATAGTGATTGAAACTAAGAAGAAAGAAATGGAAGAAAATGTTCCTATGGAAATTTTAAAGGAAACACTAGAATACGATAAAAAAAATCCTAAAAAAGAATAAGCAGTATTCAGATTACTTATAACCTACTTACCTTCAAAAAATGATTGAAGATTTTTTTAAATACCAAGCCCAAACAACAGAACATCCTCTTGCCATGGAAGTATCCCATGCAAAAGGATCATACATATACAATACAAACGGAAAAGCATACTTAGACTTTGTAGCTGGTGTATCTGCAAACACTTTAGGACATCAACCTAAAAGAGTTAACGATGCTATAAAAGCGCAATTAGACAAATATTCTCATGTTATGGTTTACGGAGAATATGCTCAAAGCCCAGCAACCGAACTTTGTAAATTATTAGCTCAAAACTTACCTTCACCTTTAACGAAAACTTATCTAACCAATTCAGGAACAGAGGCCATAGAAGGTGCTTTAAAACTTGCCCGAAGAGTTACAGGAAGAAGTGAGTTAATCTCTTGCCACAATGCTTATCATGGGAATACAATGGGAAGCATGAGTGTTATGGGATTTGAAGAACGCAAACAAGTTTTTAGACCTTTAATTCCCGATGTGGCTTTTATTACATTTAACAATGAAGCTGATTTACAAAAAATCACTACAAAAACTGCGGGTGTACTTTTAGAAACAATTCAAGGAGGAGCTGGATTCATTCAACCTGAAAATAATTTCTTGAAAAAAGTAAAACAACGTTGTGAAGAAGTTGGCGCATTAATGATTCTCGACGAAATTCAACCTGGTTTTGGTCGTACTGGAAAATTATTCGGATTTGAAAATTATGATGTTGTACCGGATGTAGTCGTAATGGGAAAAGGTATGGGCGGCGGAATGCCAGTTGGTGCTTTTACAGCTTCAAAAGAAATGATGGATTTATTAAGTCACGACCCAAAACTAGGACACATTACTACTTTTGGAGGTCATCCAGTAATTGCGGCTGCTTGTTTGGCTACTTTACAAGAACTTACCGAAACAAACTTAATAGCCGAAACACTAGAAAAAGAAGCCTTATTTAGAAAAACTTTAGTTCACCCGTTAATTAAAGAAATAAGAGGAAAAGGATTGATGCTTGCTGCCATGACAGAAAGTCCGAATATAGCAACAGAAGTCATTTTAAAATGTCAAGAAAAGGGACTTATTTTATTTTGGTTACTCTTTGAAGGCAGCGCTATACGTATAACTCCACCATTAACAATTTCAAATGAAGAAATTATTAAAGGCTGTGGCATTATTCTTGAAGTACTTAATGAAATTAAATAGTTGAAGTAAAATTTAATTTAGAATTGAAAAAATTGTAACTTAATGTTGGAATTTAAAATTGTTAATTAAATTGTTTACAACAATTCGCACAAGAAAAGATTGCCCCACTATTTTTCCTTAATTTTAATTATAGGAGAAACCATAAAAAGAGAAGCTATGAGAATGAGTCAAGATGAAGAAGAAAATAACTTTTCCTTATCCAAATTTGAGTCAATGTTAAAAACAAATAAAGTTTTTTTCTTTGATTCTGAAGAGTTTGAAGAAATTATCCTTCACTACATGGATACAGGGCGAATGAATTTAGCCAAAAAAGCTTTAAAATTAGGTTTGGAACAACATCCAAAATCTACAGGTCTAAAATTGGTTCAAGTAGAGGCTTTAGTTTTTGAGGACAAACTTGATATTGCTGAAAAACTACTAAATGAGTTACATGCAATTGAACCTCATAATGAAGAAATTTACATTCAAAAAGCTAATATTTACTCTAAAAGAGATCAACACGCACTAGCAATTGAGACTTTAAAAATTGCTTTAGAATATACTGATGACCCTGCTGATGTTTATTCCATGATAGGAATGGAATATTTATTTAACGACGAATTAGAACTTGCTAAAGAATATTTTATTCGTTGTTTAAGTGAAGATAACGACGATTATTCAGCTCTTTACAACATAGTTTACTGCTTTGATTTCTTAGATCAAAACAATGAAGCTATAATTTACTTAAATAGTTTTATCGATAAAAATCCATATAGCGAAGTTGCTTGGCATCAATTAGGCCGTCAATATTATGCGCTAAAGAATTTTGAAAAAGCAGTTTGGGCATTTGATTATGCTACATTAGTAGATGAAACATTTTTAGGAGCTTATTTAGAAAAAGCAAAAGCATTAGAAAAATTAAAAAGATATGAAGAGGCAATTGCATGTTATGCAATTACTATGGAGTTAGACGATACTACTTCATTTGTATTATTGCGTGTTGGAAAATGTTATGAGAAACTTAATAATACTGAGCTGGCTCTTCAATATTTTCTAAAAACTGTTCATGAAGACCCTTTATTAGACAAAGGTTGGATTGCTATAACAGATTTTTATATTCGCAAAAAAAACTTCCACAAAGCGCTTTATTACGTTAACAAAGCCCTTGGAATTGATGGAGAAAACAATATGTATTGGAAAAGATTTGGAGCAATTAATCAAGCTTTAAATTTACATGAAGAAGCAGAACTTGGGTATAGAAAAGCTTTTGAAACTGGCGATATAAATCTAGATACATTTGCTCTTTGGGCTGATACACTTCAGTACTTGGGAGAATATGATTCTGCCATTGAAATTTTATTACAATCTTCTGACTTATTTCCAGATAATTACGAAATCGAGTATCGATTAGCAGGTTTAAATTTTTTAGTAAAGCAAATAAAAAAGGGTAATTTCCATTTGAATAATGCTTTGCGTTTAAATTTTGCGAATCAAACATTTTTTAAAGAAAATTTCCCAACTATTTGGATAAAAAAATCAGTACAAAACATAATCGCTAAGTATAACACTAATTAATATAATGGAGTTTATTACATTTTTACTAGAGTTCTTAAAAGATCCTTTAACCGTTATTCAAGAATTAATTGCTACTTACGATACGCTTATCTACTTTCTACTTTTCTTAGTGGTTTTTGTAGAGACTGGCTTTGTTATAATGCCTTTATTACCTGGAGATTCAATGTTATTTGCAATAGGAGTTATTGCTGCAACAACAGGTCAATTAAGCATGACTATAATTATTCCATTATTAATTATTGCAGCTTTACTTGGTGATAATCTAAATTATTTTGTAGGAAATAAATTTGGCTCTTATATTAAAAAAAGAGGGAACATCCTTTTCTTAAAGAAAGAATACATTACCCAGACTGAAACATTTTTAGACAAAAATGGCGCAAAAGCGATCATTTTAGCTCGATTTGTACCTATCGTAAGAACTATCGCTCCTTTTGTTGCAGGTGCAGGAAGCATGAACTATAGAACTTATCTAATTAATTGCATCTTAGGAGCAATAATTTGGGTAAACAGCATTACATTTTTAGGATACTTCTTAGGTCAAATTCCATGGGTAAAACATAATTTCGAAAAGGTTGTTTTGGCTATTATCATAATTTCAGTTCTCCCTATTATTTTAAAATTGATTAAGAGAAAAAAGTAATCGACCATGAAAAAAAAGGAACTGAAAAAACAATATAAATATGGTTTAGTAGGTCGTAATATCGACTATTCGTTTTCAAAAAATTACTTCACTGAAAAGTTCTTATTATTTCATTTCGACAATTGTGAATACTTAAATTTCGATTTAAACAAAATTGAAGATTTTATAGAAGTTGTAAAAAATACTAAAGGTCTAAAAGGCTTAAATGTTACCATTCCTTATAAAGAAGTCATTATTCCATATTTAGATAAAGTTTCAAAAAATGCTTTAAAAATTGGCGCTATAAATACAATTACTGTTTCTAAAAAGGGTAAATTAAAAGGCTACAACACCGATTACTTTGGCTTCAAAAAATCGTTAAAACCTTTATTAAAAGACAATCATAAAAAAGCCTTGATTTTAGGAACTGGTGGCGCAAGTAAAGGAGTTGCTTTTGCCTTGCAAAAGCTTAAAATAGAGTATGATTTTGTTTCAAGAAACCCAACAGAATTTCAATATTCTTACGAAGAAGTGAACCAAGAAATTTTTGATGAATATCAAATCATTATCAACACTACTCCATTGGGAACATTTCCAAATATTGATGAATGCCCGTCATTAGATTATAGCTTATTTACCAAGAAACACATTGCTTTTGATTTGGTATATAATCCGGAAGAAACTACTTTTTTAAGAAAAGCTTCTGAGAATAAGGCCGTAATAAAAAACGGATATGAAATGCTGGTTTTTCAAGCTGAAAAAGCATGGATTATTTGGAATAAGTAAACTAATTAACTCTGATTATAACTATTTTTTTACCCTGAAATTGAAATTGTTTTTTGAAATTTCAATTTCTCAACAGCTCTTTTCCAATAAAATAAAGCACATTTAACGGTTTTTCTTTGAAATTAAACGGTGCATTCGTATCTTCGGAAATTAATTAGTAACCTTAAGCATTTGATAATGTTAGAAGAAATGAATGATAACCTGCCAAAGGCAGACGGAACAGAGAACGAAACAGTCTTAGAACAAGAGAATATAACAGTAATTAATCAATCTGCTTTAGAGGAAATTGATAATTCAAATGCGGAAGAAAGCGAAGACGATTCGGTACAAGATAGACACGATATTCCTATGTTGGAATACGACACTTTGACTAAAGAAGAACTTACTGAAGAACTTGAACGTTTAGTAGCTAACCATAAAGTTATGGCTATTAAAGATCATGTTGAAGAAATCAAAAAGGCTTTTACAAGTAAATACAACGACTTAATTGACGAAAAGAGAGATGAGTTTAATGAAACAAATACAGATGAAAATGCTTCATTTGAATATCATTTCCCTTTAAAAAATAAATTTGACAGTGTTTATAATGATTATAGAACCCTAAGAACTAATCATTACAACCAATTGCAAAATAACCTAAAAGGTAATTTTAATATTCGTACAGAATTAATTGACGAACTTAAAGAATTAGTTAATGGTACTGAAGAAGCTCTAAGTATTGGTGACATGTTTAAACGTGTTAACGACATTAGAGATCGTTGGAAAAAAGCGGGTTCAATTCCTAGAGACAAATACAACATTATTTGGAACGATTACCATTTTCATTTAGAGCGTTTTTACGATTTAATTCATTTAGACAAAGAAGCTAGAGATTTAGATTTCAAAAATAATTTAGAGCAAAAACTACAAATCATTGAAAAAGCAAAAAGTCTTTTAGATGAAACTGATGTAATGAAAGGCTTTAGAGAATTACAAATTTTACACCGTGTTTGGAAAGAAGAAATTGGACCTGTTGACAGAGATCAACGTGAAATAGTTTGGAATGCATTTAGCGACATTACTAAGCAAATGCATGAAAAGCGTGAAGCTTTTTATGGAAAAGCGAAAGAACGTGAAGTTGAAAACTTAACGAAAAAGAAAGCCATTGTTGAAGAAATTAACGCGGTTTCAAATGAGAAAGTGCCAAACCATAACGGTTGGCAAAACCAAATTAAAAAAATTGAAGCTTTAAGAGAAAAGTTTTTCAAAACGGGTAGAGTTCCTCAAGAAGAAACAGATGCTAGTTGGAATAATTTCAAAACAGCTGTTCGTAATTTTAATGCTACTAAAAATGCTTTTTACAAAGACATTAAGCACGAACAACAAGAAAATTTAAATAAAAAAACCGAGTTAGTTGAAAAAGCAAATGCTTTAAAAGACAACGAAGATTTTAAAGCGACTACTCCAATCATGAAGAAAATTCAAGACGATTGGAAAAAAATTGGTCATGTACCAAGAAAGCAATCAGATAAAATTTGGAAAGAATTTAAAGACGCTTGTAATCATTACTTTGACAGAATGCACAAAGTAAGAAACACAGAAGACAAGGTTGAAGTTGAAGCTTTTGACAATAAGAAAACCTATTTAGATACTTTAAAAGAATTTGAATTGGCTGGCGATCATAAAGCTGACTTAGATGCAATTAAAAAACATATTGAAACTTGGAAATCTTTTGGTAAAGTTCCATTTAACAGAAGACATATCGAAGGAAAGTTCAATAAAATCTTAGATGCTTTATTTGAAAAATTAAGTTTATCTAAAAAAGATACCGAAATGATGAAGTTTAACGCTAAACTTGATCAATGGGTAGAAAATGAAGATGATAGAGCTTTAGAAAAAGAGCAATACTTTATTAGAAAGAAAGTTGAAGAAGTGCAAAATGAAATTTTCCAATTAGAAAACAACATTCAGTTCATTAGCTCTAGTTCTAAAGGAGAAAACCCTTTCATTAAAGAAGTTCAAAAAAGTATTGAACGCCACAGAGAAGATTTAAAAATGTGGAAAGAAAAACAAAGTAAACTACGTTCTCTTTAATTATAGAATGTTTTTAAATATAAAATCCTGCTAAGCAATTGGCAGGATTTTTTTGTTTAAAAAAAGTGAGATTTACACTATGAATATTTTTATATTTGAAGAACTTTTAAAAGAATAAAATGCAAAACATACAATTCAAAAAACTAGTAATATCTAACGTCAAAGAAATAATTCCTTTTGGCAAACTTCTTAATCCAAATAAATCAAACGAGGAAATAGAAAGCAGTTTATCCGAAATGTTTTCTTTTGGAAATTACCATTGTTTTGGTTTGTATCAAGACGGAAAGTTAGTTGGAATTTCTGGTGGCTGGATAACTGTTAGAATCTATTCTGGAAAACAATTGGAAATTGATCATTTTGTAATAGATGACACAATACGTTCTAGCGGTTTAGGGAAAATGCTTTTAGCGCATATTGAAAATTGGTCAATAGCAAACCATTGTAAAACGATTGAATTAAACGCTTATGTACAAAGCGATAGAGCACATAAATTTTACTTCCAAAACGGCTATAAAGTTTTAGGGTTTCATTTTCAAAAGAAAATATAATGAAAAGAATAATTTTATTAATTACTTTTTTAATAATATTTAGTTGCGCTACTAATAAGGAAGCAAATGATTATAAACAATATGAATTTGTTTTAATTAACATTCCCGTTGGGGAAAATTCAAATCAAATGGTAAATGAATTACGTTTTACTGGTGATACAAAATCCGGCGAAACTCAAAAATTTATGCAATATAAATATGGAAAACAAATAAACGAAATTCCAACAAACAGAGCTTTACCAATGCAAATATGGACAAATGTAAAATTGTTTAATTGGACTGAAGAGTTATTTACGGTAGGGATTTGTGGAGATTATATAAAAAATCCAACAATAGAAATTGATGGGAAACAAAAATATGCAATAATTGAGTACAACAGTGTAATTGCATTTGATTCAAAAAACAATGATTGTTTTAAAACAAATCATCATTTAAAAGATTCATTGGCTAATTATTTTATTTTAAATACAAGAAAGACTAAATAAAATGAAAAAAATAATACTTGTTGTCTTTTTTCTAGGACAATTAACTATAAGTTGTGAAAGTGATGTTTACAAAACAAAATCTGGCGAATATGCAAGTGTAGAAGGTAACTTCATTGCCAAGTTTCCAAATGAACCAAGTTTGAATATTATTGACAATAAAGTTGGTTTACAAGAATATAAAATTCATCATTATGGAACTTCAATAACTCCGAAAAAAATATTTTCATTAGAATATATTGATTATCCTACTAATGAAATTAACGGCTATACAGATTCTGAACTTCACACAAAAACAATAGAAAATATTTTATTTAAACTTCAAAATAAATTTAAATTAGAATATCAAGAAGATATAATTCAGCATGGTTTAAAAGGCAAATTCTTTATCTTAGAATTTAAGAATGAAACGGACAGAGAATTTGGTTTTGTTATGGGAAAATTGTTTCGTGTAAAAAACAGAATTTATTCTGTATTATACACAGGAAAAAATGAAAAATCTGTAGACCCATTTATGAAGT
Source organism: Flavobacterium sp. (assembly GCF_034111225.1). Taxonomy (GTDB): domain Bacteria; phylum Bacteroidota; class Bacteroidia; order Flavobacteriales; family Flavobacteriaceae; genus Flavobacterium. The sequence continues at coordinate 50,489 of NZ_JAWUXR010000002.1, read as the reverse complement.
CTTTTAGATTATTAAAAAGCAATAATCACAACTAGTTTACGTTATTGTTTTATGAAATTTAAATTATTTTCCCTTCTTGTTATTGTATTCTTCATTTCTTGTGACGAACCAAAATGTACCTCTTCAAATCCAATATTCAACAATAATGAATATACCTCTGAAATTTATCAAGAAGAGTTAGCAAATGTATTAGGCAAAAGTAATCCTGAAGAATTACAATTTTGGTTAAAAAGTTACACTGAAGATGAAAACAACAAATACTTAAACGTTAGTGTTCAAGGAAATGACATTTGTGCTGTTGCTGTAATTAAAATAAATAATATTGATTCTAAAATTAAAGGAATAGTAGATTCAAAAGGTGTTGGCTATAGAGGTGCAGAATTAAAAAATTTAAAATTTGTTACTTTAAAAGATAAGAAATCAACTCGTTTTATTTACAGAAGTCTAGATACAATTATTGATTAATTTATATTTCAAACTTTTTAAAGTAATTTCAGTACAACCATCTTCAGTTTCTGTTGGAAACGATGTGAAAATTAAGGCGTAGTACATTTTTTTATTTATTTGGTATTTGCTTTCTGATTACTAAAAAACCACTTCGACAAGCTCAGTGTGACATTTGAAATTTACTTTCTAAAATCTGAAAACTACATTTTCTTCGCTTCTTCCCAAAAAACATCCATTTCTGCCAAAGTCATTTCAGATAAATCTTTACCCAATTCAACTGCTTTGCTTTCTAAATACATAAAACGCTTTATAAATTTTTTATTGGTTCGTTCTAAAGCGTCTTCAGGGTTAATTTTTAAGAAACGAGCATAATTTATCATAGAAAACAATACATCTCCAAATTCGGCTTCCATTTTATCTTGATTACCTTCTTTTACTTCTACTCGCAACTCATTTAATTCTTCTTGTACTTTTTCCCAAACTTGCTCAGGCTCTTCCCAATCAAAACCTACACCTTTTACTTTATCTTGAATTCGGCTAGCTTTTACTAAAGCTGGTAAACTTTTAGGAACTCCTTCTAAAACCGATTTTCGACCTTCTTTTAATTTTAATTTTTCCCAATTGCGTTTTACTTCTTCTTCATCTTCCACTAAAACATCACCATAAATATGTGGGTGTCTATCAATTAATTTATCACAAATAGAATTAGCAACATCGGCAATATCAAAATCATTTGTCTCACTTCCTATTTTAGCATAAAAAACAATATGCAATAACAAATCACCAAGTTCTTTTTTAATTTCTGGTAAATCATTATCTAAAATAGCATCGCCTAATTCATAAGTTTCTTCGATAGTTAAATGACGTAAACTTTCTAGTGTCTGCTTTTTGTCCCAAGGACATTTTTCACGCAATTCATCCATTATATCTAACAAACGATTGAACGAATCTAATTGTAGTTGGCGGCGATTATTCATTTTAAAATTCTTGTTTATAGTTAAAATCAAAAATAAAGAATTAAATCAACTTTATCCTTTTTCAAGTTTAATACTATTAAAAAATTCAATATTTATAAAATATAAACTCCGTAAGAATTTTATTTAATTTAAATATTATCTATTTTTACTTATAATAGTTTGATTTTTTATTAAAAAATTAGATTAAAATCAATAATGATGATAAAATTTAAAATATTTTTTATTCTTTTCTTTGTATTTACCCTTAAGTCATATGGACAAGAATCAAATATTTATAATGACTTAACACAGTCAGAAATTGAATGGTTATCTGAAAATAAAAATTCGATAAAATATGCACCAAATCCATTTTGGCCACCAATGGACTACATTGATGAAAATGGAGAACATCAAGGATTAATTTCAGATTATATTAAATTTTTTGAACAAGAACTTGAAATAGATTTTCAAAAATCAAATTTCAAAAACTGGGATGATTTAGTAATTGGACTAAAAAATTCAGAAACTGATTTTGTTGGTGCAATTCAAAAAACAAAAGAAAGAGAAAAATATTTACTCTTTTCTGAACCTTATTTAAAAACACCTCTTGTAATAATTGTAAAAAACAGTAAAATTTTCAAAAACAAGAACGAGATAAATAAAATGAGACTTGCAATCGTTAAAGGGTATGCATGTATCGATTTCATTCGCAAAAATTATCCAAATGCTGAAATAGTTGAATGCGAAAATGATTTATCAGCAATGTTAAAAACATCACTTGGAAATACTGATGGAACTGTGACCGACTTAATGTCTGCAAGCTACGTTGTGGAAAAATATGGAATTAACAATCTTCAACTTGCAACAGAACTTAAATATTCATGGAATATTTGTTTTGCATGCAGGAAGGATTTACCCGAATTATTTTCAATAGTAAATAAGCTTTTACGAAAAGTTGACAATAAGAAAAGAAAAAAAATGTACGATAAATGGATTAATATCAACACTCTACATAAAAAAAGTTATTTCGAAAAAAATTTAAATGCTATTATAATCATTACTGCAATTGCATTATTTTGTTTAGTTCTAACGTTATTTTTTAATATAATACTAAAAAATAAAATTAAAAAACGAACAGAAGAGTTATATGAAGCAAAAATAAAAGCTGAAGAAAGTGATTTATTAAAATCGGCTTTTTTAGCAAATATGAGTCACGAAATAAGAACTCCAATGAATGGAATTATTGGATTTACGACTTTACTAAAACAAGATGACTTAACAAATGAAGAAATGTCTCTTTATATTGATATCATCAACAAAAGCGGGGAAAGACTTCTCAATACTATTAATGATATCATTGATATATCAAAAATAGATGCACAACAAATGCAAATAACAAATGAAGAAGTAAGTATAAATGAAAACATTTATGATTTATACAATTTTTTTAAAATTCAATGTGACGATAATAAAGTGAGCCTAAAATTAGATATAAGTTCTCAAGATGTGAAAATTTTTACTGATAGGAATAAATTCAATTCTATATTAACAAATCTTATCAAAAACGCTATAAAGTTTACTGAAACAGGAGAAATTATTATTGGCTATAAAACAAATACTGAGGACTATTTGTTTTATGTAAAAGATACTGGTATTGGTATTCCAAAAGAAAGACATTCAGCAGTTTTTAATCGTTTTGTTCAGGCTGACATAGAAGACAAAAATGCTTTTCAAGGTTCTGGCCTTGGACTTTCAATAGCAAAAGCATACATAGAAATGTTAGAAGGAAAAATCTGGGTAGAGTCTGAAATAAATAAAGGTTCAACATTTTATTTCACAATTCCATTAGACAAAACTATTATGAATAATGAAGAGGATGAAGTAGCTTCTAAAGAAGCTGAAAATACTTTTAGTAAAAGTAATAAAAAATTAAAAATACTTATCGCAGAAGACGACAATATTAGCTTTATCTATTTGTCTACTATAATATCAAAATTAGGACATGAAATAATCCATGCAAAAAACGGAAGAGAGGCAATTGACATATGCAAATCGCAAGAAGACATTGACATAATTTTAATGGATATTAAAATGCCCGAAATTGATGGTTTAGAAGCAACTATGGAAATAAGAAAATTCAACAAATCAATTCAAATCATTGCCCAGTCAGCTTATGTATTTGAAGATGATTTTATAAACTCTAGAAAAGTAGGTTGCAATTATTTTTTAACCAAGCCTGTTGATAAAAAAGAACTTATTAAACTGATTGACGATTTTATTAATTCCAAAAGTTAAATAATAGGTATAAAAAAAGCCCTCAATTAATTGAGGGCTTTTTTTATGTATCTTAATTACTTAGCAGATTCTTCAGCTGGCGCTTCAGTTTCTTCTTTAGATAAAGCCTCAACAGTTACTAACCCTTTAGGTTGTAATAAATTGTACCAATTAAAAATTTTCTTAATATCAGAAGTATAGACTCTATCCTCATCAAATTCTGGTAAAATCTCACGGAAATATGATTTTAACTTTGCGTCATCTTCTTTATGAGAAATAGTTGGTCCTCCATTTTCTTTTGTAGCAATAGCTTTAAAAACTTCTGCTAAACGAACTTCTTCTGAATACGTATAAACTGCAATTTCAGAAAGTAAACTTACATTACTTCTCATACTTACAGTAATTCTTTTTCCATCTAATAAAGATTCTGCAACAAATCCTGTACGTGTTTGAATTTTTAATTCAAATAATCCTGGTTTCCCAGCTATAGCTAATATTTTTTGAATGCTCATTTTAAAATTTTTAAGATTGGTAAATATATATTTTTAAAATTTAAAGTACAAAGTCAAAAGTAGAAAGTTCAAAATTTGAATACTATAAACTAATTACTAAAATTATCTTCCTTTTTTATTGGCAAATTTCATTCTATAATCAGGATTAGCTTTACCATCCATTATATTTTGTAATTTTTTACCAATTAACTTTTTCTTTAATGTAGAAACGTGGTCTGTAAAAAGAATTCCTTCAATATGGTCGTATTCATGTTGAATAACCCTAGCAATCAAACCATTGAAAACTTCCGTTTTTTTATTGAAGTCCTCATCATAGTATTCAATAGTAATTGTATCGTGTCTAAAAACATCTTCACGTACATCCGGAATACTCAAACATCCTTCATTAAAAGCCCATAAGTCGCCTTCTTCTTTAAGAATAGTAGCGTTTATGAATGTTTGTTTAAATTTTTTAAGTTCTGCAGCCTCTTCTTTAGAAACATCATCACTATCACTAAACGGTTCTGTATCAACTAAAAATATTCTAATTGGCAAACCTACTTGTGGTGCAGCTAAACCAACTCCATGTGCATGATACATAGTTTCATACATATTGGCAATGATTTCTTTAAGATTTGGATGATCTTTTGTAATTTCTTCGCAATGTTTTCTTAAAACAGGCTCTCCATATCCATAAACTGATAAAATCATTGTGTCTTTTTAATTAATTAGTTGGCAAAAATAGTAATTTATAGCGAGTTGAAAAATGAATTTATTGTAATAATACGTTAAAAACGACTTTTAGACATATAATCTTGTAGCATAATTGTTGCTGCAATTTCATCTATCAATGCTTTATTTTGACGTTGCTTTTTCTTTAAACCGCTGTCAATCATTGTTTGAAATGCCATTTTTGATGTAAAACGTTCATCTACTCTATCCAAGGGCATTTCAGGAAATTGTTTAATGAATTGTTTGATGAATTTTTCAATAATAGGAGCACTTTCAGAAGGCATTCCATTCATCTGCTTTGGTTCACCAATAATTACTTTTTCAACTTTTTCTTTAGTAAAATAATCTTTCAAGAATAAAATCAAATCATTTGATGGAACTGTAGTTAATCCAGATGCAATGATTTGCATTTCATCAGTAACAGCAATACCTGTTCGTTTTATTCCGTAATCTAAAGAAAGAATCCTTGGCATATTTTTTTGTAAAGATACAAAATTGAAAGATTACCTATTTAATATAAATCAATTCTCTTATAGTAAGAATAAAGAGGTACATATTTCTTTATAAAAACCTGAAGAATAAACGTAACAAAACCATTCGTTACAATAACATAATTATTTTATCTTTGTTAAAAATAATTACAAGATGCAACATTTACAATCAATTATAGAAAAAGCTTGGGAAAACAGAGCTTTATTACAAGAAACGGAAACTACTACTACAATTAGAGAAGTTATTGATTTATTAGATAACGGAAAGCTTAGAGTTGCTGAACCTGTAGAAAATGGCTGGCAAGTAAATGAATGGATTAAGAAAGCTGTTGTAATGTACTTCCCTATTCAAAAAATGGAAACTTTAGAAGCTGGTATTTTTGAGTACCACGATAAAATGCTTTTAAAACGTAACTATGCAGAAAAAGGGATTCGTGTAGTTCCAAATGCTGTAGCAAGATATGGTGCATATATTTCAAGTGGCGTTATTTTAATGCCTAGTTATGTAAATATTGGTGCTTATGTAGATGAAGGAACTATGGTTGATACATGGGCAACTGTAGGTAGTTGTGCACAAATTGGCAAAAACGTTCATCTTTCTGGTGGTGTAGGTATTGGTGGTGTTTTAGAACCATTACAAGCTGCTCCAGTTATCATTGAAGATGGCGCATTTATCGGTTCGAGATGTATTGTTGTTGAAGGTGTTCGTATTGAAAAAGAAGCCGTACTTGGTGCAAATGTATGTTTAACTGCTTCAACAAAAATAATTGATGTAACAGGCAACACTCCCGTTGAGATGAAAGGAATTGTACCTTCTCGTTCAGTTGTTATACCTGGTAGTTATACAAAGAAATTTGCTGCTGGAGAATATCAAGTTCCTTGTGCGCTAATAATTGGAAAACGCAAACCATCAACTGATTTAAAAACTTCACTTAATGATGCATTAAGAGAATATAATGTAGCGGTTTAAGAAATTGACTAAGGTATATACACAGTAGTTTTTTGAATATTTAAAGTTATAAGTCAATAATTAAATGCAAAATTATTTTAGCAGTGTAAAACTGTTTTTTAAACGTTTTTTATTAGTGATATTAATTTATCAACTATGCAGAATTCTATTTTTATTATTCAATACAAATTCGTTTACAGGATTATCAATTAAAACTTTTTTAGGAGGGTTGCATTTTGACTTATCTGCAATAGCTTATATTAATATTTTATTTGCATTCTTACATTTTTTACCTGGAAACTTTAAATACAAGCCAGGTTTTCAAAAGGGTTTAAAAATAGGTTTTTTTGTTGTGAATTTGGTTTTTATACTGACCAACTTTGTAGATTTTGAATATTATAAGTTTACAGGAAGAAGAAGCTCTTTTGGTATGATTACTGCCTCTGGAATGGAAAATGAAATTGGGGGACTGATTCTTTCCTTTTTAACTGAATTTTGGTATTTACCCTTAATTGCCTTTACTCTTTCTATTCTTTTTTGGAAAGCTATTCCTAATTTTAAAAACATTCAAATTGAAATAGAAAAAAATAAATTTACTATTGTAAAACAATTATGTTTATTTGTTTTACTTCTTGGTTTTGTATTTATATTAGGCCGTGGAGGATTTCAAAAAAAACCATTAAAAGTTGTTGACGCTGTAAATTACGGCTCTATTAATCAATCTGCTTTAGTTTTAAATACACCTTTTTGTATCTTAAAAACTATTGGTAAAAAAGAAACTCTTCAGAGTCCAAAATATTTTGATGACAAAACCTTAAACCAAATTTTTAATCCAATTGTAGAAATTAACCCAGAATACAATCCCACAAACAAAAATGTGGTGATTATTATTTTAGAAAGTTTTGGAAAAGAAAATATAAACATAGGGCAAACGCCTTTCTTAGATTCATTGATAACTAAATCCTATTATTTTAAAAATGGTTTTGCTAACGGAAAACTATCTATAGATGCCGTACCTTCTACCCTATCTAGTATTCCTAGTATGATGAATCAATCGATTATTACTTCAAGTTATTCTGTAAACGAAGTATATGGTTTACCAAAAATCATGAAAGCAAATGGATACAACACGTCTTTTTTTCATGGAGCATTTAATGGGAGCCAGAATTTTGACCAATATTGTAAAGTAGCAGGATTTGATGCTTATTATGGGAAAAATGAATATGTAGGTCCGGAAGCTTTTGATGGTAGATGGGGTATTTTTGACGAAGAATTTATGCAATATTTTTGTGCAAAAATGAATAGTTTTAAACAACCATTTTTCAGTACACTTTTCACAATATCATCTCACAATCCTTATATAATTCCAGAAAAATACAAAATAAAATTTCCTAAAGGAAGCACTAAAATTCATGAAAGTATAGCTTATTCTGATTATGCATTAAGACAATTTTTTAAATCGGCAAAAAAACAAGATTGGTACAATAATACATTATTTGTTTTCACATCTGATCATACTTCTAGTGAACCAACAGCTGCAAAGTTCAAAACAAACGTTGGAAAATTTAATATTCCTATCTTCTTTTACGACCCTTCAAAACCTAGTTTTAAAGGTGTAGATGAGAAAAATTTTCAACAAATTGATATTATGCCTTCGATATTAGATTATGTTGGTATTAAAACGAAAATCATCAGTTATGGTAAATCCTATAAATCAGATAAAGACTTTGTAGTTTATTATCTTGACAATATTTATCATTTAGTAAAAGGAGATTATTACCTGGCTTTTGACGGCACTAAAAGCCTTGGTTTATACAACTTTAAAAAAGATGAATTACTAAAACATAATTTATTAAAGTCCGATAAAGAGAAAACTCAAAAACTAGAACAGTTCTTGAAAGCCTACATTCAATCGTTCAATGAACGAATGATTTCTAATGAATTAGTTATAAAATAGTATTATGAAAAAGATATTAGTCATTCAACATAAAATGATAGGTGATGTATTAATCAGTTCTATTCTTTGTGATAATTTAAGAAAGAAATATCCAAATGCTGAAATTCATTACTTAGTCAACGATAATACAACTCCAGTCCTTGAAGGAAATACAAATATTGATAAAATCATAATATTTGGTAAAAAAGAACAAAGTAGTACAAAGGAACTTATTAAGTTTAGTCTTAATTTAAGAAAAGAAAAATACGATTTATTAATAGATGCTTATTCAAAATTACAAAGTTGGATAATTACATTACTCTCAGGAGCAAAAACAAAAATTTCTTACAAAAAAATAGCGCGAAATTTTTTATATGATTTTAACATTCCTTATGCTGAAAACCCTAAAACTAAATTAGGTCTTGCAATTGAAAGAAGGTTATCGCTTTTAGAGCCTTTAAATTTTGACTTCGAACTCATTTCATTTCCAAAATTATATGTTTCTGAAAATGAAAAATTAATAGCTAATGAGTTATTCGAAAAATATAATGTAAATAAAGACAGAGAAACAATTATGATTTCCATTCTTGGGAGTGATATGTTCAAAACATATCCACTTCAATATATGTCTGAAATTGTAGATTTCATTGGTCAAAATTACAATGTAAATATTCTTTTTAATTATTTTCCAAAACAATTAGTAATGGCTGAAGAAATATATAACAATTGTTCAGAGGAAACTAAATCTAAAATATACTTTGATATTTTTGGAGATTCATTAAGGGAATACATTGCAATTATGAATAAATGTTCGTTGATTATTGGCAATGATGGTGGAGCAATTAACATGGCCAAAGCCTTAAATAAAGGGTCTTATATTATCTTTTCTCCACAAATTGAAAAGAAAATATGGGCAACTTTTGAAGATGGAAAAAAGCATACTTCTGTGCATTTAAATGATTTTAAACCTGAATTATTCATCAATAAAACGGAGTCACAATTAAAAGAAAAGTCTGTTGAAATTTATGAAGAATTTAAACCAGAAATGATAATACCTTCATTAAAAGAATTTTTAACTATAAATATTGATGAATTCCATTCTTAGTTTGAATGATATTATTTTTAATATTATAAGCTCTCGTTTTTAAATTTTCATCCCAATTTTCTTGGCTAAAGTAACCTCTCTTGTGGTCTAAGTGCAAGCATATTGCCGAATATCTAATTTGTTTAGCTAGTATTCCAAAATTAAACATACGTTCTCCTAGTTCACGATCTAAGCCACCATAACTCATGTCTTCATTAAACCCATTTACCGCAATTATATCGGCTTTAAAACAAGAAGTATTATGCCCATTAAACGTTTTTTTAGTTGGAGTGATCCAATTCATGAAATAAACGAAAAGTCTAAAATTAAAAAGCTTAGAGAGTTTAAAGTTTTTTCGGACACCGTTTTTTGTTAACCAAGAAATTTTAAAGCATTCTTGATCCAAAATATTCTTTTTAGTAATGGATTGAGATGTATTCATTGGTAACTTGAAGTATCCGCCAGACAACAAATATCCTTTCTCTTTATAATTTAGGTGTTGCGCTATAAAATCATTCTTCGGAATACAATCGCCATCAGTAAACAATAAATAATCTGAGCTAGTTACTACTATTGCTTTATTCAATATTTTACACTTTTGAAAGCCATTATCTTCTTGCCAAACGTGTTTTATGGGCAAAATAAACGACTCTTTAAAAGAACTAATAATTTCTTTAGTTTTTTCATTAGAACCGTCATCTGCAATTACAATTTCAAAATCAGTTTCGGTTTGAACACTATATCCAATTAAAACTTTTCGAAGCCATTCTTCAGAATTGTATGTAGTTATAATTACAGAAATTTTCATTTAAAACTTTCAAGTGTGAAATTTAATGTTTTTTCCACAATTATTTTTTCCAAAATTTAATAATTGATTTTATTTTCTTTTTTCTATAAAAACGATATTGAAAATCTTGAGTTTCTTTCCACATCATTTGAAAAACTACTTCAAACTTTTCTCCACTTAATTTTGCATATTCATCACTCATAATTTCAATCATATCTTTTTTTGGAGTAAGATGACTTAAGTTATTCATTCTACAACTAAGATCCATTTTATCATGGAATTTCATCCTGTTTAAATCTACTAAATAAAATGAATACAAACTATTTCCGTTATCTTTAATTAATGTATTCCCTGGTGAATGATCTAAAAACTCAACACCTTTTTCGTGCATTTCAAATGAGAACTTAGTAAACTGTCTTAATATGTTTTCATGATCCTTAAAAGTAGGAATTGTAACTAATTCTCTAAAAGTCAACTCAGTCACAAGATGTTCACAAACATAGTAACTCTCTTTTAAGCCTATTAGATTAAAATTTTCATAAAAGGCAATTGGCTTAGGTGTACCAATCTTTTTATCTAATAATATTGTTGCATATTCAAAAGATCTTTTAGCCTTTGAATTTCTGAAATATTTATAAGCTATTTGATTTATTAGATTAGGAACTTTAAATGATTTAATATTTAAAACCTGTGACTCTAGCTGAAATGTTTTAATACTGTTTCTTTGGCCAACTATAAAATCATTACCAGAATCAGCAAAATTTTGAATACAATTTTTAATTTTATCAGAATAAGAACTTACTTCTGAACTATATTTAAATACAATCATTAAATCGTTTGTTTTATTTTTTCAATTTCAGCTCTAATCATGTCTTTATGAATAGAAATTCTTTCTAAACAAAGATTATAATTATATTCTGCCTCTTCTTTAGACCAAACAAATTTGCTTGCATCTTCATCCATATACTTAAATTTAAAACCTTTATAGGCTACACAATTTTTCTCAACGATAGGAATTGCTCCACATAAAATTGATTCAAAAAAACGATAAGACCAAATACAAACTCCGCTAGGACATAATACAAATTTTGAATCTGCTAACACTTTAAAATAATCATCATCCCAAGCTTTTACAGGAAACTTTCTACCTTTATTTGATGACCAAATAATTAAACTCCCAATAGTTTTAGAAACTGTACTATCAATATTAAAAAAGTTAAAAATTTTACTTCTCCATTTATTAGAAAAACTATCCGTTATAGGTAAAGTGAATTTTTCATTTGTAATATTTGTATTTATCCATGTTGAAATCAATACGTTTCTACTTTTTGTAATCAACCCTGCAAAAGTAAATTGGTGTTTTCTATCACTATTCCATATTGTTTTGCAATATTCTAAAATTGGTACAGGAAAAATCAATGGTTTTTCAAGAGAACCTAATCCTGTAATTGGCGATTCATGATTAATTGATAAAACAGAAGATAATTTGATTCCTTTTTGTTCTCCAGATTCAATGTAAATCATGTCAAATTTTTCTTTTAAATAAGAAAACTTATAACTTTCTTTTTTAGGAATTAGAACATCAATTCCAGCATCTGAAATTGTGTGTATTGCTCTTAATTCTTGAATTTTTTTTATTTTATAATCTATATAAACTACCATTAATTTTTAAAATCAATTATTTAAAAAAAAGAAAACATCCATTATGATTTGAGTCGAACTCATTATAATCCCATAAAAAACCTTAAATTTGTCTCTTTGAAACAAAGATAAAATTAGAATTTGAATCAAATGTAATTATTGTCAGTCTTAATTCCAATTTATTAAATATTTTTACATTTTAATTAGGTAAAACTCTTATGAACAATTCAATTAAAAGTTCTTTAATTACTCCAACATACAACTGGCCCGAGGCTTTAGAACTGCTTTTAATTAGTCTTAAAAAGCAAACTGTTTTTCCTGATGAAGTTATTATTGCTGATGATGGTTCTAGAGAAGAGACAACTAAGTTAATTGAAAGATTTCAAAAAGACTTCCCTGTTCCATTGATTCAAGTAAGGCATGAGGACAATGGCAATCAAAAGCCAAAAATAATGAATAAAGCTATTGCAAAAGCAAGTGGCGATTATATTATTGAAATAGATGGTGATATTATAATGCATCCAAATTTCATAAAAGATCATTTAAAATATGCTGAAAAAGGGTTATATTTATTTGGTTCAAGGGTGAATATTCAAGAAAGCATCTTAAATTCGATTTTTAAAAACAAAACCACCTATTTTCATTTATTCTCTAAAGGAATTCAAAGAAGAACGAGAACATTAAGGATTCCTTTTTTTATGAATAATCCAAAAATTTATGATAAAAGATCTTCAAAATTAAGAGGCTGTAACATGTCTTTTTGGAAAGAAGATTTCATAAAAGTAAATGGTTTTAATGAATCTTTAGTAGGCTGGGGAATTGACGATTCAGAATTGATACAAAGACTCCATAATATTGGTGTAAAAGGAAAAAGATTGAAAAATGTAGGGATTGCATATCATATTTATCACAAAATTCAAGATAGAAGTAATATTGAAATAAACAATCGTATTGAAAAAGAGACCACTGAAAATAAAATAACATTTATTGAAAAAGGCATCAATCAATACTTATAATAAAAAACATGTTCGGAATACATACTGAATTCAACAGCAATAAAAGAAAAGAAAGCATTATAAATGACGTCCTTACTCGTGAACAAAAAAGTCACGGAGTTCTAAACGTTCATCGTATAAATGAAAAAAATGTTGGTGACTATTATTGTGCACCACATTTATATTTTGATGAATTAAAGGATAAAAAGTTAGATATTTCTGATTTTAGATCAATTTTCAAAAAGAAAACTGATAATTGGATTAGTCAAATATCTAATAACGACCTAATACTTGGTGGCGGTGGATTATTAAACATTAAGCATTTTAAAATGCAAATGGAACTTTTTGAAAAACTAGCTTCAAATGGTAAAAAAATTGTCATTTGGGGAGCTGGACACAATGAAATTAATTTAGATGATTATCATAAAAACCAGAAATACTGGATTGATGTTAATAAATTTGGGTTAGTTGGAACAAGAGATTTTAGTTTCCCTGGTGAATGGATTCCTTGTGTAAGTTGTTTAAATCCTGTTTTCAACAAAACACATACTGAAGAGTATGAAGTAGGACTATTATTTAATGCAAAATCCATTAAAGATGATAAGCTTATTAAAAAACTAGAAAAATACCCACAATCTTCAAACACAACAAATTTAGAAGAAATGATAAACTTCATTGGTAAATGTGAAACTTTAGTTACTAATAGTTATCATGCAATGTATTGGGCTATTTTAATGGAAAAGAAAGTGGTTTCCATTCCAGCAACATCTAAGTTTTTTGATTTTAAATACAAAACTCCTATAACTTCATTTGAAGATTTTGAAAATGAAATTAAAAATGCAACAAAGTATACTGGTGTACTTGAAGAATGCAGAGAAATAAATTTAAAATTTGCTGATAAAACATTTGATTACTTAAACTTATAACGATGTCTGAAGATATAAATACCGAAGTACATAACGCCTACGAAGTCATTAAAAATGGCGGAATTATCCTATACCCTACTGACACCGTTTGGGGAATTGGCTGTGATGCATCAAATGAGGAAGCTGTAGCTAAAGTTTATGCATTAAAACAACGTGAAGAAAGCAAAAGTATGATTTGCCTTATGAATAGCGAAAAAATGGTTTATGCTGTATTTCCAAAGATTCCTGAAGTAGCATGGGAACTTTTAGATTTATCTGAAAAACCAACTACTTTAATTTTAGATGGCCCTAAAAATGTCGCAAAAAATATTATTGCAGAAGACAACACACTTGCGATACGTATTGTAAAAGAACCTTTTTGTTATAAATTAATGGAACGAATGAAAAGACCATTGGTTTCAACATCGGCAAATATTTCTGGAATGTTTACCCCAAAAACTTTTAAAGAAATTAGTCCCGAAATTTTAAAAGGTGTAGACTATGTAGTAAATTTGCAAAGAGATAAAGTTTGCAAAAATCCTTCAACAATAATAAAGTTATCATTAGATAGCCAAGTGAAGATAATTCGCAAGTAATTAATTTGAAATAGGGTTTGAAAGTATAAAAATTGCTTTTCAAATTTAATATTTTTCAAATTTTCAAATTGAAATATGAATTACACAAAAGCACTTACAAATCCTATATTTGAAATAATATCACAAGCTGGTAATGAGTTGAACCTTGATTGTTATGTTATAGGCGGATTTGTTAGAGATCATATATTAGAGCGTGATTTTAAAAAAGATATCGATATTGTTGCAGTGGGCAGTGGAATTGAATTGGCTTTAAAAGTATCTGAATTATTACCCAACAAACCAAAAGTTCAAGTTTTTAAAAACTATGGAACTGCAATGTTGCGTTATAAAGAAATTGATGTTGAATTTGTTGGAGCTCGTAAAGAAAGCTATCAATCTGATAGCAGAAATCCTATAGTTGAAAACGGAACTCTAAAAGATGACCAAGACCGCAGAGATTTTACCATAAACGCAATGGCTTTTTCATTGAATAAAACAAATTATGGAGATTTAGTTGATCCTTTTGGCGGAATTGAAGCACTTAATAACAAGATCATAAAAACTCCATTAAATCCAGACATTACATATTCTGATGATCCCTTACGAATGATGCGTGCAATTCGTTTTGCTACGCAATTAAATTTCAAGATTGAAGAAGAATCATTAAATGCAATTACTAAAAATAAGGATCGATTAGCAATTATTTCTGGTGAACGAATTGTAGACGAACTAAATAAAATTTTAGAAACACCAAAACCATCTGTTGGCTTCTTATTATTATATAAAACTAGCCTTTTAGATATTATTTTACCTGAGTTAACTGCTTTAAACCAAGTAGAAGAAATTGAAGGTCATACGCATAAAAACAACTTTTACCATAGTTTAGAAGTAGTTGATAATATTTGTCCGAATACAGATGATGTTTGGTTACGCTGGGCTGCACTATTACATGACATTGGAAAAGCACCAACAAAACGATTCAATAAAAAACAAGGTTGGACTTTTCACGGACATGAATTTTTGGGAGGAAAAATGGTTAAGAAAATTTTCCAACGCCTGCATATGCCATTAAATCAAAAGATGAAATTTGTACAAAAAATGGTTGTCATGAGTTCCCGACCAATTGTTTTATCTGAAGATATTGTTACAGATAGCGCCGTAAGAAGATTAGTATTTGATGCCGGTGAAGATGTTGAAAATTTAATGATACTTTGTGAGGCTGACATTACTACCAAAAATCCTCATAAATTTAAAAAATACCATAAAAATTTTGACATTGTACGACAAAAAATCATAGAGGTTGAAGAGCGTGATCATGTTAGACAATTTCAACCACCAATTACTGGAGAAGAAATTATGGAAATGTTTAATTTAAAACCTTCACGCGAAATTGGAACATTAAAAGAAGCTGTAAAAGAGGCCATTTTAGAAGGAGAAATACCAAATGAATATGCTGCTGCTTTTGATTTTGTTTTGAAAAGAGCCGAAAAAATGGGATTGAAAAGAGTTTAACTTTTCATTTAACATTTGTTAGATTAAGAGTTTATAATAATAGAATTATTTTTGTAAAAAATTACAATGAAAAACAATAAATCGGTCATAATTTGGTTACTATCAGGTTGTGTTTTATTATTTATAATGGTAATGGTTGGTGGAATAACTAGGCTAACTAATTCTGGTCTTTCCATGACCGATTGGCATTTAGTAACCGATACTTTTCCTCCTTTAACTGAAGAAAAATGGGTTGATGCTTTTGAAGAATATAAGAAATTTCCAGAATATCAAAAAATAAACATCCATAACGATTTTACATTATCTGATTATCAATTCATTTACTTTTGGGAATGGTTCCACCGTTTTATTGGTCGAATTATTGGAATGGTGTTTTTTATTCCTTTTGTATATTTTTTAATTAAGAAAAAGTTAGATAAATCTACAATTAAGAAATGTATTGTTTTATTGCTAATGGGTGGATTTCAAGGTTTTCTTGGTTGGTACATGGTGAAAAGTGGATTAATTGACAATCCAGATGTAAGTCATTATCGTTTAGCACTTCACTTAACTTTTGCGTTTATTACGTTTGCATATACACTTTGGGTTGCATTGGATTTAATCTATCCTACAAAAAATGAAGTCTTTACTTCACTTAGAACAATTGCTCGCATTGCATTAGTAATTTTAATTATTCAAATTATTTATGGCGGATTTGTAGCTGGTTTAAACGCTGGTTTAATTCATAACCATTGGCCTTTAATGAGTGATGGACAATTTATTCATGATAGTGTTTTTATTGAACAATCTTCTTTATTAAAAAACTTTACCGAAGGAAAAAGTGGCGTTCAATTTATACATAGAACGTTTGCTTATGTTGTAGTAGCGATGATGGTTTTATTATATTTTAAAAGCAAAAAATATTCATTAAACAGTTTACAGCAAAAAGGAATTAATACTTTACTATTGATAGTTTTAATACAATTTACATTAGGTGTTTTCACATTGTTATTTCACGTTCCACTTTGGTTAGGGTTAGCACATCAATTAGTAGCTTTTGTATTGTTAAGCGCAATGGTTTTTACATTACATAGATTGAGCAAATAGATTTCAGACTATATTGTCACATAATTTTGATTCAAAAAATGAATGTCAAAATTAAACAAAAAAGATAAGTTTTTAGACTTGTCAGATTACGGAAGAGGTTTTGGTAGATTTTTAGCTAATCAATTAAAAGACACAAGCTTCACTCCTATTCATGTAACTTTATTATTTGGAGTTTCTGGCTTAATTGCTGTTTATTGTATTTTAACAAATCATTACATCTTAGCTGCCTTTTTTATTGTTTTAAAGTCTGGAATTGACGCTGCTGATGGAGAATTAGCTCGATTAAAAAAAACGCCATCTTATTCTGGCCGCTATTTAGATAGTATTTTTGATATTTTTTTAAATTTCTTCTTGTTGCTAGCAATTTGGAGAGTAACAAATTCTCCTTTTTGGTTGATGTTGCTTGCTTTTTTTTGCATTCAATTACAAGGAACTTTGTATAACTATTACTATGTGATTTTAAGAAATAAGTCGATTGGTGGAGATACTACAAGTAAAATTTTTGAATATAAAACTCCAAAAGCTTTACCTGTAGAAAGCCAGAAATCAGTAAATATTTTATTTAAAATTTATACAATCGTTTATAGTGGATTTGATTTAATCATTCATGTATTAGACTCAAATGCTTATAAAGTAAAAACCTTTCCTAATTGGTTTATGACTATTTTATCGCTTTATGGATTAGGATTCCAATTATTGCTAATTGCAGTTATGTTGTCAATTGGATGGATCAACTTCATTATTCCATTTTTAATAATTTACACCCTATTAATTCTGCTTTTAATTTTAATTAGAAAAAGCTACATCAAATAATTTCTTGTAACATTTTATTCGTTTAATCGTTTTAACTATAAATGAACAATATCATGAAAAGCATTTACATTAGTATTATACTTCTTCTTTCGGTAAATATTGGAAATACGTGTAGTATGTACAAAATTACCAAAAACGGTAAAACTTTCGTTGGTTGTAATCATGATGCTTGGTTAACAACACCTCATATCTGGTTTGAAATAGGCTCATTAAATTCACCATATGGAGCAGCTTTTACAGGTGCAAGATATGATGGTGAAAATGGTTATGCACCACAATCTGGAATGAATGAGTATGGTTTGGTATTCTCAAGGCTATCATCGTATCATCCTGAAATAAAAAATCTAAATAATAAACTTAAAATAACGAACCCAACTTTCTATCTAAAAGATATTCTGCACATTTGTAAAACTGTGGAAGATGTAAAAAGATATATTGAAAAATACGATCAAAGTTATTTTATAGAAGATGTATTCATTTATATTGATAAAACAGGAAAATATATTATT
Source organism: Flavobacterium sp. (assembly GCF_034111225.1). GTDB lineage: Bacteria > Bacteroidota > Bacteroidia > Flavobacteriales > Flavobacteriaceae > Flavobacterium. Next base: position 32,306 of record NZ_JAWUXR010000002.1, on the reverse strand, counting down.
GTAGAACCTTATAAAATAATTGAAGGTAATGACGCTAGCTATGTTTTATCAAATTTTTGTCCATCTATTACTTCAAAAGATAATGCAAATAGATTAGAACGTTATAAAAATGGAGTTGCTTTTTTAGACAACAAATTAGAAACAAATTTAGAGTTTTGTAAAAAAGTATCGGATACAATGCACGTTTGTAGAGATAAAGTTGGCGATGGTACGCTTTTAACTTCTATTTGGAACAATAATGATGGAACTGTAAACCTATACTTTTATCATAATTATGAGAAAACCGTTCAATTTAATATTAAAGAGGAATTAGCAAAAGGGAATCATATTTTGAAAATTGATACACTATTTCCAAAAAATAAAGAATTTGAAAACCTAGCTACTTATAAAATCCCTCATAATAATAATTCAATTCGATTCTTTCTGCTTTTTAGTGGTTTATTTTTTATAGTGAGTTCTTGTTATTTTTTAATAAATTATTTTAGAACCAAAAACAGAAATAAATATAATTATATTAAGCTATTTATAGTACCATTTGGGTTTCTACTATTCTACTATATGTTTATTTTGAATACAAATATTAATATATTTTACTTTTCCGCACCATACTACGATTCGTATAATTCCTTAATAAGCATGGCTTCATACCTTCCATATGTATTACTTGCTGTAATAATTCCTTTACTGGTAATTAATTGCAAAGTTATAAAAGAAAAATATTGGAGTAAACTAGCTATTGCAGTTCTAACTACTAATAATTTACTTTATTTAATATTGATAGGATTTTTTATCTATTGGAGATTTTATTTTATTTTTTAGTTAACCAATCCAGCTTTTAAAATCTTGTACTTTTTCTCTACTTACAATTACTTCATCCGCTTTATAAGTTGGTAAGATTACTTTTAAGCGAGAATTAGTATGCACTTGAATTTCTTTTATAGATTGCAATGGAATAATGAACTTTCGGCTAATTCTATAAAATGAATCAGGATTCAATTCTGTTTCTAGTTGTTCTAGGCTACTATCTAAAAGATAATCTCTATTATCAACTGTATGTAGATAAGTTCCTTTATTTTTACTGTAAAAGCACTCTATTTCATCAATTGCTATCACTTTAATTTGATTACCTATTTTAACCGAAAAACGATTTTTATATTCTTTTTGTACAGGGTTAACCAACATTCTTTTAATTGCTTCAAAATCTAAACCTGCAACTGCATTTTTTTGAAATTGGTTTTGAAATTTTGAAATGGAAACCTCTAACTCGTCTTCATCAATTGGTTTTAATAAATAATCTACACTATTTAATTTAAAAGCTCTTAAAGCATACTCATCATAAGCTGTAGTAAAAATAATTGGACTTTTAACAGTTACTTTATCAAATATTTCAAACGATAAACCATCAGACAATTGTATATCTAAAAAAATCAAATCGGGATGTAAGTTTTTTTCAAACCAATTAATTGATTCTTCTACAGAATGCAATAAGGTTTTAATGTTATAACCCAGTTTTTCCAATTTTCGTTGTAACAATCTCGCTGCTGGCTTTTCGTCTTCGATAATAATGATATTCATTAGTGCTTCTAAATTAGATTATTAAAAAGTTATTCCCACTTATTTTGTTGGCGTTCTTTTTCCATGAATTCTTGTATTTTACGTTCTTCCCAGTTTTTTCCGAAAATAAATTCCGGAACAAAAACAGAAGCTGCATGTGCTGTTAAACCAACTCCCCAAAAGAATAAAGTTGTGAAATTATGCCATTGAAAATAACTTTCGCCTGCATCTAAATTTTGAATATTTATAATTACAATCATTATATTTATTATAACATAAACCATTGCATGTGTATAAAATCCTTTAATTCGTTTAACTCTTTTTACAGCTAAATCGTATCTTTCTTGTTCGTGTATATTATTTTTCATCTTATTTCCAGTTTTGTTTATTATTATTTTCTTCTTCCTTTAAAAATTCATTTAGTTTCTTTTCTTCCCAAGTTTTTCCGTAACCAAATACAGCAAAAGCATGAAAAGACAATCCCAATCCCCAACCTAACATTGGAAACCAAAACCACTGAAAACTCGTTGTTCTATAATTTATAAATATTAAAAAAGGAATTACTAAACAGTAAGACAGTAAATTTGAATAAAATCCTTTCAATTCTTCAACTCTTTTCTTTGCTCTAAAATAAGCGTTTTCTTCGTTATAACTATTTGTTATTTCCATGATATTTAATTGTTTTGTAAGAATTGGCAACTTAATTTTAAAGATGTTTTCGTTCTCTAATATTGCTACATTTCTTGTTGTTATTATTGCGTATCTATCTACTATATTTTGTAAACCAACACCTTTTCTAGTTTGTAAAGTTTCTTTCTTTTGTAAATTATTTTCAACAACAAGCTGATTATCTTCCATGTAAATTTTAACATGCAACGGTTTTTGTTCGCTTACCACATTATGCTTTATAGCGTTTTCCAATAAAAGTTGTAATGCTAATGGAACTACTTTTGCTTCTGTCATTGCGATATTTGAAGCAACCTCAAAATCTTCAGGTAATTCAAAAGTGATACTATTTTCAAATCGCATCTTTAAAAGATTCATGTATGTTTTAGCAAACTTTAGCTCTTCTGCAACAGAAACTAATTCTTTATCTCTTTGTTCCAAAACGTATCTATAAATTTTAGATAACGATGTTGTAAATTTTTGAGCATTTATTGGGTTTTCTTCTATTAAAGAACTCAGTACATTTAAACTATTGAACAAAAAATGAGGATCTAATTGATTTTTTAAACTTTCAAATTGAGCAGAAGCATTACCAGCTATTATTTTTTCTTGCTTGACTCTATTTTCTTGATACGCTTTGTAGAAATAAACCAAATGAATTAATAAAGAGACAATAATAGTTATTACTAATGCCACAACATAATTAGATGGAGATTCGTTTCTTAAAAATTCCTCAAAAGTTTTGTTTTCAAAAACTACATCCTCAAAAATTCTTAGAAAAAAAATAGCAATTCCAGAGATAAGAAAAGAAGCTAAAAAACCTATTATTAAACGCTTTAAATGAAACCTGTTTTTTTCAAAATATTTATCTAATTGAATAAAAACAATTGCATTTACAAAATATAAAACTACACTATACAATAATGTAAAAATGAAATTCCATTTTAAAGCATCAGGTGCTGGAAATTTTTGACTTATAACTAAGTTAATTAATTGTAATACAATAAAAATTACTATTCCTATTAATCCTGCTTTAAGTACTTCTTTTCTTATTTGATGCATCATTATTTACAATTTTGTATTGCTTTAGTAGCTTTATCAATCCCCCAAGTTGGATGGAACTTTGATTCTGGTTTAAAGTTAGCAAAAAGTTCTATGGATTTAGCAATTTGTTCGCACATTGGTTTTGTGTCCTGTCCAAAATACTCAGCCATTCCTATTTCAAATTCAGCTTTACTTAATACAACTCTTGGATTGTTCGGAGCAATTCCTTCGGCCATTTTATAGATATTTAAAACAACTGCTGATAATTGCCTACCATTTGCTAAAGGATCATAAACTATTGATGCAGTATGAATCATAGCTTGTAATACTAAAACCTCAGGATCATCTGGCAAAAATTTATTTACTTCATCTTGAGCTTTCTGAGCTTTTTGAATAAACAAATTCATCTCCTTAAAGTCTTTAGTTTTAAAAGCCAATGTTGTATTAATTAAAGAAACGTAATAGCTAGGTAAAACACTTTTCTTTTCAACTAATGCAATTTTTTCAAACTTAGCAATTGCTTCATTAGAATTTCCATCTTGCCAAGTTGTTAATGCATCTTGCATTTCTTTTTCATAATTAGTTTGAGACCATAAAGTCGAAACTAATAATAGAGTAATAAATGTGATAATTTTTGTCATAATATTTTACTTTTATTGTTGTTTGATGATTCAAAAGTCCAAAATCTAATAATCATTTAAAATTTACTTTTACCCAACTGTCGAAAAATCAGGATGAATTGAAAATTTATTAAAAATGTGTAATTCATAATTTATAACTCGTAATTAATAATTACTTTTGTGTTTCCTAAAATTTCAAAAAAATGATATATAAATTTAGAGTTATACTCGATGCAAAAGAAGATATTTTTAGAGATATTGCAATAGAGAAAGAAGCAACTTTAGAAGATTTACACAATACAATTGTTAATGCCTTTGGATTTGACGGTTCAGAAATGGCATCATTTTATACCTGCGATGACGAATGGAATCAAATGGATGAAATTCCGTTATTTGATACAGGCGATGTTCCAGGCGAAACACGTATTATGAATAACTTTATACTAGAAGATAATTTAGATAAATACGAATCTAAAATAATTTATGTATACGACTTTCTTAATATGTGGACATTCCTTGTAGAGCTAGCTGCTATTGAAGAAAAAGAATCTGGCGAAACATATCCTGCATTGTTATTTTCTCATGGGGAATTACCTGAAGAAGCTCCAGATAAAAAATTCGAAGCAGAAGGTAACGATTTAGATGACGACGATGAAGATTTAGATATGTTTGAAGGAGACGATAGTTTTGAAGACTATGGGTTTGAAGAAAACTGGAACTAATCTTTGAGAAAAGAAAAACTAATTACATAATATCAATCCTATTTTGAACCAAGATTAAGAGATTTCTTTTATCTTGGTTCTTTTTTCTAACAATTATATAAAATGATAAACTTATTTAATACACATATAGAAAACCTTTCTATTCATAGAGTTGGAAATAAAAGTAGAAATGAAGCTTTATTTTTATCTGAACAACCATATGGTTTAAATGATGAAATAATGCCATTGTTAAAGGAATACTTCTTTAAACCTTTTAGAGATAAAGAAGAAAACTATTATCAGTTTGCTCATGAAGTAGATTTAGAATACAACGATATGTATAATTTAGCTACAGAACTTTTCAATAACCCTAGCGAAATTCATAATATATCTAAAAAAATTACCAAACATTTATTTGAGCAATCAAATCATCCACACATTAAAAATGGTGAAGTTTATGTAACTTATTTTACAAATGTTTCAATAGACAATAATGTTGTAGATGCTATTGGAGTTTTCAAAAGTGAGATTCAAACAGATTTCTTACAATTTGAAGAGAAAGAAAGTAATTTAGAAATGGTTTTACAACAAGGAATCAACTTAAACAAGTTAGATAAAGGTTGTATTATTTTCAATCATAAAAAAGAAGAAGGATATAAAATCTTAACTGTGGACAGCAATCGTTATGACGCTCGTTATTGGTTAGAACATTTCTTATCTGTAGATGCTTTTCAAGATGAAAACTTCATGACTAAGAAGTATTTAAAGTTCTGCCAAGATTTTGCAAAAGAAGTAGTTTTACCTGCAGAAGACAAGCAGCAAGAAGTTTTGTTCATGAATAGAGCAATTAATCATTTTGCAAAAAATGATTCATTTGAAGAAACAAACTTCTTAAACGAAGTAATGGAAAACCCAGAGTTTATTCCTGAGTTTAAAAATTACAAAATTGACAAAGGCGAAAAATACAGCATTGAAGATGTTACTAATTTTCCAATTGCCAATAATGCAGTTACCGATATTAGAAAAAAAATAAAAAATGTAATTACATTAGATACTAATGTACAAATTAAATTAGATTTTGTTAATTCTGATAGTGCTGAAAAGTTTGTAGAAAAAGGATGGGATGAAGAAAAACAAATGTACTATTACTTGGTTTATTTTAATAAAGAACAAAAATCTTAATTATAAAAACAACCAATTATAAAAAGGTCTTTTTAACATTTTTATAAAAAAAGTAGTAAAAAAATAGTAAGTTCAATAATAAACACTACATTTGTTGAAATTACATTAAATTATTAAAATGAATAAAGGTACAGTAAAATTCTTTAATGAATCAAAAGGTTTTGGTTTCATTATCGAAGAAGGAACAAACAAAGAACATTTCGTACACATCTCTGGAACGATTGATGAAATCCGTGAAGGTGATGAAGTTGAATTTGATTTACAAGAAGGTAAAAAAGGTTTAAATGCAGTAAACGTTAAAGTAATCTAATACTTACGCATAATCTTACAAAATCAAGCTCTGTTTCTAACAGGGCTTTTTTTATTCAAAAAAATTAGAACATAAAAAAACTCCTAAGAAAATCTTAGGAGTTTTTTATTTATGTAGAATTATCTATTTAATTAAGATAATGCAGCTTTAACTTGATCAGCAGCTTCTTGAAATTGAACAGCTGATAAAATTGGCATTCCAGAATTATCAATTAAATCTTTTGCAATTTCTGCATTTGTTCCTTGTAAACGTACAATAATAGGCACCTTAATAGCATCTCCCATGTTTTGGTAAGCATCTACAACTCCTTGAGCAACACGGTCACATCTTACGATACCACCAAAAATGTTAATCAAAATTGCTTTTACATTTGGATCTTTTAAGATGATACGGAAAGCCGCTTCAACACGCTTAGCATCAGCAGTTCCACCAACGTCTAAGAAGTTTGCTGGTTCAAAACCTGCATACTTAATTAAATCCATAGTTGCCATTGCAAGACCAGCACCGTTAACCATACAACCAACAGTTCCGTCAAGATCTACATAGTTCAAACCAACTTCTTTAGCTTCAACTTCAATAGGATTCTCTTCTCTAATGTCACGCATTTCAGCAATTGCTGCTTGTCTATATAGTGCGTTATCATCTATATTAACTTTAGCATCAACAGCCATTATTTTATTATCTGAAGTTTTCAATACTGGATTGATTTCAAACATCGAAGCATCTGAAGCAATATAAGCATTGTACAAAGAAGCAACAAACTTCACCATTTCTTTAAAAGCATTTCCAGAAAGACCAAAATTAAAAGCAATTCTTCTTGCTTGGAAACCTTGTAAACCAACAGATGGATCAATTTCTTCTGTAAAAATTAAATGTGGAGTATGCTCAGCAACTTCTTCAATATCCATTCCACCTTCAGTAGAATACATAATCATGTTTCTTCCTGTAGCTCTGTTTAATAAAACAGACATATAAAACTCTGAAGTTTCACTTTCTCCTGGATAATAAACATCTTCAGCAACTAATATTTTGTGCACTCTTTTTCCTTGAGGAGGTGTTTGAGGCGTAATTAAATCCATACCAATAATTTGACCTGCAATTTCAGCAACTTGGTCTAAATTTTTAGCTAATTTAACTCCTCCACCTTTACCTCTTCCACCTGCGTGGACTTGAGCTTTTATAACATGCCAACCTGTTCCAGTTTCTGCAGTTAATTGTTTTGCTTTAGCAACAGCTTCTTCAGCATTGTTAGCAACGTAACCACGTTGAATGCGGACACCATGACTTGCTAATATTTCTTTACCTTGATATTCGTGTAAATTCATAATTGTAATACGTTTATCTTTATTAAAAAGTGTCACAAAAATAACAAACTAATTTCTATTTGGCTAACAATTTTACTTTTATTTGAATTGAGAATTTAGTTATTAAATCAATACTTAGAATCAAAAAAATAGAATTGTTTTATTTATAACATTTTGTTATTAATTGTTAATGTTTGTTATAATTATTTCAAATTAAGGTTTTTAAATCTAATTTTGTAAAAAATATAATAAAAATGGACAATGCAATTTTAACCCAATTAACAAACCAATTTGGGAGCCCTCTCTATGTGTATGATGCTGAAAAAATACAAAGTCAGTATTACAGATTAACTAAAGCCTTTAGCAAAGTAGAAAGCTTTAAGATTTATTATGCTGTCAAGGCACTTTCTAATGTTTCCATTTTAAAAGTATTAAAAAAGCTTGGATCAGGATTAGACACTGTTTCAATTGAAGAAGTACAATTAGGATTACATGCAGGATTTGAACCACATGAAATTATCTATACCCCTAATGGTGTTTCACTTCAAGAAATTGAATTGGTTGCTAAATTAGGTGTTCAAATAAACATTGATAATCTTTCTATTTTAGAACAATTTGGCACAAATCATCCCAATATTCCAGTTTGCATAAGAATAAACCCCCACGTAATGGCTGGAGGAAATGCAAATATATCTGTTGGTCATATTGATAGTAAATTTGGGATTTCCATTCATCAAATTCCTCATTTACTTAGAATAGTTGAGAATACTGAAATGCATATTAACGGAATTCATATGCATACGGGTTCAGATATTTTAGATGTTGAAGTATTTTTATATGCTGCCGAAATTTTGTTTGAAACCGCTAAAAACTTTAAAGACTTAGAGTTTATTGACTTTGGAAGTGGCTTTAAAGTACCTTATAAAAAAGACGATATTGAAACGGATGTAGAAGAATTTGGAAAAAAGCTAACGAAACGCTTCTTAAGTTTTGAAAAAGAATACGGAAGACCTATTACTTTGGCTTTTGAACCTGGAAAGTTTCTTGTAAGTGAAGCAGGTGTTTTTTTAGCAAATGTAAATGTGGTTAAACAAACAACCTCAACCGTTTTTGCAGGAATAAATTCAGGGTTTAATCATTTAATTCGCCCTATGCTTTACGGCTCACAACATCATATTGAAAACATATCTAACCCTAAAGGAAAAGAACGTTTTTATACGGTTGTAGGCTACATATGTGAAACAGATACTTTTGCTAACAATAGAAGAATAAACGAAATCCACGAAGGTGATATTCTTTGTTTTAGAAATGCTGGTGCGTATTGTTATTCTATGGCTTCAAACTATAATTCGAGAGTAAAACCAGCGGAAGTACTTTGGTTAAATAATGAAGCTCATTTAATTAGACAAAGAGAAACTTTTGAAGATATTTTAAGGAATCAAATTGAAATAGATATTGCTACTAATTCAAAAATCCCAGTTTAGTTTTAGTTAAGAGAAAGCCCTTAAATTATTAAGGGCTTTTTTGTTGGAATTTTTTTTCTGTATAATACTTTATTCTAAAGATACCTTCTTTTTCGTCATTAAGGTAAAGAATTGAATTTACAGTTTTAACCTTTCTATTGTTATAATAAATATCCGTCTTATTTAATTTTGGATAAACAGTGAATATTGAATCATGAAACCTGAAGTTATCTTCATTAGCACCTTCTATAGTTTTCCAATCAGGAGTAACTTTTCTTAATATAAATTTATCAATAGAATCAGTTTCTAAATTAAAATAAACACGCCTTTCTGAAAAACCTAATTCAGGATTATATCTAAATTTTAAATATTTAAGTTTTGAATTTATGAAAAAGTTTTTTTGAGGAACTAAACCATCATTTAAATAAACAAACTCTTTTGCTTTATATTTTTTTATCGAATCATAAAATTCGTTTTCAAAATCCAAATCAAGATTGTCATTTGAAAATTCATTACAACTTATAAAAGTAAATATGAATAAAATTAAAAAAATAAAATTTCTAAAAACCATAACTTAATTCTTTTTCAAAATCTCTTCAAGCAATAGTGCTTCTGTTCCATTAGGGTATGTAATTCTTAATAGCTGAGATAATGTAGGTGCAATTTGTGTAATGTCTTTTTTATCAAAAGATTCCCCTTTTTTAATTCCTTTACCGTAAAAAATTAGCGGAACATGGGTATCATACGTATAAGGCGTTCCGTGAGTAGTTCCTGTAGTTGCATATTCAATATAACCTGGTTTTTCTAAGATTACAATATCTCCATTTTGAGTAGGGTCATATCCTTTTGCAATAAAATTTAAAAAATAATCAGCTCCAGATGAAGCTAAAATTTCTTCTTCAGTATAAACACGTTTTATGAATTTTTGAGTATATAAAAACGTTTTAAAAGCTTGTTTAACTGCGTCTAGTTTCAAGCTTTTCTTAGTCAGTGAATCTCTATCAAAAAACAAATTAAAGTTTGAATAATTCTTCACTACATCCACACCAAAGGTTTTGACTGAAAATTCACTTAAATCCTTTTCAAACTTTTTAGTGTTTATATTATCTACATCGTATTTATTATCTTTTAAATAAGTAACATTTTCTGCACCTGCATGATCTGCAGTTAAGAATAATAAGTAGTTGTCTTTTCCCACCGATTTATCTAAGTAATTTAAAAAATCGGCAATTGTTTCATCTAAACGCAAATAAGTATCTTGAAGCTCAATTGATCTTGGTCCAAGAATATGTCCAATATAATCTGTTGAAGAGAAACTCATCGTTAAGAAATCGGTAACATTATCTTTTCCTAAACCTTCTTTTTCAATAGCTCTTTTAGCAAAATCAGCAACTAAGTTGTTTCCAAAAGGACTTGCTCTTAAAACACCTGCGTCATTATTTTCATACATTTCCTTCATGTTATACGGAAAGAATGGTGTTTTTTTATACAATTTACCTTCATATGGGTTATTATCGTTTAAACTCTCGTTATAAACACTTTTATCTTTTAATAAACTCCAACCTTTTTCTAAATACGGTAAATAATTTTTCTCATTATTAAAAGAAGTAACCCATGTTGGCAATTCTTTTCCATAAAAAGTACTAGAAATAAAAGCACCCGTTTTAGAATACCAAAATGCCCAATCTGCAAAATGCCCTGCTGGTAAAATAGCACCTCTATCTTTTAAACTAATACCAATAACTTTACTTTTAAAATTAGTTGCTAATTTTAACTCATCAGTAATTGTTGTGGTTTGTAAATTTTTAGGCGACATTTTCCCTTCACTTTCTGTTCCATCACCAATAGTCACAACATTAGCATCATCTGTACAATACATTTCAGTTTGCAAACTTTTATTGAACCATTCATTTCCTACTATCCCATGAACAGCAGGAGTTGTTCCTGTAAAAATAGAGGCATGACCAGGACCAGTATAAGTTGGCATATAGTTATAATGTGTATTTTGAAAAGTATAACCATTTGCCATTAACCTTTTGAATCCGTTTTCTGAAAAATCATCTGAAAAGCGGTATAAATATTCTGTTTTCATTTGATCGACAACAATTCCAATTACTAATTTTGGTTTTTGTTGAGCATGACTATTTAAAATACCTACTAAAACAAATAATACAACTAACTTTTTCATCTCTTTAATTTAAAATACAAAATTAGAACTTTAGACTTGAATCGCTCATACATATTAGAAATAAAAAAGAAGCTATTTAGCTCCTTTTTTATTTTTTTTTGGTTTATCACTTAATAAATTCATATTGTAAGCAACAACTCTATTATCATAATAAATATATAATTGTTTTAAATTATTTTTATCCTTCCTTGTGAAAATTGATATATCACACTCCAATCCTGTATTGTCTACACATAAAAATGAAACCACATTTCCTTCTTTAGTTTCTTTTTTATCATAATACTTTACAATATTAAACAATTGAAGCGCTTCAGAATAAACTACAATTCTATCTTTATCCGCATCTAAAACAACAATCATTTCTGACTTTTGAAATTTTGACCAAACGCTCCAAACTCCAAATTTTGTTTTCTCAGTAACCATAAAACCAGTAGTTTTAAATCGGTATTGTTGTGCTTGTGCAACACTAAACGATAAAAATAAAACCAAAAATAAATATTTAATATTTTTCATCTTCTTAATTTAAAAATCAAATTTAATCATTTGAGCTTTAGCTTGATTGAATTCTGTAATAACGTTATTCACAATTATTTCCACAGGTAAAATATCATGAATTAATCCTGCTATTTGACCAATTTCTAACTCTCCGTCTTCTAAGTCTCCTTCAAACATTCCTTTTTTAGCTCTAGCTCTACCTAATAATTCCTTTAACTCTTCAGGTGAAGGACATTTTGTATATAATTCTTGAACTTCGTTAAAAAATTTATTTTTAATTAAACGAACAGGAGCTAATTCTTTTAAAGTAAGCATTGTATCGCCTTCATTTACCTCAACTATTGTTCTTTTGAAATTATCGTGAGCGCTAGATTCTGTTGAAGCAGCAAAACGACTTCCCATTTGAACACCATCAGCACCTAAAGTCATAGCAGCTAACATTCCTCTTCCTGTAGCAATACCACCAGCGGCAATTAACGGAATTACAACTTGCTCTCTAACCATAGGGATTAAAGTTAAAGTTGTAGTTTCATCTCTACCATTATGTCCTCCAGCTTCAAAACCTTCAGCAACAATTGCATCTACTCCAGCATCTTGAGCTTTTAAAGCAAATTTTGTACTACTCACTACATGGACAACAGTTATTCCATTTTCTTTTAAAAAAGGGGTCCATGTTTTAGGGTTTCCAGCAGAAGTAAAAACAATCTTAACTTCTTCTTCAACCAAAATTTGCATGATTTCTTCAATGTTTGGATACAACATTGGTACATTAACTCCAAAAGGTTTATCAGTAGCTTTTTTACATTTTTTAATATGTTCTCTAAGTACTTCTGGATACATTGAACCAGCACCAATTAATCCAAGTCCGCCAGCATTACTAACTGCACTTGCCAATTTATATCCTGAATTCCAAATCATTCCACCTTGAACAATTGGATATTTTATATTAAATAATTGAGTAATTGAATTCATTTTATTGCTTCATTAATTTCCCCCGCAAGATACTATTCTTAGAAATAAATTCATACAAATAAACACCAGAAGTCAAACTTGAAACTGATATTCCTTGATCATTATTAATGACCTCATTTTGCAAAACCTTTTGACCTAAATTGTTGTACAGAACAAGCTCACCTTTTAAAGTATTGTTTGTTGATTTTAAAAATATAATTTCATTTGAAGGATTAGGATAAATAACTAAATTAGTTTCTCTTAATTCTTCTGCAGAAAGCGCATTATTCAAAGCCAATTCAAAATCAGGAACTCCATATCCTTTAAATTGGTCAGGTGTTGCGTATTGATCTGCAGATTGTTTTATAAAATTCATTATTTGAGTATTAGTCATATTAGGCACAGCTGACCAAAATGTAGCCACCATTCCTGCCATAATAGGGCTTGAAAAAGAAGTTCCACTAGAAGTAGTAATTCCACCTGAAGTATCACTAACAGTTGCATTTTGCCCTTTCGCACAAACATCAGGTTTAATTCTTCCGTCAAAAGACGGCCCAATTGAACTAAAACTCGCATAGGTTTCAGTACTTGTTACAGCACCAATAGTTAATACATTAATAGCATCCGCTGGAATTGAAATATGAGGTTCTGAACCATTTCCATCATTACCTGCGCTAATAACACAAATCATTCCTCTTGTATAGGCAACATCAGCACCACGAGATGCAAAACCAACTAATCCGGTTCTATGTGAATAATTATAACTATAGTTTGGGTTATCATAAGTAGAATAGCCTAAAGAAGAGTTAATAACATCAACACCTAAACTATCAGCCATTTCCGCTGCCTCAACCCAATATGATTCTTCTACCGGATTCTCTGAATTTACATCTTCTGTAATAAACAAATAAAAGCTTGCGTCTGGAGCTGTTCCAACTAATTGACCATCTACATAACCTCCAATAGTAGAAAGCACATTGGTACCATGATTATGACGAGAATAAATATTAGTATCTCTATCGGGAAAATTATATCCACCTAAAATTAAATTATTATCCCTCAATCTCTGAAAAGATGAAGCCGTATTAACACCTGGAAAACCAGCATCTAAAATTGCTACAATTTTACCTTGACCCGTATAATTTGATTGATGTAACAAATGTCCGTTTAACATTTCAATTTGATTTGCCGAATTTCCGTAATTGAATGTTGTAGCTAATTCTGATTGCTTACTAATATTTTTACTTTTATTTGAACCTGAAACTCTTCCACCTGGATTTAAAGAATGATTTGCAAAATCAATATAATCTATAAATGAAAAGCCTGTTAATGTTTGAATATCTACTTGAGTTCCTCTAATATGTAAAGCGTTTAACCATTTTGATTTTGCCATAACTGTAATTCCGGTTGCAGCAGTAATTTGGTCAATATAAGTTTGCTCTACAGGAGCATCAACAACATCTAAAGCAATTCCTTGAGTGGTTCTTCTATCTAATGCTCTTTGCGAAAGCATATCTAAAGGATTAGATAAATAATAAGGTGAGTTTGGTTTATCATTAAAATAAACCCAAGCATCTTCAATTTGTGCAGAAATTGTGATTGAAGTAAATAAAAAGAAGAAAAGTAGTTTTGTTTTCATTTTCTAGATATTGGTAACCCAAATATATGAAATTTAAAAACTACTTATTACATAATCGTAAAATAGAGGAATACACCATAAGAAAACAGCAGTAAAACTCCTTCTTTAAAACTTAGGCTTCCTCTTTTTGGCAAGAGTACCATTGGTAAAATAAAAAAGGCAAAACCAAGCATCCAATAAATATCTTGTTGAATAATTTGAACATCTACATGTTCTATTGGCTTTATAATAGCTGTTACACCTAAAACACTTAGAATATTAAAAATATTAGAACCAATAATGTTACCAACAGAAATATCATTTTCTTTTTTAATAGTAGCAATTATAGATGAAGCTAGTTCTGGCACACTTGTTCCTATTGAAACTACAGTAATTGCAATTATTCTTTTACTTACACCTAAATTTTCAGCCAAGTTAACAGCACCTTTGACTAATAATTCTGATCCAGCCCATAATGAAACTCCCCCTAAAACTAGAAACAAACCTATTAATTTTATAGACATATTAGTTTCCGGAACTTCTTCAACTTTAACTTGTATCTTTTTATTCTTTCGAATTAAGAAAATTAAAAAGAGTACCAAAACAATAATAAAAATAATTCCTTCTACTCTACTTAAAACTCCATCAATTATTAAAAAAACGAATAAAAGAGTGGAAGCAAACATTTTCACCGGCCAATCGGTTACATAAAAACTATTATCAACCTGAACAGCGTTGATTAGTAAGATTATACCTAAAACCAATCCAATATTACCTATATTAGAACCAACTACATTACCAATTGCAATATCAGGAAAACCAGAAAGTGCCGCTTGAATACTTACTATCATTTCTGGTGCAGACGTTGCAAAAGAAACAACTGTCAGTCCCACAATAATTTTAGAGATTTTTAATCGCATTGAAAGTCCAACTGCTGCTTTTAACAACCAGTTTCCACCAAGAATTAAAAGCAATAAGCCAGAAATTATATAAAGAAAATTCATATTTTTTTTAAGATATTACACCGCTACCTAATACCTCGTCGTCGTCTTGCCAAGCAACAAATTGCCCTTCTGTTATTGCAGATTGTGGTTCGTTGAAACGAACATACATTCCGTTTTCAAATTGGTATAAAGTTGCTTTTTGCAAAGGTTGTCTGTAACGAATACGTGCCATAACTTCTCTTGACTCACCATTTTTTAGTGTTAAATCTTCGCGAATCCAATGAACTTCTTCATTTTTAACAAAAAGTGTGTTTTTAAATAAACCTGGATGACTAGCGCCTTGACCCGTATAAATGATATTTTTATCAACATCAGTTTCAATCACATAAAGCCCTTCTTTTGTACCGCCTACATTTAATCCTTTGCGTTGACCTTTTGTGAAATAATGAGCTCCTTGATGTTTTGCCATTATTTTTCCTGGTACTTGTAAATAATCAATTTTTCTAGATTCAAATACTAGTTCTTCTTCAAAATAATTAAACTCAGGTTTTTTTTCTGAATAAACAGAAGCATCAGCAGGAATATCAATTATAACTCCTTCTTTTGGTTGTAGTTTTTGTTGTAAAAATTCGGGCAAACGTACTTTTCCAATGAAACAAAGACCTTGCGAATCTTTTTTCTCGGCAGTTATTAAATCTAATTTTGTTGCAATTTCTCTAACTTCAGGTTTAGTCAATTCGCCAATTGGAAACAATGCTTTAGATAATTGTTGTTGTGATAATTGACAAAGAAAATACGATTGATCTTTGTTACCATCTTTCCCAGCCAATAATTGAAACAGTTCTTTTCCTCCTTTTTCAATTGCTCCTTTACGGCAATAATGCCCTGTTGCAACATAATCTGCACCAAGAGATTCTGCAATTTTCATGAATACCTCAAACTTAATTTCGCGATTACATAAAACATCTGGATTTGGCGTTCTACCTTGTTCATACTCTTTGAACATGTAATCGACAATCTTTTCTTGATATTGTTCTGATAAATCAACCGTTTGAAAAGGAATTCCTAATTTTTCGGCAACTAATAATGCGTCATTACTATCTTCTAACCACGGACATTCATTTGAAATTGTCACGGTATCATCGTGCCAGTTTTTCATAAAAAGACCTATAACTTCATAACCTTGCTCTTGCAATAAATATGCAGCAACGCTTGAATCTACACCACCTGAAAGCCCAACTACTACTCTTTTCATTTTATTCTTAATCTTTTTTCTTCATTTCTGAAGGAACCATTTCGCCTTTTTCGTTTTTGATATACTTAAAGGTCTTACTGTTTGGTTTAGAAGCGTTTTCTTTATCAATCACCTTCCCATTTTCATACGTTTCCCAAATCCCAGTTCTTATTCCTTTTTTATATTGTCCTTTTAAAATCAAATTTCCTTCACCATCATAAAAAAGTGCATTCCCATGTAAATCTCCATCTTTATAATTAGATTTTTCAATTAACTTACCGTTTTCAGCATTCTTTACATATTCTCCATCTAACACACCTGCTTTATAATTTGACTGTTCCGCTAAAATATTATTCCTATAAAACACTTTTTTTAAACCGTCAAGCTTTCCGTTTCTATAATACTCCAGAGACATAATATCTGAACTTTCAAAATGATAATACTTCCAAAGTCTCTCAGGTAATTTATTTACTAAAGTTCCTTCACTTACAATATTATTTTTTTGATCGTAGAAGATAGTATAACAACTTCCATCACCTTTAGAAAAATCTCTTATAGCAATAAGAGTACCTGCTTTAGTGTCATCAAAATATTTAAATATCCCAAGCTCTTTTCCACTTTTGAAAATACCTTGGTATCTTGGTCGTTTAGATTCTTCGTAAGTTCCTTTCCAAAGACCTTCACGTTTTCCATTCGAATCGAATTGATTTGTTTTTTCTTGAGCAAATAAAATTATTGCAAAAAACAGAAAAATTACAGTTAAACTCTTTTTATTAAACATCATTTTTAATTTATAATTTATATACATTTCTTATACCGAAAAAATATCAAATTTTAATATTTCAAATCTTTAAGAATATTTTAATATTTGTTCATATCTATTTTTGTTTATCTTTTTGTAAATTTGGTTAAACAAAAATAACTAATTATGAAAAACATAACAAAATTAATCAAATTAACTTTATGTGTCGCTACAATGGCCATAATGTTTTCATGTTCAGATGACGATTCTACACAAAACAATTCAATTTCCGGAATTGCATCTAGAAACTCAGACTTAACTACTTTAGTTGAAGCACTTGATCGAGCAGATTTAGTACAAACATTAGACCAAAGTGGAAATTACACTGTATTTGCACCTACAAATGCAGCTTTTAGTACTTTTTTAACTGCTAATGGTTTTGCTAGCATAAATGATGTACCCGTTGCTACATTAAAAGAAATATTGCTTAATCATGTTATAAATAGTGTAAACTATTCTACTGATTTATCGACTGGATATGTAAAAACATTAGGTAAAGGAAATGCTTCAACTACAAATACTTTAAGCATGTATATAAGCTTAAATTCTGGCGTTACTGTTAATGGTATTTCAGTTCGTTTAAATGGAGTATCTAGTGTAACTGCAGCAGATATAGAAGCTTCTAATGGAGTCGTACATGTAGTTAATGCCGTTATTGGATTACCAACAGTTGTAACTCATGCCACAGCAAACCCTAACTTTAGCTCTTTAGTAGGAGCATTAACAGGAAGTGGACAACCTGACTTCGTTGGAATACTTTCTGGAACTACAAACTCACCATTCACCGTTTTTGCCCCATCAAATTCAGCTTTTACAGCTTTTGAAACAGAAAATCCAGGAACATTAGCAAGTTTAACAACTGCTCAATTAACTTCAGTATTAAGCTACCATGTTGTTACTGGAGCAAATGTTTTATCAACAGGAATTCCTACTACACCAATTACTACTTATGAAAGTGGAACTTTTACAATAGTTGGAATTCAAATTACTGATGAAGCTGATAGACAAACGGATATTATAGATGTTGATATACAGTCATCAAATGGAGTTATTCATGTAGTAGAAAACATTCTTTTACCTACTTTATAATCCATCAAATAAACTTATATAAAAAAACGCTCATTTTATGAGCGTTTTTTTTATACACCTAATTCTATTGCTTTTTGATTAGCAGCATAAAGAGCTTCAGAAATATTGTCGTTTAAGTTGTATTTATTAAATATTGCTAAAGCGGCTTCAGTAGTTCCGCCTTTAGAAGATACTTTATCAATCCATTGTTGATGAGATTCTTTACTTCTATTTTGTAGTTGAACAGCTCCTGTGAAAGTTTGACCTACTAAAAATTCAGCTTCAGAAGTTGAAAAACCTAACTCTATTGCTGACTCTACCATAGCATTCATAAAATAATATACATATGCTGGTCCGCTACCTGAAATAGCAGTTGCGGCATTAATCATTTCTTCCTTATCTACGTAAATAGATTTCCCAGTTGTATTGATAAGATTTTGAACTATAAATAAATCCTTTCTATCTATATCTGAAGAAGCGCAAAATACTGTCATTCCTTGCCCTATTTGAGTTGGAATATTTGGCATTGAACGCACCACTTTATTTACATCAAATTTATCTTGAATGGATTGCATTGAAATACCAGCCATTACAGATAAAATAATATGCTCTTTAGTTACAAACGGTTTAATTGAACTAGCTAAAGTTAAAAAATCTTGAGGTTTTACAGCCAAGATAATAATATCAACATCAAAAATAGATTTTGAAGGTTCTGTATAGAAATTTGATTTTTCAACTGAAAAACGTTTCTTTTTTTCAACTTCACTTCTATTTAGGACAATAACATCTTTTGAACAAATAAAGCCAGAGCTAGTAAAGCTACTAGCGTAAGTTTGCCCCATGTTTCCAAATCCTATAATTAAAACTTTCATAAGCATTTATTAAAAGAAAACCCTGTCTTTACAGGACAGGGTTTTAAAATTATTATTTCTTGTTTTGTTTTGCTTTTTGCGCTTCAGCATTTTCCATCATCTCACGCATTTTCTTTTGAAACTTACTTTCTTTTTTCGGTTTCGTTTTATTCTCATTAATCTTCGCTAAAATTTTATCTTCTTTTACGATGTAATTTTTAATTACTAACATAATTCCGATAGTAATTAAATTAGAGATAAAATAGTATAAAGATAAACCTGAAGCATAATTATTAAAGAAAACAAGCATCATTACCGGAGAAATATAAAGCATTACCTTCATTATTTTTCCCATATCTGGCATACCTTCTTGTGTCGGGGCACTCATCTGTTGATCACCTGTTGTCATTTTCATGTAGAAAAAGATAGCTAAAGAAGCTAAAATAGGGAATAAACTTACGTGGTCTCCATAAAAAGGAATTGTAAATGGTAATTGATAAACAGCATCAAATGAAGATAAATCATCTGCCCAAAGGAAGCCTTCTTGTCTTAAATCAAACATAGAAGGAAAAAATTGGAACAAAGCATAGAAAACCGGCATTTGCATTAAAGCTGGTAAACATCCGGCCATAGGATTTACTCCGGCTTTAGAATACAACTTCATTGTTTCCTGTTGTTTTTTCATTGCATTGTCTTTGAATTTCTCATTCAACTCAGCAATTTCAGGACGAAGTACTTTCATCTTAGCTTGTGAAACATATGATTTATATGTAACTGGTGACATTACTAATCTAACTAAAATAGTAAAAAAAACAATTGCCAAACCATAAGGTAAAAATCCGCTAATTATTCCAAATGCAGGAATAAATACATATCTGTTAATCCAACCGAAAATTCCCCAACCAAGAGGCATAATTTCGTCTAAGTTCTTTTTATAGCCGTTTAAAATATCATATTTAGATGGACCATAATACATATTCATATTATAGTTTAACTCACCATTTTTAAACTCTAAAGGCATAATAGCAACATAGTTTTTAGTAAAAACAGTATCTATTGCTTCGTCTTTTATTAAATTTTCAGATTTTAATGTAGCCGTTTTAAAAGGTGTGTCTGTTAATAAAATAGAAGTAAACAAATGTTGTTTGAAAGCAACATAAGTAACATCATTCACAACATCATCGTCATCTTTAGCAGCACTTAAATAATCGTCTTTTCCATCTTCATATTCAAAAACCATTTCAGTATATCTATTTTCATAAGAGATACTTTTTTCGTTTCTGTAGGCTTTTAATTGCCATTCTAAATCTGCTGGTTTTGTAGTATTAACAACTGTATTTAGACCTTGTGAACGAATTGCAAAATCCAACATATAATCGTTAGCTTTTAACACATAACGATATTCAAGATATTGAGCTTCACCTG
Source organism: Flavobacterium sp. (assembly GCF_034111225.1). Classification (GTDB taxonomy): domain Bacteria; phylum Bacteroidota; class Bacteroidia; order Flavobacteriales; family Flavobacteriaceae; genus Flavobacterium. The sequence continues at coordinate 11,886 of NZ_JAWUXR010000002.1, read as the reverse complement.
CTTTTAAACGCATTGTTAAAACTTGGCTACCATCTTGTTCTTTAGTTAAAGTTGGTTCAAAAAATAAATCTTTAGTATTTAAAGTTCTATTATCAGCCGTGTTAATAGTAAGGTTTAAATTAGCATTATTGTCTTTAATTAAATCAATAGTTTTATTAGAACCTTTATAAAATTGGTCAAAACCATTAACAGTCGCGCTTACAATATAACCACCTTTATTAGCAATTTTCAAAGTTAACAATTCACTTTTAAGTTCAGTAACTCCTCCATTTGCAGAAGGTAATGTTGCTGAATAAGCAAATGAACCTAATTGTCCTTTTAATTGCGCTTGTTGAACAGAATCATTTCCAACAATTGCTGAAGCTACAACTGTAGACTCAACATTTGATACTGGAGCAATTTTTTCTTCTTTTACTTTTTCAACTTGTTCTTGCTTTGCTTTGGCTTCTTGTTCCTCTTTGGTTGGTGTATTTGAATACATCATCCACATTAAAACTACTGAGATTAATACAAATCCGATAATTGATTTAAAATCTAATTTTTTATCTTCCATTTAATAATAATATTCAGTTTACATATTTGTAAACAGTTATAAGGTTATTTTTTATTTTTAACCATTGCTGCAACAAAACTCACAAATAAAGGATGTGGGTTTGCTACTGTACTTTTATATTCTGGATGGTATTGAACACCAATAAAAAACGGATGGCTTGGTAATTCAACCACTTCAACTAAACCTGTGTCTGGGTTTACTCCTGAAGCTTTTAAACCTGCTTTTTCTATTTCGTTTAAATACTTTCCGTTAAATTCATAACGATGACGGTGACGTTCCATAATTTCAGCCTTTCCGTAAATTTTACGTGCTAAAGTATTATCTGTTAATGAACATTTCCAAGCGCCTAAACGCATTGTCCCACCTTTATTCACAATATTTTTCTGCTCTTCCATTAAATTAATTACTGGATGAGTAGTATTTTCATTCATTTCTGTTGAATTAGCATCTTTGTAACCTAATACATTTCTTGCAAATTCTATAACAGCCATTTGCATTCCTAAACAAATTCCTAAAAATGGAATATTATGTTCTCTTGCATAACGAACAGTATCAATTTTTCCTTCAATACCTCTGTTACCAAATCCAGGAGCAACAAGTATACCATCTAATCCTTTCAACTGTTCTTCTGCCGTTTTGGCATCTAAATATTCTGAGTGAATAGAAATGACATTTACTTTTGTCTCGTTTGTAGCACCCGCATGAATAAATGACTCTAAGATAGATTTGTAAGAATCTTGCAATTCTACATATTTACCAACTAAACCAACATTAACTTCGTGCTTAGGATTTTTATGTTTTTGTAAAAATTCGTTCCAATTTTTTAAATCTGGACTATTCTTTTCAGGTAATCCTAATTTCTTAAGAGTAACCTTATCTAAACCTTCTTCTAACATTAAATTAGGCACATCATAAATTGTTGATGCATCTATAGACTGAATAACAGCTTCTCTCTTAACATTACAGAATAACGCTAATTTTTGACGTAATTCATCAGATAATTCATGCTCTGTTCTACAAACTAAAATATCGGCTTTAATACCGCTTTCCATTAATGTTTTTACAGAATGTTGTGTTGGTTTTGTTTTTAACTCACCAGCAGCTGCTAAATAAGGAATTAATGTTAAGTGAATACAAATTCCGTTTTGTTCACCAAGTTCCCACAACAATTGACGAACTGATTCTATGTAAGGTAAAGATTCAATATCTCCAACTGTTCCGCCAATTTCAGTAATTACAATATCATAATCACCGCTTTGACCTAACAATTGCATACGTTCTTTAATCTCATTTGTAATATGAGGAACTACCTGAACTGTTTTTCCTAAAAACTCACCTCTACGTTCTTTTTCAATAACTGATAAGTATACTCTTCCTGTTGTTACATTATTAGCCTGAGATGTTGGAACGTTTAAAAAACGCTCGTAATGCCCTAAATCTAAATCTGTTTCAGCTCCATCATCAGTAACATAACATTCTCCATGTTCATATGGGTTTAATGTTCCTGGATCTACATTTAAATAAGGGTCGAATTTTTGAATTGTTGCCCTATAACCTCTTGCTTGTAATAATTTAGCTAACGAAGCTGCGATAATTCCTTTTCCTAAAGAAGAGGTCACACCACCGGTAACAAAAATATACTTAGTTTGATTCATTGTGTTGTTGTTTGTTGTGTTGTAGTTGCTTAAAAAACGATGCAAAAATACGATTAATAATTGGTAATTAGCAATGGTTAATTGACAAATTATTTAAGAAACAGAAATTACTTTTTAGGAAAATTTCTTCTGATATTTCTAATTAATTCTTCTAAACCGTTTAATTTAAGTTCATAAATTAATTGTAATTGCTCTCCTAATTGGCCTTTTGGAAAGCCTTTATTTGCATACCAAACAACATAATACTCAGGTAAGTCAATAAGAAAATACCCCTCGTATTTACCGAAGGGCATTTTTGTATGTGCTAATTTTATAAGTTGTTCTTGATTGGTCATTTATTTCCAATTATAAACAATTACTTTTTTAACATCTGGATGTAAACTATATAATACAGGGCAAGTATTTGCAATTCTTTCTAAAATGGTTCTTGATTTTTCATCAATTGAAACATCTAAATTAAAAGTAACATGAATTTCAGAAATTCTTCTTGGATCAACAGCCATTATTTTTGTTACTTCAGCGGTAGAACCTGATAAATCAATTTCCATATCTTTTGCTTTGATTCCCATCATGGTAAACATACAACTCGCTAAACCATTAGCAACTGTGTCTGTTGGAGAAAAAGCTTCTCCCTTACCATTATTGTCAATTGGAGCATCTGAAATAATTTCTGAACCTGATTGTAAATGTATAGACGAAGTACGCAAATCGCCTAAATAAGTAACTTTAGATGTTGCCATTATTTTGCTTGTTTTATTGTATAATCAGTATCATAATACATAATATAAATTCCCTCATTTACATTTTTACCTTCTTTAAAATTATAATTAAAGGTATTTTCAACTTGCTCTGAAATACTGTTTTTAGTAGAAGGAACAAATCCATCTTCTTGACAAATTCTTAAAATAGTATCAAAAGTTAAATCAAATCCTTTTGTTGCGTATGCATTTGGATTTACATTATTTTTCTTTTTGAATTCTTTTTCGAAAATTCTACCAGCATCAGCATCTACTTCTTTTTTGAAAGAAGGAAACAACATATTTAATTGAGTTAAATTTGTCATTGGAATTTCTTCAAAATCTAATGTGTCGTATAATTCTAAGACCACTAACTGCAAGTCAAATTCTTCTTTATACCTCATTAAAGCCTTGGTAGTGTGTAAAATCAAAGCTGCTTTTTCTGTTTCAAGAATGATAAAATTCTTTTGTCCTTTAACCAACAAAGCCTTTAAGCTTTCAATATTTAAAGAGCCTTTTTCATCATAATTTGGATATTTTACATTTGGATATTTTTTTTCTAAATAATCTTTTGTAGATGTTTTTTTACCGCTAATTACAGCAACCACATTACCTGATTTACTCTCAAAATAACTAAACATTTTATCCGTTAGGCTTTCTTGAGAAGGAATTGAATAATATAAATTATCTAAAGGCAATCCTATTTCTTTTGAAAGTGGAGAAATAACTGGTGTTTTAAATTTTGACAAAAGCTGAGCTGTAGTTTCAACATGTGAATACATGAATGGACCGATAACTGCATCAACCTTAGAAAAGTCGTTTTTAGAAATTACTTGCGCTACATTTGAAGTGCTTCTTGAACTTTCAATGTCTAATATTTTAACATGAACAGGCAGCCCTAAAACTTTAGCTGAATCTATTGCCATCATTGCTCCAGAATAGAAATCTAAAGTTAGATTTAAAAACTTATCGTCTTTTAAATAATCTTTTTGAGTTCTTATAGAATCTGACTCAATTTTATTTAAATTGAAAGGTAGTAATAATACTAAATTTCTTTTTCTGTCTTTTTTTACAGTAGCAAATAAATCAACTTTTTGCTTATTTATAACATTTGTAACTGGTATTTTTAAAACCATACCGTCTTTAAAACCCATTTTAATTTCAGGGTTCAATTTTATAAGTTGCTCTTCAGAAACATTTAATTTTTTAGAAAGACTATATAAAGTTTCTTCTGGCTTAACAACATAAAAGTCGGTTGTTTTTATTTCTTTAACCTCTATTGTTTCTTTTACGTCATTTTCTTTAATCTTCAGAACTTGACCAACTTCTAAACCTTCAACAATTTGAGGGTTAAATCGTTCCAATTCTTCAATAGAAATATTGTATTTTTTTGAAATTCCGAATTTCGTTTCTTGCATTTTTACTACATGAGAAAAAACCGTTGAAGTCGTTTTAATTTCTTTGACCTCAACATATCCTGAATTAACGGGAGCATATTTTACAAAAACTATAATTTCTTGGCCTATTTTTAATCCGTCTTTTAAATCAGCTTCGTTCCATTCTTTTAAATCAGCAACAGAAACTTCATACTTTTTAGCAATACTATAAAGCGTTTCTTTTGTTTCTACTATATGCTTTTTAACATCGTCCGTGTTTTGGCTTAACTGTTTAGTATTTAAGCCTTTTTTTGGAATTAACAGCGTAGTATTTTCTTGAATTCCTTCTTTAGCATCAGGATTCAATCTATAGATATCAAAAGGTGTCACTTGATACTGTTTTGCAATTTGGTAAACTGTTTCGCCTTTAGCAACAGTATGTTTTTGTATTCCATCTTGACTCGTTTGTGCCACACATGACGAAAAAAGAAACACAAAAAAAACAACTTTTAATAATTTCATATTCTGATATATAATTTATTTATTCTATAAGACCACTGCAATATCAATACCAATTTATGCTTAAAAAGTTAATAAATGAAATTTATTTTATAACTGATCCGAATTTATTCCCATTCAATAGTTGCAGGCGGCTTTGAACTGATGTCATAAACCACTCTATTTACACCTTTTACTTTATTAATAATTTCGTTTGAAGTCTTCATTAAAAACTCATAAGGTAAATGTACCCAATCAGCTGTCATACCATCGGTAGACTCAACAGCTCTTAACGCTACAACTTTTTCATACGTACGCTCATCTCCCATTACACCAACACTATTTACAGGCAACAAAATTGCACCCGCTTGCCAAACTGAATCGTACAAACCGTCTTCTTTTAATCCGTTAATGAAAATTGCATCAACTTCTTGAAGAATCGCTACTTTTTCTGGAGTAATATCTCCTAAAATACGAATAGCTAAACCAGGACCTGGAAAAGGATGACGCCCTAATAATTCAGGGTCGATACCTAATGAAGCTCCTACTCTACGTACCTCATCTTTAAATAACATACGTAACGGCTCTACAACTTTCAACTTCATAAAATCGGGCAAACCACCTACATTATGATGTGATTTTATTGTTGCTGATGGACCACCAGTAGCAGACACAGACTCAATAACATCTGGATAAATAGTACCTTGAGCTAAGAATTTCACATCTGTAAGTAAATGTGCTTCATCATCAAAAACTTCAATAAAAGCATTACCAATTGCTTTACGTTTTTCTTCTGGATCATCTAAACCTGCAAGAGCATCGTAAAACTTCTTAGAAGCATCAACACCTTTTACGTTTAATCCCATTCCTTTGTATTGATCTAAAACACTTTGAAACTCATTCTTACGAAGAAGTCCGTTGTTTACGAAAATACAATATAAATTATCTCCAATTGCTTTATTCAATAAAACGGCAGCTACTGTAGAATCTACACCGCCAGACAATCCTAAAACTACTTTATCGTTACCAATTTTTGCTTTCATATCGGTAATAATTTCTTCTACAACAGCATTAGGAGTAAACGTTTGAGGAACTTCAGCTATTTTAACTAAGAAATTCTCTAACATTTGTTTTCCATCAGTAGAATGATATACTTCTGGATGAAACTGAATAGCATAAGTTGTTTCGCCTTCAATTTTATATGCAGCATTTTCAACATCTTTTGTACTTGCAATTTTCACTGCATTTGTTGGAAGTTCTTTAATAGAATCAGAATGCGACATCCAAACTTGACTGTTTGCACTAACTCCTTCTAAAAACACTTCATTTTCTTTGATGTAAGAAAGATTTGCTCTTCCGTATTCTCTTGTATTAGATTCTGCAACTAATCCTCCTGAAAAATGCGCTAAATATTGCGCACCATAACATACTGCTAACAAAGGCATTTTTCCTCTAATTTGAGATAAATCGGGATGTAAAGCATTTTCAGAACGAACTGAAAAAGGACTTCCTCCTAAAATTACTGCTTTGTATGATGATAAATCTGCTGGGATTTTATCAAAAGGAAAAATTTCGCAAAAAATATTTAATTCTCTTACTCTACGAGCAATTAATTGTGTGTATTGAGAACCAAAATCTAAAATTAGTACGTTGTGTTGCATTGTTTAGTTATTGTTGTGTTGTTGTTTGTTTTAAAAATCTGGTATAAACATCTTGCTCATGTTCAAGCATTCCTTTACCATGATCAAAGTTTGCTGGAAAAACAGAATAATTATAATAGACTTTTTCAAATGTTTCATTATTAAAAATGAAAAGATTATAATCTACTCTTTTCTCTAAATGATAACCATTAAAATTTGAAATTAATGAATATTTTTTATCCTTACTAATATGTTTTCTTAACGTCTCAGGCAAAAATTTATTTTTTTTATCTAAAATTGAATCCATTACTTTGTTTCCGATATTAACATCACCAACAAATTCAGGAAAAGCATAAAATATATCTGCAGAATAATAAATTCTAAATTTACCATCAAATCTATCCATAAAAAATCTTCTCATACTTTCACTGAGTTTCTCATCTATTGTACCATAGTTTTTTTTAAATAAAATTTGAACATGAGGAACATAAATATCTAAATCACTTTCTTCAATTTTAAATTCACTTGAACTTATTTCATCAAAAAAAGATTCAACCTTATTTGTTTTTGCGCTATTACATGAACTTAAAGAAATACAAAATATTAAAAGTAAAAAACTTCTAAAAACATTAATATTCAAATGTTCCATATTCGCTATTAATTGTTAATTTCTTAGTTGATGAAGCATCTACTCTTCCTACAATTTGAGCATCAATATTGAATGACTTTGAAATTGCAATAATATCTTGAGCAACTTCAGCAGGTACATAAATTTCCATTCTATGTCCGCAATTGAAAACTTGGTACATTTCTTTCCAATCGGTTTTTGATTGTTCTTGTATCAATTTAAATAAAGGCGGAACTGGAAATAAATTATCTTTTATAACGTGGACATTATCTACAAAATGAAGAATTTTTGTTTGTGCTCCACCACTACAGTGAACCATTCCATGTATATCTTTTGAATTGTATTTTTCTAAAATCTTTTTGATAACTGGCGCATACGTTCTCGTAGGAGACAACACTAATTTACCAGCATCTATTGGGCTGTTTTCAACCTCATCTGTCAATTTAGTTTGACCCGAATACACTAATTCATTTGGAACTGAAGCATCGAAACTTTCAGGATATTTATTTGCTAAATATTTTTCGAAAACATCATGACGCGCAGAAGTTAATCCGTTACTTCCCATTCCTCCGTTGTATTCTTTTTCATATGTTGCTTGGCCAAATGAAGCCAAACCAACAATTACATCGCCAGGTTGAATATTTGCATTGTCAATAACGTTTGAACGTTTGATTCTTGCTGTAACTGTTGAGTCTACAATAATTGTACGTACTAAATCACCAACATCAGCAGTTTCTCCACCAGTTGAATGAATAGTTACACCAAATTCTTTTAAGTCGGCAATTAATTCTTCTGTTCCGTTTATGATTGCTGATAGCACTTCACCAGGAATAACACTTTTATTTCTACCAATTGTTGAAGAAAGTAAAATATTATCGGTTGCACCAATGCATAATAAATCGTCAATATTCATTATTAACGCATCTTGAGCAATACCTTTCCAAACTGATAAATCACCAGTTTCTTTCCAATACATATAGGCTAAAGATGATTTTGTACCCGCACCATCTGCATGCATGATAATGCAATAATTTTCATCGTTAGTTAAATAATCGGGGATGATTTTACAAAATGCCTTAGGAAACAATCCTTTGTCGATGTTTTTAATAGCATTATGAACGTCTTCTTTGGAAGCAGAAACTCCTCTTAAATTGTAGCGTTTGCTAGTTTCAGAACTCATTTTAAGTTTGTGTTGTGTTGTGGCGCAAAGATAGTTAGTATATTTCTAAAACAGAAAAAATTGCACTACTAAAAGCTTATATTTTAATTCTAAAAATTTGATTTTCTTCAACAAATGTGTAAAAAGGAATATTTACGTTTATAAATTTCTTTTGCGTATAGCAATCAGTATTTATCGTTTCAACATCATATTGAATTTCAATAGTTTCATCATCTGCTAAATTCAAATAGATTTTATTATCTAAAGCCAAGTTCGTTTTTGGAAAAATTTGGATTAAATTTAAATTATCTCTGGTAACAAGAATAAAATCTACTTCAGTATCATCAAACTCAACGACAGAAATATCAGCAATAGTATAGGTTTCATTAGTGAAAACATTTTCTTCTGTAACATCATCTAAAATTTCAACAAGAATTGAAGCTTGTGGAGGGCTTACATTTTCTGAACAATTATCTTTTGTACAACCTAAAATTAGCATTGTTAGCACAAACAAAAATACTATTGAACTTTTTTTCATTTTTTTATATTACTTACTTAATATCTCAATTTCTACTCTTCTATTTGCAGCAGCTTGTTCTTCATTTGCTTCAGGAATTTCATAAATAGGTTTCGTAGTACCAAAACCCGTTACTGTAATTCTATGTTGCGGAATGCCCTTAAAAACTAAAAATCTTCTTACTTGTTTTGCTCTGTCTAACGACAAATTTCTTCTATCTAAATCGATACAACAAATATGACCTTGAATTTGAATTTTTAAATTTGGATTATTTTGTAAAACAAATAACAAATCATATAAAGCTCCGTTTGATTCTGGAGTTATTGCGAAAGTATTTTGATAAAAATTGATATTTTTTAAAATGATTTTTGTTCCCACTTTAGCCAAACTAATTTTTTCATGAAGTGGAGCATCATCTGGAATTATAACTTCTTCAACAATTCCTAAAATTTCATTTTCACGAGATATGTCTTTTTCTAAAATAAAATATATTGTAGCCCTACGGTTTTCTGATTGAATTACAGATTGTTTGAAATTTTCACCAACACTTATTGATTTATAATCTTCTCTAATTGCAACTTTCTCTTTTATATTATTGAAAATATATTGAACTCTTTTAAAAGCCAATGTATCATTATATCCTGTAGAACCAACTTCATCAGTATATCCATTGATTGCAACAATTTTTGATGTTTTGTTTTGCTCTATCCAAGACGCTAATTTTATTTTTTCTTTATTGTTTAGCTCATATTTATTAGTCTCAAAATAAACAGAAAACTGCTCTTGAGAAAACAAGGTTAAACAAAAGAATAAAGTTAAATAAACAAAAAAAGTTTTCATTTCATGATTTTTTACGAAGTAACGCTTTTTAAATTATATAAAAAAGCGTGCCAAAGTAACAAATATAAAAAAAAACGTATTCATTTCTTGAAACAAATACGTTTTTAAGGTTAATAAAATTAATAATTATCTCTAATCTGGTGTTTTAATGTTGAACAAGAATTCCTCTAGCATTATTAACTCCTTTAAAATGTTTAATTGTTTTCCTTACTGCTAATTCAGCCATGTGATTTAAATATTCTTCATCATCAAAAGTTATAAATTCAACAATAAGATTATTTGATATGTATATTTTTATTTTTGAAGCTCTATCAGAATCTAATTTTTCGTCAACGGTAACTATTTCATTTCCAACAATACGATTTTCATTATATTTTTTAAAATATAGTTCGTAAAAATCTTTTCCTGTTTTTGTTTTTGTTTCATCTGAAATTATTCCAGCAACTTCAATTCCAGCATTTATCTTCATTATATTTTCAGAGATTATACCCACAGTACTTTCTCCAATAATGACCCAGTCTTTACTTACTAAGGCATTGTCTTCATTATAAACTAGTAATAAAACTATAATGTTATCACCAATTTCATAATTTATTTGTGTCTTAGACAAGGTTTTTTTTTCGTTTGGATTAATTGCAAATCTACCTTCTTGGAAATTATCAGAAGAGTTGTTTGCATTACCATTCTTTATGACAGACAATTTATAGGATAAATTAGTATATACATTTGTTAAATTCTCAACTGTACCTGAAATTGATGTCATTTTATCAAAATTTCCAATTTCTACCTTAGCCTCAAAAGCTTTATCAGTTAATTGAGCAAAAGCTCCCGTAGCAAATAAGATGATTGAAATACTTAAAATTACTTTTTTCATAATATGAAAATTAATTGGTTATTAATCGTATTTTGTAATTGAAAAAAAAGTATTGTGGTATAAAAAAATATAAGTTACCTGTAGGTGCGGTAATCTTTTGTCAGATAAAAAATTAGTAGTTTTTTCTGATACAAATATAGTGAATCGAGACAAGAACAAACTGATGTTTGACTGCCTTTTCTGCAAGATGTTCAATATATTAGATTAAATGCTATTATATTGATAGAAAAAGCCCCAAATAATTGAGGCTTTTTTATTTTTTATAAATAAATTCTATTATTTAGTAAATAATAACTCTCTGTATTTAGTTAATGTCCACATTTCATCGTCCACTAATAATTCTAATTTATCTGAGTGATATCTAATTTCTTCAAAGAATGGCTTTACTTCATCACAATATACTGAAGCCATTTTTTCAGCATCTGTAAGTAAGTTTGCTTTCTTACGAGTTTCAACCATAGCTTCTACCTTTGAAATTATACCTTCTATATGCTCTGAAATTTCTTTAATCATTTTGATTTGCTCTTTTGCAATAACTTCAAAATCTTTTCCGAAAATTTCTTTTAAACCTCTAACATTATCAATTAATGTATTTTGGTATTTAATAGCTGTAGGAATTACATGGTTACTCGCAATATCTCCAAGAACTCTTCCTTCAATTTGAATTTTCTTAGTATACTCTTCTAGTTCAATTTCGTAACGCGATTCAACTTCCACATGATTCATTACTCCCATTTCTTCAAAAAGCGCAATTGCTTTTTTAGAAACCTTAGCTTTTAATGCTTCTGGAGTAGTTTTATAATTACTTAATCCTCTTTTCTTAGCTTCTATTTCCCAAGCTTCACTGTAACCATCACCTTCAAAAAGAATTGCTTTTGTTCCTTTAATATATTCTCTTAAAACATTAAAGATAGCGTCATCTTTTTTCATGTCTTTACTTTCAATCAAACCATCTACCTCAACTTTAAAGTCTTTCAATTGTTTTGCTACAATAGTATTTAAAGTAGTCATTGACACAGCACAATTTGCAGTAGAACCAACAGCTCTAAATTCAAACTTATTCCCTGTAAAAGCAAAAGGAGAAGTTCTATTTCTATCCGTATTGTCCAACATTAATTCTGGAATCTTACCAATATTAAGTTTCAAAGCTGTTTTTTCATCTGAAGTCATAGTTCCAGATTTTACATTTTTCTCCAAATTATCTAGCATTTTTGTCAATTGCTGACCAATAAACACCGAAATAATTGCTGGTGGTGCTTCATGTCCTCCCAGTCTGTGGTCGTTACTTGCAGTTGCAATACTTGATCTCAAAATATCAGAATAATCATGAATGGCTTTGATTGTATTCACAAAAAAAGTTAAGAATCGTATATTTTCTTTCGGATTTTTTCCTGGTTGTAACAAATTCA
>NZ_JAWUXR010000001.1:0-71100 GCF_034111225.1 Flavobacterium sp. | reverse complement strand
AAAATTTGTTGTTGCTGTAACTGATTGATAAGCCGTTGGTGTAGTTGTACCAGTATATAGATATTGATAAAAACGTGTTGATACAGTGTTTGGAGAAAATGCTTGTAATTGTTGTCCAACAACCGGTGAAGACCAAGCTGTATAGTCTAAACGAATAGTTGGTGTAGCAACTCTTCTTACAATAATATTTCCAGTATTAATTGCAGCATCATTTAATTGACGTAAACCTGCATTGTTTTGAATGATTAAACTACCTGTTCCATTTACAATTACAGCATTATTAACATTTAAAGTATGTCCTGCATTAAACGTTACATTAATCCCTGAGTTAATTGTTGCTGAACATGCATCAACATTTGCTGATGAATTATAAGTTCCTGCAAAAGTAACAGCAGTTACTTTACTAGGAGCGCCATTTGACCATACTGAACCATTCCAAGTAGAGGCAATATCCCCACAGTTAATACCTGTTTTTGGACCTACAGCATATCCTCCTGACATACGAGTTGTAAAACTAGCTTCAAAAACAACATTTGCACCAAAAGACGTAATTGTCACTGGCTTTTCTTCAATAACATATGAAGTATAATTGGATGCATTAACAACACTAATATTGTTATTTTGAACTTTAATAATGTTTAACTGGCTTCTTGTTTTACCAGTTGCAGTTTCCCATGCAGCAACTTCTGCTTCAGTAAAATAGAACTTAACAGTATATGCGCCTGAAGGTGTATCGCTTGCAGTTGTAACATTAAATGTTTTTGCTAGCATTGCATTTGAAACATTAGCGTCTATAAATGCGGTTGTAGCTGCACCAATAGAAACTTGACTTCTGTTTACTGACACTGATGTACATCCATAGTTAAAACCACCTGTGTTGACAACACTTGCCATTACTTTTCCGGTTGAAGCATCTGTAGCGTAAGCTGTACCAGATGTTTGAATAGTTGCTTGATACAAAGTAGCTGTATTTACATCTGTTTGTACAAGTGTTGAAGTAACAGATTGTAATAAAACACTATCTAATAATAATAATCCTGTAGCAGTATTATTATTAATGTGAGCAAATGCTATATGTCCTGTTTGACCTGCAAAAGGAAGCATATTATGATTTTTTAAACTAGATGTTCCTGCAGCCTGTGTAGTACTGGCTTGAATAATTGTTCCAGAAGTAATTTGTGCAGCCGTAGTTGGATTAAGAGTAGTTGTAAAATAAGCTATAAAATTCCCTGAAGTTGCTCCATAACCAGCTAAAATATATGATAAATTTACCGATGTTGCTCCAACAGGAATTGTAACTTGTGGACTAACAATGTAATTATTAGGTGTAGCGCTTCCAGTTCCCCCTAAATAAGTTCTACTTTTTTCTGAATAAGCACATCCACCTACTATAGTATTTGGAGCAGTACCTATACCATTAGCACCTGTAACAAGGCCCCAAGTATCAGCATTAGTATCAACAATTGTCCATCCTGTAGCGGTTTCAAAATCCTCAGTTAATATTGTATTCGTTTGCGTTACTGTAGGTACGATATCATTATTAACTATAGTTATAGTCATTGTTTTAGCTGCATTATTTAATACTGCATCACCACCATTAGCGTTTAAAGTTAATGTTACATCAAAAGTTTCATTTCCTTCTACTAAGCCATCATTATAAACTCTTATTGTTAAATTTTGAGTAGTTGTTGAACCTGTAGGAAAAGTAACCGTTGGATTAACAATTGTATAATCCACATTTTGAGTAGCAGTAACGTCAGTAACATTAAAAGTTACAGTAGCATTAGCAGTTGCAACTTTTCCTATAGTAATTGGGAAAGTAACATCTGTAAAGCTACAATTTGTTCCTTCATTTATAGATCCTGTAGGATTTGTAAATCTAATTATAGGACTTGGCCCTTGACATTTTGTTGAACTAGCCAATGATGCTCTTCGTGGTGAAACTGTAAAAACGGTACGAATTCTTGTTTTTTGATCTTGTGTAAAAATATTCATACAAGAATCATCTGTATAATCCATATAATTTTGAACCATATCTACTGTGCCACAAGAGACATGTGTTGTAGGGCAACCAAAATTAGATGCGTCAGATTCGGGAGTATCCGCACAAAAATCATCTACTCCACAGGCTCCATCGCCCCAAATGTGACGTAATCCCATCCAGTGACCTACTTCGTGTGTCATTGTTCTACCTAGATTATAGGTAGGATTATACGAACCCGCAGCATATGCTTGTGAGCCAAATGCATCAAAAGAAGAAACAACTCCATCTGTATTAGCTGCTCCTCCAGAAGCGTTCAGCCCTGCTAAACCAGAACTATCAGGAAATTGTGCAAAACCTAAAGTTCCTGCCATACCACCGCCAAAGCGTACCGACCACATATTTAAGTATTGAGTTGGATCCCAAGAAGTGTTAGCCTTCATTGTGTTTGTTGCAGCCATAGAGTCGTAACTAGCTGAACCGCCATTTACTCTATTAATTCCGCTGGTAGTATTACCAAGTGGGTCTGTTTGAGCCATGCAAAATTCTATCTCAATATCAGCACCTACCGGATTAGTATTATAACCCGGAGTACCCAATATTTTTCTAAAATCTTCATTTAAAACACGAATTTGAGAAAGAACTTGTGCATCATTTATATTTTCACCTGTTCCTAATGCATCGCCATTATGTATTACATGTACAACTACGGGAATTGTTAAAACGGTTGCTCTGTTTAAAGTTCCGTTGGCAATTTGTCTTTTATATTCATTGATTTTTGGGGCTAACCAATCTTCAAATTCGTTTGTTGTTGCTCTTTTTGGGTATTGTTTTTTCAAATAAGCTTCATACTCTGTAGAAGAACATCTTATATGCCCACTTGGGGTTAATTCTTGTGTAGATTCAATTTCTCTCCCAAACTGTTTTGTAACAGCAGTGTTAGACAATTGATTATTTTGCGCGCTAATTGACGTCATAAATGACAACAAGAAAACACAAGCTAGTAGGTAACTTTTGCTCATATTAAGTAGATTTGGTTAATAAATAGGCAAAACAAATGTAATTAAAAAAAACAAAAAAGCAATTCTTTTCAGAATTGCTTTTAAAATAATTATTTAAGAGTGATTTTCTTAAAACAACACTTTTTTACTAACTTTAGTGTCATTTTCTAATATTACATTTACAATTAATGCATTGTTTGTTTTTACAATTTCATTAACAAAAACAGAATTAGAATTTATGCTTGTCTTAGAAATTAATTTTCTTCCAAGCACATCAAATATTTCAATACTCTTAATTTTCATGTTATTAGAAATTATTTGAATGTTCTCATCAGAAACCACATACAATCCATTTTCGTTCAATTGGTCATCGTCATTACTTAATCTTCCATCAGTATATCTTAAAACAAATCTTTCGTTGTGTATTCCTGGCAAAGCATAAAAACTATACGGATTTTGTCTTAAATCATGAATAACGTTTAATTCTTTATCTTCTAAATATATATTTTGTCCTCTTTCAAAAAGACCATCAAGAGCTGCAATAGAAATAACATGAGTTCCTGGAATTGATGTTTTAAACCCAACCGAAACTTTATCATTTTCATTAAAAGTAGCTCTACCTTGAATAGCAAACACATCTAAACCTATTAAAGTATAAAGGTTTTGTGAGCTTTTATAATCAGTTAATGCATCATACATTCTATCTCTTAAGTTAGTCGCATCATCAACATAAGCAACTAAAGACCTCGTAGCTTCATTACTTGGCGTAGTTAAATCTAACCAAATACGGCTCTTAGAAACTTCTAAATTGCTATTATTTGCATTTCTATAAAATTGACTATTAGAATAACCTTTATCTCTCATAGAATTATTAAAGGTTGCTATAGAAGTAGTTGCTGCTCCCGGGTTCATTAAAGCAAAGAAACTTTGACCACCACCGATAACACTTAATGTTCCAGGACCACTTGTAGCTCCCGCCCCGTTAATAGCAATATAATCGGCAGCTGTATAGTTAGAAACAAAATTATCGTAAAATGGATCTGCAATTGCAGTACTAGGTGATGTACCGTGTGTCCAAAGTCTTACAAACCCATCTAATTCCACATTAGTAGATAAAAAAGTACTTATACTTATTGCAGATGGATAAGGATTTCCTAATAAATTCCAATTATCATCTGTTATAGTTCGCATTGTTCCATTAGGACCAACCGATCCTGCGTTTAAATCACTTCCTCTTTCAATAGGACTAGTTATAATACCATTATTTGCTACTCCAATAAAGTTTCTAGAGAAAACATCACGCATAATATAACCTTTACCAGATTGCATAGCTGTGCTTGCTGCACCAATCCAATAACCTTGACCTCCATTTGGATTTGCAAATGTTGGCGACCAACTATATACAACTCCTACAGGTGTATTTACGCCTCCAACTGGAGATGACCAATACACATAATCTAATGCAACACCTGAAGTGTTTCTTTGATAAGAAATATTACCTGTATTAACACCTGAATCGTCAACTTGAACTAATGAACCGTTATTTAAAACATTAAGAGCTCCGTTAACGGTTAAGTTATATTGTATTTCAACATATGTATTACTTTGAACATTAAGTGTAAATCCAGAGTTTACTAATAAACTACAACATTCAATATTACCGTTTAAAGTTGTGTTATAATCGCCGTTTATAGTTGCAAAAGCTATTGAAGTTGGAACTCCATTACTCCAAGCTAATCCATTCCAAGTAGTTGAACTTGCTCCAACACCTATAATAGTTGCATTTGACGCAACAAAACAAGTTGCAGTATCTTCCATTACTTGACAATAGTATTGATATCCTTCTAATCCTGAAAGGTTTGAAATTGTCATGTCTCCGGTTGTAACATTAGAATAAACTCCTCCATTTGTTAACGAAGTCCATCCAAGTGCGCCAGGTGCATTTACAAACCATTGATATGTTAACCCAGATCCTCCTGCTAAAGCTTCTGTTCCAACAACACTCAAAACAACACTATTTGTTCCGCAATTAAAAGCGTATGCTGGAGATGTTGTTAAAGGAGGATTACGAATACCCTCATAACTATCTATTAAAGAATAATCATCACTACAGCTATTAAAATCTATAATATCCCAGTCTGTTGAAACGAATGTTGTACTTGGTAAAGGAGTAGCGGTAGCTTTACGTTTAAAATCATAACCAGCAGAACCTAATCCAAGAGCATTTATCCAACTTGAACCATCACAAACACCCCAAGTATCGATAATAGTTCCCAATTTTGCCAAATGAATACAATCGTTGTTATTAACTCCACTTGAAACATCATTTTGATCTGCTAAAGTACCATCTCCCCCAGCAACCCCACATGCTGCACCAACACTAGTAGCTAAAGTAAAAGAATCTCCTGGCGCTAAAGTACCTGTTAGTGCAATGTCATCGCCTGTAGGACTCCCATTATTCCTTATGTATATTTCATAATCTGTCATATCAATAACAGAAGCGGTTCCATTAAAAATTTCAATATATGATAATGAACCTGTTGATGCATCTGTAACTTCTGAAATAAACAGCTCAGTAATTCCTACTGCTGCAGGGTCACATGTTGTTTTGTCATCTGTAATTACTGTAAATGTAGAGTATGATAAATCACAACCTAAAGAGTCTTGAATTACAATGTTTCCTGAAGTTGCGCTTGCAGGCACAGTTGCTTGAATTTCCGTGTCTGAAACAATTGTAAAAGAAGCATTTAACGCTCCAAACCTAACGGTACTTGCGGTTAAAAAACCTAAACCATTAATTGTTACAATTGTGTTTACTGGACCAGTTGTTGGCGAAATTGAACTAACTGACAATGTTGGAGTACAAGTAATTCCCTGACCTTGAATGCTAAAATTATATGGGTTTTCATCTGCATCATTATTATCAATAGACAATGTTGCAGTTCTTAAACCTAAAGCTGAAGGCTGAAATGTTATTTCAAAAGTTGTAGTCCCAGCTGCCGCTATTGTTCCTGAAGGAACAACAGAAACACTAAAATCAGCTGCGTTTGTACCAGATATGACAATATAAGGAGAAGCACCCGTTAAAGTTAATGGGTCTACTCCAGTATTTTCAATTGTAAATGTTTTTACAATTGTATTTCCAACTAATTCACTTCCAAAATCAGTATTATCTAATACAGAAGGAGTTGCATCTCCGTCAGCAATTGTTAGAGCATTACCAATTATAGCAATTTCAGGAACAATAGCGGGACCACAATAAACATTCACGTTTTGTAAATACCAAGGAGAAGTAGTTGAAGACGATTTTCTAAACTTTATATAAACATTTGAAAATGCAGTATAAGCAGAAAGGTCAACTGTACAAAATGTTGTTGAATTAGATGTTGTATTACCGTGATTATAAGTGGTAACAGTGGTATATGCTCCACCTTGAGTTGTTGTCGATATCTCTATAATTAAATCTTTAGCAGAAGTGTTGCTAGTTCTTCTTAAATCAAATGTTAAGCTAGTAGGGTTTGAAACTGCTACAGTTGCTAATTCCCCTGTACTACTACCAAAAACAGCTTCATTAGAAGCATAAGTAACACTTGTTGCAGACCAACCTGCTGGAGTACTTGTAAAAGCCGATTGATTTAAACATGGCCCAGCTCCTAAAGTAATTACTAAAGTTTGATTGTCAGAACCAGCTGCGTTAGTAGCTGTAATTGTTACATTAAAAGAACCCATTACAGAAGGCGTTCCTGAAATTACACCTGTTGCTGTATTTATAGTTAAACCCGCAGGCAAACCAGTAGCATTATAACTTGTTGGTGTATTGGTAGCTGTAATTGTATATGTGAAAGGTAATCCTTGATTTCCAGAAGCAGTCAAACTACTTGTAATTACTGGAGCACTTACACCATTTCCTTGAATTGCAAAAGTATATGGATTCTCATTACTATCATTGTTTACAATGCTTATTACAGCATTTCTTAATCCATCAGCAGATGGGTCGAAAGTTACTTGAAAAGTTGTAGAACCACTTGCTGCAACAGTCGCAGAAGGAGCAGTTGTAACATTAAAATCAGCTGCATTGACACCGCTAAAAGTTATAGCACCAACGTTTAAAACAGCAGTGCCTGTATTTTGTATTGTAAAAGTACGCACTATTGTTCCACCCGTAGTTGGAGTTGAACCAAAATCTGTATGATCTGTTAGAGAAGGCGTTGCGTCACCTGAAACTATTGAAACTGTATTTCCTTGTATATTTATTTCAGGTGCAGCGGCAGTAGGACTAGTACTACCGTTTAATATAACGTTTACCACATTAGAACCAATATCAAACCCCCCTGTTCCAGTGGTAGCAGAACCGCCATAACCATATATCCTAAATGTAGTGGCAACAGTAATGTTAACAAGTCCAGCTATAGTAATTGTGTTCTGCGTCCCTATAGCAGCAGTTGGAACTACAACACCTAAATTTGCAACATAACCATCATTTGAAGAGCGAAGAGCTACATTTTGAGGTCCTGTTCCAGATTTATCCCAATTGAAAACAAATGAAGTAGCTGTAAATGAAAAACCAACATTTGGAGTAACTGTAAACTGTATGTAATCATTACCTGCAACAGCCTCAGCCAATGTAGACGGAGAAGTATTTCCAGTATTCCACCAATTATTTCCTCCAAACCTGTTTGCATTTGCAGCGGCAGTTATCCCTGAGCCTAAAATTAAATTTGAACTCGATATATTTGGGTCATTAGAAACGCTTGGCTCAGTAAGTTCTGTTCCTGAATTTCCAAATGTATTCCATTGGATTAATTGAGCATTTGATGTGTTAATTGAAAATAAACTCAACAAAAAAGTTAATAGTAGTAATTTTAATCTCATGTTTTTGTGTTTTAAATCGCTATGCTTGCATAGTTTTTATAAATTTGGACAGCCTACAAATATAAATTAATATTTGTTATAGATAAAATGTTTTGCTCATTATTAAATAGTTAAGAAATTGAAAATCAACACTAACAAAACATACAACATTCAGGAAATCAAGCAGAAACTTGAGCATTACTGTGTATATCAAGAAAGGTGTTTCAAAGAAATTGACGAAAAATTAAATACTTTTTTTTTAATTCCTGCGGTTAAAGAAGAAATCTTAATACACCTTATTGAAAATAATTATGTAAATGAAGAACGATTTGTATGCAGTTTTGCTCGCGGAAAACACAATTACAAAAACTGGGGAAGAAATAAAATTAAAAGCGAATTGAAATTCAGAAATATCTCTTCAAGACTAATTGAAATTGCTTTAAAAGAAATTGACAATGAAAATTATTTGGAAAAATTCCATTCTTTATCAGAAAAGCACTGGGAAACCATCAATGAAAAGAAAGGACCAAAAAAAAATAAAAAATTTGTTGACTATTTTTTAAGACGCGGTTTTGAAACAGATTTAATTTATGAAAAACTAAATTTTTTAAATAAATAAAGAGTCATTTTAATGACTCTTTATTTATTTAAAGTATAATTTTCTTTAAAACTACCTGACCATTTTTTAAAATTATTTTTAAGAGAATTGGTTGGTTGGTGTTACTTAGTTTATTGGTTTCAAATTCAAAAGTATTGATTCTAACTTCTGAAAGTAAAGTTCTTCCTAAAACATCAAAAGCAATTATGTGTTTGATTTCTTCATTTGAAGAAGTAATAATTAAACTGGAATTTTCTGTATATGCTAAAATTGTATTTTCATCAATAATTTGTGGTTCAAATTCACGATAGACTAATTCAAACCTATTTTTAAAATTACCTGTGTCTGAATTGAAATTATAAGCTAGATTCGTTATGTTTTGAATTGCACCCGTGAAATTATCTTTGATGAATATTTTTTCGTTATTAGAAAAAATACCGTCTTTATTGCCCAAACTAATTGAATAATTCCCTGGTTCGTTCACTTTAATTCCTAAGTTCACTTTATCTGAATTATCGAAAGGCAAGGGTCTTGCTTGGATTACATAGTCGCTATTTTCTTCTATAGTACTGTAAATATGTGTAATTTCAGTATCCATTGTTTTACCATCAAACGACAAATCAAATCCTTCTGTACCAAAATTAGAATACCCTACTAATATTTGATTGTATTCTTTATTTTGGCCTGATAGATTTAACCAAATACGGTGTTTTTCAATAACATTATTGTTTTTAAAAAATTGAGAATTTATGGTATTGTTTCGTTGGCCGTTATGAAAAGTTATTTGTTCATTCTCTCCTGAATAGACATAGAATCCTTGTCCTGGCTTAATTGAACCGTCGGGAGTTAAACCACCTGCTGCAGATGCTACACCACCCATTGTTGTATAGGATGCGAAGTTGTTTGCTGGATAGGTTCCTCCTGAAGCAGGAACCGTATGTGACCAAAAGTATACTGTTTCAATCGTTCTGTTGTTTGCAATGAATTCATCTGCAGTAATCGTAGATGGATATGGATTCCCTAACATGTTGAAACCAAATTCAACACTTGTTTGAAATTGTCCATTATTTGGGACGCCAGTAAATTGCCCTGTGTATGGAGTAGCAGTTGTACTCCAATTGTTTGGAGCTCTTATGATGTATCCTTTTCCTGGAACAAAACTATTTGTAAGTGGGTCAATTGCATTATAGGCTGTTGCAGTTGTTGTACCTGCAGGAATGTATTCGTAAAAACGATTGTTTAAAGTGTTTGGAGAAAAAGCTTTTAAATTTTGGCCGCTTACAGGAGAACCCCAAGAAGTATAGTCTAAACGAACTATTGGAGCCGAATCTTTAATAACCGTTATATTTCCAGTATTTGGCGTATTGTTTATTTGAATAAGATTTGCATTGTTTTGTACAATAAGAGAACCTGAAGCATTTACATTTACACCTCTGATAACTGTTAAATTAAAACCCGTTGGCACAATGACATTAGCTCCAGCTGCAATGTTAAGAGAACACATTTCTAAATCTGCAGAAAGCGTTAAATTGCCATTAATTGTAACTAACATTTCTTTATTAGGAGTACCGTTATCCCAAATGGTTCCATTCCAAACCGTAGTATTGGTACACGTCAATGTATCCCAGAAATCGGGTGCTTGAGGACCTCCCCAAATCATTGTTGCTAAATAGGGATTATCGATAAATGGATTTCTATTTCCTTGAATACCATGGATAATGTTGTTACGGTTTATTTCACTAATTGAAACAGGGTCTTCTATATTCCATTCTAAAAATATATTAGGCATGTCGTTTAAAGGACTGTAAGAAGCACTTCCAACTCCGACGTTTATTGCAGGTGTTTCCGCATTGTATCTCACATAAAGGTACATCATCATTCTTGCCATATCTCCTTTCCATTCATCACCAGGATACCAATCTGTAGTTCCAACTGTTGTTGCATCTCCTTGACCATCCGTAAAAGGCCTATTGTTTCTAGTACTGTTCCATTGGCAATCTGCAGCTCTTAAGTGATGCACATCTGTACTAACTCCAGGATTACTAGTATTCATAACAGGATTTGCTAAAGACTTAGGGAATGAATGTTCTCTATTCCAAAAACCAATACACGAACTGTTACCCGTTAAATTTTTACCTCTTACCCTGTCTGTTTTAGTAACACCATCGTAATCGTTATAACCGTATACTAAAAATACATTTGCACTATTGTTTGGGTCTAAATCGGATTGTTGAATTGCATCCCAAGTGTCAAATGCACCTGAAGTATAGGGTAGCATTGTTGTATGGGTTGTTGTGATAAGCGAAGCTAATTGATTTTTTAATGGTGTTCCTGTTTGTGTAAAATCGATACTAGTATAATATGCAGGAATTTGAGCATAAAATGTTATTGGTATTAATAATACAATTAGTAGTTTTTTAATCATTTTTAAGTAAATTTGGCATTACAACTTAATGCTTTTATTTTTTAATATGTAAAAAACCTTTTTTTATAACATATTTTTAATAAAAACATATTTTAATAACGTTCATGTTAGAAAATAAAAACAACAATAAAACCAGTTTATCTGATTTGGGTGAATTTGGGTTAATAGAGCATTTAACAAAGCATTTCAAAATAAATCAAGAGTCTACTCTTAAAAGTATTGGTGATGATGCTGCAGTTTTAGATTTTAAAGACAAAAAAGCTATTGTTTCTACTGATTTATTAGTAGAAGGTGTTCATTTTGATTTAAGCTACATGCCTTTAAAGCATTTAGGTTATAAAGCAGTTGTTGCAAATGTGTCTGATATTTTTGCAATGAATGCAAAAGCAACTCAAATCACGGTTTCAATTGCAGTTTCTAATAGATTTCCGCTGGAAGCTTTAGAAGAATTATTCGCCGGAATCACGCTTGCTTCTCAAATATATAATGTAGACGTTATAGGCGGAGACACTACTTCTTCTCAAAAAGGTTTAATTATAAGTATTACTGCGATTGGCGAAGCTAATTTAAATGAAATTACATATAGAAGTGGAGCGAAAGCAACTGATTTATTAGTTGTAACTGGTGATGTTGGTGCTGCATATATGGGACTACAAGTTTTAGAACGTGAAAAGCAAGTGTTTCAGGTAAACCCAAATAACCAACCCGATTTAGATGCTTATACCTATTTAATTGAGCGTCAATTAAAGCCAGAAGCAAGAAAAGACATTAAAGAATTATTTGCAGAATTAGAATTACAACCTACTTCGATGATTGATGTTTCAGATGGACTTTCTTCTGAAATAATGCATATTTGTAAACAAAGTGGTGTTGGTTGTAATTTATATGAAGATAAAATCCCTGTTGATCCGCAATTAATTGATGTTTGTGAAGAATTCAACATCGACATTACAACTATTGCTTTAAGTGGCGGTGAAGATTATGAATTGCTTTTTACCATAAACATGGACGATTATGACAAAATTAAAGCAAATCCGAATTTCACAGTAATTGGACATATGACTGAAGAGAATGAAGGCATGCATTTAATTACTAGAGCTAACGCCAAGATACCTTTGAAAGCGCGTGGCTGGAATGCTATGAAAGAAGAGGATTAATTGAAGAAACCGAAGGCAGTTTTCAATTATTATAAAATAAAAAAAACCGAAATTCAATTGAATTTCGGTTTTTTGTTTATATACTTTTTTTGATTTTTGAAATTACATTTTCATTAACCAATTACGCATTGAAACTTCATCGTTAATAATAGTTCTTAATTGAGAAATAGCAACTCTATCTTGTTTCATAGAATCTCTATGGCGAATTGTAACTGTTTTATCTTCTAATGTTTGATGGTCAACTGTAATACAGAAAGGTGTTCCAAGAGCATCTTGTCTTCTGTAACGACGACCTACTGCGTCTTTTTCATCATAAGCAACATTGAAATCCCATTTTAATTCTTCTATAATTTCTTTAGCAACTTCTGGCAAACCGTCTTTCTTAACTAAAGGAAGAATAGCTGCTTTTGTTGGCGCTAAAACAGAAGGTAAACGAAGAACTGTTCTTGTAGAACCGTCTTCTAATGTTTCTTCTTGTAATGCTTTTGAAAAAACCGACAAGAACATTCTATCTAAACCTACTGAAGTTTCTACTACATAAGGAACATAGCTAGAATTCGTTTCGTTATCGAAAAACTGTAATTTTTTACCTGAAAATTGTTCGTGTGCTTTTAAGTCGAAATCTGTTCTTGAGTGAATTCCTTCTAATTCTTTAAACCCGAATGGGAAATTAAATTCAATATCAGCAGCAGCATTTGCATAATGTGCTAATTTTTCGTGATCGTGAAAACGATAATTCTCTTTCCCTAAACCTAAAGATAAATGCCATTTTAAACGAGTTTCTTTCCAATACTCGTAATACTTCATTTCTTCTCCTGGTTTTACAAAAAACTGCATTTCCATTTGCTCAAACTCACGCATTCTAAAGATAAATTGTCTTGCAACAATTTCGTTTCTAAATGCTTTTCCTGTTTGTGCAATTCCAAAAGGAATTTTCATTCTTCCTGTTTTTTGCACATTTAAGAAGTTTACAAAAATACCTTGAGCTGTTTCTGGACGTAAATACAAATCCATTGCAGTATCAGCACTTGCTCCAATTTTAGTCGCAAACATTAGGTTAAACTGTCTAACTTCTGTCCAATTTTTAGAGCCCGAATCTGGACAAGCAATTTCTAATTCTTCAATTAAAGCTTTTACATCTGCCAAATCCTCTTTTTCAAGAGATCTTGCTAAACGTTGTAAAATTGTATTTTTTTGTTCTAAATATCCTTTAACTCTTTCATTTGTAGTTACAAATTCTTCTTCATTAAAAGCTTCTCCAAAACGAGCTTTCGCCTTTTCAATTTCTTTTTGAGCTTTAATGTTTAATTTTTCGGCATAATCTTCAATTAAAACATCGGCACGATATCTTTTCTTAGAATCTTTATTATCAATTAAAGGATCAGAAAACGCATCAACGTGACCAGATGCTTTCCATGTTGTAGGATGCATAAATATAGAAGAATCTAGTCCTACAATATTTTCGTGCATTTGCACCATAGATTTCCACCAGTATTCACGGATGTTTTTCTTAAGTTCTACACCGTTTTGTGCATAGTCATAAACTGCACTTAAACCATCGTAAATTTCGCTTGACGGAAAAATATATCCGTATTCTTTTGCATGCGAAACTACATTTTTAAATAAATCGTCTTGTTTTGCCATACTGCAAAAGTAAAAAGTAGAATTGGAAAAAAGAAATAGAATTGAATAATTAAATTATTCTTAGTTATAATCAAAAATTGCAGTTCCAATTTTTGAAAATTCGTTATAAACATTAATCTTATATTTCCCTTTGATAGTCTTGTTTTTCTCAAGATCTACGTAAGTACAAATATCAATGTCTTTTTGGGTGTAGTTTGCTTCTACTTTAGCGCTATAAATTAACTTAACGTCTTTTAACTCTATAAATGTACTTTCAAAAGACACAATTTGATTTCTAGGATTTACAACTTGAATATAAAATTTCTTTTCGCCTTTTTTTATAAACTCATTGCCTTCTACAGTGAAACAAACCCTTAGTTGTTGTATGATTTTATCGCTAGCTCTAGCGTATTTATCAGTTATAATCTTAACCCCTTTAGCATTTATATTAATTACTGATAATTTATTAGCTTTGTTTTTAACCTCTTTCTGTCTTAAAAACTCTAACCTATTTAGTGTTTTTCTATCTGAATTAATTTTTTCTTCTAAAAAAACAACCTCTTTGGAATCATTATTAATTATATTCTTTAAAATTTTAATTTGAGAATTAATCTCCTCTTCATCAGAATTTTCAAATTTACCCCTTTGAACAGCAGGCTTTTCCTCTTCTGATTTTTGAACATTTTTTAAATCAACTATATCTTTGCTTTTAGCAAAGGATTTCAATGAATCATATTTTACTAAAATTTCATCTAATTGACTTTGTTTTAATTTACTCTCAGCAGAAGAATTTTCTTTAAAATTATCAAAATTTGAAGTTACTTTGTAAAAATTAAATAATGAAAAAGACAGAAGCATCACCAAGAATAGTGTGCTTAATTTTAATACATTATTTTTCTTAAAAGCCATTTGTTAATATTTTGATATAAATTAAGTCTATTTTTAGATAATTAAACTTATTATTCGATAAAATGCTAAAAAATCTGTTAAAATTGATTTTTCCAAAACTTTGTTTTGGTTGTAATGAACTTTTATTGTTAAATGAAGAAATTATTTGTTCTTCATGTCGTCATGATTTACCCTTAACAAACCATCATTTAAATCAAAACAATGATACAACAAAAAAGTTTTACGGTATAATAAATTTAGAATTGGGCACGTCAATGCTTTATTTTCATAAAAAAGGAGTTGTTCAAAAGCTAATTCATCACTTAAAATATAAAGGAAAAGTAGAAATAGGAGAACTACTTGGAGAATGGTATGGAAATGACATAAAAAGTTTAGAAATCATTAAAACTATAGATCATATTATTCCCGTTCCGTTACACCATAAAAGGCTTAAAGAAAGAGGATACAACCAGGTAGATAGTTTTTGTAAAGCCCTTTCTCAATCAACAAATATTCCAGTTAACAATCAGTTATTGATTAGAACAAAATACAATAAAACTCAAACAAAAAAATCTAAAAATGAGAGACAAGAAAATGTTCAAAACATTTTTGATGTAAATTATAACGAGAATGATACTGGGAAACATTTTTTATTAATTGATGATGTCATTACATCTGGCGCAACTCTTGAACTTTGCGCGAAAGCACTCTTGAAAATTCCAAATTCAAAAATCAGCATTATTACTATAGCTTATACTCAATCATAAAAAAAATTAAAAAATTATGTTTACTATAATTATAGTTGTTATTTTGCTTTAGAATTAAGGTTACCTATGAAAAGAATTTATTTTATTTTGCTTTTAATCATTTTTGGTGCAATTTTCACCTTTACAAGTTGTGCAAAAAGAGGCACTATTACTGGCGGGGCAAAAGACACACTAGCACCTAAGATTATAAATAGTTTTCCCGAAAATTACAAAACTAATTTTAACGGAAAAGAAATTAAAATAACGTTCAACGAACTTATAAAGGTAAAAGACATCAATAAACAATTGATTATTTCGCCTCCAATGAAAAGAAAACCTATAATTGTTCCTCAAGGTAGTGCGAGCAAATTTATTTCAATTAAAATCCTAGACACCTTACAAGACAATACTACGTATAGCTTTAATTTTGGTCAAAGTATCATAGACAATAACGAAAGTAATCCATATTCTCAGTTTAAGTATGTTTTTTCAACTGGAACTTATATTGATTCACTTACGTTAATGGGGAAAATTAAAGATGCTTATGATCAAAAAGTTGAGAATTTTGTTTCTATTCAATTGTACGACGCAAAAACCTTCAACGATTCAACTGTTTATAATGAAACTCCTTTATATGTTTCAAATACTCTGGACAGCTTAAAAGTATTTGCCTTAGAAAATCTAAAAGCTGGAAATTATAAAATCGTTGCACTTAAAGACAAAAACAGTAATTATAAATTTGATCCAAAATCAGATAAAATTGCTTTTTTAAAAGAGACTCTTTCTATTCCTAATGATACATTATTTCAACTAGAACTTTTTAAAGAAGTTTTACCTTTTAAAGCTACAAAAGTCACTCAGGAATCGACCAATAAATTTTTATTAGCTACCGAAGGAAATAATCAAAACATCAAAGTCACTGCTTTAAATGGAAGTGAAAACATTCCTATAATTATTACGAAATATCCTCAAAAAAATACAGATTCTATACAGTTATTCATTCCAAATATTAAAATGGACTCTTTGCAATTTAAAGTTGAAAAAGGTGCTTTTTCTAAAACTTTCAAAGTAAAAGTTAGAGAATTAAAAACAACCGATTCTTTAAAAATTGAAATTTCACAAACCAGCATCTTACCTTTTAGAGAAAAACTAGCTTTAATTTCTAAAACACCAATTGTGAAAATTGACAACTCTAAAATAACTTTATTAAATAAAGATTCTGTTGCTGTAATTTTCACAACAGCTTACAATGAATTTAAACAAAAAATTGAGTTTGATTTTAAGAAAGAAGAAGAGCAAAAATATAATTTAGAAATATTACCTGGTGCATTTGTTGATTTTTATTCAACAAGTAATGACACTTTAAATTACAAGTTAAACACCAAGTCATATTCAGAATATGGAAATTTAAAAGTGAATTTAAAAAACGCAAAAAGATATCCATTAATACTAGAAATTTTAAATGTAAAGAGCGAAGTTATTGCTTCTGCAGTATCAAACGGAGAAGGTTTTTTACGATTTGATTTAATTGAACCAAATGTATATTCACTTCGCGTTATTTATGACGACAATAAAAATGGAATTTGGGATACTGGAAATTATTTAGAAAAACGCCAAGCCGAAGAAGTTAAATACTACTCTAAATCAGTTGACGTAAGAGCTAATTGGGATGTGGACCAAGATTTTATTTTAGATTAATCGAAAAATCATCTCTATCGTTTAAAAAATTTAGCTTTTCTCTGGTTTGAAGCATTTTTGCTTTGTCTAAAGAAGTCATAAAAACACCCTCATTTTCATTTGCTTCAACAATTGAATTTCCAAGTTCATCTAATATTATTGAATGACCTACATATTCGTGTTTATTACCATCTAAGCCAATGCGGTTAACACCAACAACAAAACTCATGTTTTCTATTGCTCTAGCCATTAATAATGCGTCCCACGCTTGAATTCTTGGCTTTGGCCAATTGGCAACATAAATAAGCAAATCATATTCTTCAATATTTCTACTAAAAACAGGGAAACGCAGATCATAGCATATTTGCGGACAAATTTTCCAGTTTTTATATTCGATAATTACTTTTTCAGTTCCTTGTGTATATTGCTCATGTTCTCCGGCTAATGAAAACAAATGTCTTTTATCGTACGTTTCAATATTTCCATTTGGTTGCACAAAAACAAATCGGTTATAATACTTATTGCTTTCTTCTATAATTAAGCTTCCACAAATAGCAGCTTGTTTTGTTTTTGCAATATTTTGCATCCAATTAACTGTTTCGCCTAACATTGTTTCCGCTAAATCGTTAGGAAACATGGTGAAACCAGTGGAAAACATTTCGGGCAACACAATTAAATCAACTGCTTGCGAAATTGTATTTATTTTTTGCTCAAATTGAGTTCTATTTGCCTTTGGGTTTTCCCAAATTAAATCGGATTGAATGATTGCTATTTCCATACTATAAAAATAAAAAACGTCCTGCATATACAGGACGTTTTTAGTAATTATTTATTTTAAAACTATTAGATACTAGCTTTTAAATATTCTCTGTTCATACGAGCAATGTTTTCAAGAGAAATTCCTTTAGGACATTCTACTTCACAAGCTCCTGTATTTGTACAGTTTCCAAAACCTTCTTCGTCCATTTGGTTTACCATGTTCATAACACGATCTGCAGCTTCAATTTTACCTTGTGGTAACAAAGCAAATTGAGAAACTTTTGCAGAAACAAATAACATTGCAGATGAATTTTTACAACTTGCAACACAAGCCCCACAACCAATACAAGTTGCAGCATCGAAAGCTCTATCTGCATCATGTTTAGGAACAGGAATATTGTTAGCATCTTGTGTATTTCCAGATGTATTTACTGAAATAAATCCTCCTGCATGTTGAATTCTATCGAAAGAACTTCTGTCAACAACTAAATCTTTAATTACTGGAAAAGCTTTTGCTCTAAATGGCTCAATAAAAATTGTATCACCATCTTTAAACATACGCATGTGCAATTGACATGTAGTTACACGTCTATCTGGTCCGTGCGCTTCTCCATTAATATATAAAGAACACATACCGCAAATACCTTCACGACAATCGTGATCGAAAGCAACAGCATCTTCTCCTTTTCTAATTAACTGGTCGTTTAATACATCTAACATGTCAAGGAAAGACATATCTGGAGAAATATCATCTACTTTATAGTCGACCATTTTCCCTTTATCTTGAGCGTTTGTTTGACGCCATATTTTTAGTGTAAGATTCATCTTATTTAGGTTTTAGGTTTTAGGTTTTGCAGTAGCATTTCTACTTGAACAAATCCTAAAAAACTATTATTTATAACTTCTTTGAACTAGTTTAACGTTTTCAAACTTCAAGTCTTCTTTATGTAATACAGCTTCACTTGGTTTTCCTTTATACTCCCAAGCTGCTACATAAGCAAAATTTTCATCATCACGCAATGCTTCACCATCTTCTGTTTGATATTCTTCACGGAAGTGACCACCACAAGATTCGTTTCTATGCAAAGCATCTTTAGCGAATAGCTCACCTAATTCTAAGAAATCGGCTACACGAAGTGCTTTTGCTAATTCAGGATTAAAACTATCAGCTGTTCCTGGAATAAGAACATCTTTATAAAATTCTTCTCTAATTTGAGCAATTTCTTCTTGAGCTTCTTTTAAACCTTCGGTATTTCTAGCCATTCCAACTTTATCCCACATGATTTTCCCTAAACGTTTGTGGAAATAATCTACAGGTTTTGTTCCGTTTGTGCTTAATAAAGCATCAATTTGATTCTTAACATTATTTTCTGCTTCATCAAATTCAGGAGATTCTGTAGAAATTTTTCCTGTACGAATATCAGCAGACAAATAATCTCCAATTGTATAAGGTAAAACAAAATAACCGTCAGCTAAACCTTGCATTAAGGCAGAAGCTCCTAATCTATTTGCTCCGTGATCAGAGAAGTTAGATTCTCCAATTGAGAAACAACCAGGAATTGTAGTTTGTAAATTATAATCAACCCAAGTCCCACCCATTGTATAGTGAACTGCAGGGTAAATCATCATTGGTGTTTGGTATGGATTTTCATCAACGATTTTCTCATACATTTGGAATAAGTTACCATATTTATTAGCAACTACATCTGTACCTAATTGTTTTACCAAATCAACATCATTTTCATCTAAATGTTTAATTTTAGCTTGCTCTTTTCCATAACGTTGAATTGCAGAAGCAAAATCTAAATAAACAGCTTCTCCTGTTTTATTTACACCAAAACCAGCATCACATCTTTCTTTAGCCGCACGTGAAGCAACATCACGAGGTACTAAGTTACCAAAAGATGGGTAACGACGCTCTAAGTAATAATCTCTATCTGCTTCAGCCAATTGTGTAGGTTTTAATTTTCCTTCACGAATAGCTTTTGCGTCTTCTAATTTTGCAGGAACCCAAATACGTCCATCATTACGTAATGATTCAGACATTAACGTTAATTTAGACTGATGATCTCCAGAAACTGGAATACATGTTGGGTGAATTTGTGTGTAACAAGGATTTGCGAAGAAAGCTCCTTTTTTATGAATTTTCCATGCAGCGGTAACATTACTTCCCATTGCATTTGTAGATAAAAAGAAAACATTTCCGTAACCTCCAGAAGCAATTACTACAGCATGTGCAGAATGTCTTTCGATTTCTCCTGTAACTAAGTTACGAGCGATAATTCCTCTTGCTTTTCCGTCAACCTTAACAATGTCAAGCATTTCGTGACGGTTGTACATTTTTATTTTACCACGGCCTATTTGACGATTCATTGCCGAATAAGCACCTAATAATAATTGTTGCCCTGTTTGTCCTTTAGCATAAAAAGTTCTTGATACCAATACACCTCCAAATGAACGGTTATCTAGTAATCCACCATAATCACGAGCAAAAGGAACACCTTGTGCAACGCATTGGTCAATAATATTAGCAGAAACTTCAGCTAAACGATGAACGTTAGCTTCACGAGAACGGTAATCTCCTCCTTTTACTGTATCATAAAATAAACGAAAAGTTGAATCACCATCTCCTTGGTAGTTTTTTGCTGCATTGATACCTCCTTGTGCAGCAATAGAGTGCGCACGACGTGGAGAATCTTGGAAACAAAATGCTTTTACGTTATAACCTAATTCTGCAAGAGTTGCAGCAGCAGAACCACCTGCTAAACCTGTTCCAACAACGATAATATCAATATTACGTTTGTTAGCAGGGTTTACTAAATTAATGTGGTTTTTATAGTCTGTCCATTTATCAGAAATTGGACCATTTGGTATTTTAGAATCTAAAGCCATAATCTTTTCGGATAAATATTATTTAATAAAGTGAATATATAAGGGAATAATAGCAAATAATAACGGTACAACTACCGCAAATGCTTTCCCGAAAAATTTAATTGCTGTGTTTAATTTAGGTGTATTAACACCTAAAGATTGAAAAGCGCTTTGAAAACCATGCCATAAGTGAAAACCTAAAACTATCATAGCTAACACATAACCAATAGTAGCAATTAAGCCTGTTTTTGAATCTTTAAAGAATGCAAATGTAAGTTTGTGAAGATCTTTATACAAATCTCCCATTTTAATATCTACTTGAGCATTATACAACTCAGTTCTGTTTTTAATTACTAGTTGTTTTGGAGCTTCACCTGCCTGCAATGCAATATTTTCTGACTGTACTTGATCAACAGGGTAATATTGTCCAACAGATGTTCCTACATAATACTCTTGAGACATTCCTGGTTGAATCTCAATAGACTTAGTCATCAAAGGCATGTTTTTATCAAAATGCATTTTTGCCCAAAAATTAACCATGTGAGTTGCAATAAAAAACAAAATTAATGTTCCTAATACCGCCATGTTTCTAGAGGCAAATCCGCTATTTGCAGCAGCATTGTTTTTAGCATAACCAATTGGCCTTGCTTTTTTGTTTTGGATTGCCAACAAAATTCCATCAACTGCGTGGAATAAAATAGAAATGTAAGTTAAGTAAGAAAGAAGTTTTACGGCTGGATTAGTTGTCATGAATAATGCATATTCATTAAACTGAAGAGGAGTTCCTAAAATTAATTGAAGGTTACCCGCTAAATGTCCTGCCAAAAACAAGCATAAGAATAAACCCGTAAGAGCCATCCAGTATTTTTTACCGATAGACGACTTTAGAAGTGCTGATTTTGCCATAATTTTTATTTGATTGTGCTAATTTAATTTTAAACCAAACAAAAATACAGCATATAAGTATGAACTACAACCTTTATACGCTAATTTATAATGAATTTAAAAAACGTTTAAAGCTAATTGAAAGTTAAAGCTTTAAATACGTATTTATCTTTGAAAAGAAGGGATTAAACCTCTTAAACCCATATCAACAACATTTTCACCAATAGATGGCTCATATTTACCGTCAACTATAACTTCTTCCCATTCGAAGCTATTGTTATTAGATAACGAAAGCGTTACATAAACATTACCTGTTTCATTATTAGTAATTATTAAATTGTTTTGAAACTTACCTGTAACCACACAAGAGCCTGCAGGAATAGGTGATGTTGACGCAATTGGATTAGGAACTGTTGTGGCTCCAGGAGGCGCTTGGCCAGACGAAGCGTAAGGAAAATCATGTAAGCCAAAAGCCCAATAACCTTGAAGTTTGTTTGCATTAACAGGAAACGAATTATTTCCTATGTAATGCGTTGTTATATAAGTATTATATCCTACAAAACTTTCTAAAGAGCCAATGTAATCAACCGAGTTACTTCTTACTGAAATGTCATAATTTTGATATGAAAGCGAAACACGTACATATTCATAATTTCCTTGCGGAACTTGACTTAATGGAATTGATAAAAAAATTTCATTTTCTCCTACAATTTTAGCTTTACTGAAATCAATAGCCAAATCACCTCCCGTAACGGTTTCGGAAGCTTTATATAAAATTGCTCCATCTCCTAGTGCTGTATATTGATTTGGCGCTAATTCAAAATAATGTGCGCTTATTGAATTAAAAATTGGAGATTGTGCAGCGTTTCCTGATGGAACAGATGAAGACTGACCCAAATTATTTAATCGAACTTGAGTAGGATCAAATTTAAATTTAATGATTAATTGTGGCTCAACAGCAACGTCATCTTTGTCTGAACAAGAAAAAGATAAAAACCCACCTAAAAGCACTACTAAAAAAATCCTTAATCTCATGTTTTATAATTTTATGTTAACACAATCAAAAATCATGCTATAATTTATAACGGATTTAACATTTTTTTATTGCTTTGCTTTTTCAATTGTTAATTTTGAATTGTATTTTATCTTATTTACCTCAATTTCAAAAGAATAAACACCTTCATTTAAATAATATTTACTGTTTTTAGCTTTGGTAACTTTCTCTTTTTTTAAGTGTTTTTCATCAATAGATAAGTCATACTCCACAAAATTTAATCCTTTAACTAAAGAAACTTGTTTTGTAAACAATAATTTATTTTTATCGTTTTTGACATTTAGAGTTGCTTTTTTATCAGAATTTGA
The DNA here is from genome assembly GCF_034111225.1 of Flavobacterium sp. Classification (GTDB taxonomy): domain Bacteria; phylum Bacteroidota; class Bacteroidia; order Flavobacteriales; family Flavobacteriaceae; genus Flavobacterium. The sequence goes on along the minus strand of NZ_JAWUXR010000001.1, from coordinate 48,276 downwards.
ATAAACTGAAACAACAATTTTTGGCTCAAACACTTCTGACCATGAACTCCATGCACTCCCCCAACGTTCTGATTTTTTAATTTTATCAACATCAAAAATATGGATTTTTTTTGCTAAAACATTAACGTCTAAAGCCTGAATTCTATCTAAACCTACTTTATAAATAGAACGACCGTGTGTTGCAACAACTAATTCTTTTACTTGAGATTGAATAACCAAATCATGAACCGCTACATTTGGTATTTCAGCAGAGAAATCTTGCCAAGTTATTCCTTTGTCTATGGAAATAAACAAACCATTATCAGTACCAACATACAAAATATCTACTTTTACATTGTCTTCTATAATTACATTAACCGGACTTTGAGTTAAATTATTAGATATACTTTTCCAAGTTTTCCCATAATCCTCTGAAACAAAAATATAAGATGCAAAATCATCGTTTCGATAACCATTCAAAGCCACGTAAACTCTTTCTTTTTTATGTTTAGATGAAATAATTCTTGAAACCCATAAATTTTGAGGCAAATTATCTGAAATTTTAGACCAAGTCGCACCACCATCTTTAGAAACATGAATTAATCCATCGTCTGAACCCACATAAAGCAATCCAAATTGAAAGTCACTTTCAGCAATAGCCGTAATAGTTCCAAAAGCAACATTTCCTTCTACCTTCCCTTTTGTAACATCATGAGAAATTTTATCCCAAGTTTCACCTTGGTTCATCGAGCGATGCAAATATTGCGATCCCATATATAAAATGTCTTGATTATGAGAAGACAACAATATTGGAGTTTGCCAATTAAAACGAAAAGTCTCTTCTTCCTTCTTTGCTTTTGGAGAAATATAATCTCTCTTATCTTTTTTTCTATTAATGCGGTAATAATTCCCAAATTGAAATCCGGTATAAATAATATTTGCATCGCGACTATCAATTTGTACTTGCATTCCATCGCCACCCATTATAAACTCATACGGGTATTTACCATCTTGTTGCCAATCTAGAGAATGTTCGTAATTATTTGGACCTACCCAAACTCCATTATCCTGAAGACCTCCATAAACATTATACGGTTTTTCATCATCTACATTCACAGTATAAAATTGCCCAACTGCTTGATTGTTGCATTTGAACCAATGTTCTCCATTATCGTAGGTAATATTTACTCCACCATCGTTTCCATTAATAATATGGTTTGAGTTTTTTGGATTTATCCACGTTACATGATGATCAGCATGCACATTTTCTTTACTAATTGACTTAAAAGTTTTCCCTCCATCTTCTGAAAAAATCAATGGAACACCACCAAGATAAATTCTATTTTCATTTGTTAAATCAACTGCAATATTTCCGAAATAATAGCCATAACTGTAATACAAATCGTCAATGTAATTTTCATGTGTTTTTTTCCAAGAAAGACCGCCATCTACAGATTTATATAACTCACAACCTATAACTTCTGTTTCAAAAAGAGCTGCATTAGCATCTTTTGGCTTTTCCATTTTAGAATTTGGTCGTTTATTTTGATTATCTACAACTGCATAAACAACATTGTCATTTACAGAAAGAAGTCCAACTCTTCCAACTCCTTTATCTGTAGGAAATCCACTTGTTGGAGTTGAAATTAAATTCCAAGTGTTTCCAGCATCAGTACTTTTATAAATTCCTGAACCTTTACCATTTCCTTTAAAATCCCACGCTTTTCTATCTTTTTGCCAAGCAGCTGCATATTGCACATTTAAATTATTTGGACTAACGACAACATCTATAATTCCTGTTTCATCATTTACAAAAAGCATTTGCTTCCATGTTTTTCCACCATCTAAAGTTTTGTAAATTCCTCTTTCTTTGTTCTTGGTGTATAAATGACCTACGACTCCAACCGTAATTTGATTGATATTCTTTGGATTAACCAAAACTCTACTGATGTGGTGACTTTCAGGTAAACCTAAATTTTCCCAAGTTTTTCCTTTATCAGAAGATTTCAAAACGCCAATTCCAGAATAAGAAGAACGCGAAGCATTGACTTCGCCTGTTCCCACCCAAATAGTTCCAGATTTCCAATCTACAGTAACCGAACCACAATTTAATGTTGGTGCAGTATCCATAACTGGCGTAAAACTATTTCCGTTATTATTGGTGTACCATAGTCCGCCAGAAGCATAAGCCGCATAAAATTCTGTTGGATTTTCTGGATTTACAGCTAAATCTACAATTCGACCACTCATGATTGTTGGACCAACATTTTGAAAAGCTACTTTGGTAAATAAATTATCTTGCGCAAAAACAAGTGATGAAGTGAATAAGAAGACTAAAATAAGTTTTTTCATGTAGGAATAATTTGATTGGAAAATTAACCAATTAATATGCTTTCTCAAAATTTTACATTCTAATTAACAACTAATCCTTTTAAAGTTATTATTTTTGAGTCAAAGTTTAACAAAAGGACATTAAATCATGAAATACCATCAAATAGACAGAGATTTATTTATAAAAAATCGTAAAAAGTTTGCTTCGCAAATGAAACCAAACGGACTTGCTATTTTTAATTCTAATGATATTTATCCAGTTTCTGCAGATTCAACTTTGCCATTTGCACAACATAGAGATATTTATTATTTAAGTGGTGTGGACCAAGAAGAGAGTATTTTATTACTTTTTCCAGATGCACCTTATGAAGAACAAAGAGAAATTTTATTTTTAAAAGAAACAAACGAACATATTGCAGTTTGGGAAGGTGAAAAACTTACTAAAGAACGTGCTTTTGAAGTTTCGGGAATTAAAAATGTAATTTGGTTACAAGACTTTGATAAAACATTGAAAGAATTAATGTCGTATGCAGATACCATGTACATTAATACTAACGAACATTATAGAGCTTCTATTGAAACAGAAACTCGTGAAGCTCGTTTTATAAAAAAATGGAAAAACGATTATCCTGCACATAAAGTAGAAAAATCAAACCCAATTTTACAACGCATTCGTTCGGTTAAAGAAAGTGAAGAGCTAGACTTAATTCAGAAAGCATGTGATATTACAGAGAAAGGGTACCGCAGAATTTTAAATTTTGTAAAACCAAATGTAATGGAATATGAAATTGAAGCAGAATTTGCTCATGAATTTTTAAGAAATCGTTCTAAAGGATTTGCGTATACGCCAATTATTGCTTCTGGAAAAAACGCTAACGTATTACATTACATTGAGAACAACCAACAATGTCATGCTGGTGATTTAATTTTATTAGATGTTGGTGCAGAATACGCAAACTATTCTAGTGACATGAGTAGAATGGTTCCTGTTTCAGGAAAATTTTCTGACCGTCAAGCAGAAGTATACAATGCCGTTTTGCGTGTTAAAAACGAAGCGACAAAAATGTTAACTACAGGAACACTTTGGAAACAATATCATGTGGAAGTTGGTAAATTAATGACTTCTGAATTATTAGGTCTAGGATTATTAGACAAAGCCGATGTTCAAAATGAAAATCCAGATTGGCCAGCGTATAAAAAATATTTCATGCACGGAACTTCGCACCACATGGGATTAGACACACACGATTATGGTTTATTAGTCGAACCAATGCAAGCGAATATGGTGTTTACTGTAGAGCCTGGAATTTACATTCCAAAAGAAGGTTTTGGTATTCGTTTAGAAGACGATGTTGTCATCCAAGCAAATGGAGAGCCATTTAATTTAATGCGTAACATTCCTATTGAAATTGAAGAAATAGAATCGATAATGAATTCTTAGTTTAGATTCTTATATTATAGATTTTTAGAAAACGGTTTACGAAAGTAAGCCGTTTTTTTATGCTCAAAATTGTCGTTCTGACGAAGGAAAAATCGCATATGTGGGTTTTCTCCTTCGTCGAAAGGACAAGATTGTGAGGGATTATTCTTTGTGAAGTTTGTGTAAAATCCTTGTGTGCTTTGTGGTTAAACCTTAATTTTGCATCACCAACTTATCAACAAGCAATTGAAAGATACTTTTTACAAAAACACCAAAATAGCCTTTTCTGATACCGGAAAAGGAACTGCCGTTGTGCTTTTACATGGTTTTTTAGAAAACTCTACGATGTGGAACGCGCATGTAATTGAATTAGCAAAAAAACACCGTGTTATTTGTGTGGATTTGTTAGGTCATGGTGCAACAGATTGTTTGGGCTATGTGCACACTATGGAAGATATGGCCGATGTTGTACATCATGTGTTGCATGAATTAAAATTACGCAAAGTAGTTTTAGTTGGTCATTCTATGGGCGGTTATGCAGCTTTGGCTTTCGCCGAATTATACCCTGATATGATGAAAGGTTTGGTTTTAGTTAACTCAACTGCTAGAGCAGATAGCGACGAACGAAAACTGAATAGAGATAGAGCTATTTTAGCAATTAAGAAAAGTTACACTACAGCAATACGAATGGCAATTGCTAATTTGTTCAGCGAAGAAAATAGAGATAGATTAGTTGACGAAATCGAAGCTGTTAAAGAGGAAGCTTTAAAAACACCTCTACAAGGAATTGTTGCTGCACAAGAAGGTATGAAAGTACGTAACGATAGAGAAGTTTTATTGCATTTAACACCGTATCCTAAAGTATTAATTTTAGGAAAAAAAGATCCTGTTTTAATTTACGAAGAAAACAAAGACCAATTAGAAAATTCTGATGTAGAATTAGTCACTTTTAATGACGGACACATGAGTCATATTGAAAACAGAGACGAACTTACTACTGTTTTATTAAATTTCTTAAAGAAAGTTTAACCTTCATATTGTTTGATTTCAACAATAGAAGATGGAAGTGAGAAGCCGTTTTCAGTAAGCGTTAACAAAGCATTTTTCATTACTTGCGTTCGAATAGCTAAATGATAACTTTTAGAAGCACTTTTAAAAGTATCTAACCAAAAGTAAACCTTTAAGTTAATTGTACTTGTAGCAAATTCATCAATTACAACTGTTGGTTTTTTTGCACCAAGCAAAACCCCTTCTGTTTTAGAAACGGATTCAATTATTAATTCGATCGCTTTTGACAAATCACTAGAGTAATCAATTCCTAGCATAAATTCATTTCTAAGAAAACCATCAATAGTATAATTAATCAATGGCGATTTCAATATTTGTGAGTTTGGCACAAAAACATCTTTCCCATCGGTAGTTTTAATGATTGTTTCTCTAATTCGAAGTTCTTTTACGTATCCAATTACATTTTCGGTTTCAATTAAATCATTCTCTTTAAACGGACTTTTAAATGCTAATAAAATTCCGGCTAAGAAGTTTTCGCCAATATCTTTAAATGCAAAACCAATTACAAAAGTTAGAATTCCGGCTCCAGCCAAAATTTTTGAAGTAATATTTTGAAATCCTATTAAATCTAAAAAGAAAACAATGGTAATTATTTTTATAATCCCAGAAATTATTTGAGCAATAAAAAGACCTGATAAAGTGTTTTTAACTTTAGATTTAATTCTATTTTGGGTGAATCTTTTTCCGAAATTAGCAATTGTAAAACCTATAACTAAGACAATAACGCCAATTAAAAAGCCTGGTGCATTTTGTAAAATTGTATCGTAGTAAAATTGAATTTTGTCAACTAACTTATCCATAAACTTTTAATTATAATGTTTCTTTAAAAGGAATTTCTTGATTCAAAATTTCCAGTATTAAATGTACTAATTCTATTTTAAATGATTCAATAGTTTCTAAAGTGATCTCTGTTTCGCTGTTTTTCCCTTTCCCAAAACCAAAAGGCATAAACCCTTCTTTCATGTTTTTAAAAGAAATAATTCCGGCTTGAACATCTTGATTTTGGAACATTTGGCTATTTTGAAACATCATTGCATAACAAAGTAACTGTATTACTTTTTCGTTTTTAAGATTTGCTGTTAAACCCTCAAAGTCATTTATACGAAGATTTCTTTGCTCTACTTTACCCGATTTATAATCAATAATTCGAATACTTCCATTTCGTTCTTCAATTCGATCAACCTTCCCAGCAATTTTAACCGGATAAGGCAATTTATCGTCTTCAATAGTCACGTCTAAAGCAGCTTCAAGACAAATGACTTTTATTGTTTCATCATTTTTAACTGCACTTTTCTCAGTCATTAAAAAATTGTAAATATTACGTTTGGCTACTTCAAAAGCCAATAAATTTTTACCTTTTTTAATTTCACCTTCTTTATAAATTAACTTAAATTGCCTTAACGTTACTTCTTCAATTTTAGACAGCATCGTTTCAATATGGTGTTCTGCTAGGTAGATTCCAACAAAAGGCTCGTAAAGCTCTTCTAATGCTTCGTGAATAATTGTTCCCAATGTATTTACCGCAACACTTTCCTCAACTTCTTCAACATCTCTAATTCTCAAAACTCTTTGAAAATAAAATTGCATTGGGTTACGAATATAACTCGTAAGTGAAGAAGGAGAAAAGCCTTTATCTGTTGCAATTTCTTTTAAACGCTCAAGAACTTTTTCCGTTTTTTCAATTTCCATTACTTCATAAGCAGTTTTTGGCAATACAGCATTATAAATTTCGTGAGTTAAAGTATGTTTAGGTTGTTTCTCAATTTCTAATTGGGTTAAGAATCGACTTTTTTCTCCAGCGTCGATTCCTTCATTATCAGTATTATACAACAAATAAATATTTTTAGCTCGCATCAATAAATGATAAAAATGATAACTGTAAATAGCATCTTTCTCTTTATATGTTGGTAATTCTAATTCTCTTTTTACATCGAAAGGAATAAATGAATTTTGCGATTTACCAGATGGAAATTTTCCTTCATTTACAGATGTGATAATTACATTTTCAAAATCTAAAACCCTGCTTTCTAAAACACCCATAATTTGCAAACCAGACAAAGGTTCTCCTTCAAAAGAAACTTCTGCTAAATCTAAAATCTGTTTATAAATTACTTGTAGGGTTTCTACAGTATCAATTTTGCCATATTTTTCTTGATAACTTATAAGTTTATTAATGACTTTATAAATTGCGTAAACGAAAGTTTTAGAAACTTTTTCTTCTTCAACATCATTACTTAAGAATTCTTTAATTTGAAGTAAGATTAACGAAAGTGTTTTTAAAACATCATCACAATTAGAATTCCATTTATCGAATAACAAGTTAAAAAATGTATTGTTTGAATTTGGATATTTCTCATTATAAAGTCGAATTAAAGTATCGTGAGAGAAGAATGTAAAGTTGTTATCATTAATCACAGAAATAAGTTCTGAAACCTTAACATAAGATTCAACTAATGGATGATTTAAAACTTCTAGAACTTCTTTATAATATAGTGTGTATGCTTTTTCGTTTCTGTTTATTGCATTCGTATGCAGTTTAAATAATTTAGTAATTAGAATTTGAGCCGGATTATTCTTGCCCGAATAGCCCATAGTAATATTCAGACTCTCAATGGTGTTTGGTAAACCGTAAAGAATTGGAATTAGTAAATTTTCATCACCTAAAACCAAAGCAGTTTTATTGATATTTGCACCATTATTAGACAACTCCTCTATAATATTACCTGCAATTTTTGCTTGTCCTACTGATTTAGGTGTGCCAATAATTTGAATATTTTTCTCTTCTTGAAAACAATTCGTTATCCATTCGAAAGGTTGTGAAGAATAATTTTTCCAATTTTGTTTAAATCGTCTAATAAACAAACCTGCATCATGAAAGGGATCTTTTAAAAAAGTCTCATCAATATCCCAATATATTTTTGCTTGATTTGTATATAATAAATGTTGAACTATTTTCTCTTCTGCTTGATTCAATGCATTGAATCCAGCAAATACAATAATTTTATGACCAAGTTCTGCAGTAAAAGATTTGCATTTTTTATCTGCTTCTCTATAAATTAAACCTTGGTAACCGATTTTTTTATTTAAAAGATGATTGTAAAATGTTTCGTAATAAAGGGGAATTTTATTCCAAAACTCAAGGTGAGTATCTATTAAAGTAGTTTTTTGAACTGGCTCTAAATCCCATCTTTTAAGAGCTTCTATTTCTTTTAAGTAAGAGAAGACTTTTTTTGGCTCTATTAGATAACGATCAATTTCATTAAAGTCTTGCAAAAGTGTTTTTGCCCAATTAGAAAAAAGCTCAAAAGTTTGTTGTTGTTTTTTTGGAGTGATTTGTAAATAAACATCATAAAATTCGAACAACACTTCGATTGAATCTATTGAACGAATTCCTGAAATGTCCTGTACAAGATCTTCTATACTTATAATTTTAGGCGCAAATACAGTTGCGGTCAATTTATTTTTTAGACATTGCAACAAAAAAACTTTCGCTCTTTTATTAGGCAAAACAATTTGGATATCATTTAATTTGTGTTGAAAATCAATTATTATTTGATTTGCTAACTGGTCTAAAAAAGTGGTTTCATTCATTTTATAAAAATAAAAAAACGCCCTGAATAATCAGGGCGTTTTCTATTTATATTTTGGAAGAAATTAATTTACTAATTTCACGTCAACTCTTCTGTTGTTCGCTTTACCTTTAGAAGTCTTGTTAGAATCTATAGGATATTTTTCACCAAAACCAGTAGAACTTAATCTAGTAGCGTCAATTCCATTTTCAATTAAATACGCTTGAACTGCTTGAGCTCTTGAAGTAGATAACATCTGGTTCATCTCTTCAGTACCATCAGAATCTGTGTGACCTTCAATTGAGAATTTAGCACTTGGATATTCTTTTAAGATTGCAGTAATAGCAACTAAAACAGGCATAGTTTGTTTTTGGAAAGAAGATTTCCCAGAGTTAAACAAGATAGTTTTAGCATAGCTATTTAATTTTTTGATAGCTTCATCAGAAACCTCAGGACATCCGTTGTTTGCAACAGTACCAGCAACAGTTGGACATTGGTCATCTTTATCAGCAACACCATCTCCATCTGTATCAGGCCAAGGACAACCAGCGTTAGCAGCAGGTCCTTTAACTTCTGGACAGTTGTCATCTTTATCAGCTACTCCGTCTCCGTCTGCATCTGGACAACCTTTCATGATTTTAGTACCTTTAACTTCTGGACAAGCATCTTCGTTATCAACGATTCCGTCTCCATCAGTATCAGGACATCCATTAAATTCAGCTAAACCGAAAGTTTCTGGACAAGCATCATCTTTATCAGCGATTTTATCACCATCAGTATCAGGACATCCCATAAACTCTTTTAAACCAAAAGTTTCTGGACATGCGTCGTCTTTGTCATATATTCCATCACCGTCTGTATCTTTACCACCAAATTTGAAAGTAAGACCAGCAAAATGTTGAACGTGAGTAGGAACATCTACATTTGGAGTTCTTGTATCGTCAAATGAATGCTTGTAAGTAGTTTGGAATTGTAATCCAACATGCTCAGTTAACCAAAATGTTAATCCTAAACCTCCATTTACAGTACCTGCAGAAGCATCACCAAAGAAAGTATAACCACCACCTACATGAACAGAAGGATCAATGATTTTAGATTTAATCATTTGTTGGAAACTGTATTTAATTACTGCATCAGCTCCGTAGTAGTTTAAGTCACCAGGATTAGTTACAGCATAAGTATTTAAAGTTCCAGGAACCTTATCTACCATTCTTTTAATTTTGTTAACAGATCCTGTTAAACCAAAAGAAAAATTATCTCCTACGTATCTAGACACAGTTAAAGAAGAAACTGAAGGAATCATGTTCCAGTGATCTTGTGCGTTAAAATACTCAGAGAATTGTTGTTCCATTGGCGAAGATGCACTAATTTTAGTGTCAACTGCATTAGCTCCAAAAGAGACAGCCCATGGATTGTTGCTATCTTGTGCTTGCGAAGTTACTCCAGCAAACATTAAAGCAGCAATAAATAATTTGTTTAGATGTTTCATACTTTATAATTTAATTACAATACGTTATAATTATAGCAAAAATAGTATTTTTTTTTAATTACAAAAAATTTTGTTAAAAAAAATACTACTAAATATCAATTTTAAATAACTTTTAGATCTTTACCTACTTCAATAAATGCGCTTATTGCCTTATCCAAGTGGTCTTTTGTATGTGCGGCTGACAATTGAACTCTAATTCTTGCTTTGTCTTTTGGGACTACTGGAAAGAAGAAACCTATGACATAAACCCCTTTTTTAAGTAATTCATCTGACATTTTTTGTGATAATTTAGCATCATAAAGCATTACAGGCACAATTGCTGAGTCTCCATCAATGATATCGAAACCTGCTTTTTTCATGCCATCTCTGAAATAATTAGTATTCCATTCGAGTTTATCTCTAAGCGAAGTGTCTTTTTTCAATAATTCAAAAACTTTCAAAGACGCACCTACAATTGATGGCGCTAAAGAATTTGAAAATAAATAAGGTCTTGATCGTTGACGTAAAATTTCAATAACTTCTTTTTTAGCAGTTGTGTATCCACCCATTGCACCACCTAAAGCTTTTCCAAGCGTTCCTGTAATGATATCTACACGACCCATTACATTCTTAGCCTCTAGTGTTCCTTTTCCTGTTGCACCAATGAATCCAGCAGCATGACATTCATCAACCATGACTAATGCATCATATTTATCTGCTAAATCGCAAATTTTATCTAATGGAGCAACTAAACCGTCCATAGAGAAAACACCATCAGTAACAATTAGCTTAAAACGATGTCCTTTTTCAGTAGCTGAAATAAGTTGCGCTTCTAAATCAGCCATATCGTTATTTTGGTAACGATAACGAGCTGCTTTACACAAACGAACTCCATCTATAATAGAAGCATGATTTAAACTATCAGAAATAATACAATCTTCTTCACCTAATAAAGGTTCAAAAACACCACCATTAGCATCAAAAGCAGCTGCATATAGAATAGTGTCTTCTGTACCATAGAATTCCGCGATTTCTTTTTCTAATTCTTTGTGAATATCTTGCGTTCCGCAAATAAAACGAACAGATGACATTCCAAATCCATGAGAATCCAAAGCATCTTTAGCAGCTTGAACCACTTCTGGATGAGAAGAAAGCCCTAAATAATTGTTTGCGCAAAAATTCAAAACCGTTTCACCTGTTGAAACTTTTATTTCAGCTCCTTGTGGAGTTGTAATAATTCGTTCTTTCTTAAACAATCCGTTTTCGCGAATAGCGTTTAATTCATTTTCTAAGTGTTGTTGTATTTTACCGTACATTTTTAAATGTTAATTAGGTTATTCGTAATTTTTCTATTTCTAAACTGAAGCTACAAAAGTACAACTTCTATTTTTTCTCCTATATAAACCAATGCTTTTTTTACAACTTTATAATCCATTTCCTGAAGTACAAAAGCATATTCATTTATTTGATTTTGGTGTTTTTGGTTTTTCTCTCCTGTTTTATAATCCAAAAGATAAGCTTCATTGTTAAAAATAACCACTCTATCTGGTTTTAGGTTTTTGTATCCGGTTTTCAAAATCGTTTCTTCGTTATAAACCAATCCTTTTCCACTAAAAAATTCAGCCAAGTCATTATTAGAGACTATTTGCTTAACCTTATTATCAAAAAGCTCTAACTGAGAAGTAGTTATTAATCCAATTTCGATAGCTTTTTGAATCGCAAATTCTGTGTCGCTTTTTGAAACAACAAAAGACATAATTTCATGTAAAATATTTCCAAACTCAATAGCTTGTTGCTGCTCTGTATTCCACATTAAAGCTTCACGTTGTGTAATTTTTATATTACTTGAATTTAGTTTTTCCTTAACTAAGGAAATTGTTTTTTGTTCTTTAACTTCATGAATGGCGGTTGAACATTTTGTAGGGTTTCCAAACTCATATTCCAACTTTGTTTCATTATACATTCCAATATTTTGCAAATACTCAATAAAGTAAGACGATAAATTATCAGGTAAACCTGATTTATTCAGCAAATGATTAGAAATCACATACAATTGTTCTTCCGCTCTTGTTAAAGCAACATATAATACATTTATGATGTCTAGAATTTCTTCTTGATTTTTAGTCTCGTATGTTTCTTTTGCTTTTTCGCCATATTCAACCACTTCCTTTTTAGAATTGACTAATGCTTTTGGAAATTCTATTGCTTCATCCTCATCAAAATCAACCCAAATTTTATTTCTAATTTTTCTGTTAAAATCTTCATCTGCAAAAGGATATATAACGACTGGAAACTCTAGTCCTTTTGATTTATGGATGGTCATTATTCGAATAGCGTCATTTCCTTCAGGAGAAGGAATGCTTTTTTGAAACCCTGTTTTTTCCCAATAATCTAAAAAGTCACTAATACTTGATTGTAATTTACTGTCTCTTTCTAAAACCAAGTCCAAAAAATACTGAACATAAGAAGTATTCGTTTTTTCCTGAATAAAAGTATCAACAATAATTTCAACGGCTTCGTACAATGATTTTTTTCTGCAATTTTGAAATGAAACCGAAATACTCAATTGTTTTAAAAATAATTCTAATTCTTTTTCAGATAAATCTTTAGTTAGCGCAATAAAATCGTGTATTGAATATGTTTTTTGTAAATTCTTGGCAACATAATACAAAACATAAACTTTTGATTCTTGATCTTTATTGCTCTTTAAATATTTTAATAAATTTACAATTAGCTTTACTTCAGTCGCGTTTTGAATCAATAAGGTCTCCGAAGATAAAATCGGAATTTGATTTTCGGTTAAAAAATTAGCCAAAGCAACACCATCTGATTTTTTTCTTGTAAGCAAAACAATATCCCTAAACTGAAAACCTTTATCTATAACACTGTAAATGGTTTCCAATGTTTTACTTAAATAATATTTTGTTTTAGCCGAATACACATTGTCTTCATCAAACTCTGCAAAAAAATCTTCGTTTTCTTCTTTTGGAACTTCAATAAACGAAAGGTTTACATAACCGCCTAGTTTAGAGTTTATTTTTTGATGACTGTGGTTTAAATACAAATCGGTATAATCTTCATTTGAAAACTTACCAGATAGATGAGCAAAAAAATTATTGTTAAACGAAATGACTTCCGAATAACTTCTGTAATTTGTTCCTAATCTAAAAACCTCTTTGTCCTTATTTGAAAACGGATATTCATCTAAATCGTTTATATTATCCGTTTTACTTAACTTAATAAATTGCTCCGCTTTACCACCACGCCAACGATAAATTGATTGTTTTGGATCACCAACTAACATTAAGGTTCCTTTTACACCGTTTTCTTCACCAGCAACTGCATTATCAATTAATGGAATTAAGTTTTTCCACTGCATAATAGAAGTGTCCTGGAATTCATCGATAAAAAAATGGCGGTACTTTTCACCTAAACGCTCATATATAAAAGGAGCTGGTTGATTTTGTATTTCGTTGAATATAATTTTATTAAAATCAGAAATGGAAAGTATATTTTTTTCTTCTTGAATGTTTTTAAATTCTAAATGAATGGTGTTTAATAACGAAAGTGGATTGATGTTTTGGAGAAACGCTTGATAAAAAGACATTTTAGAGCAATTATAATAACATTTTTGCAGCAAAACAAGCAAGTCTCCAGAAACAGATTCAATATCAGTGATATCTTTAGCTGTTTTATTAATTGCAATATCTTCAAAATGAACGTATTTAGAAAAATCTTTACTTTCTAAGTTTCCTTCTTGAATTTTAGTAATATGATTAGGAAAAGTAGCTCTTGAAAAAGATTTTAAATCAATTCCATTATCGGAAAGTATCTGAAAACATTGATTCGCCAATCCAGAATTTTGTTCCTGAAAAAACATTATTCTTTCATTTAAAACTTTTTTTATTTGAGAAAAATCATCGAAAGTTTTATCTTCAAATTGGGTTAATTCGTTTGCATTGTTTTCATTGGTAATTAACCTAGAAACTTCAAACAGTTCTTTTGAAATATCCCAATTCTTATCATCATCGGTCTTATTTTTCGTAAACTCAATTAAAAGATTTGTAAGCGTTTCTTCTTCTCCAACTTTAGAGATTACTAAATCAACCGCTTCTTGTAAAAGCGCATCAGTATCTAAAGAAACCTCAAAATTAGCAGGTAAGTTTAAATCTTGGGCAAACGCACGAATTACTTTATGAGTAAACTTATCAATTGTAGAAATTCCGAAAGCCGTATAATTATGAATAATATTTTTAATGATAGCTTTAGCTTTATCCTTAATTGTTGCAACTGACAAACCTGTTTCTAAAGCAATATCTTTTAACAACATCATAGATTTTGCAGAAGTGTTCTCTTTTGAAAAATCATAAAGATTATCAATAATACGAGATTTCATTTCTTCAACAGCCTTGTTTGTAAAAGTGATGGCTAAAATTTTCTTATAAGCGTCATTTGTTGCCGAATTAAATAAAATTTTTAAATACTCTTTTGTTAGAGTGTAAGTTTTACCTGATCCTGCAGAAGCGTCGTATAAACTAAAAGCGGGTGTATTCAATGTGTTATATTTTTCTTAATTATAGCGTTATAAGAACAATCTATTTTTTAATCCAAAGTTAAATTTATAACTTTGAAATTACTAATACTAATATAAATATATAAATTATGGCTTTCGAATTACCACAATTACAATATGCGTATGACGCCCTTGAACCACATATTGATGCTAGAACAATGGAAATACACCATTCTAAACATCATAATGGATACACAACTAATTTAAATGCTGCAATCTTAGGAACTGATTTAGAAGGTAAAACAATTGAAAACATTTTACTAAACCTTGACATGAATAATGCTGCTGTTAGAAATAACGGTGGTGGTTTTTACAATCACAGTTTATTTTGGACTGTAATGTCTCCAAATGGTGGTGGTTTACCAACAGGTGAATTAGCCAGTGCAATTGATGATGCTTTTGGAAATTTCAATGATTTTAAAGCTGCATTTGCAAAAGCTGCTGCAACTCGTTTTGGTTCAGGATGGGCTTGGCTTTGCATTAATAAAGAAGGAAAATTAGAAGTTTGCAGTTCTGCAAATCAAGACAATCCTTTAATGGCAGGAATTGGATGTGAGGGAACACCTGTTTTAGGCCTTGATGTTTGGGAACATGCTTATTATTTAAACTATCACAACAGAAGCCCAGATTATATTGAAGAATTCGTTAATGTTGTAGACTGGACAGAAGTTGCAAGAAGATTTGCTGTAGCAAAATAATTTAAAAAAAAATTATAAAAAAGGTTCGCAATTGCGAGCCTTTTTTTATTTCAAACCTTTATAAAATAAAAAAAAGGTGAAATTGCTTTCACCTTTTTGCCCCAAATCTACCATAAAACTTAACCTACTAATTTTTTGGTAGAGCTAAAGTAGATTGATTTATATTTTTAACACAAAAAAATTGATGAACAACCTAAATAGTCGATAAACGACATTATTTTAGTTTATTTAAGGCAATTTAAAAAAAACTTGATTTAATAAAACAAAAAAAAGGTGAAATTGCTTTCACCTTTTTGCCCCAAATCTACCATAAAACTTAACCTACTAATTTTCTGGTAGGGCTAAAGTAAGGTAGACAAATGTTAAATCAATTAAATAATTGTTTAACGTACAATATAATCGTTAAAGTGCATAATTAATATGCTCGAGCATCATTTCCTTCATAAAAATTTAAGAATGCTCTGTTTACAACTCTGTTTCCACCATTCGTAGGATAATCTCCTGTAAAGTACCAATCACCAAGATTTTTTGGACACGCTATGTGTAAATCACCTACCGTTTGATAAATAATTTTCACTTCTGCGTTTGTATCCTCTGGCGTTAGCATTTCTGATATCTTGTCTGATATTTCTTCATCTGTAAATGGTGCATAAATTTCTTTTACAAAATTTACAACCTCAGCGTCTTTTAAATTTTCTTGCGCTTTTGATTTTTTATAAACCTCTTCAACTATATGAAGTAAATCTTTGTCTTTCAGTAACTCCATAGCGGCTCTAAAAGCAACTAAACCTTCAAGTTTTGCCATGTCAATACCATAACAATCTGGATAACGAATTTGTGGTGCAGATGAAACTACAACAATTTTCTTTGGCCTAAGCCTATCCATCATTTTAATGATACTTTGTTTAAGAGTTGTTCCTCTTACAATACTATCATCAATAATAACCAAATTATCAGTCGTTTTCACTACTCCATATGTAACATCGTAAACATGGGCAACTAAATCATCTCTACTACTATCTTCAGTAATGAAAGTTCTTAGTTTAGCATCTTTAATCGCTACTTTTTCTGTTCGAATTTTAACCGATAAAATTTTAGCTAGTTTTTCTTCAGAAAGTTTTTCCTTATTATTTAAAATTTCTGTAGTTTTTCTCTGGTTCAAGAAATCTTGAGCCGCTTCAACCATTCCGTAAAAAGAAGTTTCAGCTGTATTTGGTATATATGAAAAAACAGTGTTGTCAGTATCGTTATCGATTGACTTTAAAATGGCTGGAAAAATTAATCTTCCTAATTTTTTACGTTCTTGGTGAATTTCTACATCACTTCCGCGAGAAAAGTAAATTCGCTCAAATGAGCAAGCTTTTTTAACTAAAGGTATTCTTATTTCATTTAGAGAAACCGAACCGTCTTTTTTAACTACAATTGCATTTCCTGGCGCTAGTTCTTGTACTTTTTCAAAAGGGACATTGAAAACAGTTTGAATAACTGGTCTTTCTGAAGCAACTACAACAATTTCATCATCTTCATAAAAATAAGCTGGACGAATTCCTGCTGGATCACGCATTACAAATGCATCTCCATGGCCTAATAAACCTGCCATTGCATAACCACCATCCCAATTGCGAGAAGCACGTTCTAATATTCTAGGGATATTTAATCGGTCAACAATTATTTTAGAAGCTTCTTGCTTTGTGAATCCATCTAATTTAGCTTGTTTGTAAATTTCGGTAACCTCATCATCTAAGAAATGACCTATTTTTTCCATTACAGTAACCGTATCAGCTAACTCTTTTGGATGTTGACCTAACTCTACTAAACTATCAAAAAGCTCCTTAACATTAGTCATGTTAAAGTTTCCTGCAACAATAAGGTTACGATGCATCCAATTATTCTGACGTAAAAATGGATGAACGCTTTCGATACTGTTTTTTCCAAAAGTTCCATAACGAACGTGACCTAAAAACAATTCACCTATGTAAGGAATATTATCTTTTTGCAACTGTACATCATTTTGATATTCTGGATGCTCTAATAACTCATGATTAATTCGCTCATTTACTTGTGCAAAAACATCCTTAATAGGATTTGCATCGTTAGAACGAATACGACTTATATAACGTTGCCCTGGAGCAACATCTAATTTTATACTTGCTAAACCTGCACCATCTTGACCACGATTGTGCTGTTTTTCCATTAGTAAATACATTTTTTGTACACCATAGAAAGCTGTACCGTATTTTTCTTTGTAAAATTCTAACGGTTTCTTTAATCTTAGAAGTGCAATTCCGCATTCGTGTTTAATAGCGTCGCTCATTGTTGTTGTGTTGTGTGTTGTTGTAATGCTTACTAATAAAATATATCAAAAATGCCCCGAAAATTCGAGGCACATTTTATTCTTCTAATTCTATTTCGAATTGCGTTAATGCTTTAAATTGTTGTAAACGAGCAATAACTTCTTCTTTACCTAATTTCTCCATTCGTTCAGTTCCAAATTTCTCGACACAAAATGAAGCTAAATTTGAACCGTAAATAATTCCGTTTTTCATATTATCAAACGAAATATTTTCACTTTGTGCAATATAGCCTGCAAAACCACCTGCAAATGTATCTCCAGCTCCTGTTGGATCAAACACTTCTTCCAATGGCAATGCCGGAGCAAAGAAAATTTCTTTGTCTTGGAACAATAACGCTCCATGTTCTCCTTTTTTAATTACTACATATTTTGGACCCATTTCATGAATCTTCTGAGCTGCTTTTACTAGTGAATATTCTCCAGATAATTGGCGCGCTTCTTCATCATTAATAGTAATCACATCTACACGCTTAATAACATCCATTAATTCTGGCAATGCACAGTCCATCCAAAAATTCATTGTATCTAAAACAATTAACTTAGGCTTTTCTGTCATTTGATCTAAAACACCAGATTGCACTAAAGGATGTAAGTTTCCTAATAAAACAACATCAGAGTTTTTATAAGCTTGAGGAACAACCGGATTAAAATCAGCTAATACATTTAACTCCGTAACTAAAGTATCACGAGAATTTAAGTCGTTATGGTATTTCCCACTCCAGAAGAATGTTTTCCCACCTTTAACTACCTCAATCCCCTCTATATTTACACCATTATTAGTTAATAAATCTAAATATTCTTGAGGAAAATCCTCACCTACAACCGAAACAATCGCTGCGTCTACATTAAAAAAATTGGACGCTAAACCTATATAAGTTGCCGCACCACCTAAAATTTTATCTGTTTTTCCGAAAGGCGTTTCAATAGCATCAAAAGCCACTGTTCCTACTATCAATAATTTATTCATTATTCTTGCTTTGAAATAAGCTGCAAAGATAATCTTTTAGTTTCAGAGATGCAAAGAGTAAAAACTATAAAAAATAAATGATTTTTTATATATTCGTAAAAAACAATATGAAATCTAAGTTGTTCACCATTACTCTTTTACTATTATGTATTACAAGTTTTTCCCAAAACTCAATCGTTGGTAAATGGAAAACATTTGACGACAAAACAGATGAAGCAAAATCGATTGTGGAAATATTCAAAATTGGAACTGAATATTATGGCAAAATTACTACTGTATTGAACAAAGCCGAAAAAGACAAAGTTTGCATTTACTGCAAAGGAAACGACAAAAACAAACCTATTGAAGGATTAGTCATTATTAAAAAACTGACTAAAGATGGTGACATATATACAAATGGTACAATTACAGATCCTGAGAATGGAAAAACGTATACCTCTAAAATTTGGCTAGATGACGAAAACAATGACCTTTTAAATGTAAGGGGTTATATAGGTTTCTTTTACAGAACACAACAATGGAAAAGGATTTAATTAAAGATTTACAATAATATATCAGAATCTAAACTTTCATAAAAAACATCTACCGAAAGCTTTTCTTGTTGTGAAGCCATAACGGCTAATTCATCGCAACGTTCATTTTGCGGATGATTATTATGCCCTTTTACCCATTGAAAATCTACTTTATGGTTTCGATAGGCTTTTAAAAAACGCATCCATAAATCGGGATTCTTTTTTCCTGCAAAATTTTTCTTTTCCCATTGAAAAACCCATCTTTTATCTACAGAGTCTATTACATATTTAGAATCAGAAACCACTAAAACTTTAGTTTTTAGGCTTTTTAGCTTTTCTAACCCAACTATAACAGCTAAAAGTTCCATTCTATTATTGGTAGATAATCTAAAACCTTCATAAAACTCTTTTTTATAAGGAGTCCCTACCATTTCCATAACCACACCATAACCAGAAGGGCCAGGATTTCCTTTGGCAGCGCCATCTGTATATATGTGAACTTCGTGTGACATTTTAGACTTCTTAGATTGTTAGGGTTTTAGATTAATTAGATTTTATAAAAAATTACTAGAAATGACTTTCTAAAAAGTCTAAAACTCTAACCTTCTAACAATCTCTCAATTACTTCTGGAAAATATTCATGTTCTAATTCCTGTATTTTTTTAGCAATTTCTTCAGCAGAAGTACAGTTTTCAGTAGACACTTTATGCTGTGAGATATATTCCCCTTCATCATAATGTTCATTTACATAATGAATCGTGATTCCGGTTTCTTTTTCTTTGTTTTCTAAAACAGCTTTATGAACATTCATTCCATACATTCCTTTTCCACCATATTTTGGCAATAGTGCAGGATGAATATTAATTACTTTTTTAGGAAATTTATTTATTATCGATTCTGGAAATTTTAATAAAAATCCGGCTAAAACTATTAAATCTGGCTCCACTTTTTGAAGCTTTTCAAGAACAAAACCATCATTTAGGTCCGTTTTTTTGAAAACAACAGCCTCAATTTGATGATTTTTTGCTTTTTCTAGTACTTTAGCATCAGGATTATTTGAAAAGATAGTTACTACGTTTGCAAGACTTGATTTTTTGAAATGTAATATAATCTTTTCGGCATTGGAACCATTGCCAGAAGCGAATAGCACTATTTTTTTCATATATCCTGTAATTATAATTACACAAAAAAAAGAATAATAATTGGTAAAAAATAGAAAAATGAAGTCTTTATGAATTATTTTTTTTAAATTCGTGGTCACATTTAGAAACAAAATTGTTGTTTTAAAATAAAGTTTTTTATTTTTGCCAACAAATTAAATTAAAATTAAAAGATTATGTCAGACATTGCATCAAGAGTAAAAGCGATTATCGTAGACAAATTAGGTGTTGACGAAAACGAGGTTGTAACAGAAGCTAGCTTCACAAATGATTTAGGAGCTGATTCATTAGACACTGTTGAGCTAATTATGGAATTTGAAAAAGAATTCGATATTCAAATCCCAGACGACCAAGCAGAAAACATTGCTACTGTAGGTCAAGCTATTTCTTACATCGAAGAAGCTAAAAAATAATATCATACACTCATGGGTTCATACTCATGAGTGTTATTATTTTTTCTTCGAGATTTTAAAAATCTTTTATTAGATTTGAAGAATACATTGATTGTATTACAATCATTAAAATAAAAACTATGTAATACCCATTGTTTCTTTTAGTTACATTATTAAAAGTACTTTGGGTTTTTTATATATAACCAAAATTTAATTATATGCAATTAAAGCGTGTTGTTGTAACTGGTCTTGGAGCCCTTACCCCTATTGGAAATAACATTCAAGAGTACTGGGACGGTTTAATCAATGGTAAAAGTGGTGCCGCACCTATAACTTACTATGATACTGAAAAACATAAAACAAAATTTGCTTGTGAAGTTAAAAACTTCAATATAGAAGATTTTATTGACCGTAAAGAGGCTCGTAGAATGGATAAGTTTGCACAATATGCTGTTGTTGCAAGTGATGAAGCTATAAAAGACGCTGGTATTACATCTGATAACGTTGACAAACATAGAGTTGGAGTTATTTGGGGAGCAGGAATTGGAGGTTTAGAAACTTTTCAAGAAGAAGTTTTGTACTATGCTAAAGGCGATGGTACTCCAAAATTTAATCCTTTCTTTATTCCAAAAATGATTGCTGACATTGCACCTGCACACATTTCAATGCGAAATGGGTTTATGGGACCAAATTACACTACGGTTTCTGCATGTGCGTCTTCTGCTAATGCCATGATTGATGCATTTAACTACATTCGTTTAGGAATGTGTGATGTTATTATTACTGGTGGTTCAGAAGCTGCTGTAACTATTGCAGGTATGGGTGGATTTAATTCTATGCATGCTTTATCTACAAGAAATGAAAGTCCTGAAACTGCTTCTAGACCTTTTGACGCAACTAGAGATGGTTTTGTACTTGGAGAAGGAGCTGGAGCGTTAGTACTTGAAGAATATGAACATGCAAAAGCACGTGGTGCTAAAATATATTGTGAAGTTGGAGGTGGCGGAATGTCTTCTGATGCTTACCACTTAACAGCTCCACACCCTGAAGGACTTGGTGTAATTGCAGTAATGAACAACACTTTAAGAGATGCAGGAATGCAACCTGAAGATGTAGATCACATCAATACACATGGAACATCTACCCCATTAGGAGATGTTGCAGAGTTAAAAGCAATTAGTGCTGTTTTTGGAACACATGCAAAAAACATCAATATCAACTCAACAAAATCAATGACCGGTCACCTTTTAGGTGCCGCTGGTGGGATTGAAGCTATTGCATCTGTATTATCTATTAAATATGGAATTATACCACCAACAATTAATCATTCTGTTGTAGATGAAAATATTAATCCAGAATTGAATTTAACTTTAAACAAAGCTCAAAAAAGAGATGTTAAAGTTGCCATGAGTAATACTTTTGGTTTTGGAGGACATAATGCTTGCGTATTATTTAAGAAATTAGAAGAATAAGAGCGAATGCGTTTTTTAAAAAAAATAATGAAAAACTCCCGTTCTCAAGAAGACGGGATTTTTTTTGACAAAATCAGCAAAATCTTAGGTTTTAAGCCACTTAATTTGGTTTATTACCAGAAAGCTTTTACACACCGTTCAACAAACAAAATTGGTAAAAATGGCTATCCTTTTAATTACGAAAGATTAGAGTTTTTAGGAGATGCTATGCTAGGCAGTGTTATTGCGGCGCACTTATACAATGAAGTACCAAGCGGCGATGAAGGCTATTTAACTAAAATGCGCTCTAAAATTGTAAGTAGAGAACATTTAAATGAGTTAGGGAAAGACTTAAACCTAATTGAATTTGTAGACAGCAAAGTTAAGCCTCAGCATTTTAGCGATAATATTCATGGGAATATTTTTGAAGGGCTAGTTGGAGCTATTTATTTAGATAGGGGTTTTTCTTATTGTGAAAAATTTATTTTTAAAAAAGTTATTGGACCCTATGTAGACATTTCTAAACTAGAAGGCAAAGTTATAAGCTACAAGAGTTTAATAATAGAATGGTGCCAAAAAGAAAAAAAGAAATTTGTTTTTGAAATATTCGAAGACAATGGAACTGAAGATCAACATTTTTTTGGTGTTAAATTAGATATTGACAACAAAACCATAGCAAAAGCAAGAGAAACATCTAAGAAGAAAGCAGAAGAAAAAGCTGCAAAAAGAGCCTATTTTGCTTTACAAGAAATAATTACAAAAAAATAATTTCTTAACAAATACACGTTTCTTAAATTGTATATTTACAAAACAACTGGCATAAATGGCTATTCATAAAATTCAAATAGTTGACTTTTTATCAATTGATTATGAATTAATTGCCATTCATACATCAATAGAAGATTATCGATTAGCCTATTTCTTAAACAAGGAGTTAAACATTCAGCTTTGTAAAAATAATTTAAATATTGCGATAGAAACTCATGAGGGAAAAAGTGCTTTTAATCATTATTTTTTCGATGATAAAAAAACAGATATTCAATGGAGTTTAATTGAAAATAAAACGTCAATTAATTCTACAAATAAAAAATCTGTTGGAATATTTGAAAACATGGAGGTTAACGTATATTTATTACCCGAATATAAAAAAGCAGATTTTCTATTAAAGATAGAGAATGTTGATTCTTTTTTTAAAATTGAAGAAGTAACCAAAAAAATAGAATCAATCAGCCAAGTTTCTATGTCTTATTTACTTGATATAGATAACTTAAAATCAAAAAATAATTTAATATTTTAATTAAAATATAAATGAATAAAAAAACAAAAATCGTAGCAACTTTAGGTCCTGCATGCAGTACTAAAGAAACTATTAAAGAAATGATTGATGCCGGAGTAAACGTTTTTAGAATAAACTTTTCCCACGCTGACTATGAAGATGTAACTGCCCGAATAAATACAATAAGGGAATTAAATGCTGAATTTAATTACACAACTTCTATTCTTGCCGACTTACAAGGTCCGAAATTAAGAGTAGGTGTAATGAAAGAAGATGTAGTCGTAAACAAAGGCGATAAAATTACATTTACAACTGCAAAAGACATGTTAGGAACTGCAGAAAAAGTGTACATGAATTATAAAGAATTTCCAAAGGATGTAAATCCTGGAGAAAGAATTCTTTTAGACGACGGTAAGTTAATTTTTGAAGTGGTAAAGACTGATAAAAAAACTGAAGTTGAAGCGGTTGTAATTCAAGGCGGGCCTTTGAAATCTAAAAAAGGAGTAAATCTCCCTAACACAAAAGTATCTTTACCAGCTTTAACCAAAAAAGACATTAAAGATGCACTATTTGCAATAGAAAATAAAGTAGACTGGATTGCGCTTTCATTCGTAAGAACTTCAGATGATTTAGAAGAATTACAAGACTTAATCGCGAAACATTCTGATCATAAAATTCCAATTATTGCAAAAATTGAAAAACCTGAAGCGGTCGAAAACATCGACAAAATTGTTGCTTTTTGTGACGGTTTAATGGTTGCTAGAGGTGATTTAGGAGTTGAAATTCCTGCTGAACAAGTTCCTTTAATTCAAAAGAAATTAATTCATAGAGCAAAAACTGCTCGTATACCTGTAATTGTTGCTACACAAATGATGGAAACAATGATCACAAGTTTAACACCAACAAGAGCTGAAGTAAATGATGTTGCTAACTCAGTAATGGATGGCGCAGACGCTGTTATGCTTTCTGGCGAAACTTCTGTAGGGAGTTATCCTGTTCAGGTTATTGAAACTATGTCAAAAATCATTAGAAGTGTTGAAGACTCTCCATTAATTAAAGTGCCTTTAAACGCTCCTTACATAAGAACAAATCGATTTGTAACAAAGTCTATTTGCTACCATGCAGCAATTATGGCAGATGACATTAATGCAAAAGCAATTACAACGCTAACAAATAGTGGATATACTGCTTTTCAAATTTCAGCTTGGAGACCAAATTCTAATATTTTAGTTTTTACTTCAAACAGAAGAATTTTAACGCAATTGAATTTACTATGGGGAGTAAAAGCATTCTTCTATGACAAGTTTGTAAGTACTGATGATACTATTGAAGATATTAATTTAATATGCAAAGAAAATGGGCATGTTGAAAAAGGAGATATGATTATTAATCTTGCTGCTATGCCTATTATAAAAAAAGGAATGGTAAATACATTAAGAGTCTCAGAAATTGAATAAAAAAACACATTTAAAAAACTATAATAAATTCTAGTGCATGAAATTTGAATCAAAAAATCCGTTTTTAGGAAGCAAAGCTTTTAATAATACAAGCAAAAATGCTGACGAAACTCTTGTTCTTCAACAAGAAACTATGACCGTTAGTGGTGCAATAAATAAAAGCTTCATTTTATTGCTTATGTTACTTACTACTGCATGTATTACATGGTGGTTGGCTTTTAACGGTTATAACCCTTTAGTACTTACAATTGGAGGGGCGATTGTTGGTTTGATTTTGGTGCTTATTGCAGCTTTTAAGCCTCACACATCTCCATGGGTTGCGCCAGGATATGCTTTATTTGAAGGTTTATTTATTGGTGGAATTTCTGCATATTTTGAAGCATCTTATCCTGGAATTGTTATCCAAGCGGTAAGTTGTACCTTTATAACATTTATTATATGTTTTGCTTTATATAAATACAAAATTGTTAAAGTAACAGAACGTTTTAAATCAATTGTAGTTGCAGCAACTTTAGCTATTTTGACTTATTATTTATTGTCTTGGATTTTATCGTTTTTCATTACTTTCGAAGCTGTACATCATGGAAATTCGTTAATGAGTATTGGAATAAGTGTTTTTGTAATTGTAATTGCAGCTTTAAACTTATTCTTAGATTTCGATGAAATTGAAAAAGGCGCCGAAAAACAAATGCCTAAATACATGGAATGGTTTAGCGCAATGGGATTGATGATTACATTGGTTTGGTTATACGTTGAATTTTTACGTTTACTATCAAAACTATCAAGTAGAGATTAATTTATCATCTACATATAACATAAAAAAATCCCGTTAAAAGCGGGATTTTTATTTTAATCTCTTATAATTTTTATTCCAGTTTCATCAAGCTTATCTATTTTTTTTATTACTACTCCTTCACATTTATACTTCTTTATAGATCTTTTTATCTTTTTCATTGTAGACTTAGTAACATAATAAAGCTCTTTTTCATCAATTACAACTTTATAAATATTGTTAATATATCTATCAAACCTTGCAATTAATTTCCCATTTGACAAGCTATCAAATAACTTCTTGTCTATTATTTGTGTTTTTATTTTATCACATTTAAAAAAATTTTCTTCTTGAGAAAACAGATTAAAAGATAAAAACAAAATTATAATTGTTGAGCTTTTTTTCATTTTACTAATTTAAGATTATTCTTTAAACTCAAAACGAAGTTGTACTGAAACACTTTTGGGCATTTCTTTTTCTTTCTTTTCTTCGTTATTTAAATTATTTACAGAAATTCCTAAAAGACGAACTGAATTTTTCAATCTTTCTTGGTAGAGTAAGTCTTTTGCTACTTCAAAAATTAAATCTTTATCAGCAATAAAATACTGTAAAGTCTTACTTCTTGTTTGAAGACTAAAGTCGGAGTATTTTATTTTTAAAGTAATCGTCTTTCCCGAAATTTTACTTTTATGAAGTCTTCGATCAAGTTCTGTAGCAATATTAAACAATCGATCTTCCATGTAAATTTCAGAAGATAAATTTTCATTAAAGGTTCGTTCTGCTCCTATCGATTTTATCTTTCTGTTAGGTTTCACCGCACTGTTATGAACTCCTCTTACAATTTGATAATAATGCTTTCCGCTGTTTCCGAAGTTTTTTTCTAAAAATTCTAATGTTTTTTCCTTTAAATCCAACCCTGTAAAAATGCCTAATTGATACATTTTATCGGCAGTAACTTTACCCACTCCGTAAAACTTCTTAACATCTAATTTTTCAAGGAAATCTAAAACTTCGCCAGGATTAACAGTTTTTTGTCCATTTGGCTTATTATAATCTGAAGCAATTTTGGCAATAAATTTATTTACAGAAATTCCTGCAGAAGCCGTTAAACCAACTTCATTAAAAATTCGCAATCTAATTTCTTCAGCAATTAAGGAAGCGCTTGGATTGTTCTTTTTGTTTTCTGTAACGTCTAAATAAGCTTCATCTAATGAAAGTGGCTCAACTAAATCGGTATAATCGAAAAATATTTTTCTAATTTTTTTAGAAATCTCTTTATATCTATCAAAACGTGGTGGCACAAAAATAAGTTCTGGACAATTTCGTTTGGCTTGAATGCCACTCATTGCGCTTCGAACACCAAATTTTCGAGCTTCATAACTTGCAGCACTCACAACTCCTCTTGTTTCGTTTCCGCCAACAGCTAATGGTTTTCCTCTCAGCTCAGGAAAATCCATTTGCTCTACAGATGCATAAAACGCATCCATATCTACATGAATAATCTTTCTAAGAACAGGTACTTCCATCTTTCAAATTTACGAAGAAACATTTTTTATATCTTTCATAATAGAATCTTTTATAGGAAGAAAAAAATGGAACGGCTTTCTTAAAAAATAATGCCAAATCGATTTATTTAACAAATGCAACTCAGTTAAAGGAATGTTACGAGATCGAAAAGCCAAAAGTAATGACAACGTAAAACTTACAATAAAATTTACAAAACCAATTAAACCAACTCCTAAAACAGACCAAAAAATAGTAGTTGAATTAACATTAAAACCATTTCCATATAAACCAAGAGCAAAATTTCCACTTGCAAAAGTAATATGTCTAATATCTATATTTAAACCTAAAAAAACACCTACTGAAGCTGTGCTACCTAAAAAAATACCAAACCAAGTATTTGAAACTACACCTGCCCAGTTTAAATCAACCCAATTGGCTAATTTAATAGTGCGCTTAACGCCTAAAATTTGCTTTAAAAAAGGATTTTCCTTTATCCTATAAGGAACTTGATTGTGCTTATTTCTATTAGATACACTTCCAGATATAATTCCCGATATAAACAAGAAAACACCCGCAATAGCTGCGTGAAAAAGAGCCAAAGAGTAAATAGGGTTTAGTGCATCTATCAACTTATCGGCTTTAGAAGCTGCAAAATTAAAACCTGTAAAATATTGAAAAACCCAAACTATCAATAATGAAACCGGAAAAGCAATTAAAACATTTCCTATAAATGCAATAAATTGAGTTCTAAAAATCTTTGAATATAAATTAGCAAATGCTTTATGCTTGTCGGGGTCAGTATTTCTGTTTTTCATTCCATCGTCTAAGACTTGAGCGATTCTAGCAGCCGTCATTGCAGGTTGTTTGGTAGCTAAGGTAAACCCAAGCAAAAATATTGCAACAAAACCAAATGCATAATTAAAACTGTATAAAAATGCATGTCCAAATGCAGAAGTATCAACGTTTGAAAACAATAATTTAAAAACACATAAAAAACCTACGATTAAACCTCCTCCTGCGGCAGCAAAAAACATTTTAAAATATTCGCCATAAGAATCTGTAACATATTTTTGACCCGTCCTAGCAGTATGTTGAGTTATTTCAAAAGCAATAAGCTGTGTGCTTTCATTAAAAAGTGATTTTAAATTATTTTTAGTACAATTATATTTTATTAGTTCAAGTACAATTTGAATACTGTTGTTTAACTTGTCTTCTTCTTTATTCACAACAATAAAAGGCATTAATTCTTTCAACCTTAATAGTTGTTGTCTAATTCTAAGCAAACTTTGATTTACAGAAAGAGAGATTCCATATTTAGAGCTGTTTAAAAAAGCTTTATCTATATAATCATCACATTGTTTGTGCAGCATTAAAAGCTGCTTGTAAATCAAATCTGTTGAGTTTAAAGAATGTTCATTGGTATTTCGAACAATTTGCTCAGCTTGACTTAATTCTTTCTCAAAAGCTATAAATGGGCTTTCTAAATTAGAAAACTCAGGAACCATTTTTATAACATCGTTCTCTAAAGCTCTTCCACTTATTCTCTGTGCTAATAATTGCATTGCAAGGAAAACTTCTGAGAGTGAAGTTTCATTAGCTGTGGTCTTATAAATATCATTCAACTCTAATAAATTAAAAACAGAAACAATTTCTTTATTTGAAATTTTATTAATCCAAATTGAATCAGATTCAAGATAAAAAACCTGATTTAAAACAAATTGAAGTGTATCTTTATCTGGTTGATAAGGTAAAAATTTTTCGAAAATTCTTTTTTTTACCTCAGTAAGAAAATGATTATTATTAATAATACACGCTTCTGATAATAAACGTGAAAATTTATTTTTCTTTACTATTTGATTAAAGTAGATTTTTAATAATGAACTATATTTAGGATTGTTTTCTATAAATAAAATTAATTCTCGGATTGAAACTACTTCAACATTAAGAGGTTTTTTAGGTCTGAAAACTTGAACAAGGTCAACTAAAAACAATAAATTATTTTCGGCATATAAATTATTTTCAAAATTGTTTTTAAACAATTCTTCTACTGATTTTGTAGGTTGAAATTGATGCCTTATATTCATAAATTCAAATGAATTAGTTATTTATAAAAATCATTTCTAATTTTGAACGAAATTATAAAATTTAAGCAAGCAAATGTTTGAAATAGAACGGAAATTTTTAGTAACCTCGAACGTTTATTTAAAAACGTTTACAAAGCAAAATAGAATTGTTCAGGGTTATTTGTCGTCTGACCCTAAAAGAACCGTTAGGATTCGTCTTAAAGGCGAAAATGGCTACTTAACAATTAAAGGAGAGAGTAACGAAAGTGGCTTAACTAGATTTGAATGGGAAAAGGAAATATCTTATGCAGATGCTGAAAACTTATTAAGACTTTGCGAAATAGGCGTTATTGATAAAATCAGATATGAAGTAATAGTTGGAGTACATGTTTATGAAGTAGATGTTTTTGCTAAAGACAACGAAGGTTTAATTATTGCCGAAATTGAATTGAAATCTGAAAATGAACATTTTGAAAAACCAGATTGGCTTGGTGAAGAAGTTACTGGTGATGAACGATACTATAATTCATATTTAAGCAAAAAACCTTTTAAAAACTGGTAATCGATTTATTCTACAATTTCTAAATTTACTGTCAAACCTCCTCTTTGCTTGTTCTTGGCAATTTCCATAAAGGCTTTTTTAGTAAGGTCAATTTCCCTTCCTTTTACAAAAGGACCTCTATCGTTTATCGTTACAATTACCGATTTATCATTTACAATATTTGTAACTTTAACTCTCGTTCCAAACTTTAAGGTTTTATGTGCTGCTGTATATTTAGAATTATTAAAAACCTGCCCGTTTGCGGTTTTTCTTCCATTTAACTTATCTGAATAATAAGAAGCGTGAACATTTTTTTTATACGGTTTTGTATGATAAATTTCTAAAGTATCTTGAGTATGAAGTATAACTTTTTTTCTTTTAAAAGAATTTTCTTTAAAAGAGAAACTTAATATAAAAAAGCCTAGTGCTACAATTAAAAAACATCTTAAATACTTTTTCATAAAAATTTTCTTTAAGATTTTCAAAAACAATGCCAATTAATTAAACCAATTGGCCCATGGTAGTTTTGATAAGATAAAAATTAAGCCTAAAGTATAGAATAAAGCAATTTTCTTGAACTTACCATTATTACTTTCTTCTTTTTTATGTTTAGACCAACCTATAGTGATTAATACAATTGCTATTATATTCATTAAAGGATGTTCTAATGAAGTTAACCTAAATGCCTTCTCCATATTACCTAAAGAAGCAGAACCCATTGGAGAAACAAAATATAAAACAAAACCTATCAACAATTGAAAGTGCGATAATATTAAAGCAAATAAAGAAATTCTTAAATCTTTTTCTTTAAAGACTCTTTTTGAAACAACTCCTGAAATTGCATTAATAGATGCTAAAAATAAAATTGACAAAACAATATAAGCAAATATTGAGTGAGCCGGTTGAATAACTTGATACATAAATAGATGTTTTAGTTTAACAAATATAACTAAATATTATTTCCTAAATTCATTTAGTAAAAAAGAAGTTGAAGCGTCATGATTTGTGTTTATTTCAGAATTTAATTCTTTAATAATAGATGAGGCTAATGTTTTTCCTAATTCAACACCCCATTGATCAAAGCTGTAAATATTCCAAATAATTCCTTGTACAAATATTTTATGCTCATACATGGCAATTAGCGCACCTAAATTTTCAGGTGTCAATTTATCAATTAGAATAGTATTCGAAGGCTTATTTCCTTTGAAAACTTTAAATGGCGCTAATTTTTGAATCTCCTCATTTGAACACCCTTCATTGATTAATTCTTGCTTTGCTTCCCCTAATGCTTTTCCTTTTAACAAGGCTTCAGATTGCGCAAAAAAATTAGCCATAAACTCATTATGTGATTTTACAGTCGCATTAAGCGGCTTTTTAAATCCTATAAAATCAACAGGAATAATTTTTGTTCCTTGATGAAACAATTGAAAAAATGCATGTTGTGCATTTGTTCCTGGCTCACCCCAAACAATTTGTGATGTTTGGTAATTTACTTCGTTACCATTTCTGTCGATGTTTTTTCCATTACTTTCCATTACACTTTGCTGTAAGTATGAAGGTAATTTTTGCAAATATTGCGAATAAGGTATGATTGCTTCAGTCTCTGCTTTTAGAAAATTATTGTTCCAAACACCAATTAAAGCGAGTAAAATTGGAATATTTTTATCAAATGATTCTTTTTTAAAATGCAAGTCCATTTCATTTGCGCCTTTCAGTAGTTTTTCAAAATTATCAAAACCAAGGCTTAAACTTATTGATAAACCAACGGCGCTCCATAATGAAAAACGACCTCCAACCCAGTCCCAAATAGGAAAAATAAAATCTTTATTTACACCGAATGACCATGCTTCATCTACATTTGCGGTAACAGCAACAAAATGATCATCAGCACTTATAATTTTATCAGAATCTAATAACCAATTCTTTATTAAATGAGCATTATTTATAGTCTCTCTTGTAGTAAACGTTTTAGAAACAACCACAATTAATGTTGTTTCAGGATTTAAAGTATGTAATAATTCTTGAACATAATCAGAATCGGCATTGGAAACAAAGTGGGTTTTTAAATGATTTTTATAATAGCCTAGTCCATTTACAACCATTGAAGGTCCAAGATCTGAGCCGCCAATTCCAATATTAATAATATCAGTAAATGTTTTACCTGAATTTCCTTTTAAATCACCTTTTATAATACTGTTTGAAAATTGTTCAATTTGCTTCTTAACTTTAAATACCTCAGGCACAACATTAACACCATTTACTAAAAATGATTCTGTTTCTTTTGCTCTAAGGGCCATATGAAGAACAGCTCTGTTTTCGGTTTCATTGATGTTTTCTCCTTTAAAATAAGAAGTAATAACTTTTTCTAAATTTAGCTCATTGACTAAATCCAATAAAAGTTCTCTTGTTTTATTGTCAATTCTATTTTTAGAATAATCCAACAGAAAATTATTCCATTTTACATGAAAATTATTTACTCTTGAATCATCGGCCGCAAAAAGATCATTCATCTCTGTATTTTTAACTTTACAAAAGTGATCTTCAAGTGCTTTCCAAGCTAATGTTTCAGTTGGATTTATATTAGGTAGAATCATTATTTTTTAACCTCTATATTGTCTAACTCTTCTTTTAAAGGTTTTATATATTGCAAATACTTTCCTTTAACATTGTCATTCATTGGTTCGGTATTTGGTAATTTTAAACGAAGTGGGTCAACTTGCACTCCATTTTTCCAAAAACGATAACACACATGTGGCCCTGTAGCTAGACCAGTACTTCCTACTTTTCCAATTATTTGACCTTGAGTTACATGTTGTCCATTTCTTACCAAAATTTTAGACATGTGTAAATATTGAGTTGAATATGTTCCATTATGCCTTACTTTAACGTAATTTCCGTTTCCGCCAGTATATCCTGTTCGTTCTACAACTCCCGAAGCAGTTGTTTTAATGGGTGTTCCATGGGCTGCAGCATAATCTGTTCCATTATGAGCCTTCCAACGACCTTGAACAGGATGAAATCTTCTGCCTGAGAACTTAGATGATATTCTAAAGAAGTCTAGGGGCGCTTTAAGAAACATGCTTTTTAATCCTCTACCGTTCTCATCATAATAACTGTATTCTTTTTGAGAATCTGATGTTTTGTATGGAAAGGCGTAATATTTTTTCCCTTTATGTTCAAAAAATGATGATTCAATTCTTTCGACTCCAACATAAATAGAATCCTCGATGAATTTCTCGTATATAGTTACTGCAAAATTATCGTTTTTTTGTATTTTAAAAAAGTCAATTGAGTACGCATATACACTAGCTAATTTTGGTGCTAAAGAAGCACTAACTCCAGCTTTGCTTAAAGTTTCAGACAATGAACCTTCAATTTTAGCTGCTATTGTTCTCCTTTTTATTGTTGTTGGTCGTTCTTTATTAACTACTCTTACTGAATCTCTAAAATCAATTAAAGTGTATTTAATTTTACTGTTTACGTAGACAAATGCCTTTATGTTTTTTGGGTTTTTTTTATCTAGAAAAATAAAATATGGTTTTCCTGCTTTAATACTTCTAGGATTGAAAGAATCTCTAACTTTTTCAGTTATTTGATGAACATTTAAACTGTCTGGAAAAATATATTTATCCATTATTGTCCCAAATACATCTCCAGATTTAATAGTGTCTTTCAACACTTTATAATCATTGAAAATAAGACCGAAATCTTTAATTATAACTTCTTTTTTTTGTTCCTTAATTGGTGTAGAATCTTCTCCCTTATCTTTTTTACAAGAGGTAAAAATGCTTAAGACAAGTAGTATTGATAAGTATTTCAATTGTATTGTATTTTGTAATTATAAATTTTCTCCCCAATTCTCAATTTCTTCTTTTGTCCATAACTCTGGAAAGAAAATTCTTTTTTGGTATTTAGGCAGCATGTATTTTTTCCAATCACTTCCACCAGTAGCTTCATGATTTCCTGGAACACTTTCTATGTATTTCTTAGCAGCATTGAAATGACCCATTACCCATGTAATGTTAACCGTTTCGTCGTAATGACGCATTGCTTTAATTAAGTCTAAATTTTGTTGATCTGCTTCTGGAAGTTCTTTAAATTTTCTCCAAACATTTATGGTGTTGTATTCTTCCATAAAGTCCAAAAACATTTTTTTATATTTCTTTTCGAAACCTGTTAAAAGAAATGATTTTTCACCAGTATGATAGTCTTTACCAGCTGCTTGCCAATACAAGTGTTCAAAAGCGTGATCATAAGGCGTATTTCTATCAATATTAGCTCTAAATCTTTTGTCTATAAGGTTTATTAAATCAGTAGAAGCAAATTCAATTAAACGATATTGAGCACTTTGGAAACCGCTTGCCGGCGTTAAAGTGTTTCTAAATTTTAAATATTGTTCAGGCTCCATACCATCCATCATAATTGTGAATGAAGTTGTTAGCATGTCAAAATACCTGCTGATTCTACCTAACTTTTCAGTAAAAAAAGTTGCTGATGGTTTTTCTTTATGAGACAACTGATCTATTTCCCATAAAATCATTTTAAACAACAATTCATTAACTTGATGATACATGATAAAAACCATTTCATCTGGTAATGTTGTTCTTTGAATTTGAAGGTTTAAAAGCGCATCTGTTTGAATATAATCCCAATAGTTAATTGGTTTAGACCAAAGTAAGCCTTCTAAATGGGTTTCTGTATTTTGATTAATATCAGAATATTTCTTTTCAATTTGCTCTAATTGATCTCTATATTTTTCTAATTCCATTATTTTTTTACTTTCAAAGTAGTTTTCAATCCTTTAAATGAATCAATATCTGCTTTTAATGACCCAACTGCTAAATTTGCCTTTAACCTTATTGGTATTTTATTTTCATCATCTGATATCCAGACAGTTAAACTTTCATCTTCTTTAAAAACTCTACCCGCTTGTACATAAGGTCTAAATATCATACAAGAAACTTTACCAAATTTAGTTTTTATATCTTCTCTTCCAAGAAATTTTAACTTAAACTTTGTTATTTCATCATCAAAAAACATATCAATATAAATTGATTCACCTGTATTTAACCTATCTATATTTGGATGATTTCTTAAATAATAAAAAGCAGATACAATGTCTTGTACATCTTCAGTAACAGGAAATGATTTTTCGGTTTTCTTCTTATAATCTTTTACTAATACTGTATTGCTGTCTTGGTTAAAAAAACCTTCTTGATGTTTGGTATAACCTCCTTCATCTATTTTTCTTAAGAATTGATAAGGCTTATTTGTTGTTTTATCAAAATAACTTTGGTAATCATCATCTACATTGAAGAAAAATTTTGCCATACCTACAGTATATCCTTTTCCAACAACATGATGCACTTTTTTATTATTTTTAACAGCTTCTTTTACTTCTAAAGTAGCGTAACCTGCGTTAACCAACCCATAATGGATTCTCAATTTAATAAACTCACCTGTAGTGTATGATTCTTCTTGTGTTACAAAAGAATTTGTAGTAATGAAAAGCAGTAATAAAAGTCCTATTTTTTTCATGATTTCTTCGTTTTGTAATAGTAAGATGCAATTTCTGTTCCAAAAATACTAAAACAAAAAAACCCAGTCAAAATAATGACTGAGTTTTTATGCTATTAACCAACCAAAAAACTATAAATTATGAAAATTTACTTGCAAAATATAAGGGTAACTACTCCCTCATTTTTGCGAGTGCAAATGTAGTATTGTTTTTATATTATTCTTAATAAAAAATCAACTTTAACACTTTTAACACAAAATATGCTTTTATAAATATTGGTTTATTGAATTATTCTCAATTATTTTTACTTTTTACAACGTTCCTCGCAAAGCTTGCTCTCTCTCGATTGATTCAAAAAGAGCTTTAAAGTTACCTGCACCAAAACCTCTTGCTCCCATTCGTTGAATTACTTCAAAAAATAAAGTCGGTCTGTCTTCAATTGGCTTAGTAAATATTTGCAATAAATAACCTTCTTCATCAGCATCAATCATGATACCTAATTTTTGAAGTTCATTAATATCTTCTTTAAATTTATGCATGTGGTCTTTTAAACGCTCTGGAATTGCATCATAATATGCTTGAGGTGGCGTACTTAAAAACTCAATTCCTCTTGAACGCATATCTGCAACCGTTGAAATAATATCATCTGTTGCTACTGCTATATGTTGTACCCCTGAACCTTCGTAGAAATCTAAATACTCCTCAATTTGAGAACGTTTTTTACCTTCAGCAGGTTCATTAATTGGAAATTTGATTCTTCCATTACCGTTACTCATTACTTTTGACATTAATGCCGAATATTCAGTAGTAATTTGTTTATCATCAAACGAAAGGAAATTTACAAATCCCATAACGTCTTCATACCATTTAACCCAAGTATTCATTTCATTCCAACCCACATTTCCTACCATATGGTCTACATATTTTAAACCTACTGGTGCAGGATTATAATCTGATTTCCATTCTTTATAACCTGGTAAAAATGTCCCGTTATAATTTTTACGCTCTACAAACATGTGAACTGTTTCTCCATAAGTGTAAATACCAGCTCTTACCACCTCACCATGTTCATCTGTTTCCACAGTTGGCTCCATAAATACTCTAGCTCCACGCTTTGTCGTTTCTTCAAATGCAGAACGTGCGTCTTCAACCCAAAGAGCTACAACCTTTACACCGTCTCCATGTTTTTTAACATGTTCTCCAATTGGAGAATCGCTATTTAATGCAGTTGTTAACACTAAACGGATTTTATCTTGTTTTAAAACATAAGATGCTCTGTCCCTAACTCCTGTTTCTAATCCAGAATACGCTAAAGATTGAAACCCAAATGCTGTTTTATAAAAATGTGCTGCTTGTTTTGCGTTTCCTACATAAAACTCCACATAGTCTGTTCCCATTAGCGGAAGAAAATCTTGCGCTCCTTCAAATATTTTTTCTAAACCGTAGTTTACTGATTTTAATTTTTCACTCATAATATTATATTTTTTAAAACTAAATAGCTCTTTAATGTTGTGTTAATTTATTTTTTAATCTAACCAAGATTGGTAATACTTGTCATCTGCTATTTTCATTGCTTCTTCTGTAACCATTAAAGGTTTAAAAGTATCTACCATAACGGCTAATTCTTGAGTTTCTGTTTTACCAATACTTCTTTCTGCAGCACCTGGATGTGGTCCATGCGCAATTCCGGCAGGGTGTAAAGATATGTGGCCCGCTTCAACATCATTTCTACTCATAAAATCACCATCTACATAATACAAAACCTCATCGGCATCAATATTACTGTGGTTATATGGCGCAGGTATTGATAATGGATGGTAATCATATAACCTTGGTACAAATGAGCAAATTACGAATGCGCTTGTCTCAAAAGTTTGATGAATGGGTGGCGGAAGATGAATCCTTCCTGTTATTGGTTCAAAATCATGAATTGATAATGCATATGGATAATTGAATCCATCATACCCAACTACATCAAATGGATGTGTTGCATAAATCATATCAAAAATTTCATCTTTCTTTTTTACTTTGATTAAGAATTCTCCTTTTTCGTTATTTGTTTCTAACTCATAAGGACGACGGATATCTCTTTCACAATAAGGAGAATGTTCTAACAATTGTCCGAACCAGTTTCTGTATTGTTTTGGCGTATAAATTGGCGAATGAGATTCAACTATAAACAAACGGTTATCTTCTGTATCGAAATCTATTTTATAAATAATTCCACGAGGAATAATTAAATAATCTCCATATTTAAAATCAAGATTTCCATAAATAGTTCTCAACTTGCCTGTTCCACGATGAATAAAAATCATTTCATCAGAATCAGTATTTTTATAAAAATATTCAGTTGTTGATTTTTTTGGAGCAGCTAAAGCAATGTGACAATCAGAGTTTGTTAAAACAATTTTTCTGCTCTCTAAATAATCATTTTCAGGAGCAACTTGAAAACCTCTTAATCTATACGATTGAATGTTATTTTCTTTAGCAATTTTTGGCGCAATATTATATTGTCTTATAATTTCTTTTACTTGAGTAGGACGATGCTCGTGATATGAATTTGTTGACATTCCGTCAAAACCGACTGTTCCAAATAATTGCTCGGAATACAAATCACCGTTTGGCTTACGGAATTGTGTATGTCTTTTTGGCGGAATCTCTCCTAATTTATGATAAAATGGCATAATTTTAATTTTTTAATTAAACAATGTGAAAGTGCAATAATTAATTGATACAATTATGCGTTCATTCAGGATTTCTCTTGATAAGGAATTTTAAATGCGCTAATAAACCTATCCAGTTTGGTTTCATATAGTACAAATATCGTAAAAAAAATTTAATTATTAAAAGTAAAACCCAACTGTGAACCAAGTATAATGATTATGTGTTTCTGGCGACCAAGAATGTTTAAGCTCAATTGGTCCAATTACCGTTTCATAGCTATATCCAAAACCATAACCAGAATATTCTGGTTTTGAAATCCATGTGTCGTCTTCGAAAATATTATTTCCAATGTTTGCATAGTTTGCAGTAAATTCAAGATGATGATGCTTCAAAAACTCATAATCCGCAACAACACTCCCCTTTATATAACTATCTCCTAACAAACTAATAAAGTCATACCCTAAAAATGGTCGCAAATTATTTAAATTTACAAAACCATAACCGCCTAAAGCAAAATCAAAAGAATTTACGCTTTTTTCTCCAATAGCAAAACCTGCTTCTGACTGTAATTTTATAGCTATTTTTTTAAAAAAAGTTTGAACTACAGCTACGTCTCCTTTTGCAATTGAAAAATTTTGATAGTTATCGTTATAGTCTGAAGAATATACAAACGATTTAATCTCACCATTAAAATAAGCTCCTTTTTTAGGAAAGTATTTTTGATTAAAAGTGTCAAATTTTAAATACCCAAAAACAGAAAGATAATCGCTTTTATCAAATACAGGATTAGTAGTTAATAATGTTTCCGACTTAATTTTTAAATGTTTTAACTCAACACCTCCACCAACCGAAAATTTTTGAGCAAAGATAGTTTGCAAATAAAGTTGATTCGATAAGTCTGAATAATCAACATTTAAAGAATTTACCCCTAATGTAGTAAGAGTAAGTCCATTATTGAAATCCGAAGGAATGTTTTTATTAAAAGTTGAAAGTTTAGAATTAATTCCAAAACTCCAATAAAAACCATTATCAATATAATAATTTAAGTTGTATCTGAAATTATCGCCCAATATTAAATCTAATGATAGCACGTCATTTTTTACAAATACTTTTTTTTGTGTAAAATTTAATAAAACTCCACTTTTAAACAAATCGTCATAATGCAATCCAAACTTTAAAAACTTATTTACTTTTTTTTCTTTTAGTTCTAAAAAAATCTTTTTGCCGTTTTCTGCATCTTTAAAAGAATAAAAGACCGAACTGAAATTTTGTGTTGCATTTAAATTGTTAATTCCTTTTTGAAATTCTTCAAAGGAAACGGTTGAATTTTGTTTAAACTTTAATTTACCTATTACATAAGCTCTAGTGTAATTTTCAAGATCATTAATCTCTATACTGCTTATTTGGATTGAATCAGAAACAACAATTCTATCCCTTAACTGTGTTCTTTTATTTTGCTCAAAGATTGTGTTATTTAAGAGAAATCTTGCTGCAGCTTCTCCTTTTGGAATTAACTCACTTACTTTATCAAATGATATTACATTATAACCTTTAATATCTGGCTTAATATAAATATCTGTTAACTTAATTTTTTCAATCATTTTTTCAGCCATCGAGTAGCTATTAATTTGACCCAATAAACTAGTTACATCATTTAATTGATCTCTTCCTTTTAATCCATCTTGTACATCAACCCCAATTATAAAATCAGCCCCTCGCTTTCTTAGTTCTTCAACCGGATAATTATTCACAACTCCGCCGTCAATAAGTAACTTACCATCTATTTCTATAGGACTATACAATGTAGGCAAAGCCCCGCTAGTAACTAACGCCTTAGCTAAATCACCTTTGTCTAAAATTACTTCTTCACCTGTTTCAGCATCGGTAGCAATACAAAAGAATGGGATCTGTAAATTTTTAAAATCATTTACATCAGAAACATGAAGTGTTAATCGTGAAATTAAATTGAAATTATAAAGTCCCTTAGACAAACCTGAGGGAAGTCCAATTTTAAATTTATCAAATGGAAGTGATACCGCATAAATTTCATCATTCCTTTTTTCGTAAAAAGTTTTAGAATTTCTAGGGGTAAAATCTTGAAGCAAAGCATCTACATCTACTCTATTGAATAAATACTCCAATTCCTTTCCACTATAGCCTGATGCATACAGCCCGCCTACAATAGCGCCCATGCTCGTACCTCCTATGTAGTCTATTTTAATACCTAATGAATCAATTACTTTTAAAACTCCTATATGAGCCAATCCTTTTGCGCCTCCTCCACTAAGGACAAGTCCAATTTTTTGCTTTTTAACAGTTTTAATAGAATCTTGTGCAAAGCTGATTTGGGTGAAAATTAGCAGGCTTATTAACAAGATTATTCTTTTCATAAATTTCTTACTTTTGTATCTTTTTGTAAAATTCGGTTATTTTTTTGGCTTTTGAAAGTCCAACGACCTCAGATATTTCTTTTTCTGAAGCTAATTGCAATCTTTTAACACTTTTGAACTTTTTTAATAACGTTATCATTGTTTTTTCTCCAATTCCAGGAATGGATTCTAATGAATTTGTCAAAGCTGCTTTACTTCTCTTATCTCGATGATGCGTTATTCCAAATCTATGCGCTTCATTTCGAAGAAATTGGATTATTTTTAATGTTTCTGATTTTTTATCTAAATAAAGAGGAATTGGATCTTCTGGATAGAACAATTCTTCTAATCGTTTTGCAATTCCTACAATTGCAATTTTTCCTCGTAAACCTAGGTCATCTAAACTTTTTAATGCTGACGATAATTGCCCTTTTCCACCATCAATAATAATCAATTGCGGCAATGGTTCTTTTTCATCCAACAAACGCTTATACCTTCTGTAAACTACCTCTTCCATTGAAGCAAAATCATCAGGGCCTTCAACGGTTTTAATATTAAAATGACGATAATCCTTTTTGCTTGGTTTTCCATCTTTAAAAACTACACAAGCTGCAACCGGATTTGTTCCTTGAATATTAGAATTATCAAAACATTCAATATGTCTTGGCTCAACTGAAAGCCGTAAATCCTTTTTCATTTGAGCCATAATTCTATTGGCATGTCTATCAGGGTCAACAATTTTAATTTGCTTTAATTGATCCATTCGATAATATTTTGCATTGCGAATAGATAAATCCAAAATTTGTCGTTTATCTCCTAATTGTGGAACTGTTATTTTTAAATTTTCACCTAATGAAAGTGGAAACGGCAGTATTATTTCTTTAGACAGTAACTTAAAACGTTCACGAAGTTCTACTACAGCTAATTCTAAAAGCTCTTCATCTGTTTCATCTAATTTCTTTTTAATTTCCATCGTATGTGAACGCACAATTGCTCCGTGCGAAATTTGAAGGAAATTAACATAAGCCATTGCTTCATCTGAAACAATTGAAAAAACATCGATATTGGATAATTTCGGATTTAAAACGGTTGATTTTGACTGATACTTTTCTAAAACTTCAATTTTTTCTTTTACTTTTTGAGCTGCTTCAAATTGCATTTCTTTGGCAAAGGTTTTCATTTGAGTTTTAAACTCTTTTAAACTGTCTTTAAAATTCCCTTTTAAAATTTGTCGAATCGCTTCAACTTGTTTTTGATAGTTTTCTAATGATTCTAAACCTTCACAAGGACCTTTACAATTGCCAATATGGTATTCTAAACAAACTTTATATTTTCCCGATTTAATATTACCTAATGACAAATCATAATTACAAGTTCTTAACGGATATAATTCCTTAATCATTTCTAAAATTGTATTGACAATTTTAAAATTGGTATATGGTCCGTAATATTCTGAGCCGTCTTTTGTGACTCTTCGAGTTGGAAAAATTCGCGAAAATGGTTCGTTTTTAATACAAATCCACGGATATGTTTTTCCGTCTTTAAGTAGAATATTATATCGTGGCTGGAGCGTTTTAATCAGATTGTTTTCCAGCAACAAAGCATCTGACTCTGTTTCAACAACAATATGTTTAATAGAGACAATTTTTTTAACCAAAACACTAGTTTTATAGTTCTCATGTTTTTTGGTAAAATAACTTAAAACTCTCTTTTTTAAATTTTTAGCCTTCCCAACATATAGAATCTTCTCTTCTTTATCAAAATATTGATAAACCCCAGGACTATCAGGTAATGTTTGTATTTGTAATTCTAAAGGCGTTTGCATGAAACAAATTTACAAAATAGGAATAAGCTATTCCATATTTAATTATTACTTTTATTCTTCTTTTAAGAAAACACATGAAAAACAAATCCCTTCAACTTCTAGGAGAATCCATTTTACCTGGAGAAAGTAAAACTATTGATGTAGAAATTGCAAAATTACATACTACTACAAAATTAAAAATTCCAATAATAATTGAGCGTTCTAAAATAGACGGGCCAGTAGTTTTGTTTAGTGCAGGTTTACATGGAGACGAAATGAATGGCACTGAAATTGTACGTCAATTAATTAGAAGAAAAATTAACAAGCCAAAGTGTGGAACCATTATTTGTATTCCTATAATTAATATTTTTGGATTTGTAAATCAAAGTCGTCAATTCCCTGATGGGCGAGACTTGAATCGTGTTTTTCCGGGAAGTAAAACAGGCTCATTAGCCAGTAGATTTGCGCACTTTTTAGTAAAAGAAATTATCCCCATGGTGGATTATGCAGTAGATTTTCATGCTGGTGGAGCAAGTAGATTTAATGCCGCTCAAATACGTATTATTCCAAATAACACAGAGTTAAAAGAACTTGCTAAGGTATTTAACGCACCCTTTACGCTATATTCTAAAAACATTCAAGGTTCATTTAGAAACGCTAGTACTCGTTTAGGCGTGAAAATGCTTCTTTTTGAAGGCGGAAAATCATTAGACTTAAATACTGAAATCACACAAGAAGGAGTTGAGGGTGCTAAGCGTTTTTTATCGCATTTAGACATGTTAAACCCAAAAAAAGAAGCTAATTTTACTTATGATGAAACATTATTTATAGAAAAATCAAATTGGATTAGAGCTAATTCTTCAGGAATGTTCATTGGTTTAATAAAAGTAGGAAGCTTTGTAAACAAAGGTGACGTGTTAGCAACAATTTCAGATCCTTTTGGAAAAACTGAACACAATGTTAAAGCACCTAATGACGGCTATTTAATAAATGTAAATGATGCGCCAATTGTGTACCAAGGCGATGCAATTTTTCATATTTCAACACAATTAGAATTATAAACTAACAATTATCATGTTTTAATATCCTCCCAACCTTTAATTTTGTATAAAATTATTGGATTATGAGGTTCTGGAAAAAGTTAAAACAAGAACAATTAAAAGAAAGAATACAAAAAGCATTATATGAAAATGTGAATTTTTCAAAAGATGTGTCTTTAGGATATCCTGCTTCAAAATTAGACGGAAAGGTGTTTTATGATGATGCTCCTTTTTTAAAAGACGCTCCTACTTTACAAACCTATGTTGCTAACCCAAACAATATTGGCTGTCACACTTTTGGAACATCTGAAAATGCGTTTAGTGGAACTCAAGAAATAGAGCGCGAAGTTTTAAATGTTTTAGCAACAGACGTTTTTAAGTTAGATGAATTTGATGGTTATATTGCTCCTGGTGGAACCGAAGCAAACATTCAAGCAATTTGGGTCTTTAGAAATTATTTTATGCACAATTTCGATGCTAAATTATCGGAAATTGTAATCTTAACTTCAGAAGACACGCATTATTCAATTCCTAAAGCTTCCAATTTATTACAAATAGAATGGTTAAAAATTCCGGTACATTTTAACGAAAGAAATATTGATAAAACAGCATTAGAGCAAATTATTGTAGAAGCTAAAGCAAAAGGTAAAAAATATTTTATTCCCGTTTCAAATATGGGAACTACAATGTTTGGTTCGGTAGACAATCCAAACGATTATACTTCTCTTTTAGAAAAACATAATGTAGCATACAAATTACATATTGATGGTGCTTACGGCGGATTTGTTTATCCGTTTAGCAATAAAGATTCGGTAATTAACTTTAGTAACCCAAAAATAAGTTCTATTACAATTGACGCGCATAAAATGCTACAAGCTCCCTATGGAACAGGTATTTTTATTTGTCGAAAAGGCTTAATTGAAAATGTACTTACCAAAGAAGCAGAATATGTAGAAGGAATGGATTTAACGCTTTGCGGAAGTCGTTCTGGAGCAAATGCAGTAGCGGTTTGGATGATATTATTTACTTATGGGCCAAACGGATGGTTTGAAAAAGTAAGTGTTTTACAAATGCGTACACAATTTCTTTGTAATGAATTAGATAAACTGAATATTTCTTATTTCAGAGAACCGTATATGAACATAGTGACTATTCATGCTGAAAACATTCCTCAAGATGTTGCCGAAAAATATGATTTAGTACCTCAACAGCACAACGAAAGTAATAAATGGTATAAAATTGTAGTAATGGACCACGTAGAAATAGAACATTTAACTATTTTTATAGACGAATTGAAAGCGTCTATACATGTTTAAGAAAGAAGCAAGAAAAAAATACAAGGATTTACGAAACCAATTAACTGATAACCAAATTGATGAAAAAAGTTTGGCTATAGCAAATCAATTGGTTCAACTGGATATTTGGGATAAAACCTATTACCATTTATTTTTACCTATTGAAGAACAAAAAGAAGTAGATACCGAATATATTTTAAATATTTTACACGCAAAAGATAAAGAAATTGTGATTTCCAAAAGTGATTTTGCCACTACTTC
Organism: Flavobacterium sp.; assembly: GCF_034111225.1. Lineage (GTDB taxonomy): Bacteria > Bacteroidota > Bacteroidia > Flavobacteriales > Flavobacteriaceae > Flavobacterium. The sequence continues at coordinate 3,769 of NZ_JAWUXR010000001.1, read as the reverse complement.
TATGACGCATTTTTTACTGACGGATAATACCAAGGTTAAAAAAAACGAATACAACATTCCAGAACCTATTAACGGTTTAAATGTTCCTACAAATATGATTGATGTAGTTTTTGTTCCGCTTTTAGCGTATGACAAACTTGGAAACAGAGTTGGTTACGGAAAAGGGTTTTATGATACATTTTTAAGCGAATGCAAGCCTGATGTTATTAAAATTGGTCTTTCGTTCTTTGAACCCGAAGATTTAATTGACGATGTGTTTGACAACGATATTAAGTTAGATTATTGTGTAACGAGTGAGAAGGTTATTTGTTTTTAAATTCGAAAACATTTTTATTAAAATGAAGAATCAATTTTAAGTCTTTTGATTTATTAAGATCTTCAATTAACAAAGTATCAGATAAATGCCTCCTTTTATTTTTACCTGTTAGAAAATAAGGCGTAACAAAATGAAATCTTACTTTATTTTTTTTTAATTTTTCTAAACCGAAAAACAAATTTGTATAGTTTATACTTTCTGAATTGTCTAACTCTAATATTTGTCTTGAAAGACTATCTTCATTCATTTTAGAATAAACCTCGCTTGAAACATTCAGATCAAAAATTATACGATCCGGGCTTGGCCCTTCATAAATTCTAACAACTTCAATGTTTTCAATATAATTTTCATTCTCTTTCTTACAACTATAAAAAAGCAAACAAATTGAAAATACTAAAAATTGATTCTTCATTTAGAAAAATTATTCCTCAATTAAAACTTCTTCTTTTTCACTATTCGCGAAAGCTTTTTTATTGAACACAATTAGAATTCCAACACCTGTAGAAATAGCAATATCTGCAACGTTAAAAATAGCGTTAAAGAATGTAAAATGATTTCCGCCCCAAACAGGAATCCAAGAAGGCAAGACGCCATCCCAAATAGGAAAATAGAACATATCTACTACTTCTCCGTAAAACCAACTTCCGTAAGGTTTACTTGAAAAAGCTGTTGCCACTTGATGATAACTGTCGTTAAAAATTACGCCGTAAAATACAGAGTCAATAATATTCCCTACTGCTCCTGCAAGAATTAATGAAATAGCAACAATTAAAAAGTTAGATTGCTTTCTTACTACAGTATCCCACAGCCACCAACCAATACCAAATACAGCTCCAATTCTAAACAGCGTTAAAATTAATTTACCATATTCTCCAGGAATAACGGCTCCCCAGGCCATACCTTCATTTTCAATAAAGTGAATGCGAAACCAGTCTAGTCCTAAAACATTGATTGATTCTCCAATGAAAAAATGGGTTTTAATATAAACCTTTGATATTTGATCTATTAACAATACAAGAACAACTAATAAATAAGCTCTTTTTAAAGACATTGTGGATATTTTTGACAAAAGTAAGTATTTTGTTAAATAAAAAACGCTCCTGTTGGAGCGTTAGTCAATTTTTATGTAAAGATTAACGTTGTAAGTTCTTTGCTTCTATGCTCATGGTTGCATGAGGCACTACTTTTAAGCGTTCCTTACTTATTAATTTACCTGTAACTTTACAGATACCGAATGTTTTATTTTCAATACGAACAACAGCATTTCTTAAATCTCTAAGAAATTTTTCTTGACGAATTGCCAATTGTGAATTTGCCTCTTTAGACATTGTTTCACTTCCTTCTTCAAACGCTTTAAATGTTGGCGATGTATCATCTGTTCCATTATTTGAATCATTCATGTAAGCACTTTTAATTAGCGCTAAGTCTGAATTTGCGTTTTCAATTTTTTCAAGAAGCAAAGCTTTGAACTCCGCTAATTCCGCATCAGAATATCTTAATTTTTCTTCTACCATAACTCATTTTTTTTATAGTTGTACAATGTGTCAGATGTAACCTTACAGTTTCATTATTTTGAAATCAATATTAATGTTTTCAAGTCATCAAACTCAATTTCCGTACCATTTTCTAAATTTTCTTTAAAAAGCAGTTCGTTAGTTAAAGTTTCCGATTTAATATAACTCAAATTTGCCGCTACAGCTAGTTCAATTACTTCGTTATTTTGAATATGAACTTTTATTTTATCCGTTACCTCAAAACCTGAATCTTTACGAATGTTTTGAATTCTATTTACCAGCTCTCTTGCAATACCCTCATTGCGCAACTCTTCACTAATTGTAATGTCAAGAGCAACTGTAATTCCATTTGCGTTAGCTACTAACCAACCTGGAATATCCTGTGACAGAATCTCCACATCTTCCGATGTTAAATTAACATTTTTTCCTGATATATCAATGATTAAGCTGCCATCTTTCTCAATTTGATTAATCTGTGCTTGGCTAAAATTTTGTATCTCTTTAGAAATCAAGCCCATATCTTTACCAAAACGAGGTCCGAGCGCTTTAAAATTTGGCTTTATTTGCTTCACTAAAACGCCAGAAGCATCATCCATTAAAACAACTTCTTTCACGTTAACTTCCGCTTTTATAAGGTCAGAAACTGCTTCAATTTCAGCACGTTGATTTTCGTCAAGCACCGGAATCATTACCTTTTGTAAAGGTTGACGCACTTTTATCATCTCCTTTTTACGCAATGATAAAACCAATGAAGAAACCGTTTGCGCTTTCATCATCCTGCTTTCTAGTGATTTATCAACAAAGTTTTCAACCGAAACCGGGAAGTTTGACAAGTGAACACTTTCAAAGTTTTCAGAACCAGTTGCTTGTGTTAAATCGCGATATAACCTGTCCATAAAGAAAGGGGCAACAGGAGCTGAAAGCTTAGTTATAGTAAGTAAACACGTATAAAGTGTTTGGTAAGCAGCAATCTTATCTTGTGCATATTCACCTTTCCAGAAACGTCTTCTACATAAACGAACATACCAGTTACTTAAGTTCTCTTGTACGAAATCTGAAATAGCTCTTGTTGCTTTTGTAGGTTCATATTCTGCGTAAAAAGTGTCTACGTCTTTAATTAAAGTATGTAATTCTGATAATATCCAACGGTCAATTTCTGGTCTTTCGTCTAACGGAATCTCTTCTTCAGCATAAGTGAAATTATCAATATTTGCATATAGAGAGAAGAATGAATAGGTGTTATAAAGTGTACCAAAAAACTTTCTGCGTACTTCTGCAATTCCTTCAATATCAAACTTTAAGTTATCCCAAGGATTTGCATTTGAAATCATGTACCAACGTGTTGCATCGGCACCATATTCTGAAAGTGTTTCAAATGGATCTGCAGCATTACCTAAACGTTTCGACATTTTCTGTCCGTTTTTGTCTAATACTAATCCGTTTGAAACTACATTTTTATAGGCAACTTTATCAAAAACTAACGTTCCAATAGCGTGTAACGTATAAAACCAACCACGTGTTTGATCTACTCCTTCTGCAATAAAATCAGCCGGGAAGTCTTTATTGTCATCTATTTTTTCTTTGTTTTCAAAAGGATAATGCCATTGTGCATAAGGCATAGAACCAGAATCGAACCAAACATCAATTAAATCGCTTTCACGTTTCATTGGCTGTCCCGAAGCAGAAACTAATACTATTTCATATACAATATTCTTATGTAAATCTATTTTTGCATAATTTTATTCAGACATATTCCCACCGTCAAAGTCTTCAAAAATGTCTTTGGCTAAAACACCTGCTTCAACAGCTTTTGCCATTTCATCTTTTAATTCTTTAACAGCACCAATACAAATTTCTTCTTTACCATCTTCTGTTCTCCATATTGGTAAGGGAATCCCCCAATAACGAGAGCGTGATAAATTCCAATCATTTGCATTTG